>JAQXNV010000022.1 GCA_029098185.1 Oscillospiraceae bacterium
TCAGCGCTAAAGAGCTGACGACCCGTGGACTAAAGGTGTTAGCGGATAACGAGGCCACCCTCCAGTTGCTTTCCGGGGAACTGGATCTGCGAAAGGTCGGCAAGGCCATGGAGTTGATCGAGGACATCATTGCAAAATTGGAACCGGCACCGGTCAGCGGCGTAGTCCATATGGAAAAGCGGGATGGCCGGTGGAAGATGACCGACAGCAATGAGCTGTCTTTTATCATGGTCCGTGCATCCATGAAAGAGCTGGAAAAGGTCGTCCTGGCGCAATTTTCCAAAAACAAAAAAACGATGTGAGGAAACATGATGTGCCGTGTATTTATTGAAAAGGAAAGCGTTACCCGATTGGAGGTAGACTGCGTTGTCAATGCGGCCAATGAGGGCTTGTGGGCTGGCGGCGGCGTCTGCGGCGCCATCTTTCGGGAAGCGGGGCAGCAGGAGTTGGAAAAAGCCTGTCGGGCCATCGGCCACTGCGATACCGGCAGCGCTGTCCTCACGCCGGGATTCCAGTTGAACGCAAAGTACATCATCCACGCTGTTGGCCCCCGTTGGCAAGGCGGCCATCATCGGGAAAAGGAGCTGCTCCAAAGCTGTTACCGGTCTGCCCTGAAGTTGGCTGCGGACAACGGCTGCAAGTCCATCGGCTTCCCGCTGATTTCCGCCGGTATCTTTGGCTATCCCAAGGCAAAAGCGTGGGAGGTAGCCCTTCGGACAACCTATGCTTTCCCGGCAGAATTGACAGTGATTTTTGCGGTGCTGGATGACGATATGCTTAAATTGGGGAAAGCTGTACAGCAGCGCTTGTTCCCTTCTGATGGTTGAGATGGTTTTGCCATTTTCGACCGCTTTTTTCATGGGGAAAACAGGAGAAATCGAGAAAAATCCCTTGACAATCCTGCGGGAATTCGGTATAATCATCAACTGTAAAGCTTTTTTCTTTACACCTGAATCTGGAACGGCGGGGATGCGGTTTGGCGAAAAATTTAGAAAGCTCCTTTCTGCTGGATTTTTACGGCAGCCTGCTGGGCGAAAAGCAGCGCCGCCTGTTTGCGCAGTATTATGACGACGACCTGTCGCTTTCGGAGATCGCCGATTTGGAGGGCATGACCCGCCAAGGCGTGCGGGACGCTGTCAAGCGCGCAGAACACCAGTTGGGCGAGATGGAAGCAAAGCTAGGGCTGGCACGCCGGTTCCAGCAGGTCCAGCAGGGCTTGTTGGAGATCCGGCAATGCGCCAAAGGGCTGGAAGCTGTCTGTGGCCAAGACCCAGAGGCTGCGCAGACGCTGGATCGGCTGTTGTCTATTGTAGACCAACTGGAGAAAACGGAAACAGAGTAGATCGAAGGAAAGGAGAGGATCTCATGGCATTTGAAGGACTTGCGGATAAGCTATCCAATGCGTTTAAACGGCTGCGTTCCAAGGGTAAGCTCAGCGAATCCGATGTAAAAGAGGCCATGCGGGAAGTCCGGCTGGCTTTGCTGGAGGCGGATGTCAACTACAAGGTAGCCAAGGACTTTACCAAGAAGGTCACCGAGCGGGCCATCGGCGCTGACGTCATGGCCAGCCTGACGCCGGGCCAGATGGTCGTTAAGATCGTCAATGAGGAGCTGACAGCCCTGATGGGCGGCGAGCAGGCACGGATCAAATTTGCGTCTCGCCCGCCGACCGTCATCATGATGTGCGGTTTGCAGGGCGCCGGTAAAACGACCCATGCCGCAAAGCTGGCAAAGCTCTTCAAGGATCAGGGCCATCGGCCGCTGCTGGTCGCCTGCGATATTTATCGTCCGGCCGCGATCAAGCAGTTACAGGTCGTGGGCCAGCAGGCCGGGGTGCCTGTCTTTGAGATGGGCAAGGAAGACCCGGTCAAGATCAGTGAGAGCGCTGTCCGCCACGCAAAAGATTACGGCAATGACATCGTGATCATTGATACCGCCGGTCGTCTCCAGATCGACCAGGCACTGATGGATGAATTAAAGCGCATCAATGCCGCCGTTCATCCCGACGAGATCCTGCTGGTGGTGGACTCCATGACCGGTCAGGAAGCCGTCAACGTGGCCAAGACCTTTGATGAGCTGCTGTCCATCAGCGGCGTCATCCTGACAAAGTTGGACGGCGACACCAGAGGCGGTGCGGCCCTGTCAGTCCGGGCCGTCACAGGCAAGCCCATTAAGTTTGCCGGCGTCGGCGAAAAGCTCAGCGATCTGGAAGTGTTCCATCCTGACCGGATGGCCTCCAGAATTTTGGGCATGGGCGATGTTTTGTCGCTCATTGAAGATGCCCAGAATAAGCTGGACGAGAAGGAAGCCGAAGCGGCCGCCCGCAAGATCATGCAGAATCAGTTCGATTACAATGACTTGCTGGAGCAGTTCCGTCAGGTGAAGAAAATGGGTCCGCTGAAGTCGGTGATCTCAAAGCTGCCCGGCATGGATAAGCAGCTCAAGGATGTAGACATCGACGACCGGCAGATCGACCGGCTGGAAGCGATCATCCTGTCCATGACGGAGGAGGAGCGGCGCAAGCCATCCATCATCAATCCGTCGAGAAAACGGCGTATCGCCGCCGGCAGCGGCATGAAGGTGGAGGACGTCAACAAGCTGATCAAGCAGTTTGAGACGACCAAGAAAATGGTGCGGTCGATCAAGCAGAAAAAAGGCTCTCGCCGCCGCATGAAATTTGGCTCTATGCCCGGTATGCCCTTCTAAGGCACGGGAAAGGGCTGTAGTGTGTAAGGATTCTCCCGAAAGGGCCCTGGCGCTTTTGGTTGGATAAAAAAAGACAAAAATTTAAAAAAATCAGAGTACAATTTGGAGGAATTTATCATGGCAGTAAAAATCAGACTTCGCAGAATGGGCGCAAAGAAAGCTCCTTTTTATCGTATCGTTGTAGCGGATTCCCGCTTCCCAAGAGATGGCCGTTTCATCGAGGAGATCGGCTACTACAACCCACTGACCGATCCCGCTGAAGTAAAGATCGACGGCGACAAGGCAAAGGATTGGATCTCCAAGGGCGCACAGCCAACCGACACCGTTAAGGCACTGCTGAAGAAGAACGGCGTTCTCTAAGAGGCATTTCCATGAAGGAGCTGCTTTATACGATCACGAAGGGTCTGGTAGAGCATCCGGAATCCATTGAGATCACCGTAGATGCGCCGGATGACGATGGCGTGGTGGTGTATCATCTCCACGTGGCGGAATCCGATATGGGCCGGATCATCGGCAAGCAGGGACGTATTGCCAAAGCGATCCGTACCGTGATGCGGGCGGCCTCTACCCGGACTGGCGAGAAGGTCGCAGTAGAGATCGATTGACCCTTTGGGCCGATGATTTATTGAAACGGAAACAACCGCAAAAGGCTGTAGCGAGAGATTCGGTACAGCCTTTTTTCGCAGGAAAGGAGCGGCGGACATTGCTGCAACAATATTTGGAAGCTGGAAAAATCGTAGGGACCCACGGCGTCCGAGGCGAGCTGCGGGTAGAGCCGTGGTGTGATTCTCCCGCCTTTTTAAAGCGGTTTAAAACGCTGTACTGGAAGCAAAACGGCACTTTTATCCCCGTTGCTGTGCGCAGTGCCAGAGTGCATAAAAATCTGCTGCTGGTGCTGCTGGAGGGTATCGATTCCATCGAGCAGGGCGACCCGCTGCGGGGACGCGTCCTTTATCTCGACCGAAAGGATGCCCGTCTGCCAAAGGGCCGGTTCTTTATTGCGGATCTGCTGGGTGTCGAAGTCTTTGACGCCGATACCGACCAGCGCTACGGCAAGGTGACAGAGGTGTTTCAGACCGGCGCCAACGACGTTTATGAAGTCACCGGCGATGACGGCAGAAAATATCTCCTGCCGGTAGTCGAGCATATCGTGCTCGATACAGACATCGAGGGCCGCAGAATGACCGTTCGGCCCATCAAGGGGATTTTTGACCATGAGGATTGATTTTTTAACGCTGTTTCCGGAGATGTGTGAGGCGGTCATGGGGGAGAGCATCATTGGCCGGGCACGAAATAAAGGCGCTGTGGAGATCCAGTTCCACCAGATCCGGGATTTTGCCTTTGATAAGCACAACCGGGTAGACGACTGTCCTTTTGGCGGCGGTAAGGGTATGCTGATGATGGCAGAGCCCATTGCCCTGTGCATTGAGGATCTGATCGGGCAGCTCGGCAAAAAGCCCCACCTTATTTATATGTCGCCCTGGGGCAAGGTGCTTACCCAACAGCGGGCAAAGGAATTGTCGGAGCTGAGCAACGTGGCCATTCTCTGCGGCCACTATGAAGGCGTCGATGAACGGGTGTTGGAAACGTATGTGGACGAGTATATCTCCATCGGCGATTACGTCCTCACCGGCGGCGAGCTGCCTGGCCTTGTGCTGGCCGATGTGGTCTGCCGGATGCTGCCCGGCGTGCTCTCCGACAACGCCTGCTTTGAGGAGGAGAGCCACTATAACGGGTTGCTGGAGCATCCCCACTACACCCGCCCGGCCGATTGGCGGGGACAAGTTGTGCCGGAGGTGCTTTTGTCGGGACACCATGCCAATATTGCCAAGTGGCGGCGGGAGGAATCTCTGCGCCGCACAGCCACATATCGGCCGGATATGCTGGAGCGGGCGCCGTTGACGGACAAAGACCGTGCGTTTTTGGAGAAATTGAACGAGAAACCGGAAACAGAGCCAGGCTCTAACGGTGAAGATTCGGGAAATTGCACAAGAATTCCGTGAAAAATTTTTGTAAGGCATTGGCGTAGCCCAGGGGAAAACCGGCAATCCTATAGGGGAATGTATCGGCACACCTGCTAAAAGTTTTCAACAATTATGGGAACTTGCACAAAAGGGCAGGTGGGAAAAATCGCTTAATAGGTCATCAATCCAAAGTTTTCGTGGATTAGTTGACTTTATTGGGATTTGCGATATAATGATTTTGATTAAATGCAAATTCCAATAAATTTGGGGTCAAATTGACTGGTTCCGACCGGAGGGGTCTCCCATCGGTTCCGCTTGAAATTATGTTGAATTTAGGAGTGAATCAATTATGTTTTCCAAAGAAGTAACAGTGCAAAATCAGGTAGGTCTGCATGCACGTCCGGCAACTTTCTTTATTCAGAAGGCCAATGAGTTCAAGTCCTCTATCTGGATCGAGAAGGAAGAGAGAAGAGTCAACGCAAAGAGCCTGCTGGGCGTTCTGTCCCTGGGCATTGTCGGCGGCACCACCATCAAGATCATCGCTGACGGCAGCGATGAGGAGACTGCGGTTGACGGTCTTGTCAAGCTGATCGAGTCTGGCTTCCAGATGTAAAAACCGGCGTCAATTGGCGCAGCAGAGCACCGCATAGGCGGTGCTTTTTCTTTTCGGAAAGGAGGCGGGAAAATGGCACAGGCACGCACGGAAAAAATTGCGGAGCTGCGGAAAAAAGCCATGCAATTGCCCCTGCAGCCCGGCGTTTATCTCATGCACGACAAGGACGGCACGGTGATCTATGTGGGCAAGGCCAAGGCGCTGAAAAACCGGGTGAGTCAGTATTTCGGCTCAGACCGAAACCATGACGCCAAAGTCATCAAGATGGTGAGCCATGTGGATTGGTTTGAAACTATCGTCACCGACAGCGAGTTTGAAGCGCTGGTGCTGGAGTGCAGTCTCATCAAGCAGTACGCGCCCAAATATAACATCCTGCTCAAGGACGACAAGGGGTACCACTATATCAAGATCACCAAAGGGCCCTGGTCCCGAATCGTCAGCGCTAACGCCAGCGATCTAAAAGAGGACGGCGCTGATTATATCGGGCCGTTCCTCAGCGCCTGGGCTGTCAATCAGGCGGTGGATGAGGTGACAAAGATCTTCCAGATCCCCACCTGCAATAAACGGTTTCCCCAGGATATTGGAAAATCCCGGCCCTGTCTCAATTTTTATATCAAGCAATGCTGTGCGCCCTGTCGGGGGCGTATTACTGAAAAGGCATATCAGGAGCGCATCAATGAAGCGGTGGACTTTTTAAAGGGTGGCAGCAGCGCTGCGGTAAAAGGCCTCACAGAGAAAATGGAAGCGGCGGCGGAACGGTTGGAATTTGAGAAGGCGGCTGCCCTGCGGGATAAGATCAACGCCATTCAAAAGGTGACGGAAAAGCAGAAGGTCGTGTCGGCGAAGATCGCCCATCAGGATGTGATCGCCTTAGCCCAGGGCAGGGGCAGCGGCGCCGACGGCTGCATCGAGGTGTTCCGGTTTCAGGATGGCCGGCTGTACGACCGGGAGCATTTTCTCTTGCCGGAGACAGGCGACCCCAAACAGGCAAGAGGGGAGTTCCTCAAGCGGTACTATTCCCTCCAGCGCCAGGTGCCGCCCCGCATCTCCATGGACGGGGAGCCGGCTGACCGGGAACTACTAGAGGAATGGCTCAGTCAATTGGCTGGACGAAAGGTGTCCATCGTCGTTCCCCAGCGGGGCGAGCAGTCGAAGCTGGTGGAGATGTGTCGCAATAACGCGGCAGAATATCTGGCCCAGTCCTCTGGACGCACCGGCAGGGAAACCTCGGCCCTAGATGAGCTGGCCCGGCTGTTGGGGTTGGAAAAGCCGCCTATGCGCATCGAGTCCTACGATATTTCCAACTTGGCCGGCGGAGAAAATGTAGCTGGCATGGTGGTCTTTGAAAATGGCCGGCCGAAGAAGTCAGAGTACCGGAAATTCAAGATCAAAACCGTTACGGGGCAGGATGACTATGGCTCTATGGCGGAGGTGCTGACACGGCGGTTTCAGGAATATGTGCAAAAGCGGGAAGAAGGAGAGACCACCGGGTTTGCCGCTTTGCCGGACTTAATTTTACTGGACGGCGGCAAGGGTCATGTCAATGCGGTGCGACCTGTGCTGGAGCAGTTTCATCTGGACATTCCTCTTTTTGGCATGGTAAAAGACGACAAGCACCGCACAAGGGCCATTGCCGGCGATGGCGGCGAGATCGCCATTTTGTCCCACCGTCGGGCGTTTACCCTCGTTTCCGATCTGCAGGAGGAAGTCCACCGGTTCGCCATCGGGTATCACCGTCAGCAGAGGCGGAAAAAGGTGCTGTCCTCGGAGCTGTTGGACATCGATGGCATTGGGGAATCCCGTGCTACGGCGTTGTTCCGCCAGTTTAAGACCATCGACGCCATCGGCAATGCCAGCATAGAGGAACTGGCCATGGTGCCCTCGATGAATCGGACTGCTGCCCGGAAGGTCTATGAGCATTTTCACGGGGAAGCAGACGAAAAAGTGGAAAGCCCATCGTCTCTTCCTGATGAAAAGCCTGTTTGATGGGCAAAATCATCTTGTGGATCTTAGGCGTTTTCTTTTTCCCGCAGACGAGAAAGGCAGTTTGTTACAAGCGTGCAAGCCTTTGCGGCAATCCCCTACAAAATGGTGACGGGAAGATGAAAAAACAATTACAAATTCTTATAATTCCCGGACAGGAATTGACAGGGATCCAGGATAATGCGATAATAATGCAATAAGGCGTTCATGGGACGTTTTGTGTCAGCGCATGGCCCAGTGGCGGAAAATAGAGGAGATTTACCGCCGTGTTGAGGGGTCGGCGGCGTTAGGAGGCGCGGGATGCGGATTATTACAGGCAAAGCAAGAGGAAAACGACTGCAGACGCTGGAGGGCCGGGATGTTCGGCCGACTACCGAGCGGATCAAGGAATCGCTGTTCAATATCCTGCAGTTTGATATTGAGGGCCGGCGGTTTCTCGATCTGTTTGCCGGCAGCGGCCAGGTGGGACTAGAGGCTGTCAGCCGCGGGGCGAAAAACGCCGTGCTGGTAGACAGCAGCCGGGATTCCATTCAGGTGATCCAGCGGAATGTGCAGAACACCGGATTAGGAGAATGGACCCAGGTGATCCAGAGCGATTATCGTGCTTATCTGCTGCGGAAAGACGGCAAATTCGATCTGGCGTTCCTGGATCCGCCCTATGAGACCGGCCTGCTGGAGGATGCGCTTCCGCTGGTGGTCCAGCGGATGACCGTCGGCGGCACCATCGTCTGTGAGCATCCCACCGAGGAGACACTGCCGGAAACAGTCGGTGATTTTGTGCAGGTGCGTTCCTATCGGTACGGAAAGATCCTGCTGACACTATATCGGCACAAGGAAGTGGTGGAGCCGTGAAGATCGGAATTTATCCGGGCAGCTTTGATCCGGTGACAAAAGGCCATCTGGATATTATCAGCCGGGCGGAAAAGCTCTTTGATAAGCTGATCGTTGCCGTCATGGTCAATCCGGACAAGCAGTCTACCTTTTCGGCGTCGGAGCGGGTAGAGATGCTGCGGCGGGCTACATCGTCGCTGCCCAATGTGGAGATCGATTCCTTTGACGGACTGCTGGCGGAATACGCCAAGATCTATCATGCCACCGCCATCGTAAAAGGATTGCGGGCGCTGTCCGACTTTGAGTATGAATTTCAAATGGCACTGACCAATCGGAAATTAAACGCAGATCTGGAAACGATCTTCCTGTCCACCAATGCGGAAAATATGTTTCTCAGCTCCAGCATGGTGAAGCAGGTGGCTCGATTCGGCGGTGATATTTCTCCCTTTGTGCCATCGTGCATCGCAAAGGACATTCAGCAGCGGCTG
The DNA here is from genome assembly GCA_029098185.1 of Oscillospiraceae bacterium. Classification (GTDB taxonomy): domain Bacteria; phylum Bacillota; class Clostridia; order Oscillospirales; family Acutalibacteraceae; genus UMGS1071. The sequence continues at coordinate 8,586 of JAQXNV010000022.1, forward strand.
CTGCAGGAACGGGAAGCAAAACGGGAAAGCAACCAATAAGGAGGAAGACCAGGATGAGCAATCGAAATGTAGATGAGCTGATGGAGGAATTATACAGCGTAGTAGAGCGTGCGTGGCATCTGCCGCTCAGCGGCGGCAAGGCCATGGTGGACGGCAGCGAGGTCAAGCAGCTTTTGGACGAGCTGCGGGACAACCTGCCCCAGGAAACACGGCAGGCCAGAGCCATTGTGGCCGACCGGAATCAGATCATTGCCGATGCAAAGCGAGAGGCAGAGGGGATCGTCCGTGCCGCTGAGGACCGGGCAAAGCGCATGGTTCAGCAGGATGCCATCACAAAGCAGGCCAGAGAACAGGCGGAAAGTATGCTGAATCAGGCCAGCAGCAAATCGAGAGAGCTCCGCAAGGCGACCAACGAATATGTAGACGATCTGCTGCGCCGTGCCGACGACGCTTTGGCCGAAGGACTCACCGAGCTGCGCAAGACACGGCAGGGGATCAAAGCGACCCAGCACAACGGCAAGTAAACTATAGATTACGGACAGAGTTTTCCCCGGAGGAATCTTGAATTTTTCGTTAACTTTATAGCGCAAAACAGCTTAAACACCACAGGATATTGTGGTGTTTCTTTTTTAAGGCCCATATGTTGATAGCTGTAAAAATCCTATTGGAAAATGGCGGAAAAAATGTCGAAACGAAAATAAAATAAGGTTGAAATTATCCTTGTTTTATTATATAATCAAAACAGAAAGTGGTGAGAAGTGGCAGAAAGTTCCACAAAGTGAAAGATGTGGTGGGGCTTTCCCAATTTTGAGGTGGCAGGATGTTAATTGGTGAATATCAACATAATATCGATGCCAAGAATCGTGTCATTGTGCCTGCCAAGTTCCGGGAGGATCTGGGCAAGCGTTTTTATGTCACAAAGGGATTGGACGGTTGCCTCTTTGTCATTCCATCACAGGGCTGGGAGCAATTGCAGGAAAAGATCGCTGCCATGCCCATTTCTAAATCGAGGAGCCTCCAGCGCTTTTTCTTTGCCGGCGCGGCGGAGGTGGAGCCTGACAAACAGGGGCGCATCCTCATTCCCCAGAATCTGCGGGAATATGCCGGCCTGGAAAAAGATGTGACCTTTATCGGCACCTCTACCCGGGCGGAGATCTGGAGCACCGAGAACTGGAACCGGATCAACAGTGAGCTGACACAGGACAACATCGCCCAGGCGATGGATGCCCTTGATTTTTAAGGCGGTGGCAGATTGGAGTTTCATCACAAGCCCGTTTTATTTGAAGAGACCATTGCGTCGCTGGACATCCAGCCTGACGGAAATTATATCGACGGCACAGCCGGTGGCGGCGGCCATTCGGAGGCCATCGCCCGCCGCTTAACGAGTGGCAGACTTCTTTCCATCGACCAGGACCCGGACGCGGTAGCGGCGGTGCGCCAGCGGCTTAGGGCGTACCCCTGTGTCACCGTGTATCACGGGGAGTTTTCCAACATGGCGCAGATCGCTAAGGCGTGCCAGATGGAACCGGTCAACGGCGTGCTTCTGGACATCGGCGTTTCCTCTCATCAATTGGACACGCCGGAACGGGGCTTTTCCTACCACTATGAAGCGCCGCGGGATATGCGCATGAGCCAGGAAGGCATAAGCGCCTATGACCTGGTCAATGAGCTGAGCTGGCAGGAGCTGGCCCAGATCATCAGCCGCTACGGCGAAGACAAAAACGCGAAACGAATCGCCATGGGGATCGTCAAGGCCCGGGAAAACGGGCCCATCGAAACGACGACCCAGTTGGCGGAGATCATAAAAGCATCGGTGCCGGCGGCTGTCCGCAGGGAGCAGGGCCACCCGGCACGAAAGACCTTCCAGGCACTGCGCATCGCAGTCAACCAGGAGCTGGACCATCTGACGAAAGCGCTGGAAGCAGCCTTTTCGCTGCTTGCCCCCGGCGGTCGATTGGCGGTGATCACCTTCCATTCTCTGGAGGACCGCATCGTGAAGCAGACTATGCAGTCCTGGTGCAAAGGCTGTACCTGCCCGCCGGATTTCCCGGTGTGTGTGTGCGGCAATAAGCCTAAGGCATCCCTGCTGTATAAAAAAGGACTGGCGCCGTCTGAAGCGGAGCTGGAAGAAAACCCAAGGAGCCGCAGCGCAAGACTGCGCGTCTGTATCAAGCTGTGAGAACACATAGATTGGAGCGTGAAAGCGATGGCAAAACAGAATGAGAGCGGCGCATATGATTTTTCGCTGTTTGAGCCAAAAGCAGAGGCGCTTCCAGAGCCGTCTGCGCAGCCGGGGAGATCCGCTGAGCCGGAACAGGAAAACAAGATCTTAGAGATGCCTAAGGAGCATATCGCCAAGATCTATCGCGTGCGCCGCCGGGTGCGAAACCGCAGTGCCGTAAAAAATGTGGCGCTGATCTTGGGCGGTGCGGCTATCTGGGTGCTGCTGGTGTTCGGTCTGGTCCGTCGGGCAGACCTGACGGAACAGACCGAAACGACCGCTAAGCAGTTGACCGAGGCGGAGAGCCTTTACACCCAGTATCAGATGAAGACCGACTCGCAGCTTTCGCCTACCGCTATTGAACAATATGCGGCGGACAAGCTGGGCATGACCAAGTCGGATCAAACACAGATGGAATACATCGAGTTGTCGTCGAAGGACAAGGGAGAAGTGATCCAGGCAGAGGACAGTAACTGGTTCGTTTCCGCGTGGAACTTCATCGTCAACTTGTTGTCATAAGTTCAATATCATACCAGTAAATATTACTACGGAACTGCGGGTACAAGCGGCTGCGGCGGTGGAATACTGGTGTGTCGGAGGAGAGTTGAGCGCTGGTCTTGACTCTCATTTTTGTAAAGGGAGGAATGGAACGTGGCCAAGGGACCTACAATAACCATGTGGCGCAGAGCGATGATCGTTCTGATCGCCCTGACTGCCATTGGTTTTGGCGCGGTGGTATTCAGTCTGATCCGCATCCAGTTGGTGCAGGGGAATGACCTGAAGAAAGCCGCCACGGATCAGCAGCTACAGGATACGCAGATCACCGCTAAACGGGGCACGATTTACGACTGCAACGGCAAGATCCTGGCCCAAAGCGCCAGTGTTTGGCGTGTGGTTCTGGAGCCCAAATACCTTTTGCCCGCTGAAAACGACAGCGAAAAAACATTGAAAAATAAAGAGGGCGCCCGGGAGAAGATCGTCACGGAGCTGGCAAAGATCCTGGACATCAAAGAGGAGGACATCCAGAAAAAAATTGATAAGGGCACCTATTACGAGATCCTCAAAGGCAAGGTGGAGACAGAGGAACGGGACCAGATCCTGCAACTGAAGGAAGAGCTGGTAGAAGAGTATAACCAGAGCAGCGGCATCCTGCTGGAATCGGACTACAAACGGTACTATCCTTACGGAACGCTGGCGTCCTCGGTGCTGGGTTTTGTGGGCAGCGACGGTCAGGGCCTTTCCGGACTGGAAGCCTACTATGACAGCTATCTGGCAGGTACCTCCGGCCGTCTGGTCAGCGTGAAAAATGCTGTGGGCACCGATATGCCCTTCCAGTACGATCAGATGGTGGACGCTGAGGACGGCTACAGCTTGAAGCTGACGCTGGATGAGACCATCCAGCATATCCTGGAAAAATATCTGGACGAAGGCGTGGCCAATAATAACGTCCACAACCGGGCAACGGCCATCTGTATGAACGTTAAGACCGGCGCGATTTTGGGATTGGCTGTTTCCGGCGACTACGATCCCAACGACCCTTATACCATTACGGATGACGAAGCCATCGCGGAGATCGAGAAGCTGCCGGAAAATGAGCGCCAGCAGGCCGAGTCCGATGCACTTCAGGCCCAGTGGCGCAATAAGGCCGTCAGCGATACCTACTATCCCGGTTCTGTCTTTAAGATGGTAACGCTGTCGTCAGCCTTTGAAGAAAATCTGGTAAAGGAAAACGACACCTTTACTTGCAACGGCTATACCCAGGTAGAGGATCGAAAGATCAACTGCTGGCAGACTGGCGGCCACGGCACAGAGACGGTGGAGGAGGGTCTCATGAACTCCTGTAACCCGATGTTCATGTGGCTGGGCTTCCAGTTGGGTAAAGAAAACTTCATGGATTATTTCGATGGCTTCGGCTTTACGGAAAAAACCGGCATCGACCTGCCCGGCGAATCAGACAGCATCTATAAGGGCGCCGATAAGATGAACAGCGTAGACTTAGCTGTTTATTCCTTCGGCCAGAACTTCTCCATCACGCCGATCCAGATGGTCACCGCCTGTTCGGCCATTGCCAATGGCGGCTATCTGGTACAGCCTTACGTTGTGGCACAGGTCATGGACAGCGACGGCAATATCGTGAAAACGACAGAAACGACCGTAAAACGGCAGGCCATCTCTACAGAGACCGCCAAGCGTGTGGCAAAGATCATGAACCGCAACGCCACCGAGGGTACTGCGAAAAACGGGTATGTTGCCGGCTATCGCATCTGCGGCAAGACCGGTACTTCCGAAAAGGTGGCAAAGTATTGGTCCGAGGGCGGTAGTGCCAAAGGCGCCGTCATGCAGTATATCGCATCCTACTGTGGCTTTGCGCCGCTGGAGGATCCGGAAGTCGCTTTGTTGGTATTCTTTGATGAACCGGATGTCTCCGGCAACTTCTACGGCAGCGCCGTAGCCGGACCGGTCTTTGCCAACATGATGAGCGAGATCCTGCCGTATCTGGGCGTAGAACCCCAGTATACGGAAAGCGAAGCCGAGGGCTTAGATACCACAGCGCCGATCGCTGTAGGCGAGAGCTTGTCCAGCGCCCAGACAAAGATCACCAATGCCGAGCTGAACTATGAGGTCTACGGCTCCGGCGATACGGTCTTGGCCCAGTCACCGGAACCAGGGGTAGCCATTCCCAGCGGCGGCACAGTCGTGCTGTTTACCGATGAGGAAAGCCAGAAGGAAACCGTTGAGGTTCCCGATCTGGTGGGGCTGTCTTACGGCGAAGCCAACGATGTGGCGGTTTCCAACGGGCTGCAGATCAAGGTGACCGGTGTTTCGGCCAGCAGCGGCAACGCTGTTTCCAGTGCCCAAAGCATCGCCAAGGGGCAAAAGGTGAAACCGGGTACGGTAGTCACGGTGAACTTTATTACGAAAGACACGGTGCAGTGATGCTGCATATGGTAGAGAAAAAGCGAACACGTTTCGCAAATCAACAATTCGGAGATGAGCCTATGGATCTTCAGATGTTCCGAGACAGAAGGATTAGGAAAGTGATCGCAGTAACAGACGATATTTTGGAGCAGGACGAAAACCATATTACGTTAACTGTCCTGCGTCAGATCCTTGCCCACTGCGGCATGGGAGAGCGATATTGTGTGCTGCCTGTATCAGAGCTTTCGTCTCTGACGGGCCGATGGATGCCCTATCTTTTGGTGGAGAGCAGCCCGTGTCAGGAGCAGGGACTGCCGTGTTTCTCCCTCTGCGTCAGCGATTATGACAGCGTGCGGGGAGGAGCAGAGCGGCCTCGGGCGACTTATTCGCTGGAGGCGGAAAACGCTGATTTTGCAGCCCGTAATGTCCGGCGTCTGCGGGACGCGGGATATACCTTTGACCTGGTGGGGCTGGGCATTATCGGCCGCATTCATACCATCAGCGACAGCGCTGCCATTTTGCGGCCCACTTTGATCGCGGCGTCGGCAGCACTGTCCTGCGGTGTTTCCTTTGCGGATGTTGTGGAGGTGCTCAACGGGATTTCGACGATGCTGTTGCATGACCATCGCATGGCCCGCTGAACAAAACGAAAAAGTAATGGCTTCCATGGGGGAAGCGAAAAAAGGTGGAACGATTCATGATAGGGATTTGGACTGTGCTGTCCGCGGTAATCGCCTTTGGCGTGACAGCATTGTTGGGAATTTGGTTTATTCCCTTTTTAAAGCGCATTAAATTTGGCCAGACCATTCGGGAAGAAGGGCCCAAATGGCACGCCAGCAAAGATGGTACGCCGACTATGGGTGGTATCCTATTTATCATCGGTACGTCTTTGGCGGTGGTCATCTGTCTGCCGCTGCTATATGTCACCCAGAGTGCCGGTAATTCTTTGGGTGTGGGCGAGCCGCACCTGATGATGGTTAAGGTCGTTGGCGGCGCGCTGATGGCACTTGCCTTTGGCGCCATCGGCTTTATTGATGACTACATTAAAGTGGTGAAGAAACGGAACCTGGGCTTGACTGCGCCGCAGAAGCTGCTGCTGCAATTTCTGGTGGCGGCAGCTTATCTAGCCTCCATCATTCTGGCCGGCGGAGACTCCAGCACCTATATCCCCTTTGTCGGCAGCGTCAACCTGGGGATCTTTTACTGGATCTTAGCGCTGCTGGTCATTGTGGGCATGGTCAATGCCGTCAACTTTACCGATGGCATCGACGGCCTCAACGGATCGGTGACATTCTTTGTCAGCATCTTCTTTATGCTCATTGCCGGCTTCATGATGTCCAGCGGCATGGGCGTTTACGCCGCGGCCATTGCCGGTGGCTGCATGGGCTTCTTACTGTGGAACTTCAACCCGGCAAAGGTGTTCATGGGCGATACGGGTTCCCTGTTTTTGGGCGGCGCCGTCTGCGCCATGGCCTTTGGCCTCAATGTGCCGATCCTGCTGCTGCCCCTGGGCATCGTGTACATTATGGAGATCTTGTCCGTTGTGCTGCAGGTAACGTATTTTAAGCTGACCCACGGCAAACGGCTGTTTAAGATGAGCCCGATCCACCATCACTTTGAGATGTGCGGCTGGGGCGAGATGAAGATCTGCGTGGTTGCCAGCGGCATCACGATCTTGATGGGCATCGTGTGTGTCCTGCTGACGCTGTTCGGCATTGTATGATGACAGAGCGGAAAAAAGCGCAAATAGAAAGGAGGCGGAACTATGGCAGAGAAACGGAAAAAAACGGCAGCAAAAGCGCCGTCTAAGCGGCCGCCGCAGCAAAAAAAGCAGCCGCGGAACAAAAATGAAAAATACCAGTATAACAGTGACGGTACCGTAACAAGGCTGGTCAAGAAAAAAGAGCGGCTGTTTGGCGTGCGTGCCGGATTGGATCTGCCGTTTCTGCTCCTGACCATTACACTGGTCATCATCGGCCTGATCATGATGTTCTCGGCCAGCTATTATTATGCGTATCACAACGAGGGCAGCAGTTTTTATTACATCATCCGCCAGGGCATCTTTGCGATCCTGGGATTGGCGCTGATGTTTGGCATTTCCTTTGTGGACTACCATATTCTCCACCGGCTTACCATCCCTATTTTGGTGCTGTCGTGGCTGCTGCTGATCATCGTGCGTATCCTGCCGGCGACGGAAGGCGTTCACCGCTGGATCAGTCTGGGCCTGTTTGGCTTTCAGCCGTCGGAGATCGCTAAGTTTGCCATCGTGCTGTGGTTCGCCCACTATATTTCGAAGCATTTCACCCAGATGAAAACCTTTAAATATGGCGTGCTGCCCAACATTTTCGTGCTGGGGCTGACGGCGTTTCTCATCGTCATCGAGCCACACTTTTCCGCAACCATCATCGTCCTGCTGCTGGCCGGTATCATGCTGTTTGTCGGCGGCGTGCAAAAGCGTTGGTTCGCCATTGCCCTGATCTTTCTGGCGCTGGCGGCAACGTGTTTGCTCCTCTTTACCGACAGCTATGCCGGCGGCCGTGTCCAGGGCTGGCTGAACCCCTTTAATACAGAGCTTTGGCAGGATACCTGGCAGACGAGAAACTCGCTCTACGCCATCGGTTCCGGTGGCTTCTTCGGTTTGGGCCTTGGCCAGTCCCGGCAGAAATATCTATGGCTGCCAGAGCCGCAGAACGACTTCATCTTCGCCATCGTCTGCGAAGAGCTGGGCTTCGTCGGCGCTATGGTCGTGATTCTGCTGTTTGTGCTGCTGGTATGGCGCGGCGTGCGCATCGCACTGAAAGCAAAAGATAAATTCGGTATGCTCCTGGGCGTCGGTCTCAGCTTGCAGGTCGGCATTCAGGTGGCGCTGAATATCGCCGTTGTAACGAACACGATTCCCAATACCGGCATCAGCTTGCCGTTTTTCAGTTACGGCGGTACGTCTCTGATTATCCTTCTGGCCCAGATGGGCGTCATCTTGTCCATTTCCCGAACATCTTCCATTGAAAAGGTGTAGGGAAGTACTTTCTATCAAAAATAGCGCTCCGGCGCATTCCGAAAGGATGAGGATTATGTTACGAGTATTATTCGCAGGCGGCGGTACAGCAGGGCATATCAACCCGGCGCTGGCCATTGCCGGCTATGTGAAGGATCAGCAGCCGGATGCGGAAATTTTATACGTTGGAGCGAAAGGCGGCATGGAGGAACGGCTGGTTCCCGCCGCCGGTTTTGCGTTCCGGAGTATTGTGATTTCCGGCTTCCAGCGGAAGCTGACGCTGAAAAATATCGGCCGCAATGTGAAAACAGTGGCCAGGATGTTCACCTCCAGCAAAGAGGCAAAAAAGATCATCGAGGAATTTCGGCCCGATGTTTGTATCGGTACCGGCGGTTATGTCAGCGGCCCGGTCATCCGGGAAGCCATCAAGATGAATATTCCCACTATGATCCATGAGTCCAATGCGTTTCCGGGCAAAACAAACAAAGCCCTTTCCCGTCACGCCACCTATACGCTGCTGGCCGTAGAGGATGCCAAAAAACTCATGGATCAAAACGCCAACTGCGTCGTCACCGGAAACCCGGTGCGCCAGGAGGTCATGCTGGCAGAGCGGGAAACATCCCGCGCAGCGTTGGGACTGGACAGTCGGCCTGTGATCTTATCCTTTGGCGGCAGCCTGGGCGCCCGGTCCATCAATGAGGCAGTGGCCGAGCTGCTGGTGCACAGCGCTAAGACGAAAGCGTTCCAGCACCTGCACTCCTACGGCCAGTACGGCAAATGGATGCCTGACCTGCTCAAAGAGAAGGGCGTAGCGTTAGAGGACAATCCCCAGATGCACATCAGCGAGTATATTTACAATATGCCAGAGTGTCTGGCGGCGGCGGATCTGGTCATCTGCCGGGCAGGCGCCATGACGCTGAGCGAATTGCAGGTACAGGGGAAAGGCGCGATCTTGATCCCATCGCCCAACGTGGCGGAGAACCATCAATACCACAATGCCATGGCCTTGTCCCGGCGGGGCGCAGCCATCGTCATTGAAGAAAAGGACTTGACCGGCCAGCGGCTGATCCAGGAAGTCGAGAAGCTTTTCCAAAAGCCGGACGGCGTGCGAAAGCTGGGCGAGAACGCCCGGAAGATGGCTATCACCGATACCAATGCCCGCATCTACAAGCTGATCTGTGAGCTGGCAAGCCGGTAAAAGGAGGGAAAAAGATGATCCAACAGCGCAAAGCGGAGATCCCTTCTGCAGACGGCAAGCTGACGCTGCACCTGCTTTTGGTGGTGCCAGAGGGAAAGATAAACGGCATCGTGCAGGTTTCTCACGGTATGGCAGAGCACAAGGAGCGCTACGTTCCCTTTCTGGAAATGCTGGCAGAAAACGGGTATGCCGCAGTCATTCATGACCATCGGGGCCACGGCGACAGCGTTGTGACAAAGGAGGACTACGGTTATTTTTACGATGATACCGGTACAGAGATCGTCAAAGATCTGTACGTTGTCACCCAGTACGCAAAGGAAGTTTTTCCCGGTGTGCCGCTGTATCTTTTTGGCCACAGCATGGGAACACTGGTGGCCCGCAATTATCTAAAGCTTCACGACGACGCCATCGACAAGCTGATCCTCTGCGGTGCACCTTGTAAAAATGACGGAGCTAAAGGCGGACTGCTGCTCATCAAGCGGATGGAAAAGCATCGCAGCGACCGGTATCGTGTACAGTCGGTGGACAAGCTGGTCTTTGGCTCCTACAATCGGAAGTTTACGGAATCCCGCATGAAAAACCGATGGATCTGCAGCGTGCCTGAGGTGGTATTCCAATATAACCGCTGTCCCAAGTGCGGCTTCACCTTTACGCTCAATGGCTTTGAGAATCTGTTCCGGCTGATGCTGTCCTGCTACGACGATACCGGCTGGCAGGTCCATCGTCCCCGTCTGCCCATCCTGTTCCTCGGCGGTGGAGATGATCCGGTCATTGGCGGCGGAGATGGCTTTTTGGCGCAGATGGATTTTCTGCAAAAAATAGGCTATCCCAACGTTTGCGGCAAGCTGTATGGCGGCAAACGGCACGAACTGCTCAATGAGGACATCAAGGAGCAGATTTATCAGGACGTGCTATCCTTTTTGCCATAAGACAGAACCAATCACACAAACATCATTTCTCCATAGAATAATAAGGAAATTTCTTTTTGTGATTTTATGGTGGGAGGCGTTTGTGTTGGCAATGCTAAAAATCGAGGGGCCCTGTCGTTTAGAAGGCGAAACGTGTGTGCAAGGCGCAAAGAACAGTACGCTTCCGCTGCTGGCATCGTCGGTATTGTGTCGGGGGATCAGTGTTTTTCACCATTGTCCCCGGTTGCTGGATGTAGAGACTTCCATTGAGATTTTGGAGCATCTGGGCTGTCGGGTATGCTGGGAGGGGGAGACGCTGACGGTGGATTCCACCGATGTGACCCATTGGGACATCCCCGACCATTTGATGCGGAAAATGCGCTCATCCATCGTGTTTTTGGGCGCGATCCTTTCTCGGATGGGTCAGGCATCTCTGTCGTATCCCGGCGGCTGCGAACTGGGACCAAGGCCCATTGATCTGCACCTGGACGCCATGCGGAAGATGGGTGTGCAGATCCGGGAGGCCCACGGCAGGATCGACTGTAACGTGCGCCGGGGATTGCGGGGAACGGTGCTGCATTTATCTTTTCCCAGCGTGGGCGCAACAGAAAACAGCTTGCTGACCGCCGTGATGGCAGACGGCATTACGACGATCCATAATGCGGCCAGAGAGCCGGAAATTCAGGATCTCTCCGATTATCTCAACGACTGCGGCGCCGATATTCGGGGCGCCGGAGAAAGCACCATCATCGTCAAGGGCGTAAAATCCCTGCGAGGCTGTGCGCATACCATCATCCCTGACCGGATCGTGGCGTCTACTCTGCTGTCGGCGGCGGCCATCACCGGTGGCACGGTGCAGCTTCGCCGGGTAGAGCCCAATCATCTGCAGCCGGTGCTCCATGTGCTGGAGGAAGCCGGCTGTCACTTGACCTTGGGCAAGCACGAGGTGGCCCTGACAGCGCCGCCTCGGCTAAACGCCGTGCAGACGGTGCGCACCATGCCGTACCCGGGATTCCCCACCGACGCCCAATCGCCAATGATGGCCATGCTGCTCAAATCTAACGGCACTACCCTTTTTGAGGAAAACATCTTTGAGAGCCGGTTTAAGCACGTGGATGAGCTGATCCGGCTGGGCGGCGATATTCAGGTAGTCGGGCGTGCGGCGGTCGTGAAAGGTGTCGAAAAGCTGTATGGTGCCAGAGTGGTAGCGCCTGACCTGCGGGGCGGCGCAGCCCTGGTCATTGGCGGATTGGCATCAGAGGGTACTACAGAGGTGCTGGGCGTCGATTATCTCGACAGGGGCTATGAACATTTGGAGACGGTGTTGTCGTCGTTGGGCGCAAACATCCAGCGAGTCGAAAACGACGATGCCCAAAACCAGCAAAAGACAGGATAGAAAACAGGATGTGGATTCCCATGGAAAACCGTGCTGTTTTGTATGGGAATCAACATTTAGAAAGGAGGGAACGAGATGGATGATCAAAATGACCGTTATAATTTTGACTATTTCGACCAAATGAATCAAAAGGAAGCTGAGCGGAAAAAGCATCCCAACCCCAAGAGAGAGGATGATGCAAAGCAAAAACCGGCCAAAAACAAAAAGCAGACCAAAAAGCAAAAGCGCCAGGGAAAAGATCCGGCGCAGAAGCAAAAACAGAAAGCTCCCTCCAGACCAAAGCAAAAGACGGCCCAGCGCCCCGATAATCAGAACCAAAAGCCGCAGGCGTCAGGAGGAAAAACGCCGCCTAATGGGCGACCGATCCCCCAGAAGATGAAGGCGCAGGCAACTGCCAAACAGAAGCAGAAGCTGCCCAAAGGCGCAGATCCACTGCCAAAGAAAAAGCAGGTGTATCTCAGCCCGGAGGAGCGAAAGCGTGTGATGCGGCGGCGAAAGCTGCTGCTGGCTATGGGCGGCATTTTCGCCGTGCTCCTCATCACGATGATCTTGTGTCTCACCGTGCTGTTCCGCATCGACACTATTGAAGTGTCTGGCGCGTCCCGGTATTCTTCGGAGCAGATCGTGGAGGCCAGCGCCGTGAAAAAAGGCCAGAACCTGTTTACCCTCAACGAGGGCAAGGCGTGCGATGAAGTGGTCAAGACGCTGCCTTACGTCAATACGGTGACGATCACCCGTCATCTGCCTGGAACCATCGTGCTGGAAGTGACCGATGTGACGGTGGTAGGCGCGGTGAAAACAGGGCAGGGATATGTGGTCATCGGCACCAACGGCAAAATGCTGGAGCAGGTAGAAAAGCTGCCGGAGCATTGTCCGCTGCTCAAGGGCGTCACGTTGACGAAGTTCGAGCTGGGAGAACCGGTGGAATATGAGGACGAACAGCAGAAAAAAGCCATGGACGCTTTTTCTGCGGCGCTGGAGAGCGGTGAGATCGACAAGATCACAGAGATCGACATCAGCGACCTGTACAATATCAAGGCGGTCTACGATAATCGCATTCACCTGAGTTTTGGATTAGCCACCGATATGGAGTTTAAGTTCCGGTTTGCTAAGGCAATACTGGATTCTGACAAGGTCAGCGATACGCAAAAGGGTACGTTGGATCTGTCTTTGGTATCGGATAAGAACCGGGCTTATTTTGATCCGGATTATACGGTGGGCAAGGACGACGAAGACACATCGTCTGATGCTTCTTCTACAGCAGGGACGACTGATGAGGATCAGCATACTTCCGAGGCAGAAAACAGCAGTTCCTCTGCGCCGGAGGATGGGGAAACCGATCCGCAAGAAGGCGGGGAAGATCCAGGGAACGGCATCCCAGACGGCCTGACCCAGGATGCAGACGGCTACTATTATGATGCCGATGGTTATTATGATGAAAATGGTAATTTTACGCCTTATGAATGACGGAAACCTGGCGTGTAGAGCATTCTATACAATATGATTAAAATAAATATGCAAAATCGAGAGATTCTTCACAGAATCTATAATTCAATAAAAATTCACCAAAAATTTATTGAAATTGATACAAAAAAGTGATAAATTAAGAATGAATGAATTTGTGCGTAATGGACGAATGGAAATCATTTGGAATAGGAAACTAGAACAGGGAGGATATAGAGATGGCATTTGAACTTGATAATCAATTAGTAGATGATACAGTAGAAATAAAAGTGATCGGAATCGGCGGCGGCGGCGGAAACGCTGTGGACCGTATGATTGCCGCCGGCGTGAAGGGCGTGGACTTTATTGCGGTCAACACAGACCGTCAGGCACTGCTCCGTTCCAAGGCTATGCAGAAGGTACAGATCGGCGAAAACGTGACCCAGTGCAAGGGCGCTGGCGCAAAGCCGGAAATCGGTGAGAAGGCTGCCCAGGAGAGCCGTGAGCAGATCTCCGACATCATCCGTGGCGCGGATATGGTGTTCATCACCGCTGGCATGGGCGGCGGCACCGGTACTGGCGCAGCGCCGATCATCGCAGAGGTTGCCCGGGATATGGGCATCCTGACCGTTGGCGTTGTGACAAAGCCTTTTGCTTTTGAGGGCAAGCGCCGGATGCAGCAGGCAGAGGCAGGCATCGCCGCACTGCGGGAGCATGTAGACAGCCTGGTCGTTATTCCAAACGAGCGGCTCCACCTGGCTACCGATGAGAAGGTCACACTGCTCAACGCCTTCTCCATTGCCGATGATGTGCTTCGTCAGGGCGTGCAGAGTATCTCTGACCTGATCAAGCTGCCAGGCATCGTCAACCTGGACTTTGCCGATATTACTTCCGTCATGAAGGATGCCGGTTACGCGCACATGGGTGTTGGCCGTGCCAGCGGCAAGGACAAGGCGACCCAGGCAGCACAGGCGGCGATCTCCAGCCCACTGCTGGAAACTTCCGTCAGCGGCGCAAAGGGCGTCATCATCAATATCACCTCTTCTCCGGACATCGGTCTGGACGAGGTGACCACTGCTTCCGAGATGATCTCCAATATGGTAGACCCAGAGGCAAACATCATCTGGGGTACTGCTTTTGATGAGAACATGGAGGACGAGATGAGCGTTACAGTCATCGCAACCGGTTCTACAGAAGTACCGGAAGAGCAGGAGGAAGCAAAGCCGAGAAAGATGGTTTCCGCCAGCACACCGGCCGCAGCACCGCAGCGTACTGCAAGACCAGCATCGGCACCAACAGCCGCCGATGACGACGATACCTACAGCGACATCATGTCGATCTTCAATAAGAGATAAGGGATAGACAATTTTTTCAGCCGGCCAGCGTCGGCTGATTTTTTTGAAAAAAGTTGAGGAAGTGACGTATTTGTAACGACTTTGTCAGGAGTTGTATGGTATAGTTCAACCAGAACAACCGATAGAAAGGAGTTGCGATCCATGGCAGATGAAATCAAAAAAATGGAATTAAACGAAGAAGCGCTGAAAGACGTTGCCGGCGGTACGAAGTACGCTGTTGATGCCAAAGGATTCAAAGTCCCCTATTACGAAAGAGGGGACTGGGTAATGGTTTGGACGAACGATGGCAAATATGAAATGGGCGTGATTATCGTTTGCGACAGAATTGAGTACACAGACAAAGGGGATATACGGTATTACACCGTTCAGACACAAACCTGCGGGATTGTTTCCGGGATTCCGCACTGGAACATAAGGCTGGTACACAATGTGCGCGACAATAAAAAAGATTAAAAGAATAACGGATGATAGTATAGTCCATCTGCAAGCAAAAAAAGACCTCTGTCCCTTTGGAACAGAGGTCTTTGCTTATTTGTATACGCTTAGCACTCGGTGCAGCTACAGCCGTGCTCGTGGTCACACTCCTCGATCTTGCCGACAAATGGTGTTGGGTCGATGCCCTGACGGGTGTAGTAGTCGGCAACAGCGGCCTTGATGGCCTGCTCTGCCAGAACAGAACAGTGTACCTTTACCGGCGGAAGTCCATCCAGCGCCTCCATAACGGCACGGTTGGTCAGCTTGAGCGCTTCATCGATGGTCTTGCCCTTGATCAGTTCGGTTGCCATGGAGCTGGTCGCGATGGCGGCACCGCAGCCGAAGGTCTTAAAGGAAACATCGGTGATGACATTGTTTTCTACTTTAATGTACATCCGCATGATGTCGCCGCACTTGGGGTTGCCGACTTCACCGATGCCGTTTGCGTCTGGTAACTCGCCAACATTTCTCGGATTGGCAAAATGGTCCATTACTTTTTCTGTATATGCCATGATCAGAATCCTCCTGAATGATTAAGATTGATTTTATTTTTTACCGTTGATGATTTCATCCCAAAGGGGAGACATACTGCGCAGAGAAGAGACGATCTGCGGGAGCTGCTCCAGAATGTAGTCTACATCTTCCTCTGTGTTCTGGTCGCTGAAGGACAAACGCAGAGAGCCGTGAGCGATCTCGTGGGGCAGGCCGATGGCCAGCAGTACATGGCTGGGATCCAGAGAGCCGGAAGTGCAGGCGGAACCGGAGGAACCGCAGATGCCAGCAAAGTCCAGCTTCAGCAGCAGGGACTCACCCTCGATGCCCTCAAAGCACATATTGAAGTTGCCGGGGAGACGTTTGACCGGGTCGCCGTTGAGGTGGGACCGCTCGATTTTGGAAGCGCCCTCGATAAGGCGGTCACGCATCTTGGTCAAACGCTCTCTGCGCTCCTCGATGGTGTCGCAGGCATCCTTCAGCGCAACGCTGAGCCCTACGATGCCGGGTACGTTTTCCGTACCGGCACGCTTGCCCCGCTCCTGGGCGCCGCCGTCGATGAGGTTTGGCAGACGGATACCCTTTCTGCAATAGAGTGCGCCCACGCCCTTAGGGCCGTGGAACTTATGGCCGGACAAGGACAGCAGGTCGATGTTCTGTGCTTTCACGTCGATCTCCACGTTGCCGACTGCCTGTACGGCATCGGTGTGGAACAGGACGCCGTGCTTTTTGCAGACTGCGCCGATGTCCGGAATAGGCTGGATGGTGCCGATCTCGTTGTTGGCGTACATAATGGTCACAAGAGCGGTATCGGGACGGATGGCTTTTTCCACATCCTCCACCCGGACGAGGCCATCGTGGTAAACATCCAGCAGGGTGACTTCAAAGCCTTCCTTCTGGAGGGTGTCCAGGGTATGCAGCACAGCGTGGTGCTCGAATTTAGAGGAGATGATGTGTTTTTTGCCTTTTTTGGCCATCTCATGGGCAACGCCCTTGATGGCCCAGTTGTCAGCTTCGCTGCCGCCGGAGGTAAAATAGATCTCCTGGGGCAGTGCGCCGAGACATTCCGCAACACGAGCGCGGGCTTCTTCCAGAGGTTTTTTCGCCTCGCGGCCAACAGAATAGAGGCTGGAGGGGTTGCCGTAATATTTGGTGAAATATGGGAGCATCGCGTCTACAACGTGCTGAGAGACTTGTGTTGTAGCGGCGTTGTCCGCATAAACAAAACGTTTCGTCATGATGTTCACTTCCTAAGTTTTATTCCATAAGTTGATAGATTCGTTATTGATGTTTTTGTGATGCTTGCGCCTATGAAGTCCGCTTGCAATTCTAATATACACCAATTTTGTATACTTTTCAATAGGCAGTTGCGATTTTTTCGAAAAATTTTAAAATTTTTCCATTCTGACAAAAAATAAGCGCATCCTTTTTATCATTCCGATCCCGTCAGCGCCAAAGCGTTGTAATTGCGGGAGAAAAATAAGATGTCTATTTAAATTGCGCCGCGGCACTTACTGCCAAAGCGTCGCAGCGCTCATTTTCCGGGTGGCCGGCGTGACCCTTGACCCATACCAGCTCCACCTGATGGCGGTCTACCTCCTGGAGCAAAGCGTCCCACAGATCCGGATTCAGGGCGGGGGATTTATCGCTTTTGCGCCAGCCACGGCTTTTCCAGCCTTTGGCCCAGCCCTTGTTGATGCCATTGCACACATACTGGGAGTCACTGTAAACAGTCACCTGACACGGTTCCTTCAGGGCTCGCAGCGCTGTGATCACAGCGGTCAGCTCCATCCGGTTGTTGGTGGTGTTGGCTTCTCCGCCGCTCAATTCCTTTTCTATGCCTTTATAGCGCAGGATGGCGCCCCAGCCGCCGGGGCCGGGATTGCCCTGGCAGGCACCGTCTGTAAAAATTTCCACTTGCTTCATGGCATTCCTCCAGTCTCCGCCCAGGTGAGCGGATGATCGCGTAATTTTTTCTGTTTCGAAGGGCGGTTTCTCTGTGCACAATAGTGTAATGCCCTCGACTCAAAAAATATTATAGCATAAATGGGGGAAAGATGATATACGGAAAAAGCGTTAGCGCTGCAAAAAGAATGATAGAAATCAAACGGTATCCGCTTTCAGTATGGACGAAACGAGCGTTGTCTATCCCTCTGGCGGAAAAAGCCGAGGAAAACAGATGGGGCGTCGGGGGAAAGATTGCACTTGACACCACCCGGAATTGACGGTAAAATGATAGCTGATGTTTGTGTTCGGAAAATGGCAGCAGATACAGAAAAAGCTGTCGACGGTTATTTGTTATGGAAAAACAGGGTCGGATGGATCCCTTGTACGGAAGCTGGGATACAGAACAGAGCCTGTAATTTTGGAAAATCGGTTTGTGTCTTTTTTTAGAAAACGGAACAAGCTGAAAAGAAATAGATGTTTAAAGAATAGCACCGCAGGGCGAAGGACGCTCCCAACACTGTGCTTTTGCAAAAGACAGTGCCGGGGGCTTGCTGTTCGTTGCTGCGTCAGAATTGGAGGTACTTTCGTGACGGAAAAACTGGAAAACAAAAACGAAACACTGCACAAAGAGTTGACGTCGGAGCCATCACAACGTCCGGTAGAATCGGGCGGCGTTAAGCGGCCCCACCATCCCCGCAGCGCCAAGGGGACAAAGGCGCCAAAGGAAAGCGCCGGCAAAAAGGCAGAGAGCCCCAAAAAGCCGGGCAAGAAGCAGCCGCCAAAGGAAAAACGGCTGAAAACAGCGCTGGAGGTCATCGAGCAGTCCAAGCCAAAGAGCATTCGGAGAAAGCCGTCCAGCAAATCGCCTCTCCAGCGGCAGAAGCCGGCACAAAACATCTTGGAGAGCAAGGCGGAGATCCGAAAGCTGAAGGAATGTATCGGCAAGGGCGGCCGTTCAGAAAAGGAGAAGCCTTCCATCAAGGTCTATTTCCTCGGCGGCCTTAACGAGATCGGCAAAAACTTTACGCTGTTTGAGTGCGGGGACGACATGGTCATTGTGGACTGCGGTATGGCGTTCCCGGACGGCGATCTGCCCGGTGTCGATATTGTCATTCCCGATTTCACCTTTGTGGAGCGCAATGCCCAAAAGATCCGCGGCCTTGTAGTGACCCACGGCCATGAGGACCACATCGGCGCCATTCCCTATTTGCTCAAAAAGCTGCGTTTGCCCATCTACAGCACTTCGCTGACTTTGGGCCTCATTGACGGCAAACTGCGGGAACATGGCTTGCAGGGTAAGGTGCAGCTCAATGTAGTCAACCCGGGCCAGACCATCAAGCTGGGCTGCATGGGCGTAGAGCTGATCCATGTGAACCACTCTATTTCGGACGCTGTTGCCGTAGCCATCCATTCCCCGGCCGGCACAGTTGTGCACACCGGTGACTTTAAGATCGATTGCACACCGCTGAAGGAGGACGTCATTGATCTGGGCCGGTTTGCGGAGCTGGGACAGGAGGGCGTGCTGGCATTGCTGGCCGACTCCACCAATGCGGACCGTCCCGGTTATACACCGACAGAGCGGAAGATCAGCGCATCCTTTGAGCAGATCTTCAATGAAAATGCCGATAAGCGACTGATCATTGCCACCTTCGCGTCCAATATCAGCCGTGTCCAGCAGATCATCGACTGTGCCGTAAAGCACGACCGAAAGGTGGCCCTCTCCGGCAGAAGTATGCTCAACGTCATGGGCATCGCTTCGGAACTGGGGTACCTCAATGTGCCCGACGGCGTGCTCATCGACATCGATCTGCTCAATAAGTATCCAAAAGAAAAGGTCGCTCTCATCACCACCGGTAGCCAGGGCGAGCCCATGTCTGCCCTGGCACGGATGGCTTTTGCCGATCACCGAAAGGTGGAAGTGGGCCCCGGTGACTGCATCGTGATCTCTGCCCGGCCTATCCCCGGCAACGAGAAAACGGTGGGCACTGTCATCAACGAGCTGCTCAAGCGGGGCTGTTCGGTCATTAACGACTCCGATCGGAAGGTTCACGTTTCCGGGCACGCCAGCTCCGAGGAGCTGAAGATCATGCAGTCTATCGTGCGGCCAAAATATTTCATCCCGGTCCACGGCGAGCAGCTTCATCTGCGCAAGCACGCAGATCTGTCCATGAGCATGGGTATGCCGGAGTCCAACATCTTCATCGGCAACAACGGCGACGTAGTAGAGCTCAACGAGCGGTATATGAAGCAGCTTCCGTCTGTGCCGGCCGGCCGCATCCTGGTGGACGGCCTGGGCGTTGGCGATGTGGGCAGCATCGTGCTGCGGGACAGAAAGCATCTGGCCGAGGACGGCCTTATCGTGGTAGTCTGCACCATCAGCCAGGACGACGGCGCCATCGTTGCCGGACCGGACATCGTTTCCCGCGGGTTTGTGTATGTGCGGGAGTCGGAGTCCCTGATGGTGGATGCCCGCCGGCTGGTCACCCGGATCCTGGATGGCTTTGCAGAAGAGCACATTCACGACTGGGGCACCATGAAAACAAAAATTAAAGATGATCTGGCAAAGCTGATGTATGATCGCACCAGAAGAAGTCCAATGATCCTGCCGATCATTATGGAAGTATAAACAACGCAATTTTCTGCGGTCCGCAAGGGGCGGATCGTTCCGCAGAGCAAGGCCTCTGCGGCAAAGGGGTTTTAACTATGAAAAAAAGCGTATGGACTGTGACGCCCTTTTTATACGTCATGGCTGGGCTCATGGCGGTGATGGCGGCGGCCAGTTGGTTTTGGGATCCCGTGATCTTCGGCATTGAGGCTGGGGCAGTGATACTGATGATCGGTACGCTGTTGTTTACGGCGATCCGGTTTCGTTATCATGCGCGTTCTGCAATGACGGGCGCCAGCCGTATTTTAACGGGCAGCCGCTTGCAGAAGCTGGACCATTTTGTTCTGCCGCTGGTGGTAGCCGGCGATCATGACGACATTGTCTGGGTAAACGGTGCGTTTGAGAAGATCGCTGGCGACACCTCCTATCTGGGGCGAAGCCTTGCTGCTCTGCTGGGCAAGATCCCGCTGGAGGATGTGATCGACAGCAGTGCGGAGATCACCATCGGCGCCCGGTCCTTCACAGCCTGTGGCTGTAAAACAGACGGCGGCACGCTATTGTATCTGATCGAGAGCACCGAGCACAAGGCTCTCGAAAAGGAATTTGCCGAGACGCGGCCTGTGGTGGCGTGGATCGCCTTTGATAACCGGGAAGAGCTGTCCAGAGATACCAACGGCGGTGAAGATACCCGCATTTTGGGGCAGGTGGAATCCACCCTCAATGACTGGGCCTACAGCGTCGGCGGCATCTATAAGAAGATCAGCGGCGGCACCCGTTATCTCGTCATTACAGACGAAAAGAATTTTGCCCGGGAGCAGGAAAAACAATTCGCCATTTTGGATCAGATCCGGAAGATCAAAACGTCCAACGGCCGCAGCGCCACGATCTCTATGGGCATCGGCCGGGGCGCTTCCAATTATACCGAAGGCGAACAATGGGCGAAAGCGTCCCTCGATATGGCTCTGGGCCGCGGCGGTGATCAGGTGGCCATCAAGCAGGAAAGCGATTCCTATGAGTTTTACGGTGGATTATCCAAGGGCATGGAGAAGCGGGATAAATCCCGGACCCGTGTCATTGCGGCGGCCATCTCCGACCAGATGCGGGACAGCGATATGGTGATGGTCATGGGCCACCGGTATTCCGATCTGGATTCGGTGGGTTCCGCTGTCGGAATGTGGAGCGCCGCCCATCGCGGCATGGATAAGCCGGCCTATATCGTCATCGACAAGAGCCAGTCCCTGGCCGGTTCTCTCATCGAAACGGTAGAAGCCAACATCGGCGATGAGAATCAGCCGCTCTTCATTACACCGGAGCAGGCGCTGGAGCGGATGACGCCCCAGACGCTGCTCATCGTTACCGACACCCACTCTCAGGATTATGTGGAGAGTACCGAGGTGCTGGGCAAAGCATCCCGCATCGTTGTTGTGGACCATCATCGGCTGGTGGTGCGCCACATTAAAAACGCGGTGATCTTCTTCCATGAGCCGTATGCCAGCTCCGCTTCCGAAATGGTGGCGGAATTGGTGCAGTTTATCGGCAGGAACGCTTTGTCCCGCACAGAGGCAGTGGCACTGCTGGCAGGCATCATGCTGGACACCAAAGGGTTTGTCATCCGCTGCGGCGTGAGGACCTTTGAGGCAGCAGCCTACCTGCGCCGCCGGGGCGCCGATACCGTGGATGCTAAGCGGTTGTTTTCCGGCAGCATTGAAAATTACAAAGCCAAGTTCCAACTGGTCTCCAATGCGGAGATCTATGGCAATTGCGCTATTTCCAGCACAACGGATACGAAGATCCCCAACCTGCGCATCGTGGCGTCACAGGCTGCCGACGAGCTATTGTCTATCCAGAGCGTCATCGCGTCCTTTGTCCTGTTTGAATCCAATGGGACCATTTCCGTTTCCGCCCGCTCACTGGGCGACGTCAACGTCCAGATCCTCATGGAAGCGCTGGGCGGCGGCGGTCATCTGACCATGGCCGGCGCGCAGATCCCCGGGACCAACATGGAAACGGCTAAGCAAACGTTGCTGCAGGTGCTGGAAACAACGCTGCCCAAGGCGACAAAATTTCAGTCTTAATGGAAGAAAAGGGCAGTTTTCGCAATTTCGGACAAATTTCGTTGGGAACCATTGCGGGAACGGCCAGAATTTGATATGATAAGCACATCCATACCCAAAGTTTTAGAGGAGGGGTTTTCATGAAAGTCATTTTGTTGCAAGACGTCAAGAGCCACGGCAAAAAGGGAGAACTGGTCAATGTATCTGACGGTTACGCCCGGAACTTCCTGTTCCCGAAGAAGCTGGCCAAGGAAGCCAACGCCCAGGCCATGAATGAGCTGAAGAATGCCGAAGCCGCCAAGGCCTTTAAGGTACAGACCGAGACAGAGGCCGCAAAGAAAGCGGCAGCCCGTCTGGAAGGCCAGAGCGTGAAGCTGTACGCCAAGGCCGGCAAGGAAGGCCGTCTGTTTGGCTCTGTTACACCGAAGGAAGTGGCCGAGGAGATCAAGAAGCAGTATAACGTGCTGGTCGATAAGCGCAAGGTCTCTCTGGAGAGCGAGATCAAGCAGTTCGGTACCTTCCAGTGCGAAGTGAAGCTGTATTCCGGCGTTTCTGCAAAGATGAAGGTTGTTGTTTCGGAACAGGAATAAGAAACTGAAAACCTGATGGCGTTGGCTGTCAGGTTTTCCGCTTTTGAGGAAAGCCTATGTTACACAAAGTGAGGTTGCGCTATGGCCAATGAAATCACAAATCCATCGTTGGAGCTAGGGGGCGTCATGCCCTTTAGTCCCGAGGCGGAGCAGTCGGTGCTGGGAGCGATTTTGCTGGATTCCTCCTGCATGGACCGGGTGGCGGAGATCCTTCCCCGGCCGGATTATTTCCATCAGATGAATAATGCTTTGATCTACCGGGTTATGCTGGAAATGTTTACCGAAGGTAAGCCTGTCGATTTTGTCACCGTGCTGGAAAAGCTAAAGGAAAGCAACGCCTTTGACGAAGGGACTGGCAAAACGTATCTGATGCAGTTAGCCCAATTGGTGCCGTCGATTTCCAATGTGGAAACGTACGCCAAGATCGTCCGGGATAAATACGACATCCGCAGTCTGATGATCGCCGCAAGAGAGATCCTCGATGAAGCCGGCGACGGTTCCGTGGACGCTTCTCTGCTGCTGGATTCGGCGGAGCAGAAGATTTTCGACATTCGCCGCGGAAAAAATATGCAGGGGCTGCAGCACATCCATGAGCTGGTGGTGGAGAACATCGACCGGCTGGATATGCTCAATTCCGGCGATGAATCTCTCCGGGCTATCCCCACCGGCATCAAGCTGCTGGACCAGTGCATCACCGGGCTCAACCGTTCCGACCTGATTTTGCTGGCGGCCCGTCCCGGCATGGGCAAGACCAGTTTTGCCCTGAACATTATGCGAAACGTGGCGGTCCAGTCGAAAAAGCGGGTGGCGTTCTTCTCTCTGGAAATGAGCAAGGAGCAGCTTTGCAGCCGTCTGCTGTCCACCGAGGGGATGATCCCCGGCACGAAGCTCCGCACCGGCAAGCTGGATGACGATGAATGGGTCCGGCTCATCGAAGCTGGCGACGTTCTTTCCAAAACGGAAATGTACTTTGACGACAACCCCAACATTACTGTGCCGGAAATGAAAGCGAAGCTCCG
Source organism: Oscillospiraceae bacterium (assembly GCA_029098185.1). Taxonomy (GTDB): domain Bacteria; phylum Bacillota; class Clostridia; order Oscillospirales; family Acutalibacteraceae; genus UMGS1071. The sequence continues at coordinate 32,202 of JAQXNV010000022.1, forward strand.
GCGGCTGGGCCATGTGGATCTGGTCATCATCGACTACCTGCAATTGATGAACGGCACGACCAAATCGGATAACCGGGTCCAGGTCATTTCGGAGATCACCCGGAATTTAAAGATCATGGCAAAAGAATTAAACGTACCGGTCATCACATTATCCCAGCTTTCCCGTGCCACCGAAAAGCGGGGCAACGACCAGCGTCGGCCACTGCTATCGGATCTGCGGGATTCCGGTTCCATCGAGCAGGACGCCGACATCGTTCTGTTTTTGTACCGGGAGGATTATTACAGCACCACAGATACCCCTGCGGAAGATGTGGACAAGAACAAGGGCGAGTGTATCGTAGCGAAGAACCGGCATGGTGAATCGAAAACGATCCCCCTGCACTGGCAGGGCGAGTTCATGCGTTTTACGTCTCAGGAGGTCATCCACAGTGAACCGTATTGAACAAACGCTTTCCCGCTATCGAATGCTGGAACGCTGTAGCCGGGTCATCGTAGGCTATTCCGGCGGCGCCGATTCTACAGCGCTGCTCCATTACCTCCACACGCATTTTGACGGCACGGTCCTTGCGGCCCATGTGAACCATCAGCTTCGGGGAGAGGAAAGCGATAGGGAAGAAGATTTTGTCCGCCGGTTCTGCAAAGAGCGGGATATTTCCCTTGTGGTGTACCGGGCCGATGTGGCGTCTATGGCGAAAAAGCAGGGCGTGTCTGTGGAAACGTGCGGCCGGCAGGTACGGTACGATTTTTTTCGCTCGCTGCTGGAACGGGATACCGACCGGATCGCTACTGCCCACACGCTGTCCGATAACGGGGAAACGGTACTGTTTTATCTGGCCAGAGGCACTGGTAGCCGGGGCCTTTGCGGGATCCCGCCGGTGCGGGACCAGATCATCCGACCGCTGATCGAGACGAGCCGGGCTGAGGTGGAGGACTACTGCCAGGCAGAGAAGTTGCCCTTTGTGGAGGACAGCAGCAATCACTCCCTGGACTATACCCGCAACCGCATCCGCCATCAGATCGTGCCGGAGCTGGAGGGCTTAAACCCAGCTTTTTTGGAAGCTATCCGCCGGCTGACCTGTCAGATGATGGACCAGGAAGAGGCCATGACAGCGTTTTCCCGCCAGGTCTTTCAGCGGGCGGCACAAGATGGCGGTTATGCTGTCTCGCTGCTGCGCCAGTCGCCGAAGGCGGTCGTCCTCCACGGCCTGGCGGAACTGCTGCGGCAGCGGGGATATGGCGGCTTTCTCACCGATCAAAAGCTGGAAGCGGCTTATGAGGCTGTCTGCCGGGGACAAGGCGGCGTTACCCTCTGCGGGACGTTGTCTGTGCGGGTGGAGCAGGGATTGCTGCTGTTTATTCCTTCGCAGCAGGACAAGATGACAGAAGAAATTCCCTTTACAGCACCCGGGCAGGTGCGTGTGGGGGAAAAAGTTGTCTGTGCTGCGGTTCATTTTCTGTCAAATTGTAAAATTAGTGAGAATAATTCCAAATTTCTATTTCCTAATGGGCTGGATTATGATACAATACCAACTAGCGCGGTTTGGCGCACCCGTCGGCCGGGGGATACCTTCCGGCCTTTGGGGCGAGGCGTTACCAAATCGCTGAAAAAGCTTTTGCAGGAATCATCTGTGCCGCCGTCCCGCCGGGATCAGATCCCGATGCTGGCTTCGGGCAGCACGATTCTGTGGGCAGAAGGCTTTGGCGTGTCAGCGTTATGCGCCGTTACTGGCTGCACCCGTCGTGTGGCCGTCATCACGGTAAAGGAGGCGGATTTTGATGCACCAGGATATAGAGCGGATCCTTCTGGATGAACAGGAGATCCAAACGATCGTTGCCCGCCTTGGGCAGCAGATCACCGAGGACTACCGGGGAAAAGAGCTGTTGGTCGTCGGCGTGCTCACCGGCGGCGTGTTTTTTACCGCCGATCTGGTGCGGGCTATCCAGCTTCCCTGTACGCTGGATTTCGTCGGTGTTTCCAGCTATCGGAACACGACGGAAAGCGGTGAGCTGGTGATGACAAAGGATCTTACGCTGCCCGTAGCCGGAAAGGATGTCCTTGTTGTGGAGGACATCGTGGACACCGGCCGGACCCTGCGGCGTTTAATGGAGCTGTTTCAGCGCCGGGGCGCCGCCAGCGTCAAGCTGTGTGCGCTGCTGGATAAGCCGGCGGCCCGGAAAACGGATATTACAGCCGACTATGTGGGCAAGCAGGTAGCTAACGAGTTTCTCGTAGGCTATGGCCTGGATTATGCCCAGCAGTACCGGAACCTGCCGGTGATCGGCGTATTAAAGCCGGAAATTTATGATACAAAGCCATGACAGCATCGTCTGCTCTGGACATAGTATAGAAAACCCGATCGAAGGAGTGAACCGTATTTGGATAACAAAAAAGCCCTCAGGAATTTGATCATTTATCTGGGCATTCCCATTGTGGTGATCATCATCATCGCCACGGTCTTTAGCGGCCGGCGCACCACGACCCAGAAATATTCGGAAATTCTCGGCGAGTTCGAGAACCAGAACGTTGTGGAATATTCCATGGATCTGGGCAACGGCGAAATGGTCATCAAGCTGAAGGATGGCAGAAACATTTCTTACGTTGCGCCCAATGTAGGCATGATGTATGATGACATCAAGCCTTATGTGGAGCAGTACAACAAAGCGCATCCCGACGAGAAAATGGTCGTGGATCTAAAGCGGGCACAGGAGACATCCTGGTTTATCAGTATGCTGCCGACGCTGATCATTTTTGCGCTGGGCATTCTGTTCTGGGTATTCATGATGCGGAAGATGAGCGCCGGCATGGGCGACCCGACCAAGCAGATGAATTTCGGCAAGGCGAAGATCAAAAATACCAACGACGAAAAGCGCAAGACTACCTTTAAAGATGTGGCCGGCGCCGATGAAGAAAAGGAAGAGCTGGAGGAGATCGTGGAATTCCTCAAAGACCCCAGCAAGTATAACCAGTTGGGCGCTCGAATCCCCAAGGGCGTGCTGCTGGTGGGCCCTCCAGGTACCGGTAAAACGCTGCTGGCAAGAGCGGTGGCCGGTGAAGCGGGCGTGCCGTTCTTCTCCATCTCCGGTTCCGACTTTGTGGAAATGTTTGTCGGTGTTGGCGCGTCCCGTGTGCGGGACCTGTTTGACCAGGCAAAGAAAAACCATCCCTGCATCATCTTTATCGATGAGATCGACGCAGTTGGCCGTCAGCGTGGCGCCGGCTTAGGCGGCGGCCACGACGAGCGGGAACAGACCCTGAACCAGTTGCTGGTCGAAATGGACGGCTTTGGCGCCAACGAAGGCGTTATCATGATCGCCGCCACCAACCGGCCGGATATTCTGGACCCGGCACTGCTGCGTCCAGGCCGATTTGACCGCCGTGTTGTCGTGGGCTATCCGGACATCAAGGGCAGAGAGGAGATCCTGAAGGTCCACGCCAGAGGCAAGCCCCTGGCACCGGATGTGGATCTGAAGAAGATCGCCGGTTCCACTGCCGGCTTTACCGGCGCAGACCTGGAGAACCTGCTCAATGAGGCGGCGCTGCTGGCAGCCAGAAAGAATCTGAAGGCCATCACCATGCAAGAGGTGGAGGATGCGACGATCAAGGTCGTTGTCGGCACCGAGAAGAAGAGTCATGTGATGAACGAAAAGGAAAAGAAGCTGACAGCTTATCACGAAGGCGGTCACGCCATTGCGACGTATTTCTGCGAGACACAGGATCCGGTCCATCAGATCTCCATCGTGCCCCGCGGCATGGCCGGCGGCTTTACCATGCAGATCCCCAGCGAGGACCGTTCTTACAAGTCCCGCAAGGAGATGCTGGAGGACCTGGTAGTCCTGCTGGGCGGCCGTGTGGCAGAAGCATTGGTGCTCCACGATATTTCCACCGGTGCCTCCAACGACATTGAGCGGGCAACATCGACTGCCCGTTCCATGATCGTGAAGTACGGGATGAGCGACGCCCTTGGCCCCATCAAGTATGGCACCGACAACAGCGAACCATTCCTGGGCAGAGATATGGGTCATGTGCGGGATTACTCTGAGGAGACCGCTTCGGAGATCGATGCAGAGCTGCGCCGGATGATCCACGACGCATATCAAAAGACGGAAACGATCCTCACCGAGCACATGGATAAGCTCCACGAGGTCGCCCAGTTCCTCTATCTCCACGAGAAGATGAGCGGCGCTGAGTTTGCGGCCATCATGGAGAAAAAGACAGGGTCCATTCCCGTCGAGGCCAGCGAGCCATCAGGATCGGAAGATCCCGATGTGTCGGAGCAGCCGGATACAAACGCATAATTCGGGCAAAATGAAAACTGCGGACAGCGTTCCGCAGTTTTTTCTTTCGTCCCGGATCGTTCTCCGGGATTTCACGGAATGTTTCCATAGACAGCCTTGCAATTTTCAGATAAAAGAACTATAATCAATAATTAGTCCGTTTTGCAACGGGATGCTCAAAGGAGCAATGGAACAATAACGGGAGGAGATTCCTTGGCGAAAAAGAAACCGGAATACGGGAATGAAAGTATTTCATCGTTAAAAGGCGCCGACCGGGTACGCAAACGCCCGGCGGTCATTTTTGGGTCGGACGGCATCGAGGGCTGTGAGCATTCAGTTTTTGAGATTCTGTCCAACTCCATTGACGAAGCAAGAGAGGGATATGGAAAGAAGATCCTCATCACCCGCTACAATGATTACTCCGTAGAGGTGGAGGATTTTGGCCGTGGTATCCCTGTGGATTATAACCCCAACGAGGAGCGGTATAACTGGGAGCTGGTATTCTGCGAGCTATACGCCGGTGGCAAGTACAATAACGATGCCGACGAAAGCTATGAATATTCTCTGGGCCTCAACGGCCTGGGCCTCTGCTCTACCCAGTACGCCGCCGAGTATATGGACGTAGAGATCCGCCGGGACGGAGAGCGCTATACGCTGCACTTTGCCCACGGAGAAAATGAGGGCGGTCTGCAAAAAGAGCCCTACACCAAAAAGGATACAGGTACCCGCATCCACTGGAAGCCGGATCTACAGGTGTTCACCGACATCGCCATTCCGGTGGACTATTATCTCGACACCATCAAGCGGCAGGCCATCGTCAATCAGGGCGTGCTGTTTGTGTTTCGCAATCAACTGGAAAACGGCAAATTCGAGACAACGGAATTCTGCTATGAAAACGGCATCGTAGACCACGCCAAAGAGCTGGCCGGTGACGATGCCCTGAGTACAGTGCAGTTCTGGCAGTCGGAGAAAAAGGTCCGGGACCGCAGTGACAAGCCGGAGTACAAGACGAAGATCAATGTGGCTGTGGCGTTTTCCAATAAGGTCCATGTGACGGAATATTACCACAATTCCAGTTGGCTGGAATATGGCGGCGCGCCGGACAAAGCGGTGCGCAATGCCTTTGTGTATCAGATCGACAGCTATTTAAAGCAAAACAACCGCTATAATAAAAACGAGAGCAAGATCACCTTTTCCGATGTAGAGGACTGTCTCATCATTGTGATCTCCTCGTTTTCCAACCGCACATCCTATGAGAACCAGACGAAAAAGGCCATCACCAACAAGGGCATCCAGGACGCTATGGTCGAGATGCTCCGTCACAATCTGGAGATCTATTTCATTGAAAATCCCATGGAAGCGGAGAAGATCGCCAACCAGGTCCTCATCAACAAGCGCAGCCGTGAGGATGCGGAAAAGACCCGCCTGAACCTGAAAAAGAAGCTGACCGGTACCATGTCTATCACCGACCGGGTGGCAAAATTCGTCGACTGCCGCAGCCGGGACGTCAGTGAGCGGGAGATCTTCATCGTGGAGGGTGACTCGGCTCTGGGCGCTTGTAAGCAGGCCAGAAACCCGGATTTTCAGGCCATTATGCCCATTCGGGGCAAGATCCTCAACTGCCTGAAGGCCGACTACGATAAGATCTTTAAAAGCGACATCATCACCGATCTGCTGAAGGTTTTGGGCTGTGGCGTAGAAGTCAAGAACAAAGCCAACAAAAATCTCGCCACCTTCGATCTGCGTCAGCTTCGCTGGAACAAGATCATCCTCTGTACCGATGCCGATGTGGACGGCTTTCAGATCCGCACGCTTTTGCTGACGATGCTTTACCGTTTGACGCCTACCCTCATCGAGGAAGGCCGGGTGTTTATTGCGGAGTCGCCGCTGTATGAGATCACCACCAAAAGCGATACCTATTTTGCTTACACAGAAAAAGAAAAGGATATGTTTTTGCAGCGCATTGGCGACCAGAAGTTTACGATTCAACGCTCGAAAGGTCTCGGCGAAAACGAGCCGGAAATGATGAACCTGACCACCATGAATCCGGAAACACGGCGGCTCATCAAAGTGATGCCCACAGATGCCCAGCACACAGCGGAGGTCTTTGACCTGCTGCTGGGGGATAATCTGGCCGGGCGCAAGTCCTTTATTGCGGAGAACGGATACCTGTATCTGGATTCCGCGGATGTATCTTAAAGAAAGGCAGGAAACCCAGGATGCCAAGAAAGAAAAAACAGCAGAGCAGCCCGTCCCTGCCCAAGGTACACGGGATCATCGAGGGCGCCGGCGAGATCATGGAGCAGCAGATCACCGACACACTGGAACAAAACTATATGCCCTATGCCATGAGCGTGATCTTGTCCCGTGCCATCCCGGAGATCGACGGCTTTAAGCCCTCTCACCGGAAATTGCTCTACACCATGTATAAGATGGGGCTGCTGGGCAGTGCTAGGACAAAATCGGCCAATATCGTGGGCCAGACCATGAAGCTGAATCCCCACGGCGACAGCGCCATTTACGATACCATGGTGCGGCTCAGCAGAGGCTATGAGGCGTTGCTGCATCCTTATGTGGACTCCAAGGGCAACTTTGGTAAATTCTATTCTCGGGACATGGCCTGGGCGGCTTCTCGATATACGGAAGCCCGGCTCGATGATCTGTGTCAGGAGCTGTTCCGGGACATCGACAAGGATACCGTCGATTTTGTGGACAATTACGACAACACCATGAAAGAGCCAACACTGCTGCCGGCCACGTTCCCGTCGGTGCTGGTCAATGCCAATACCGGTATCGCTGTGGGCATGGCCAGTTCTATCTGTCCGTTTAACCTGAGCGAGGTGTGTCAGACCACCATCGACTTTCTGAAAAAGAAGGATCACGATATTCTTTCTACCCTCATTGCGCCGGATTTTCCCGGCGGTGGGCAGATCATCTATGATAAAGATGCGCTGTCATCTATTTATCGCACAGGCCGGGGCAGCTTTAAGGTGCGGGCCCGCTACGGCTACGATAAAGGACAAAACTGCATCGACATCACCCAGATCCCGCCGACGACAACGGTGGAGGTCATTGTGGAAAAGATCGTCGATCTGGTGCGCCAGGGCAAGATCAAGGAGATCTCCGACATCCGGGACGAGACCGGCTTGGATGGCCTAAAGATCACCATCGACTTAAAGCGGGGCACCGATCCGGAAAAGCTGATGCAGCGATTGTTCCGCATGACGACACTGGAGGATTCCTTCTCCTGCAACTTTAATGTTCTGGTCGGCGGCGTGCCAAAGGTCATGGGCATTGCGGAATTGCTGGAGGAGTGGACGGCGTTCCGGATAGAATGTGTGCGCCGGAGAACGTATTTTGACCTGACAAAGAAAAAGGAAAAGCTGCACCTGTTAGAAGGTCTCCAGTCCATTTTGCTGGACATCGACAAGGCTATCGCCATCGTGCGCCACACGGAAGAGGAAACCATGGTCGTGCCGAACCTCATGGAAGGATTTGGCATTGACGAGACCCAGGCAGAATATGTAGCGGAGATCAAGCTGCGCCACCTGAACCGGGAATATATCTTAAAGCGCACAGCGGAGATCGAGCAGCTCCAGAAAGACATCGATGCGCTGCAATCCATTTTGGACAGCAGGACAAAGGTGAAGAACATCATCATTTCCGAGCTGCAGCAGGTGATGAAGAAGTACGGTCAGCCCCGAAAGACCATGCTGCTCTATCCCGACGACATCCGGCAGGAGGCGGCAGCAGAGGAGGTGCCGGATTATCCGGTACACCTGTTCTTTACGAAAGAGGGCTACTTTAAAAAGATCACGCCTCAGTCTCTGCGGATGAGCGGCGACCACAAGCTGAAGGAGGGCGATGCCATCGCGCAGACATTGGAGCGCACCAATGGCTGTGATCTGCTGTTCTTTACCGACAAGGCCACCGTCTATAAGACAAAAGCCAGCGAATTTTCCGATACCAAAACCAGCGTCATGGGCGATTACGTTCCGGCAAAGCTGTCGATGGAAGAGGGAGAATCCGCCGTTTACATGGTGGCCACAAAGGATTACACCGGCTATCTGCTGTTTTGCTTTGCTAACGGAAAGGTGGCAAAAGTTCCCCTTTCGGCCTATGCCACCAAAACCAACCGAAAAAAGCTGGTGGGCGCATACAGTGATAAAAGTCCCTTGGCCGGTATCGTCTATCTTCCCAAAGACGGCGAGCTGCTGCTGACTTCCTCTACAGGCCGGCTGCTGCTGCTTTCTACTGCGGAAATCGCAGAAAAGGCTACCCGCAGCACCCAGGGCGTCGTGGTGATGACGCTGCGGAAAAATCAGACATTGACCGGTGCCTGCGCCTATGGAGAGGGAATGCTCCATGACCCGGACCGTTACCGGAAAAAGCTGCCGTCTATCGGTGCGCTGCCCAGCGAAGAGGATCAGATGGGGGAGCAGCTCATGCTGGAATAAAAAAGCGGGAGTCCCGCCAATAGCGAGACCCCCGCGGCGGCATCTGTCTGCAAACACAAAAAGATAGATGCCATTCCTTACGATTCCCGTTAGGGAAAGAAATATGCAGAAATTTTTGCAGAAAACTTGATTCTATGGGAAATGTATGCTACAATAATATGCAATGTTTTGGATTAGACAAATTTGGAGGGTATAAAACATGAGCGGTTGGGAGATAGCATTAGGCATCGTGCTGCTGGTATTCTCCGTCGTTCTTGTTGCCATCGTGCTTTCCCAGCAGGGCGAGCAGCGCAACAGCGGCGTGATTACCGGCGGTTCCTCAGATACCTACATTTCGAAAAACTCCGGTCGGACCATTGACGCGTTTTTGGCCAGATGGACCAAATTTTTCGCAATTGGATTTTTCCTGTGTGTCATTGCGGTCAATATCGTTGTGTTCTGTCTCACCGGCGGAGCTTCCGCAGAAAATGCGGCTGCTGAGACCGCCGGGGATACCAGCTCTGTCGCCAGCGTTGTAGAGGATACTTCCTCTGCCCAGAGCGGTGCGGAGCAGAGTGCGGCAGCAGCTTCTTCGTCAGAAGCTGTCAGCACGGCGAATGAGACGACTGCCGAGAGCAGTGCTGCCTGAGTATCTTTGGCAGGACAGGCCCCGCTTCAGTGCAAGCGGGGTTTTTTCATAGGATTTTGCCAAAAACCTTCCGCATGATCTGCCCACAAATGGACCATACTAAGATCCCATGGAGGAAACATGAAGTATCAGATTGAGGCGCTGAAAGCGCAGATTTTAACAGAATTACAAACCATTGGAAAGCCGGTAGCTGCCGGGGATTTGATGACATGGATGGCTGTGCCGGAAAGCGACCGCCGTCTGTTCGACATCAGCGTCGGCCAGCTCAATAACGAGGAGAAGATCTTTGTCAGCAACAAAAAAGTGCTGCGGCTAAACGAGCATCCCACAAGCAAAAAAGCGGTCATCACCTCCCAGTCCAAAGGCTTTGCCTTTGCCCGGCCCGATGACGGGACACCGGATGTGTTCATCCACTTCAGCAAGCTGGGCGACGCCATGATCCGGGACACCGTATTGCTGCGGGACATCGTTACCGATGACCGGGGGGTGTCTGGCCGTGTCGATAAGATCCTGGAGCGGGGGGACCGCAACACTACCGGTAAGGTGGAGCGCAACGATGGCTATCTGGAGTTCGTGGCGGATATTCCCATCCGTTACGGTGTGCAGATCGACCGTTCTACCTTAAAGGGCGTCAATGAGGGGGACAAGGTCTACGCTAAGCTGGACCGCAATCCCCGCAACGGCCGCCTCATTGCCCGGATTACAAAGGTCTTTGGCAAGGCGGATTCTGCCCGTATCTGCGCCAATGCCATTTTGGAGCAGAACGACATCGTGACCAAATTTCCGAAGGATGTGCTGGACGAGGCATCCCGTGTGGCCAAGGAGCCCATCACGCCGGAAGAACGGAAAAAGCGGGCCGATTTTACGAAGCTCCCGATTTTGACTATCGACAGTGCCGATGCCAAAGACCTGGACGACGCCATCTGTGTGGAGAAAACAGAGAGTGGATATTCCCTGGGCGTTCACATTGCCGACGTGTCCTTCTATGTCCGGGAAGGCAGTAAGCTGGATCAGGAGGCCATGCGCCGGGGCACTTCCGTCTACCTGCCGGACCGTGTTGTGCCCATGCTGCCCACAGCCTTGTCCAACGATGCCTGCTCCCTCAACGCCAACGAGGAAAAGCGCGCTTTTTCCGCCACCATTGCGCTCAATCACGACGGCGACATTGTGGATTATCAGTTCCAGAAGTCTATCATCGTGTCGAAGGTCCGCGGCGTGTATAGCGAGGTCAATAAGATCTTTGACGGCACTGCCTCTGACGAACTGCTGGAGAAGTATGCGCCGGTGATGGACAGCCTGTTGGCCGCCAGAGAGCTGGCAACTGTGCTGAAAGAAAAATCCCGCCGCAGCGGCACCATGGAGATCGAGAGCAATGAATCGAAGTTTATCCTGGACGAAAACGGTGTGTGCATCGATGTGCAGCCGAGAACCACCGGCGAAGCGGAGGAGATGATCGAGCAGCTCATGATCGCCGCTAACCAGGCGGCGGCCAAGATGGGAGAAAAGTACGACATTCCTTTTGTCTACCGTGTCCACCAGCAGCCAGACCCGGAGCGCATTGCCGTTTTGTGCGACTTGCTCAGCGCGCTGAAGCTGAACTTTGGCGGCTTGCGGAAGAACAATCCCAAGACGGGAGAGTTTGCCGCCGTCATGGACCAGACAAAGGGGACCCCACTGCACAAGATCGTCTCCTTGCAGGTGCTGCGGACCATGGAAAAGGCACGATACGCTACCGATCCCCTGGGCCACTTTGGCCTGGCACTGGAGGATTACAGCCACTTTACTTCGCCGATCCGGCGGTATCCGGATACTTGCATCCATCGGATCCTGTCCGCCCTGTGCGAGACGAAAAACGTCAAGCAGATCAAGGAGCGCTTTACCGCCTACGCCAACACCGTTGCCAGAGATTGTTCTCGTCTGGAGGTCAATGCCATGGTCGCTGAGCGGACGGCGGACGACTGCTTTATCGCCGAGTATATGCGACGCCATATCGGCGAGGAATTTGACGGCGTCATCTGCGGCGTTACCCCGAAGGGCGTGTTCGTGGAGCTGGAAAGCAGTGCCGAGGGCTTTGTGCCGGTCGATACGTTTGAGGATGCGCGGTTCGTCTTTGACGGTATGCTGACCCAGACCGACGAGATCAGCAAGCTGACCATGACCATTGGCCAGCCTTTGCGCATCCGGGTGGTGTCCGCCGATGTTTCCACCGGCCGCATCGACTTTGTCCCGGCAACGGGGACTCTCCAGTCCCTCGGGGCGCCGATCCAGGCTTAAACGCAAGGAAGAGAGGGGTTTACCTCTCTTTTTTTGTGCATATTTTTGCCTATTTTCCCGTATGTATTATAGAATTTATTGGGAGAGGGGCAACTTTCTATGACGCTGACCGTGGCCATTTGCGGCGCTTCTATTTTTGTGGCTCTGGTGTTTGCCCACTATCTGGCAGGCGCTGAAAAACTATTGCTGTGTGCCCTGGGCAGTGCCGCTTTGGGGATCGGCTCCCTGCTTCTGCTCAATGTTACCGGACTGCTCACCGGCGTGTCTCTGCCGCTGAGTTTGCTGACATTGGGCGTTTCCATGGCCGGTGGTCCTTCTGGCGTGGCGCTGCTGCTGATCCTCAACACCTGGATCGTATAATCTGGAACTTTCTGCCAATACTCCAGTCACAAAACCTGTGATTGGAGTGTTTTTTTATGATGAAAGAGCAAACTGCTTTCTGGAAAAAGGTAGCGGTACTTCTGGTATCTCTGTTGCTGGCGGCGGCCACTTTAGTAGCTGTTTCCGCACTGGGAGAGTTTCGGGTCCGGTGCGAGGATATTTCGCAAAAGGTCCTGCGGCTCCATGTGCTGGCAAATTCCAACAGCGAAACAGATCAGCAGTTAAAATTAAAGGTGCGGGATGCTATTCTAAAAGAGAGCGGTCAGCTATTTGGAACGTCAAAAGAAAAAGCGGACACGATGCAGATCGTGGAACAGCATTATGCAGAGCTGGAGCAGGTGGCCCGCCGCACACTGCTGGAAAACGGCTGTGACCTTCCGGTAACGGTGTCTCTGGAAAAGACTTATTTCAATACGCGTACTTACGGTGAGATCACCATGCCGTCGGGGTATTATGACGCATTGCAGGTAAAGATCGGCGCAGCATCGGGGAAAAACTGGTGGTGTGTGCTGTTTCCCGCTATCTGCGTTCCGTCTGCCACCAATGTACAGATGGAGGATGTGCTGACGCCGGAGGAGCTGGACGTAGTAGAACAGCAGGGCTATGATGTGCGCTTTAAGGTGGTGGAGTGGTATGAGGCCGTCGCCGGATGGTTCCGGTGAGCTGTCCCAAAATCGACCCATCAACCGTTGTGTTATCCCCTGCCGGTATGGTACAATAGCCATACAGGAAAGGAGGGATTCCATGCTGCAATTGATGCTGGGCAGCGCTGGCAGCGGAAAAACAACGGCGATCCATCAGGCGGTGCGCCGGTGGGTGACAGAGGGCAGGGCAGGCGAATGTATCTTGCTGGTGCCGGAGCAGTCCTCTTTTGAAACAGAGCGGCAGATGCTCCGCCTTTTGGGGGCAAAGGACAGCCAAAAGGTCACCGTTGTCAGCTTTCGGCGGCTGACAGACTGGGTGTTTCGGCAGTACGGCCGGCCCCAGGGAACGATATTGTCCGATGGCGGACGAAGCGTTCTGATGAGCCTTGCCCTGGAGCAGGTATCGCCGGAGCTGGCCTTTTATCAGCGCTACGCCAACACCGATGAGCTTATCGAACTGCTGTTATCCTTTGCAAAAGAACTGAAGCTGTGCGGGATCTCATTGGAGCAGTTTTTGGAGAAAAAACGACTGGCGTCAGAGGAAACGCTGCGGACCAAAATGGAGGACATTGGCCTGATCTTATCGGCTTATGAAGCGCTGGTAGCCCAAAGCTATGTGGACCCGCTGGATGATCTGACCCGTATCCGGCCGATGGTAGCAGAGCAAAAGTTGTTCTCCGGCAGCGGTGTGTTTATCGACGGCTTTAAGGATTTCACCATGCAGGAATTACAGCTCCTGCGGGAAATGCTGGGGCAGTGTCAGCAGATGACCGTGGCGCTCTGCACCGACCATCTCCATGACCCGGAAGGCGGCACGGGATTGTTTGCACCGGTGTGCAAAACGGCGTCCGCCCTGACCCGCATGGCCAGGGAGCAGGGTGTCCCTGTGGCAAAGCCGATTTTGCTGCAAGCCGGTGTGCGGTATCGTTCTGAAGCGCTGGCGTTTTTGGCGCAGCAGTTATTTCGCGGAAAACCGGAACAGTTTACTGGAGACACAGCAGATGTCCTTTGCTTTTGCGGGAAAAACCGGGCCGATGAAGTCGCTTTTGTCGCCCAGGAGATCCGATGTCTGGTGATGGAACAGGGGTATCGTTACGGAGATTTTGCTGTGATCGCCCGGGATCTTGCGCCTTACCGCGGCGTGCTGGATGTAGCCTTTGACCGCCATCAGATCTCGTATTTTCTCGATGACCCCAGAACGGTGGACAGTGAACCCATTGTGCAGGTGGTGCTCAGCGCCTTTCGCATCATCCATGGCGGATACGATACAGAGGACGTCTTATCGTATTTAAAGACCGGCATGGTGTCCGGGTTTTCTGACGATGAGATCGCTCGGCTGGAAAACTATACTTATTTGTGGCGCATCACCGGAAAACAGTGGAAATCCCCGTGGAGCGCCCATCCCGGCGGCTTTGCCGGCGCGCTATCGGAAGATGACGCAGAGGAACTGTGTCAGCTCAATGGTCTGCGGGAGCGTCTGCTTTCTGCGCTGGAACGGTTTGCTAGCGCTCTGCGCTCTCAGACAGGCAGAGAGATTTCTGCATCTGTGTACGCGTTTCTGCTGGACATCGGCGCAGACCAGCAGGTGTTGGCCCTGGGGGAAAAATTGCGTGCTTTAGGACAATTCTCGGCAGCGGAGGAGCAGGTGCGGATGTGGGAGCTGCTGATGCAGGTCCTGGATCAGATGGCGCTGCTGCTGCACGACACGGTCCTTTCCGGGGAGCGATACGCTTCCTTATTCCAGTTGGTGCTGTCCCAGGCGGAGATGGCCACCATCCCAGAAGGGATCGATCAGGTTTCCATCGGCGAAGCGGGCCGTATGCGCCCGGCTGATCCAAAGGTCGTCTTTTTGCTGGGCGCTGTGCAGGAGGAATTTCCCGCATCGGTATCGGACAACGGCGCATTCTGCGACCGGGAGCGGCAGGAAATGATCCATATGGGTCTGCCTCTTGTTTCCACCCTGGACGACCGGGAACTGGACGAGCAGTATCTGGCATATACTGCGGCGCTCAGCGGCAGTGAAAAGCTGTATGTCTGCTGGTATCAGATGAATTTGACTGGAGAGCGGAAAACGCCGTCGTCACTGGTCAAAGGGATCTGTTCTATTTTGCCGCAGATAAAGTGCTTGACCCGGACGCTCTTGCCCAGGGAGCGGGAGGCAGTTTCTCCCGACACAGCTTTCGGATTGCTGTCGAGGGAATACCGGAGCCTCTCTCTGCTCTCGGTAACGCTGGAAGCACTGCTGCAGCAGGATCCGACACAATCGCCCCGGCTGTCTGCTTTGGCGCGCACAGTTAACGGCAGTCCCCGGAGCTTTGCGCAGTTGGAAAAAGCCCGTCAGCTTTTCCCAGAGAAGCTGCGCCTGTCAGCGTCTCAGATCGAGAGCTTTTATCTTTGTCAATTTCAATATTTTTGCAAATACGGCCTGCGGGTGAAAGAGCGAAAACCAGCGGAAGTAACGGCGCTGGAATACGGCCGCTTGATGCACTTTTTATTGGAGCATCTGTTTCGCAATCTGGGCCATGAAGCTCTCTGCGCCATGACAGACAGTCAGCTCCACGATACCATCGAGGAGGCCATCCGGCAATATCTACAGGAAGAAATGGGCGGCATCGACGATAAGTCTCCCCGGTTTTTGTACCAGTTTCATCGGCTCACTGACGCTTCAGCAGTCGTCATCCGCCATGTGGCCCATGAGCTTTCTCAGAGCGAATTCCAGCCTATCGGCTACGAGATGACCGTTGGGCCGGGCGGAGATTTTCCACCGCTCACCGTTTCTGCCGGCGACGGCACTGAAGCTGCGGTCATCGGCGTCATCGACCGGGTGGACCTCTATGTGGAAAACGGTGAAGCGTATGTGCGGATCATCGACTATAAAACGGGCAAGAAGGAATTTCGCTTGTTCGATGTGTTAAACGGCATCAATCTCCAGATGCTGTTGTACCTGGCGGCACTGCTGGAGGGCAAGCACTATCGTCCGGCAGGCATTTTGTATATGCCGGCAGCCCGCCCAGTGGTGTCGGCAGACAAGGACACGCCGCCGGAAAAGATACAGTCTGCCGTAGAAAAAAAGCTGCGGATGAATGGCCTTTTGGTGGAGGACCCGATGTTGGTGACGGCCATGGAGCGGGACGGCGCCGGAAAGTATATCCCCGCAACGGTGAAGGATGGAGAAGTCAAACGATCTGCTTCCACCGTGAGCAATGTGCAGATGGATCAGGTGTTGTCCTATATCCGTCATCTGGTGGGGGAGATGGCCCATCAGCTCCACAGCGGACAGGTACAGGACGCGCCGCTCAAAGGCAGTTATGACAGTTGCGCTTATTGTCCGTATTTTCCCATCTGCTGTCATGAAGAAGCAGACGGCGGACGGGTCCGGCTGAAGCTGGACAAAGGAGCGGTTTTGGAGCAGATCGCCAATGTAATGGAAGAGGAGGAGATGCCCTATGGCAAATTGGACACCGGCGCAGCAGGACGCCATTGATGCCCGGCGGGGAACGGTACTGGTATCGGCGGCGGCAGGCTCCGGCAAAACGGCGGTATTGGTAGAGCGGGTCATCCAGCGGCTCTGCGACCCGGTTGCGCCTACAGACGCCGACCGGCTGCTGATCGTCACCTTCACTAAGGCGGCGGCCGCCGAGATGAAGGAACGCATTGGCGCACGGCTTTCCGCTTTGCTGGAAGCGTCTCCGGGAGACCCGCTGCTCAAGCGCCAGCAGATGCTCTTGCGCCGTGCCCAGATCAGTACGATCCACAGCTTTTGCAGCCGTGTGCTGAAGGAACATTTCTACAAGCTGGGATTGTCTCCCGATTATACCATTGCCGACGACAGTGAGCTGTCCCTGCTGCGGGCTCAGTCGGCAGAAGCAGTTTTAAGCCGCGCTTACGAAGAAGGTACAGACGCATTTCATGATTTAGTCGATGCGTTCAGCGGTGAGCGGGACGATCAGCGTTTGGTGGATACGATCCTGCGGGTCTATGATTTTACCTGTGCCCATCCGTTCCCGGAACAGTGGATGGAGGAGACAGAGGCCCGTTATCGGGAGAACTTGCCCATTGAGCAGACCGTGTGGGGAAAGCGGCTGCTCCGTTATTTTCAGGATACCTTTGACCACTGCGAGGGACTCATCAAGGGGGCGATCGCTCTGCTGGATTGTGACGACACGCTGAAAAAAGCGTATTTGCCGGCGCTGGAATCAGACCTTGCGCTGATGCGTCATCTAAAAGAATTGTGCAGCACCAGCGCCTGGGATGACATCATGAACGGCATACGAAATCGGTCCTTTGCCCGATTTGGCAGCGTCAGAGGCTATGCCAATCACCCGATAGCCGTGCAGATCAAAGCGCTGCGCCAGCAGGAAAAAGATACCATCGAGAAAAAACTGCTGCCAAAGGTTTTCTCCAGCAAGGATTGCCAGGAGGATCTGCGCCGGCAGAGCGTCCTGATAACGGAGCTGTTCCGGCTGGTCAGGGAATTTACCCGTGACCTAGATGGGCGAAAAGCGCAAAAGCGCACGGCTGATTTCAGTGATCTGGAGCGATGGACGCTGCGGCTTTTGTATGAAAAGAAAGACGGCATTTACCTCCGGACAGAGGAAGCAAAGAAGATCGCCGAGCAGTTTGATGAGATCATCGTAGACGAATACCAGGATACCAACGAGGCCCAGGATCGGATCTTCCGGGCTGTTTCCAAAGCAGAAAGCAATCTCTTTTTGGTGGGCGATGTCAAGCAGAGCATCTATGGCTTCCGACAGGCTATGCCGCAGATCTTCCTCAGCCGCCGCAGTGCCTATACGCCCTATGACCGGGACAATGAGCAGTATCCGGCCTGCATCGTGCTGGACCGGAATTTTCGGTCCAGGACTTCTGTGACGGACACGGTGAATTTCCTCTTTCGCCAGCTCATGACCACCCGTTCCGGCGATGTGGATTACAGCGACGGGGAAGCCCTGGTGGCCGGCGCCCATTACGAGGCGCAGGCGGATGTGGAAACAGAATTGGTGATTTTGGAGGCCGATGCGGTACAGGATGAAACGCTGGAAGAAGATATGGCGGTTTTAGAGGCAAGAGAGATCGCCATGCGCATCCATAGGATGATAGGAGAGGGATTTCTTGTCACCGATGGCGATACCCGGCGGCCCGTTACCTACAGCGATTTCTGCATCCTGCTCCGCAGCGCCAACAATCACATGGCCAAATATGTAAAAGAGCTGCAGCACAGCGGCATCCCTGCAAAGGCCAGCCGTCAGCCGGGCTTTTTCCAGACAGCGGAAGTAGCGGTCATGACATCGTTTCTGCGGATCATCAGCAATCCTATGCAGGACATTCCCCTCTTGTCGGTCTTGATGAGCCCCATCTACGGCTTTACGCCCGACGATCTTTCCGATCTGCGGGCAATGGATGAAAAAGATTCCCTTTATCTAGCGCTGCAAAAAGCTGCCCAAAACGGCATGGAGCGGGCCAGCTTATTCTTGCAGGACCTGGAATTGTACCGCACCATGGCTTCTACCATGACAGCAGACCGGATACTCAACTGCCTTTACGAGCGCAGCGGCTACTGCGATTTTGTCCAGGCCATGACAAACGGTCCCCAGCGGCTGGCCAATTTGCAGCTTTTGCTGGAATATGCCCGTCAGTTTGAACAGGCCGGTTATCACGGCGTGTCGGGCTTCGTGCACTTTCTCGACCAGCTCCAGCACCAGCGAGGCGACCTCAGCGGAGCGGAATCGCCCCAGGATGGGGACAACGCCGTAAAGGTCATGAGTATCCACAATTCCAAAGGACTGGAGTTTCCGGTGTGCATCGTGGCCGGGTGCAGCCGCCGGTTTAACCAGACGCGGGAGGATGCGCTCATCCACCCGGAATATGGCCTGGGCGTCAAGCTGCGCATGGATGACACGCCCTGTAAATATACCACGCTGATGCGGGAAGCCATTGCCATTGCCAATGATCGGGAAGCGATGGCGGAGGAACTGCGGATCTTTTACGTTGCCTTGACGAGAGCCAGAGAAAAGCTGCTGCTCGTCACCACGGAAAAGAAGCTCTCTACCCGGCTGAGCAGTTTGGCAGCCGGTTTGGGTGAGCAGGAGCAGTTGGACGGCTATGTGGTCAGCAGTGCCACCAGTTTTTCGGACTGGATCCTCACCTGCGCCCTGCGCCACCCGGATGGCCAAAAGCTGCGAGAGCTCTGCAATATCGACGTACCCATTTTGCGTGGGGATACTGTCCCGCCGTGGAAGGTGCAGATCGTTCTGCCGCAGCCGGCCTGGGAGCAGGAAACAGCAGCCCCTGCCCAAGCACCGGAAGTAGACGAACGATTGCTCCAAACGCTGCGGCGCCAGGTATACTATCAATACCCTTACGCAGACCTTCTGGAGCTGCCGTCTAAAGTAACAGCCTCTGCCCTGGCAGAGCAGGAAGCGGCGAAAGATCATCCATTGCCCACCAGTCTGCCCCGGCCGTCTTTCCTTAGCCAGAAAGGCCTCACGCCGTCGGAGCGGGGAACGGCGACCCACACCTTTTTGCAGTTCTGTGATTTTCATCGGGCACGAGACGACTTTGCCGGTGAACTGCAGCGATTGGTCAGCAACGGCTTTTTAACGAAAGAGCAAGGGTCGGCCGTCGAGGAAAAGAAGGTGTCCGCTTTCCTGCAAAGTGGGCTGTTTCAGCGAATGGATCGTTCCCCCAGTGTGGAGCGGGAATACCGCTTTACCGCAGAGATCCCGGCATACCTGGTAAAGCCGGCGTTAAAGGAAACGTTCCCAAAGGAGACGGTGGTGCTCCAGGGCGCTGTAGACTGCGTCTTTGTGGAGGATGATGAGCTGGTCATCGTCGATTACAAGACCGACCGTATCCGGGATCCCCTGCTGCTGTGGCAGCGGTACGAGACACAGCTTTCCCTCTACGCTGCGGCCATGGAGCAGTGCACAGGAAAGAAAGTAAAGGAGAAACTGCTCTACGCCTTTGCGCTGGACAGCGTTGTGACAGCGACGCCATAAAACCAGCACAAATTTTTTGAGAGAAGCCTTGACAAGGCAAGCACAGCATGATATAATCACCTAGTAAACAAAGCAGAGTGTACTCACTCTCACCTGTGGGGTTCCGTCCGGCACGGGTCAATATGAAAGACTAGAGAGCAGTCGCGCTGCGGCTGTTTGCAGTGATTTTGTATTGCGCACGGGCGGTTTTTTAACTGCCCGTGTTTTCGTTATCAGTGAGGCAACACGATTTGGAGGTGCTTAACATCAGTAGCAAAGAACTGCAGATCAATGAGGAGATCCGTGACAAGGAAGTCCGCGTCATCGATTCAAACGGCGAACAGCTCGGCATTATGAAGCTGGACGAGGCTATGGAAAAGGCCAACGCCAGAAATCTCGATCTGGTCAAGATCGCGCCCCAGGCCAATCCGCCTGTGTGCAAGATCATCGACTACGGCAAGTTCCGGTTCGAGCAGGCCAAGCGAGAAAAAGAGGCAAGAAAGAATCAGCGTGTGGTAGACATCAAGGAAATTCGCCTTTCCCTGAACATCGACACCCACGACTTCAACACAAAGGCTGGCCACGCCACCCGCTTCCTCAAGGACGGGGATAAGGTGAAGGTTTCCATCCGCTTCCGCGGCCGGGAAATGGGTCATCCGGAGCTGGGCTATGAGATCATGCAGCGGTTCGCCGACCAGCTCAGCGACATTGCCAATGTGGAGAAAAAAGCAAAGCTGGAAGGCAGAAATATGCTGATGTTCCTTTCGGCAAAGCCCCAAAAGTAAGCATAGTTAAAAAGTATTTTGATACTTTTTGGCAATATGAATTTTTTTAAAAAGCAGCAAGTAATGATTTGGAAATAAGGAGGACAAAATCATGCCTAAGATTAAAACGCATTCCGGTGCAAAAAAGCGCTTTAAGATTTCTAAGAACGGAAAGGTCATCCGCGGTCACGCGAACAAGTCCCACATCCTGAATAAAAAGACCACCAAGCGGAAAAGAGGTCTGAGAAAAACCGTTGCCGCTGACAAGACCAATGTGGCAGCCGTCAAGAAGATGCTTCCTTACAAATAATCTTTTTGGGGATTGTTTGTAAGAAAAAACAGGAGTTTTCTAAAAAAGATCACAACGAAGTACATGGAGGGAATATAAAATGGCTCGTATTAAAGGCGCGTTGATGACACGCAAGAGAAGAAAAAAGACACTGAAGCTGGCCAAGGGCTACTGGGGTGCAAAGAGCAGACACTTTAAGATGGCAAAGCAGGCCGTCATGAAGTCCGGCAACTATGCTTACATCGGCAGAAAGCAGAAGAAGAGAGATTTCAGACGTCTGTGGATCACCCGTATCTCCGCTGCTGCAAAGCTGAACGGGATGAACTACTCCACCCTGATGAACGGTCTGAAGAAGGCCGGCGTTACCCTGAACCGCAAGATGCTCTCCGAGATCGCGATCTCCGATCCGGCAGCATTTACACAGCTGGCTGAAACCGCTAAGAACGCGCTGGCAAAATAAATTGCTTTTTCTTTGCGTCCGGAACTGCTCCGGGCGCAATTTTTATAGCAGATATTTTTGAACAAAACAGGGAGGGATCCGATGCTGGAACAGATCACCAGCCGTCAGAATGAGACGGTAAAAATCCATGCAAAGCTGCTGCAATCCGCAGCCCGCCGCCGGGAAGCGGGACAGTTTCTCTGTGAAGGCGCTCGCCTTTGCCGGGACGCCGCCGAGAGCGGGATCGTCATCGACACGTTTTACGCCACGGCGTCAGCCTATGAAAAATACGGCGCGTACTGCCAAAAGATCGCGTCTGTGGCAAAACGTTCCTATCAGATCAGCGACCACGTTGCGCCGCTGCTGTCCGATACAAAGCATCCCCAGGGCGTGTTCTGTGTCTGTCGGCTGCCAGCACAGGCCCATTCTCTGGAAACACTAGAAAAGGACAAAAGCTATTTGGCGCTGGAGCAGATGCAGGACCCGTCTAATTTTGGCACTGTTCTGCGTACGGCGGAGGCACTGGGCATAAAGGGTGTTTTTCTCTGCGGCCCCTGCTGCGACCCCTTTGGCCCTAAGGCACTGCGGGGCTCTATGGGCGCAGTGTTCCGGCTGCCGTTATTTTTCTGTCAGGACGGCCCGTCGGCGGCAAAACAATTGGGCGAAAAAGGATTTGCCACTTTTGCGTCTGTGGTGGACAGCAGCGCTCAGCCGGTCACATCGGCAGATTTTTCCGGGCCATCTGTCCTGTTTATCGGCAATGAGGGCAACGGCTTGACGGAAAACTGTGTGACAAGCTGCGACCATCGCATTACGATCCCCATGCTGGGCCGGGCAGAATCGCTGAACGCTTCGGCGGCCACGTCTATTTTGCTGTGGGAAATGATGCGGGATAAGGGAGCGATGTAAATGGATAGCAGAGCGTATTGGGTCTGGCTCCAGCATGGACTGGGACCGGGCAGCGCTAAAATTCGGCGGATCTTAGAGGAATATGTGTCAATCGCTCAATTTTATGAGGCCGGCACATGGGATTGGCGTCTCCTGGGCATCTTGACCAAAAAAGAACTGGACGATCTCCATGCCTTTTCGCTGGAAGATGCCGCTGATCTGATCGCTTCTCATGAAGCGGCCGGTATCCAGGTGCTCACGCCGGAAAGCGATGGGTATCCGGAAAAGCTGCGGCAGATCTATGATCTTCCCGCCGTGCTGTATGTCAAAGGCGTTTTGCCGCCCTTTGATGACTTGCTTTCCATCGCTGTTGTCGGCACAAGAAAGGCCACCAGCAGCGGCCTTGTGGCCGCACGATCCATCAGTCGCTCTCTGGCGCAAAAGCGTGTGATCGTTGTCAGTGGCGGCGCTTTGGGTATTGATACGGCTGCCCATACCGGCGCCCTGGAGGCTGATGGTATCACCGTCTGTGTGCTGGGATGCGGCATTGGGTATCCTTATTTGCCGGGGAATGAAACGATGCGCCGTTCCATGATGCAGCGTGGCGCGCTGATTTCGGAATATCCTTTGGGCACAGCGCCGCTGAAAAATCATTTTCCTTTGCGAAACCGTATTATTTCCGGACTGTGCGACGGGACGCTGGTGGTGGAAGCCGGAACGACCAGCGGCTCCCTCATCACCGCCAGAGACGCCAGGGAGCAGGACAGGGATGTGTTTGCCGTGCCGGGCTCCGTCACGAAAACGACGTCGGAGGGCGCCAATAATCTCATTAAAAGCGGCGCTAAGCTGACGACGGATAGCTGGGATATTTTAGAGGAATATGAGACGCGGTATCCCTATCTCTGTCAAAATCGCTTTGGACGGAAAGGACCTGTCTCACCCTCGCCGCAAAAGGAAGTGGAGCGAAAAGCCCAAATAGAACCAGCACCTGAGACAGAGCGGGAAACGCCGGCCAAAACCATGCTGACGCCGGAACGATTTGCCCAGATGTGCCGGGAAAAAACGTGGGATATTTCGTTAAAGGATTTTCCGTCGGAAGCGGAAGTGGCCATGGTGAAACAGCAGGAGAAAACGTGTAAAACGCCGGAGCTGTCGAAAAGTATTCCGGCGGTACAGATGGCGGCAACTGATGTGCAGGCAAATCCTTCTTTTCCAGAGGAAAAGCGGGAACCAGATAAGGCACAGGCAGGGCCAACTCTTGAAAAAATGGTACTGCCGCCCGGTATGGTCTCGCCGGAAGCAGCTAGACTTTGGCAGTCTTTATCGGAAACGCCGCAGGATCTTCCTGACTTATGCGCAAAGACAGGGCTTTCTGCCCAAAAACTGCTGGCAGCCGTCACGGAATTGGAGCTGTCTGATTTGATCGAAACCATGTCGGGCAACCGGTATCGTCGGATAGGACCCAGCAATTTCTAAAATTTAAGGTTTATTCAAACTTTTTTGTTTTGTAATGCAGCGCGTTTTGCTGTATAATAGATTGAATAGTTCATTTTTTTGCAACGAAACGCGGCGGTTTGGCCGCGGATTCCATAAAGGTGGTGCGGTAATGTCAAATCTGGTAATCGTGGAGTCTCCCGCGAAGGCCAAGACAATTCAAAAATATTTGGGCGCCGACTATGAAGTCGTGGCGTCTATGGGACACGTCCGGGATCTGCCGGAAAAACGGCTCAGCGTGGACGTGAAGAAAAATTTTCAGCCCAAATACGAGATCATCAAGGGCAAGGAAAAACTGGTCCAGGAACTGAAGGACGCCGCGGCGGAAAGCGATATGGTCTATCTGGCAACGGACCCGGACCGGGAAGGAGAAGCCATCTCCTGGCACCTGGCGTATCTTTTGGGCCTGAGCACAGAGGCGCCAAACCGGGTGACCTTTAACGAGATCACCAAAACCGGCGTCACTACGGGTATGGCCCATCCGAGAGCCATCGACCAGAACCTGGTCAATGCCCAGCAGGCCCGCCGGATCCTCGACCGGCTGGTGGGCTATAAACTAAGCCCGTTCCTGTCCCAGAAGATCCGCCGCGGATTGTCGGCCGGCCGCGTACAGTCGGTGGCACTGCGGATCATCGTGGACCGGGAGGAAGAGATCCGGAAGTTTGTGCCGGAGGAATACTGGACCATCGACGGTAAGTTTGTTCCAAAGGGCGCAAAGAAAATGTTCCCCGCTTCTTTTTATGGCGATCTGGAGGGCAACAAGATCAAGATCACCGACAAGGAACAGGCCGATCAGATCTTATCAGAGCTGGAAAACGCCGAGTTCCAGGTCATCAAGGTGAAAAAAGGCACCCGCCGCAAATCGCCGGCGCCGCCGTTTATCACCTCGACCCTTCAGCAGGAGGCGTCCCGCAAGCTGGGCTTTCAGGCCCGCCGGACCATGAAAGCGGCCCAGGAGCTGTATGAAGGCGTGGAAGTCCCCGGCATGGGTGCCATCGGTCTCATCACCTACATGAGAACCGACTCCCTGCGGATCTCTGAAGATGCCATCGCTGACGCCACAGCTTACATCGGTGAGCGCTGGGGCAGCCGCTATCTGCCGGACAAGCCCCGTCATTTTAAGAGCAAAGCCAATGCCCAGGATGGCCACGAGGCCATTCGTCCCACAGTCATTTCTCTGTCGCCGGATAAGGTGAAGGACTGCCTTTCCAACGACCAGTATAAGCTGTATAAGCTGATCTGGGAGCGCTTTATCGCCTGCCAGATGTCCAACTGTCTCCAAAGCACGACCCAGGCGGACATCCAGGGCGGCAAGTATCTCTTTAAAGCCAGCGGGTATACAGTCACCTTTGACGGCTTTACGGTGCTGTACGTCGAGGGCAAGGATGAGGACGAAGCTGCCGGCGGTGCGCTGCCGCCGCTGGAAGCGGGATTGACGCTGCGCTGCAAAAGTCTCAGCGGAAACCAGCACTTTACCCAGCCGCCGCCCCGCTACACGGAGGCGTCTCTCATCAAGGCACTGGAGGAAAACGGTATCGGCCGCCCGTCCACCTATGCGGCGACGATCTCCACCATTACGAGCCGGGAATATGTAACGAGGGAGAACAAGACCTTAAAGCCTACAGAACTGGGAGAAGTATCCACCAAGCTGATGAAGGAACGGTTCCCTAAGGTGGTCAACGTCAAGTTTACCGCCAACGTGGAAACAGAGCTGGACAGCATCCAAAACGGCGAAGCCGAGTGGACCGATGTGCTCCATCATTTTTACGATGATTTTGAGAAAACGCTGAAAAAGGCCAAGGAGGATATGGCCGGCGTCAAGATCCAGTTGGAGGAGGACAAGACCGATCTCATCTGCGAATTCTGCGGCCGTCAGATGGTCATCAAAACAGGTCGTTACGGCCGGTTCATTGCCTGTCCGGGTTATCCGGAATGCAAGAACATCAAGAAGATCGTTCACGAGACCGGCGCCGAGTGTCCGAAATGCGGCGGAAAAGTCGTGTTGAAAAAGACGAAGAAAGGCCGGGTCTTTTACGGCTGTGACCAGTATCCCAACTGCGACTTTGTTTCCTGGGACGAACCGATTCAGGAAAAGTGTCCGAAATGCGGCAAAACACTGCTGAAGAAAAAGGGCAAGGCAGGGAAAATTTACTGTATTACAGAGGATTGCGGCTATGAGAGAGCCGTGACTCCGGAAGAAAAGGCGGCGGAGAAATGACGATTCAGGTGATCGGTGCAGGGCTGGCTGGCTGTGAGGCAGCGTGGCAGATCGCGCAATCAGGCGTTGATGTGACGCTCCGGGAAATGAAGCCCCAAAAGTATACGCCAGCCCACCACAATCCCAATTTTGCAGAGCTGATCTGCTCCAATTCGCTAAAGGCGGACCGTGTAGAAAGTGCCGCCGGCCTGTTAAAAGAGGAGATGCGCCGGATGGGCTCTCTGCTGATGGACTGTGCCGACCAATGCCGGGTGCCGGCAGGGGGCGCACTGGCTGTGGACCGGGACCAGTTTGCCGCCATGGTCACAAAGCGGATCAAAAGCCATCCCCGCATTACGGTGCAGACCGGGCAGGTGACAGAGATCCCAGCGGAGGGTATCTGCGTCATTGCCACCGGCCCACTGACATCGGATGGTCTGGCAGACAAAATTTTCGCCCTGTGCGGCGGCTCCCTCAGTTTTTTTGATGCGGCAGCGCCCATCGTGACAAAGGAAAGCCTAGACATGGAGCGGTGTTTTCCGGCATCCCGCTACGGCAAGGGCGACGGCGATGACTACATCAACTGCCCCATGAACAAGGAAGAATATGAAGCGTTCTACGAAGCTCTTGTTTCTGCTGAGCGAGCGCCGGTCCATGACTTTGATGTGCAAAATCCCAAGGTCTATGAAGGGTGTATGCCCATTGAGGTGCTGGCCCAACGGGGCCATGACACCATGCGGTTTGGTCCCATGAAGCCGGTGGGCCTGATAGATCCCCGCACAGGCCATCGTCCCTGGGCGGTGGTTCAGCTGCGCAAGGAGAATGTGGAAGGCAGTCTGCTCAATTTGGTTGGCTTCCAGACAAATTTAAAATTCGGGGAGCAAAGCCGGGTATTCCGGATGATCCCGGGCCTTGGGCACGCGGAGTTCATGCGCTATGGCGTGATGCACCGGAATACGTTTCTCAATTCCCCCCAGGTGCTGTCATCGGATTATAGCCTCAAAAACGATCCACGGCTGTTTTTTGCCGGACAGATCACCGGCGTAGAGGGCTATATGGAGTCGGCGTCCTCCGGCATTTTGGCTGGGATCAACGCAGTCCGCCGTCTCCGGGGACAGACATCGCTGATCCTGCCGCCGGAGACCATGATGGGTGCCCTCAGCCGCCATGTAGGCGAGAGCGTCAGCGGAGATTTCCAGCCCATGGGCGCCAATTTCGGCGTATTGCCGGCGCTGGAAGAGCGTATCCGGGATAAAAAAGAGCGGTACAGCGCCCTGGCCCAGCGGGGACTTGCAGCGCTGGAAACGGCGCTGAATGCGGCAGGAAAACAGGCGTAAGAGCAGAGTTTTGGAATGTTGAAAGCGAAAGGCTGTGTTACTAGTGAAAATTATTGTGGATGCTTTCGGCGGCGATAACGCACCGCTGGAGATTATCAAGGGCTGCGCGGAAGCGGTGCGGGAATATGATGTGGACATTTTGCTCACCGGCGATGAAGAAACGATCCGCCGGGTAGCAAAGAATCACAACATTTCCCTGTACCGCATGGAGATCGTCCAGACAAACAGCGTCATCACCATGGAGGATCATCCCGGTGCCGTCCTCAAGGAGAAGGCAGATTCCTCCATGGCCGAAGGACTGCGGCTCGTTTCCCAGGGCAAGGGCGACGCTTTCGTTTCCGCCGGCAACAGCGGCGCGCTGACGGTGGGAACCTCCATGATCGTGAGGCGGATCAAGGGCATTAAGCGGGTGGCCTTCGGCGCCATTTTACCGACGGCTACTGGCAATATGCTGCTGCTGGACAGCGGCGCTAACGCCGAATGCCGGGCCGATATGCTTCATCAGTTTGCCGTCATGGGCAGCATCTATATGGAAAAGGTCATGGGCGTTTCAACGCCTCGGATCGGCCTGGCCAACGTAGGTGAGGAAGAACATAAGGGCAGTCAGCTTTACCAGGATACGTATCAGCTCCTCAAGGCGGACACCACTTTGCGATTTGTCGGCAATGTGGAGGGTCGGGATATGCCTGGCGGCGTGGCGGATGTGATCGTAGCCGATGGCTTTACCGGCAATATGATCCTCAAGACCTATGAGGGCGTTGCCATGTATGTGATGAAGCTGATGAAAAACGTCTTTTATAAAAACACGAAAAATAAGCTGGCAGCCGCTGTGATGAAGAAGGATCTAGGCGACCTGAAAAAAATGATGGATTATAACGAAACAGGCGGCGCACCGATCATGGGCGCACTGAAGCCGGTGTTTAAAGCCCATGGCAGCTCCAAGGCCAACACGATCAAAAACGCCATTCGTCTAACAAAGGAATATGTGGCCAATAATGTGGTGGAAGTGATTTCCAAAGCGGTGCCCGGCAGCCGGACGGAGCAGGCCAAAGCCAACTGAGAAAAGAAAGGAATTGTCATGTTACTGAGTGAACTGGAAGCAAAACTGGAGTATCAATTCAAAGACCGCCAATATCTTGCAACGGCGCTGACCCATTCCTCATATGCCAATGAGAGCAAGGGGAGGGCTGTGTGCAATGAGCGTCTGGAGTTTCTGGGCGATTCCGTTCTGGGATTTGTGGTGGCCGATTACCTCTATAAGCATCATCCGGAAATGCCCGAGGGTGATCTGACCAAAACACGGGCGGCCCTTGTCTGCGAAAAGGCGCTGTGCAAATTTTCCACCCAGCTTGGCGTGGGAGAATTCCTCCTTTTGAGCAATGGCGAAAAGCATTCCGGCGGCCGGACCAGGCCTTCAATCTTAGCCGACGCTTTTGAAGCGATCATCGCGGCCATCTATCTGGACAGCGGCATCGAGTCGGCACGGAAATTTATTCTGCGTTTTATCGTGCCGGCCATTCAGTCCCAAAAGCAGAACGCCTTTAAAGACTACAAGACCATGCTGCAGGAGATCATTCAGCAGAACCCGGAGGAACAGCTTTCTTATGTGCTGGTAGGCGAGAGCGGTCCCGACCATAAAAAGCATTTCACCGTAGAAGTCCGGCTCAATAACAACGTTATTGGCCGGGGCGGCGGCAGAAGCAAAAAGGAAGCGGAGCAGCAGTCGGCGCGGGAAGCGCTGGAGCTGATGGGCTATTGAGCCACAGCAATATCGCGCTGTTTGTGCCCCAGCTCGGTTGTCCGCATCAGTGCAGCTTCTGTAATCAGCACCGCATTACCGGGCAGCAGTCCCGGCCCACGGCAGACGACGTCCATAGTGCGGTGAAAACGGCGCTGGCTTCCGGAAAATGCTCTCCATCGGAAACAGAGATCGCCTTTTTTGGCGGCAGCTTTACTGCGGTGGAGAAAGCATATCAGGCAGAATTGCTGTCTGCCGCAGCGCCTTATGTGGAGCGCGGCGACGTCAGCGGCATTCGGATCTCTACCCGTCCCGACTGCATTACGCCGGAGATCCTGTCGTTTTTAAAAGAGCACAAGGTGACGGCCATCGAGCTGGGCGCCCAAAGCATGGACGATGACGTCCTTCGCCAAAATCATCGGGGGCATACAGCGCAGCAGGTAGCATCATCCGCTGCGCTGATCCGGAAAAACGGCTTTTCTCTGGGATTACAAATGATGACGGGCCTTTTTGCCAGCACGCCGGACATAGACCGTCAGACGGCATTGCGCCTAGCACAACTGCAGCCGGATACCATGCGCATCTATCCCACCATTGTTTTGGAGGATACGCCCCTATGTGACCTGTATCGGAACGGCGCTTATGCACCCATGGCGCTGGAGGAAGCTGTTTCCCTTTGCAGCGAGCTGTTGACGCTGTTTTCCCAGCGCAATATCCGGGTCATCCGTCTGGGGCTGCACAGCAGTGAGGAACTTGCCCATGCTGTGGCCGGACCGTATCATCCAGCCTTTGCGGAGCTGTGTTATAGCCATTGCTTTTTGCAAAAGCTGACAGCATATTTACAGCGGGAACACATCCCGCCGGGGAAATGGGCTATTGGGGTGTCCCCCCGATGTTTATCAAAGGCCATCGGCCAGGGCAAACGCAACCAGACAGCGCTTTTGGCGCTGGGGTATGACTGTGCTTTTTTTGGTGACCCTGACCTATCCCAGGAGGAATTTCGTTTGGAAAAGAGGTGAGCGGGTGCTTTTAAAATCGTTGGAGCTACAGGGCTTTAAGACCTTTCCGGACAAAACAAAATTGACCTTTGAAGATGGTATTTCTGCGGTTGTCGGGCCAAACGGCAGCGGCAAAAGTAACATCAGCGACGCTATGCGCTGGGTGCTGGGAGAGCAGTCGGCCAAAGCGCTTAGGTGCGTCAAAATGGAGGACGTGATCTTCAGCGGCACACCCAGCCGAAAAGCCCAGGGATTTGCGGAAGTGACACTGACCATTGACAACACCAGCCGGTATCTGCCCTACGACGGCGATACGGTGTCCATCACCCGCCGCTATTATCGTTCCGGGGAGAGCGAATATCTCATTAACAAGGCCACGGTGCGATTAAAGGACATCCACGAATTGTTCATGGATACCGGTCTTGGACGGGACGGCTATTCCATGATCGGGCAGGGCAAGATCGACAGTGTGATCTCAGCTAAATCCGAGGAACGCCGGGAGATCTTTGAAGAAGCCGCCGGGATCTCCCGCTATCGTTACCGCAAGGAGGAGTCGGAGCGAAAGCTATGTCGGGCAGAAGAAAATCTCCTGCGGCTCCAGGATATCTTGCAGGAGCTGGAGGGACGTGTGGGTCCGTTAAAAGAGCAGGCCGAAAAGGCAAAAACGTATCTTGCGCTGTACCAGGAAAAACGGCGTCTGGAGATCGGGCTGTGGCTCTATACGCTCGATCAGTCCGGCAAGATCTTAACGGAACACGAGGAAAAGCTGTCCATTGCCAGAAGTCAGCATGATGGGGTGATTGCGGAGATCGAGGAGTTGGACCGCCAGATCGAAACGCTGTTTCAGGAGACGAACCGCTGTCTTGCCCAGGCGGAGCAGGCCAGAAACGGCGCAGCCAAAGGGGAATCGGAGGCTGCCGCCAAAGAGGGGGAAGCCTCTGTGCTGGAAAACGAGCTGCGCCACAATGAGCAGACCATCGTCCGCTTGACCGAGGAGCGATCCCGTTTTGGCGGAGACGATGAACAGACGCGGGAAAAGCTGCGGGAAAAGCAGGGGCAGATCAGCCAGTGCAATACCGCTATTGCGGAGCATCTGCAGCAGTGCCAGCAAGCTGAGGCGCGATTGGGACAGCTTCGAAAAACGATGGATCTGACCGACAGTCAGGTGGCAGTGGCAAATGAGCAACTGCAGCGCCTTTCTGCAGAAAGCGCCAGAGCAAAGCTCATAGCGACCCAGGCATCTTCCACAGCGGAGGAGATCGACCTGCGCCTTTCTGCTATTGCGGAGACGTTTGCCCAGCGGGAAGCGCAGAAGGCCGCATTAGAAGATCAGCAAAAAGAACAGCAGCAATCGGCGCAAAAGGCGGAGCAGGCAGAAGCGTCGGTGCAAGCGTCACTGCGTGAGACGGAAAGCAAGCTGGCACAACGGCTCCAATCTGTGGAAAAACAAAAAGCGGAGCGGGACCGCATCTATCTCGATCTACAGGAGACGTGCCGCCGGGCAAAAATTTTAGAGGACCTGGAACGGAATCTGGAAGGCTTTGCCCACAGCGTCAAAACCGTGATGCGCATGGCGGAAAAAGGCCAGCTTACGGGGATCCACGGGCCGGTGTCCCGCTTGCTCACGGTACCAAGATCGTATGCTGTAGCCATCGAAACCGCTTTGGGCGGCGCCGCACAGCATATCGTTGTCTCTACGGAGGAGGACGCCAAAGCGGCTATCCACCTGCTCAAGCGGAAGGACGGTGGGCGAGCGACCTTTCTGCCTCTGTCTACCATTGCGGGAAAACCATTGCGGGAACCCGCTTTGTCCCAGTGCGATGGCTTTGTCGGCATCGCCGGGGAATTGTGTCAGTGCGATCCCCAGTATAAGGGGGTCCTGCAATCTTTGCTGGGCCGTATCGTCGTAGCAGAAACGCTGGATCATGCCGTGGCTATTGCCCGGCGCTTTCGTTACAGCTTCCGGGTCGTCACTCTGGATGGGCAGGTCGTCAACGCCGGCGGCTCCATGACGGGCGGCTCCCTATCCCGGAAAAACGGTTTTCTGAGCCGTGGAGCGGAGATTGCGGCACTGCGGGAAAAAGCCGCCTTGCTGCAAACGCGCTATGATAAAACGCAACAGCAGGTCTGTGCTTTTGCCGAGGAAACAGAACAGCTAAAGTCTGCTCTGGAAGTGTTGCGCCAGCGCCAGACAGAAGCGGCCAATGAACGGGTGCAAAGTTTATCTGATCTGCACCGGCTGGAATCAGAATTGTCATCCGTTATGCACCAGATTTTGGAGCTGACGACAGAGAGGACCTTTACCGAACAGCGGCGGGGCGATCTGGATGACAGTTGCAAACAGGCGGAAGAACAGCAGAAAGCGCTGGCCCAGCAGATGATGCAGGTGCAGTCGGAGCTGGCAAAGCTCAGCGGCGGCCGCACAGCGCTGCAGACGGAGTTTGAAACGCTGACTGGTCAATTTCAGGAGCTGCGCTTTGGACTGCTGACGCTGCAAAAGGACCGGGAAGCGCTGATCTTGTCCTGCGGGGAGCTGGAAGAAAAACTGCGGCAAAGCACCGAGCAAGCCCAGCGGATCACAGCGGAGCTGGAAACGACCCGCTTACAAAATGCGGCGCTGACCGAGCAGATGGAGAAAGCAAAACAGGATGCCCAGACGCTGCGAAAAGCGGCGCAGGCGCAAAAGGAAACGGCGGAGCGCTTGCAGCAAGAGCGCCTAATGCTGGAGCAGCAGTCGGTACAACTGCGAAGCCGGGAAAAGGAACGGTCGTCGTCCAAAGAGACCATCGGCAGGGAATTGTCCCGACTGGAGGAGCGAAAACTGGGGCTTCAGCGGCGGTATGATGAGATCATCGAGCAGCTTTGGAATGAATATGAGCTGACCCGCCGGGAAGCCGAAGCGGAAGGCGAGACCATTACCGATGAAGCGGGATCCACCCGGAGACTGCGGGAATTAAAAAGCAAGATCAAATCTTTGGGCAGCGTCAACCTCTCTGCCGTGGAAGAATATCAGGAAGTGTCGGAACGATATGCGTTCCTCACCGAACAAGTCAATGATGTGGAGCAGTCCAAAAAAGAACTGCATAAGTTGATCCGCGATCTAACACGGCAGATGACAGATATTTTTAAGGAGCGCTTTACCCAGATCAACACATATTTCCAGACCACGTTTACCGAGCTGTTCGGCGGCGGAAAAGCGCATCTGGAGCTGTCGGATCCGGAGGATGTGCTCCATTCCGGTATTGTGATCTTGGCGCAGCCACCGGGAAAGATCGTCAAGAATTTGGAATTGCTCTCTGGCGGCGAAAAAGCCCTGGTGGCGGTGTCTCTCTATTTTGCCATCATGAAAGTCAGCCCGCCGCCGTTTTGTATGCTGGATGAGATCGAGGCGGCACTGGACGATGTAAATGTGGTTCGGTTTGCGGAATATCTGCGAAAAATGAATGAAAATACCCAGTTTATCGTCATCACCCACCGACGGGGCACCATGGAGGAGGCCGACGTGCTGTATGGTGTCACCATGCAGGAGGAAGGCATCTCTAAGCTGCTGAAGCTGGACCCGTCAGAGGTAGGCAAAAAACTGGGCATAAAATAAACGCGCAATTGCGAAGGGGGTTAATCTTATGGGATTTTTTGACAAGATCAAGGAAGGTCTGCGGAAAACAAGAGAAAATATCAGCGGCTCCATTGAAAGTATGCTCCACTCCTTTACCAAGATCGACGAGGAATTGTTCGAGGAATTGGAGGAACTGCTGGTCATGGGAGATGTGGGGATCCACACTGCCGGGCGCATCTGTGACGAACTGCGGGTGCGGGTCAAGAAACACGGCGTTACCGATCCCAAGGAGGTCATGGGTCTGCTGAAGGAAACAGTGGCCGATCTGCTTTCCGGCGGCGAGGAGTTGGATCTGAGCACAAAGCCCACGGCTATTCTTGTCATCGGCGTCAACGGCGTCGGCAAAACAACGACCATCGGCAAGATCGCTTCCCGGCTGAAGAGCGAAGGCAAGACAGTGGTCCTGGGCGCTGCCGATACCTTCCGCGCGGCAGCTATCGACCAGCTGGAGGTCTGGGCAGACCGTGCCGGCGTAGCCATCGTCAAGCGCCCGGAGGGATCCGACCCGGCCTCTGTCGTCTTTGATACCATTGCCAAGGCAAAATCCATGGACGCTGATGTGCTGATCTGCGACACCGCAGGCCGTCTCCACAATAAGAAGAACCTGATGGACGAGCTGGGCAAAATGAGCCGGATCATCGACCGGGAACTGCCGGATTGCGCCAAGGAAGTCCTGCTGGTGCTGGATGCCACGACGGGACAAAACGCCGTCAATCAGGCACGGGAATTCAAAAATGCCGCCGGCATTACGGGTATCGTGCTGACAAAGCTGGACGGTACAGCCAAAGGCGGCGTCGTGCTGGCCATCCGGGAGGAATTACAGCTTCCGGTCAAGTTTATCGGCGTTGGCGAGAAGATCGACGACTTACAGCCTTTCGATGCCCGTGCGTTTGCCGAGGCACTTTTCGACAACAAGCAGGTGGATGAGGAGACCGCTAACCGTATTGCGGAGCAAAACGCCCGCTACGACGCATACGGCGAACTGATCGAAGAGGACAGCGCCGCAGACGGTGATGAGGACGATTGGAATACCTGGACCGCTATGGCGGAGAGCCAGGAGCAGATCGTGGAGATCGAAGATCCCATTGAGGAAGAAGTAGAGGACGTCCTGGCGGCTACGGAAACACCGGTGATTGACGAGAGCGAGCTGGAGGATGAGGAATCGGTAGACTTTGAAGAAGAGGAAGCACCGTCTGAAGAAGATCTTCAGGAAGCGGAAGAGGAGACCGAGGATACACCGGCAGAGGAGCACGCAGAGCAAGAAGCAGAAGAGGCGGAGGAAAAGCCGCATAAGGAGACCAGAGAAGAACGCAAGGCCCGGAAAGAACGGGAAAAAGCGGAGAAGCGGGCGGAAAAAGAGGCGCGCCGGGAAGAGCGGAGAGCGTCTGGCCGCTGGTTTTAAGGGAGAAAAATAGAAGAAGGATTGAGGATGCGATAAGGTATGACATTGATTATGGCAACACATAACCGGAAAAAACTGCGGGAGATGGAACGGATCCTGACCCCGCTGTCCATCCGGGTAGAAACGGCAGAGCTGCCGGAGGTGGAGGAAACCGGTTCCACCTTTAGAGAGAACGCCTATTTAAAAGCGTCGTCTGCCTGCCGTTACACGGGACTGCCGGCAGTGGCCGATGATTCCGGGCTGGTGGTAGATGCTTTGGACGGCGCGCCGGGGATCTATTCTGCCCGGTATGGCGGCGAGGGGTTGACAGATGAGCAGCGGGTGGAAAAGCTGCTAAAGGATCTGGAAGGCGTCCCGATGGATCAGCGGACAGCCCGGTTTGTCTGCGCCATCTGCTGCGTATTCCCTGACGGTACTGTCTTGTATGCTGAGGATAGCTGCGAAGGAACCATCGGTTTTGCGCCCATTGGCCAAAACGGCTTTGGCTATGATCCGGTCTTTTTGCGGGGGGAGCGGTCCCTTGCCCAATACACCGATGACGAAAAGGATGCCATCAGCCACCGGGGCAAGGCACTGCGCGCTTTTTTCCAAACGCTGCAATCGTATCAGGAACAGGAAGCGAAACGCCATGGAAGTTAGTATTCGACCGGGGAAACAGAGTGATCATGACCAGATCATGGATCTTTGGCTCAGCGGCAACCGGCAGGCCCAGGGCTTTGTAAAGCCGGGATTTTGGGAGTCTCACCGGGAGATGGTGCGCGACCTGCTGCCTAAAGCGGATCTTTATGTCGCCGAGAGCGATGATGAAAAGATCGCCGGCTTTGTCGGGCTGCAGGGGCGATACATCGCGGGATTGTTTGTCGAGCAGTCTTTCCGCTGCATGGGCATTGGCAAAGCGCTGCTGGGACGATGTAAGCAGGAGCACTCTTATTTGACATTGGAAGTTTACGCCAAAAATGAGCGGGCGTATCAATTTTATAAGCGGGAAGGATTCCTCATCACCAAGGCGCAGATGGATCGGGAAGCCGGTGCCATGGCGTATTCTATGGCATGGACGTCCATGTACGATGCGCTAAAGGAAAAAACGGGATCGTAACCGTGTTTTAGGACCAGAAAGGAGCAGGAACCATGTTGACCAGTAAACAAAGAGCTTATTTAAAAGCAGAGGCCAACCAACTGCCAACGATTTTGATGGTGGGCAAGGGAGGCGTTAGCGACGATGTGATCCAGCAGGCAGTCGATGCCCTGCGCAAGCGGGAGCTGATCAAGTGTAAGGTGCTGGAAACAGCCCCGAAGATCCCGCGGGAAACAGCGGAAGAGATCGCGGCGCGGACCGGTGCGGAAGTGGTACAGGTGATCGGCACAAAATTTATTTTGTATTTGGCAAATCCGAAGGAGCCGGTCTATACCCTGCCACAGGCATGACCGGCTGAGAAAGGCGGCAGACTATTGGGCAAGCTGGGTATTTTTGGCGGGACGTTCAATCCCATCCACAACGGACATCTGCATATTGCCCGCTGTTTTCAGGAACAATTAGCATTGGATAGCGTGATGTTGATCCCCTCCAAGCGGCCGACCCATAAAGCGGCGCCGGATCTGGCGTCGTCTTATGACCGGCTGATGATGTGCCGACTGGCCACAGCGGGAACACCGTTTACCGTTTCCGATATGGAGATCACCCGCAAGACGGCAAGCTATACTGTTTACACCCTGGAAGCACTGCGGGAGAAGCATCCGCTGGATACGCTGTATCTGCTGATGGGGGAAGATATGTTTTTGACGCTCCTCGATTGGAAAGCGCCAGAACGGATCTGTGCGCTGGCGGTGTGCTGCGTTGCGCCCCGCAGTGAGGACGGCCGGGAACGGCTGCTGTCTTACGGCAAAAAGCTGGAGCAGATCGGCGGACAGTATCGCCTGCTGGACATCCCTTTTCTGCCGATTTCGTCCACCCAGGTGCGCGATCGTTTGCGGAATGGATTGCCCATTTCGGATCTGGTGCCGCCAAGGGTAGCACACTATTTGCGGGAGCATCCCATTTATACAGGAGGTAGCTTATGAACAGAGAGGAATATAAAGGCATCGTCCGGCCGTTTTTGACCGACAGACGGTTCCATCACAGCGAATGTGTGGCCGAGGAGGCGGAGCGTTTGGCAAAGCACTACGGCGCCGATCCGGAAAAAGCCTGGATCGCCGGGATGCTGCACGACATTACAAAGGAACTGTCCCGGGAGGAGCAGTTGAAAAAAATCAACGAATTTGGTATAATACTGACGGATCTGGAGAAAGGGGCGCCAAAGCTGTGGCACGCTATCACCGGCGCCGCCTATGTGCGTCAGGTACTCCACATCGACGACCCGGATATTGTAGATCCGGTGCTTTATCACACAACGGCACGGGCAGAGATGACACTGCCGGAAAAGATCCTGTATATGGCGGACTATGTCTCTGCCGACCGAACCTTTGACGGCGTAGAGGCGCTGCGGGAAACGGCGCACACCGATCTGGACAAGGCCGTGCTGCTGGGATGTCAGTACACCATTGAGGATCTGGTATCCCAGCAGCGGCCCATCCACCCCAACACCATGGCAGGTTATAATTGGTGTGTGATGAAGCAGCAGATTTCCAATTGATTTGGATAGAGAAAAACAGAGCGGCATCGGTCCGGCAGGTGCTTTGCAAAGAGAAATTTGCCGGAGGAATGGATAGAACGACACATGACATCATTAGAACTGGCCAAAGAAGCCGCAAAAAAGCTCAATGAAAAAAAAGGTATGGACATTCGCATTATCCGCGTCAACGATATTTCATCCCTGGCGGATTATTTTGTGTTTGCCACCGGTACCAGCAATACCCACGTCAATGCCCTGGAGGATGAGCTGGAGTTTCACCTCAAGCAGATCGGTATTACGCCCCATCACATTGAGGGGTACCGCTCCAATTCGTGGGTGCTGGTGGATTACGGCAACGTGATCGTCCATATTTTCACCGACGAATCCCGGAAGTATTACGATCTGGACCGTCTGTGGCAGGACGGGGAAGAAATCGACACGAGCTTTTTGAAGTAAGGGGGAACTGGCTGTGAAATATCAACACAAATCCATTGAACAAAAATGGCAGAAGCGCTGGGAGGAAGCCGGCGTATTCCACGCTTCTGAAAAACAGGATAAGCCGAAATATATGGCGCTGGTAGAGTTCCCGTATCCGTCGGGACAGGGCCTCCATGTAGGTCATCCCCGTTCCTACACAGCGCTGGATATTGTGGCGAGAAAACGCCGGATGCAGGGCTATAACGTGCTGTATCCTATCGGCTGGGACGCTTTTGGACTGCCCACGGAAAACTTTGCCATCAAGAACCACATCCATCCGGCCATCGTCACAGAGAAGAACATTGCCCGCTTTAAGCAGCAGCTCATCTCCCTGGGCATTTCCTTTGACTGGTCCCGGGAGATCAACACCACCGATCCCGCTTATTATAAGTGGACCCAGTGGATCTTCCTCCAGCTTTTTAAGCATGGCCTGGCATATAAAAAGGAGATGGCTGTCAACTGGTGCACTTCCTGTAAATGTGTGCTGGCCAATGAGGAAGTCGTCAATGGCGGCTGTGAACGATGCGGCAGCGAGGTCGTGCGCAAGGTCAAGTCCCAGTGGATGCTGAAGATCACTGCATATGCTCAGCGGCTTATCGACGATCTGGATCTGGTGGATTATCCCGACCGGGTGAAAGCCCAGCAGATCAACTGGATCGGCCGCTCTACCGGTGCGGAGGTCGCTTTCCAGACGACAGCGGGAGACGAGATCAAGATCTATACTACCCGTCCCGATACCATCTACGGCGCGACGTATATGGTCATGTCGCCGGAGCATCCCCTCATCGAGAAGTGGAGCGACCGGCTAAGCAATCTGGACGCCATCCACGCATACCAGCAGGAAGCCGCCCGGAAATCCGACTTTGAGCGGACGGAGGTAGCGAAAGATAAGACTGGCGTCAAGCTGGAAGGCGTCAACGCCATCAATCCCCTGACCGGCAAAGAGATCCCCATCTTTATTTCCGATTACGTTCTGGTGTCCTACGGTACCGGCGCCATCATGGCCGTTCCGGCCCACGATACCCGCGACTGGGAGTTTGCCAAGAAATTTGACCTGCCCATCATCGAGGTAGTCAAAGGCGGCAACGTCCAGGAGGAAGCCTTTACGGACTGCGCTACAGGCACGATGATAAACTCCGGGATCCTCGATGGCCTCACCGTAGAAGAAGCCAAAAAGAAGATCATCGAATACATGAAAGAGACCGGTATCGGTGAAGCAAAAGTGAACTTCAAGCTCCGTGACTGGGTATTCTCCCGCCAGCGGTATTGGGGTGAGCCGATCCCGATCGTCCATTGTCCAAAATGCGGTCAGGTGCCGGTGCCGGAGGATCAGCTTCCGCTGGAGCTACCCCAGGTAGATTCTTACGAGCCTACAGAGACCGGCGAGTCTCCGTTGGCAGCGATGACCGATTGGGTCAATACCACCTGTCCTTGCTGCGGCGGTCCTGCTAAGCGGGAAACCGATACCATGCCTCAGTGGGCCGGTTCTTCCTGGTATTTCCTGCGGTATATGGATCCCCATAACGACAAGGCTCTGGCCAGCAAGGAAGCGCTCGATTACTGGGCGCCGGTGGATTGGTACAACGGCGGCATGGAACATACGACTCTCCACCTGCTCTACAGCCGGTTCTGGAATAAGTTCCTCTATGACATCGGTGTAGCGCCAACGCCGGAGCCTTACGCTAAGCGGACCAGCCACGGCATGATCCTCGGCGAGAACGGCGAGAAGATGAGTAAATCCCGGGGCAACGTGGTCAATCCCGACGACATCGTCAACGAGTACGGTGCCGACACCATGCGGATGTACGAGATGTTCATCGGTGACTTTGAAAAGGCTGCGCCATGGAGCACTTCCGGCATCAAGGGATGCCGCCGGTTCCTGGAGCGGTACTGGAATCTCCAGGATATTCTCTGTAAGGACGAGGGCATCCGCAAGGAACTGGAGGTATCCTTCCACAAGACCATCAAGAAGGTGGGCGAAGATATTGAGCATCTCAAGTTCAATACCGCCATCGCCGCGCTGATGGCACTGATGAACGACATCTGTGACTTTGGTTCCATCAGCCGGGAGGAGCTGTCTATCTTCACCATGCTGCTCAACGTTTTTGCGCCCCACATCTGCGAAGAAGTGTGGGAGGCACAGAAGCTGGGCGACGGTATGGTCTGCACACAGCCGTGGCCTCAGTATGAGGAAAGCAAGTGCGTAGAATCTACAGTAGAGATCGTTGTTCAGGTCAACGGCAAGGTGCGCAGCCGTCTGCGTGTACCGCTGGATATTACCGCGCCAGAGGCGATCGCCCTGGCAAAGGCAGATGGCAAGGTCGCTGCTGAGATCGACGGAAAACCGCTGGTCAAAGAGCTGTATGTACCGGGCCGTCTGGTGAATCTGGTTGTCAAAAAATAAATGGTTTTTGCGGGACAGGCATTGGCTTGTCCCGCTTTTTCCGGGAATGGGGAGTTCAGTATGAACAAACGGACGGATGCAGTCCGTTATCAAGCATCGGAGTCCTTTGTTGTCGGCGCACTGCTGACCATCGTGGGCGGCTATCTGGACGCCTATACTTATCTTTGCCGGGGCGGCGTTTTTGCCAACGCCCAGACCGGCAACATTGCGGCACTGGGATTTTGTATCGTCGACGGAAATTGGTATGACGTTTTTCACCGTGTCACGATGATCCTGGCCTTTGTCGCGGGCATTATCCTGTGCAATGCGGTAGAACATAAACTGAAGCACGCTGCGCAGATCCATTGGCGGCAGATCGTCGTGCTGCTGGAAGCGATTTTGTTGGGCGCTGTGGCGCTGATCCCCCACGGCGGACACGATCTTATTGTCAATGATGCCATCTCTCTTGTTTGCGCCATGCAGGTGGAATGCTTCCGCAAGATGCGGGGCATTGTTGTGGCCAGTACCATGTGTACCGGCAGCCTTCGCAGCGGTACCCGACAGCTTTTTGTTTTCCTGCGGGAGCGCAACGTGGAAGCCTTGCGGACGTGTTTAAAATATTACATTATGATCGCCCTGTTTGTGGCAGGTGTAGCCATTGGCGCAGCGCTGACGAATTTATGGATGGAGTGGTCGTCGCTGGTGTGCTGCGGCGTTTTGCTGACCGTATTTTGTCTGCTGTTTGTCAAAAAGGACGGCGTGATTTTATAAATTTTATCCAAAGCAAAAACCCCGCAGAAGTTCTGCGGGGTTGCTGTTTTTAGCAGGATGGTTATCGTTATTTATCGCCAAAGGTGATGCCGATGTCTCTGGCATACTGGATGAGATCCAGATCCAGGGGAACGGATTTCAGCTTGCCGGCAACATTCTCCAGCGGTACCGGAACGATCTTGTTATTTTGGAGCGCTACCATGTATCCGTACTGTTCATTGAGGATGAGCTTTGCCGCTGCGGCGCCGAACCGGGTCGCCAGTACACGGTCAGTAGGGGAGGGATCGCCGCCACGCTGGAAGTGGCCCGGCACCGTCACACGGACTTCTTTGCCGGTGTGTTCCCGGATCTCGGCGGCAATGCGGTAGGAGATAGACGGATAATTCATGTTTTCTCGTTTGGCCTTCAGTTCTTTTTTGCTCATTTTGGCTTCTGCCTTAGAGATCGCGCCCTCTGCCACGGCCAGAATGGAGAAGTGCTTGCCTTTGCGTTCCCGCTCAGAGATGGTGTTGACAACGGAGTCGATGTCATAGGGGATCTCCGGCAGCAGGATGACGTCTGCGCCGGAAGCTACACCGGCGTACAGAGGCAGCCAGCCGACCTTATGCCCCATCACTTCTACGATAAAGATACGGCTGTGAGAATCGGCGGTGGTGTGGATGCAGTCGATGACATGGCTGGCAATCTCCAATGCACTGTCAAAGCCGAAGGTCATATCGGTGCCCCACAGGTCGTTGTCAATGGTCTTTGGCAGGGTGACGACGTTGAGCCCTTCCTCCCGCAGGAGATTGGCGGTTTTGTGGGTGCCGTTGCCGCCCAGGATCACCAGGCAGTCCAGACCCATCTGGCGGTAGTTGGATTTCATGGCCTTGACTTTATCGAGACCGTCGTCGCCGATGACCCGCATTTCTTTAAAGGGCTGGCGGGAGGTGCCGAGAATGGTGCCGCCGTGGGTCAAAATGCCGGAAAAACGGGAGACTTCCAGGGAAAAATAATCTCCATAAATGAGGCCCCGATAACCATCCTTGATGCCCAGGATCTCCAGGTCGTCGCCTAATGCTTCGTACAGTGCTTTTCCCACACCGCGAATGGCCGCATTAAGGCCCTGGCAGTCGCCGCCGCTGGTGAGGATACCAATTCTTTTTTTCATCGATACATTACTCGCTTTCATCATTAGAATTTCGTTGTTTGCTGCTGTTGGGATTTTGTTGTGGTTTAAAGCCTTCGCTCCAATCCACGCGTTTGAGTTCATCTGCCCGCTGCTTTGCTTCCTTGGCAAAGTAGGTCTGGCAGTTTAAGGTCACCTTGCCCCGGCGGTCGATCATCTTGTATTCGCCGCTGGGCAGCAGGATCCGGGTATTGACGGTATCGTTGAGCATCGTCATAAGAATATGCTCTGTCCGATCTTTCAGATCCTCGTCCTCAATGGGGAATACCAGCTCGACCCGGCGATTCAGGTTCCGCTGCATCCAGTCGGCACTGCCCATGAAGATCTGCTTGTCGCCGCCATTTTCAAACATCCAGATGCGGCTGTGCTCTAAAAGCTGTCCCACGATGCTGTGGACAGAAATATTGTCGCTCAATCCCGGAATACCCGGCACCAAACAGCAGATGCCTCGGACGATCAACTGGATCTTGACGCCAGCCTTGGACGCCTCGTACAATTGCTCGATGATCTTCGGGTCCACCAGAGAATTGACCTTGGCGACAATGCCTGCCTCGATGCCGTTCTTGGCGTTTTGGATCTCCTTTTCAATGCGGCGCTCAAAGAAGGAGCGCAGGCCATGGGGCGCCACGGCGAATTTATTGTATTCCGGCGGCATGGAGTAGCCGGTGAGAACATTGAACAGAGAGGAAGCGTCGGCGCCAAATGGCTCCGAGCAGGTGAATACACTGAGGTCGGTGTAGATTTTGGCCGTGGAGTCGTTATAGTTGCCGGTGCCCATGTGGACATACCGGCGGATGCCGTCCTCTTCCTTGCGCACGACCAGGGTGATCTTACAGTGGGTCTTTAGGCCCTGGAGACCGTAGATCACGTGACAGCCGGCATTTTCCAGCTTTTTGGCCCAGTGGATGTTGTTTTCCTCATCGAACCGGGCCTTCAGCTCTACCAGTACAGTGACCTGCTTACCGTTTTCCGCCGCCTTAATCAGCGAAGCGATGATGGGAGAATTGCCGCTGACACGGTACAGCGTCTGTTTGATGGCCAGCACATCCTCATCCACGGCGGCCGCACGGATAAAGTCTACCACGGTCTGGAAGCTTTCATACGGATGGTGCAGCATCCTGTCTTTTTCTTTGATGGTGTCAAAAATATTTTCGCTGTCCACAAAATCAGCGGCAGGATACATTGGCACCACCGGCGCAAAGCACAGATCTTTAAATTCGCTCTGGGAGGCAAATTTGCCCAGGAACGTCAGGTCGATGGGGCCGGGCACCTCGTAGATCTCATCGCTTTTCACCTTGAGGGAGTCGGTGAGGAAGTTCTTTGTCTGCTTATCGCACTTTTGGATCAATTGCAGACGGATGGGACGGCCCCGCTTCCGTTTTTTGATGGACTTCTCGATTTCCTGCAACAGGTCGTCGGTGTCCTCGTCGATGTTTAGGTCGGAGTTCCGCGTGATGCGGAACAGGGTGCAGGCCTTGATCTTGTGCAGCTCAAAGAGGCTGGAGATCCGGTAGATGATGATGTCCTCCAGCAGCGTAAACTGTGACTGTCCCTCCGGGCTGGGGATCTTTAGGAACCGGGGGAGAATGGATGGGGCCTGGACCACGGCAAAGCAGGATTCCTTTTGCTCGTCCTTTAAATGGACGGCGATATTGAGGCTCTTGTTGGCCAGGTGCGGGAAGGGCCGGCTGGGGTCTACCGCCAGGGGCGTCAGCACGGGGAACAGGATCTTATCGAAGTACTGAGAAATATAGGAAAGCTGTTCCTCGTTCATTTCCTCTGGCGTTAAAAAGGAGATATTCTGCTTTTTGAGGGCAGGTACAATGGAGCGCTGCCAGCAGGAATATTGTTTTTCGGTAAAGTCGTGGATCTTCTTTTGCAGTTCCTCCAACAGCTTTTGGGGAGTAAAGCCGGAGACATCCTCGTTCGTATAGTCAGACAGGACCTGGGCTTTGACACCGGCCACCCGGACCATGAAGAATTCATCCAGGTTGGATTCACTGATGGCCAAAAAACGGATCCGTTCCATCAGGGGATTTTCTTTTTCCAGAGCTTCGTCCAGGACTCGGCTGTTAAAGTCGAGCCAGCTCAGCTCACGGTTGATATAGGGAAATGATTGGTTCTGATAATCCATAATCGCGTTCCTCTTTCTGTCAGATCATAGTGGATTTGATTTGCAGGACAGGCTGGATGCCGAAAGCCGCCTTAAAGAAGGGGGCGCAGTGGCGCACAGCCCATTTTTCCAGATACAGGTTCTGGTCACAGACGCCGGAAAGAACGATCTCATCGCCCCGCAGTTTTACTTTGATTTCCTGAATCTTATGTTTTCTCGACTTATCCAGGGCGTTGGCCAGCCGGAAGATGGCCGTCAGCTTGGAGCACAGGAGCAGTTGTTCTTCTGTAAAGGACAAAAAGCTGACGCCGTCAAAATTGGGGTCCCACAGCTCGTTGAAGTTGGCAACGACAGCGGCCAATTTCATGTCCTCGCTGGAAAGGCCGCAAATGTCGATGTTCCGGATGACCTCTGCGGCACAGCCGCCTTTGGCGTTGACAAAATACCCGGAATCATGTAAAATTGCCGCCACCTGCAAAATGGTGCGGTGCTTGTTGGTAAAGCCG
This sequence comes from Oscillospiraceae bacterium, assembly GCA_029098185.1. GTDB lineage: Bacteria > Bacillota > Clostridia > Oscillospirales > Acutalibacteraceae > UMGS1071. Next base: position 77,027 of record JAQXNV010000022.1, read on the forward strand.
TGGAGCCGCTTGAGCCGGTCGAACAGGTTGACTGCGTGATGGGCGATGACCGTATAGTGGGCCGGGTCGCACTGATAGCGGGCAGCAAAGGTCTCTGCACAGGCAATGGCGCTTTTTTCCATGTAACTGTCGTATTCTCGTTTCCAGTTGGAAAAGAGCATCTTCCGCAGGAAAGCGTCGTCCAGGTCGATTTTTGGGATGAGGATCTCATCGGCCTGGGTCAGGTTCATCAGGCGGGAGAAGATGGACAGGGAGGAGTAGAGCATCTCCGCCCGCTCCTCGCTGATCTGAAAGGCCAGGGAGAGCTGATCCAGACTGTTGTTTTTCACCTGGTGGAACAGCTTTCGAATGGCGTCGCCGGTAACTCGGTACATACCGCCTTCTAAGGAAGCGCCGCAGAGCCTAGCGACCAGATCCATTTCTGTGCCGGTCATGACGAGACTGTCGATCATCTGGCTGGGGAAGGGCATGACGATGTTGTCAAAGACGGAATCGAGATATTCCTCGGCGGCCTCATCAAAGGCGCTGTTGCTGGCTGCAATATCGTCCAGCATATCGTGGATTTTGAGGGAACCCATGGACAGCGTTTGGGAAAAGGTAATGACGCCGTTTTCATGGATGCACAGTCCGGTAGAGCCGGTGCCGGTGTGAGAGATCAGCGTTTTTTTATTGGGAACGAGACCGTTTTGACTATTGACGGTGCGGATGACCTCATAATAGATGAGGGCCTTTTCCATGGAGTCATCGCAGATCTGGACGGTCATGCCGGTCTTTACTTTGATCTGGTCCACAACGAACTTTTGGTTTTTCGCTTCCCGCAGGGCGCTGGTGGCAATGACGGTGTAGTCCTGTACGCCATATTCCTTCATCACGACCTGATAGTCCTCTAAGATCTCGCATAATTCCTTGAGACACTCAAAGCTGATGCGGCCGGTATTAAATACCTCGTGGCCCAGATAGAGAGGCTTTTTCAGAGTGTCGATTTTGTGAACCTGGTTGTTTTTCTGCTCAGCCAGGATCATTTTGACGACGCTGGAGCCGATGTCGATAACGGCAACAGTCTTTTTACTTTTTTGCTTTGTCAGGGGGATCACCGCTTTCTAAACATGAAAAAAATGAAAAAAGATTGTAAAATGGATGCAATGGTTTTTCTAAAAAATATTATAACAAAGAAACGAAAACACCACAATTTGATTGTGTAAAAAATTTGTAAAAAACAGAAATAAAGACAGAAAAAAAGAGAGTCCTTTAAAAAACGGCTCTCCTTTTTTCGAACTTTTCAGATGCTAGTACATTATTTTGTGTAAGCGGCGATCTTTGCGGCGACCTCGTCGGCGGTAACGGCTGTTACGCCAGCGTCATCCTTGCCGGGAGCGCCCTTCTCAAACAGTACGACGATGTGGTCGTTGTTGTCATAGGTGATGTGGTTTGCCTTTGGGCAGGTCAGATCATCCTCGAACCAGGTGTAACCGTTGTCGGTGTTGTAATAGATTCTGGCCCAACGGGTATCTGCGTTGTAATCTTCCACTGCTGTGAGAATTTCCTTTGTTGCCATAGTGGTACTTCCTTTCCAAACGATGTTTCAAGCTGTGCGGCGTTTCCACTCCGCAATATGGTTAGTTTATCACGATTTGGTTTATTTTGCAAGTGTATTTCCTCAAGGGGATGGTTGCAATTGCTGCAAAAATATGATACGATAAATACAATTATGACAGCAATTCCATCAGACAGTTCGCTCAGACCATCCTGTCTTTAAACAAAACTAGGCTGCCGAACTTGTTTGAACGCTTTGCGGACAGGTAGCCTTTTGGCGTGCTTGTCTGCATTTTTTATTTTTGATTTGGAAAAAGACTGGAAAAAACGAGGGAGGAACTATGTTTCAGTTAAAAAGCGAAGTGCAGTTTGATATGGCCCACTATCTCCACGGCTATCAGGGAAAGTGCTCCAACATTCACGGCCATCGGTATCGCCTGGTGGCCATGTTCAAAGCGGAAACGTTATGTGACAGCGGCCAGACTCGGGGCATGGTGGCCGATTTCCATGAAGTGAAAAACGTTTTGCGGGCGCTAGCAGAGCGCTACGACCACAAGCTGCTGGTGGAGGACAACGAGGAAGGCCGGCGATTGCAAAAGGAGCTTGCCGTTTATGACGTAGTGCTGGTGCCGTACCGTCCTACAGCGGAGGAGATGAGCCGGGCCATGTTCCGGGAAATTCAGTCTGCCGGACTGCCGGTGTCATCGGTGGAATTGTATGAAACGCCCACCAACAGTTGTATCTACAGTGAATGAGAGGTGGCAGGATGTTTCCCATCATTGAAAAATTTCTCTCCATCGACGGGGAGGGCCCTACCGCCGGGTATCTGGCAGCGTTTATCCGCTTTCAGGGATGTAACCTGCGGTGTCATTGGTGTGATACCACCTATTCTTTTTCAGCGGATAATGTGCGCAGCCACGAAACAGCAGAGGCGCTCTATCAGTTCGTGAAAGAGACCGGCGCTCACTACGTCACGCTCACCGGCGGAGAGCCGCTGATCCAGAGAGAGATCGGAACGCTGCTGTCGCTCTTGCAGGAGGATGAGGCGCTGGAGACCCATATCGAGACAAACGGTTCTGTAGACATTGCGCCGTTTCAGCAGTCGTTCCCCCGCATATCCTTTATCGTCGATTACAAATTAAACGGCAGCGGCATGACAGAGCAGATGCACCAAAATAATCTGGCGGTCATTCGTAAAACAGACGCTTATAAATTCGTCATTGCCGGCAAAGAGGATCTATACCAGGCGGAGAAGGTCCTGCGGGAAAACGATCTGTGTGAAAAGACCCAGGTATTTTTCTCGCCGGTGCTGGGGAAAATGGACCCGGCGGACATGGTAGAATTTTTAAAAGCGGAAAAGCTGGATCGGGTACGGTTACAGCTACAGCTCCATAAAATCATCTGGCATCCGGACGCCAAGGGCGTTTGACCATAGAAAAGAGGAAGAACAATGGCAAAACAAATTGATACGGAAAAAATAGAATCGTGTGTCCGGGAGCTGCTCATCGCCCTGGGGGATGACCCGGAGCGGGAGGGCCTGAAGGACACGCCGAAACGGGTAGCGAAAATGTATGCGGAGGTGTTTGCCGGCATGACCTACACCAACGCAGAGATCGCTGAGATGTTTGGCACCACCTTTGAGCAGGAGGATTTTCTCCAGAAAAATGATAAGAACCTTATCGTCGTCCGGGACATTCCCATCTTCAGTTATTGTGAGCACCACATGGCGTTGATGTATAATATGAAGGTGTCTGTCGTTTATCGGCCGGTAGAGAAGATCATCGGTCTGTCGAAAATCGCCCGCATCGCCGACATGGTAGGCCGCCGGTTGCAATTGCAGGAGCGCATCGGCAGCGACATCGCTGAAATTGTGTCCATGGTGACGGAAAGCCCTGATGTGGGCGTGTTGATCCAGGGCGAGCATAGCTGCATGACGGCCCGGGGGATCGAAAAGCCCGGTACTCTGACGGTGACCACTTCCTTCCGAGGCATTTTCCAAAGCGATGACCGCCTGCGGCAGGAAGCGCTGATCTTATTAAAATAAGCGATAGCAATGCGCAAAAAAGTTCTGTTAGACCGAGGCGATGAACGTGAACAGTTACCGGGAGGAACTCCTGCGTTTTGCCAAAGAGACCTTTGGCACACAGCCGGAATATCTGTGGGAAAAGACGCCGGACTGCTGTGTCCTGCGCCACAAGGACAACCGAAAATGGTATGGCGTCTTTCTCAATGGACCAAAGCAGACCTTGGGCCTACGGGGAAGGGACCGGATAGATATGCTCAACGTAAAGGTAGATCCGTTTACCGGTTCTTTACTGCGTCAGGAGACGGGCTTTTTTCCAGCATATCACATGAATAAGGACCACTGGGTAACGATTTTACTGGACGGGACCGTAGAATTTCTGCGAATCTGCGACCTGCTCCAGGATAGCTTTTATCTGACAGGACAGAAATCATCCTAAAGGAGGACAAAGATGAACAAGAATGCAGTTGTCGTGTTCAGCGGCGGACAGGATTCTACGACCTGTCTGTTTTGGGCGCTGGAGCGATTTGAAAAGGTGATCGCCGTGACCTTTGATTACGGTCAGCGGCATAAATTGGAGATCGACTGTGCCAGAGAGATCGCAAAAGATCTGGGTGTGGAGCACCATGTGCTGGACATCTCTTTGCTCAATCAACTGGCGCCTAATTCCCTTACCCGGAGCGACATCCCGGTAGAAGCGGCCAAAGACGGTGAACTGCCCAACAGCTTTGTAGAGGGGCGCAACCTGCTGTTTTTCAGCTTTGCGGCAGTGTTGGCAAAAGTGAAGGGCTGTGATCATCTGGTGGTGGGCGTGTCCCAGACAGATTTTTCCGGCTATCCCGACTGTCGGGACAACTTTATCAAGTCGCTCAATTTGACGATCAACCTGGCTATGGACCATCAGTTTGAGATTCACACGCCGCTTATGTGGATCGACAAAGCGGATACCTGGCAACTGGCCGATGAAATGGGTCGACTGGACTATGTGCGGGAAAAGACACTGACCTGTTATAACGGCGTCAAAGGGGACGGCTGCGGAACGTGTCCTAGCTGTATCCTGCGGAAAAAAGGACTGGAAACGTATCTTGCGAGAAAGGCGGAACAGCAATGAGCAGAGAACAGGAACCCCTGACGCTGCTGGGCAATCAGAACGTCAGTTACAAAAGCGATTACGCCCCGGAGGTGCTGGAGACATTCCAGAACAAGCATCCCGACAACGACTACTTTGTCAAGTTCAATTGTCCGGAGTTTACCAGTTTGTGCCCCATTACGGGCCAGCCGGATTTTGCCACCATTTACATCAGCTATATTCCTGACCAGAAGATGGTGGAGAGCAAATCTTTGAAGCTGTATCTGTTCAGCTTTCGCAATCACGGCGACTTCCACGAGGATTGCGTCAACATCATCATGAAAGACCTCATCAATCTGATGGACCCTCGATATATTGAAGTTTGGGGCAAGTTTACGCCCCGGGGCGGCATCAGCATAGACCCTTACTGCAACTATGGCCGTCCCGGCACGAAGTACGAAAAAATGGCCGACTATCGCTTGATGAACCACGACCTTTATCCGGAAAAGATCGACAACCGATAGATCACGCCAGACAAAAGCCTCCCCAATGGGAGGCTTTTTTATCGTTTCTTTTCCAGTTTTCGGTACCAGCGAAGGATCTCTTCCAGGTTTTCTTCTTTGACTAAGTCGCCGCCGTGCTGCATAGCATAGAGGATCTGCTGTTCCTCCGCTGTTTTGGCGCCGGATTTAGCCATGGCTTTGGCGGCAAGGGACAGTGTCATCTTGCGCACGCCCTTGAGCTTTTGGAGATCTACGCCGCCCAAAAGCTGAAAGAGGGGTGTTTTTTCTGGGATGCGGTTGTCGTGGCGAAGCCGTTGCCGGGCAGTATCGCTGGGCATCATCATGCCGACGGCAACGATTGCCGAAAGGGAAAAATGACGGCGGGCATCCGAGAGCTTTTCGATGTGGCCGGCCTGTACCCAACTGAGAAAGAGCACAGCTTCCTCATCGCGCAGCGCCATTTTGGCCTTTGCAAGGGGATAACAGGGCAGTCCCAGCTTGTCTGATAGCAACTGGGCATACCGGGCGGTAAACCCGGTGTGCGATTCAAATACGATGGCGTTCATGGAAAGTCTCTCCTTTCTGTTTTCATCATACGGCTTTTACGGGGAAAAGCAAGTTGAAATTTTGCAAATTTTGGCGCGGAAAGGATATTTTGCGAAAATCGGGAAATCACTAACAGCGAACCCGGCAGATAGTCGGAGAAAGGTTGTGATTTCTTGCACAAGCAAGCAATGCAAAATACGCCGTCTTTGGGCAGTAAGATCACCGATCTGGACCAAAAGCAGTATGACCGGTGGGTAAAACAGTTTTCGCCGCCCAGCACCTGGCTCAAAAATTGTCTCATGGCATTTTTGTTTGGCGGCGGGATCTGTGCCTTTGGCCAGCTTTTATTTGTGCTTTATGAAGGCGTCGGATTGGCCGAAAAGGAAGCCCGTATGGCAGTTTCCATCACGCTGATCTTTATTGCGGCACTGCTGACAGCGCTGAAGGTCTTTGACAATATCGCCAAAGTGGCCGGCGCCGGCACCATCGTGCCCATTACGGGATTTGCCAACTCTATCGTGTCCCCCGCCATGGAATACAAAAGCGAAGGGTTTGTCATGGGACTGGGCGCAAAAATGTTTATTATCGCCGGCCCGGTTTTGGTATATGGTATTACGGCGTCGGTGGTGTACGGCATGGTGCTCTATATTATCCGGCTGTTTCTGTAAGACTGGCAAGGGAGGGGATCCTATGAAACGAATCGGAAATTACACGCTGGAGCTGGAAAACCATCCTTATCTGGAAGCCTTTGGCGCTGTTGGCGGCAAAAAAGAAAAGGAAGGCCCTCTGGGAGAGTACTTTGACAAGTGCTTTATCGATACGACGCTGGGGCAGGATACCTGGGAGCAGTCGGAAAGTAAGCTGCAAACAGAAGCATCCCAGCTTGTCCTGGAAAAAGGCAGCCTGACACAAAACGATATTCAATATGTTTTTTCCGGCGATTTGCTGAACCAGTGTATTTCGTCCACCTTTGGCCTGCGTACGCTGAACATTCCTTTTTTAGGACAATTCGGCGCTTGTTCCACCATGGGGCAAGCGCTAGCTATGGCGTCTATTTTTGTGGAGAGCGGCGCTGCAGACCGTGCCATGGCAGTGACGTCATCGCATTTTTGTTCGGCAGAGCGGCAGTTTCGCTTTCCGCTGGAATATGGCGGCCAGCGCACGCCGACTGCCCAATGGACCGTAACCGGCGCCGGAGCGGTCATTGTTGCCGGACAGGATGTACCATCAAAGCAAATGACGACAGTGTATCCCGGCGTAACAAAGCCAAAGCGGGTAACCGTTTCCCATATTACCGTCGGGCGGATTACCGACCTGGGGGTGAAGGACGCCAACAACATGGGCGCGGCTATGGCGCCGGCAGCAGCACAGACCATTGCCGATTATTTGGAGGATACCAACACTTCGCCCCAGGATTATGATCTGATCCTCACCGGTGATCTGGGACAGGTAGGCTCAGAGCTGCTGGAAAAGCTCCTGCGGGAAAACGGGATCTTCATTGGCGAAAACCACAACGACTGCGGCTTATTGATCTATGACCGGCAAAAACAGGATGTCCATGCTGGCGGCTCCGGCTGTGGCTGCGCAGCGTCTGTTTCCTGTATCAAGCTGTTCCCGGAGATGGCCGAGGGGCTGTATCACAACGTCCTTTTTGTGCCCACGGGCGCACTGATGTCGCCCACTTCTTCCCAGCAGGGCGCGTCCATCCCATCCATTGCCCATCTGGTGCATCTGACGGCGGAATAATGCAAAAGTCATCTCTAAAAGGGGATGGCTTTTCGTTTTTAGAGGTATGTGCCGATTTCCGTTAAAGCGTCCTTACAGAGCAGTCGGCCGTGTTCCTGGCAGAAGGCAACAGCAGTGGGGGAACGTCCTTTTAGCGTACCGTATTCGCTGACGAGGCTGCGAAGAGAAAAGAACCATCGGCAGGTAGGGTAGAGGATCAGGGCATAGCCGTTGTCCATGGCGTAGAGAGGACAGGGCATCAGGCGCAGCGGCAGACGGCACAGCCGCTCGATGCAGTCCAGAAGCGATGCGCAGGAGGCAAAATAAATGACCTGGGGCATCATGCGGCAGCGATACCGGCGCCGTTTGGAAACAGGTTCTGGCAGAAATACGGTGTGTGTTTGCAGGAGCACGGCGCAGCCAGAGCCGGTAGGGATCCCCAGATATTGGGCTTCCGCGGCGGTGAGAATAAGCAGTACATGGGTTTTGCCGATGGCTTTCACCTTCAAGAAACCACCTCCAACGGAATCAGTTACTGTATCCTATGCAGAGCTGTTGTCCAATGCGCATAACCCCTTGAAAAAAACAGCGCTGCCGGGGAGAGATGGCAGCGCTGCGGGGAAAAAATTTCAATTTGGGGAGAAAATTTTGACTGGAGAAGATCGTTCTAGGAGGAGAACGGTTTTCTTTTTTGTTGACGGAATGCTCTCTTACAGGATAAGGAGAAAGTTTATGGTTCTGGATAGAAGCCCGACGGCGTTTCAGACAGGTTGATCATGATGTTCTTAGACTGGGAGTAATGCTCCAACATGACCTTGTGGGTCTCACGGCCGATGCCGGACTGCTTGTAGCCGCCAAAGGGTGCGCCGGCCGGGATGGAGTTGTAGGTGTTGACCCAGACACGACCTGTCTCGATGCCTCTGGCCACACGCATTGCCCGGTTGAGATCTCTCGTCCAAACGGCGCCGCCCAGACCGTAATCGCTGTCGTTGGCCATGGCGATGACTTCTTCCTCTGTCTTAAATTTGATGATGACCGCCACCGGCCCAAAGATCTCTTCCCGGGCGATGCACATATCATTGGTCACGTTGGTCATGAGCGTGGGCTGCATGAAGGCGCCCTTGGCAAGCTCGCCTTCTGTTGCCCGCTCACCGCCGCACAGGACTGTAGCGCCTTCTTTCTTGCCGATCTCGATGTACTTGAGGATACGCTGGACCTGCTTTTCGTCGATCTGCGCACCCATCTGCGTTTCCGGATCCCACGGCATACCGACCTTGATGGCGTTAAAACGCTTTTTGGCTTCCTCCACAAATTTGTCGTAGATGCCTTCCTGGACAAAGACACGGGAGCCGGCGCAGCAGACCTGACCCTGATTAAACAGAATGCCCAGTTGCAGCCCATCCATAGCCAGATCCCACTGACAGTCGTCAAAGTAGATGTTAGCGGATTTGCCGCCCAGTTCCAGTGTTGCTGGGATCAGCCGTTCCGCCGCAGCCTTTGCCACATCTTTGCCCACTTCTGTAGAGCCGGTAAAGGCCAGCTTTGAGAAGCCCGGATGTTCCAGGATATACTGGCCGGACTTGGAGCCGGAGCCGGTGATGACGTTGAATACACCGGCAGGCAGGACATCCTGGATCAGTCTTGTCAGCTCCAGGACGCTGAGAGGCGTAGTGCTGGACGGCTTAAAGACGGTGCAGCAGCCGCTGGCAATGACTGGTGCCAGCTTCCAGGCGGCCATGAGGAAGGGGAAATTCCACGGAACTACCTGGCCCACAACGCCGATAGGCTCATTGAGCACGATGCTCAGGGTGTCGGCGCCGAGGATGTTGGCACTGCCTTCCTCGGCCAGCAGACAGCCGGCAAAGTAGCGGAAATGCTCGGCGGCATAGGGAACATCGATGGTGCTGGTTTCTCGGATCGGTTTGCCGTTGTCCAGAGATTCTACCAGTGCCAGATGTTCCGCGTTTTCTTCGATAATATCGGCAATCCGGTTGAGAATGGCAGCCCGTTGCTGTACGGTGGTGTGCTTCCAGGTCTTAAAAGCTTTCCAGGCGGCGTTGACAGCATCGTCAACATCCTGCTTTGTGGCCTGAGCGCAGCTGGCCAGAACGGTTCCGTTAGCCGGGCAAGTCGTTTGGAACGTTGCCCCGTCAGAAGCGTCCCGCCATTGGCCGTCAATGAACAGTTGATATTTAGACTGTAGATTTGCTTGTTTCATGTTGTCATCCCTCCAGATCGTGGTAAGTTTTTGTGGTTGATCTCGACAAGCCGCTGAGGGCGCGGTGTCCGTTTGGGTGGTCCCGCCGAAAGGGCGTGCTGTCGATGTGTCCGTAGTATAACAGGGAAGAAATTTAGAATTCTGTGATAAAATCACCGTAGCAGAGCAAATCTTTTGTGATAAAGTCACAAAAACTGGCGCTAAAACCTTAAGAAGAAACAGCGATCCCAAAGCAGCAACGGGGAAGCAGCCCCTCAAATTCTGCCGATTTTTCCGAAAAAACCGCACAAAAAATCCTCCTGCTTCAAAAGGATGCAGGAGGAAAAAAATTATTGCAGCTTCCAGTATTGGGCGCTGTAAGGCGGCAGTGTCAGTCCGCCGTCGATGGTGATGCTTTCCCCTGTCAGCAGGCTGACTGCGTTTTGATGAATATCCATTCCGGCAAAGAAAGGCTGGTCGTCAGCATTGATGGCCACCAGTACCGTTTCGCCGTCACAGCAGCGGCGGATGACACATTGCCTGTTGGTCAGTACCGGGTGACTGTAGTCGCCGTAGAGCAGGGCCTGACTGCTTTTGTGGGCCTGTGATAGCTTGCTGATCCAGTTAAACAGATCGTTTTCCACAGCCTGGTCAAAACAGGGACGCAGGGCGGGATCACCGTCGCTTTTGTTGCCCTGAGCGCCCCATTCACTGCCGTAATAAATACAGGGGATTCCGGGCATTCCAAAAGCCAGAGCGTAGATGAGAGGCAGATGGTTTTTGTTTTGGAGGATCGAGGCCACTCGGGTCACATCGTGATTGTCCACAAAGGTGAGCAGATGCTTGCCCTTGTAAAGGGTCCAGTTTTCCGGGCCGAACTGCCGGGCCAGGGAATGACAGATCTCGAAGAGATTCTGGGAATTAAAGCTGGAGTACAGCCCCTTGTAGCACTCGTAATTGGTGGCGCTGTGGAGCATCTGGTCATTGACCCACTGATTATAGTCGCCGTGAAGCAGTTCACCCAGCAAGAAAAAGTCGGGTTTTAGCGTCTGACAAAAGTCATGTAATCGGGACAAAAATCCCTTGTCGAGACAGTAGGCCACATCCAGCCGCAGACCGTCAAGATCAAACTCTGCGACCCATTGGCGGATAGCGTCAAAAATGTGGTTGACGACGTCGTCATTGTGCAGGTTCAGCTTGACCAGATCATAATGGCCTTCCCAGCCCTCATACCAGAAGCCGTCGTTGTAGCAGCTATTGCCGCCAAAATCAAGGTGGAACCAGTCTTTATAGGGAGAATTTTCCCGGTTGCGCAAAACATCCTGGAACGCCCAGAAGCCTCGGCCCACATGGTTGAATACGCCGTCCAGCACGACGCGGATGCCGTTTTGATGGAGGTGGCGGCAGACAGTGGCAAAGTCCTCGTTGGTGCCTAAACGGCAGTCGATCTTCCGGAAATCCCGGGTGTTGTAGCCGTGAGAGTCGGATTCGAATACCGGCGAAAAATAGATAGCGTTGGCGCCCAGTTTTTGGATATGCTCGGTCCAGGAACAGACCTTTTGGATACGGTTGACAGGGATGCCATCGTTATCAAAGGGTGCGCCGCAAAAGCCAAGGGGATAGATTTGATAAAAGACACTTTCATAAGCCCACATACAAGTGACTCCTCCCAAAGATATGAAATTATCTCCATTATAACCGATAATATGTTAAAAAGCAATCTAATTTTTAGCAAAATTGCTCTAAATTTTACATTTTGTTTCCGGTCATAGGATCACGAGTTTTTGGGTAAACTCTCTTCCGCAGGGGCGTATACGGGGATAGGCCAGGCTGTAAAGATCAGTGGCGGTCTGTTCCAGCTGCAGCAGACGGGATCCTCTATCGGTCAGTTTTTTCCCGTCCGATGCCCGCAGGATCAGCGGGATCGAGGACGTTTTTGCCAGTTGCGACAGGAGAAAAGCGCTTTCCCGCCGCACGCCCAGTACCCGGCAGTAAGGCGGTATACCCATGGCATCCTGTTTGGTGACGCCAAGAAAGGCTGAAAGCACCAGCCGACGGATCCGAGCCAGCGGATACCGTTTTGTTTTAACATACTCGTACAGCTCGGTGAGAGAGGTGCTGCGGCGGATGGCCTGATACAACCGCTGCTCTAATCCCTCGCTGATGTCCGGCAGATCCGACAGTTCTTCTACGGTCATGGTGCGCAGCTTAGAGAGGATCGCCGGTTCCAGCGTTTCCGGGAAAACAGGGCCCAGGCCGTCGTTTATCACCTGCGTCAAAAAAGCGGCGCAGTCCCCCGGCAAAAAGGGGCCAAGGTCACAGCGGGGATCTTTTTTCAGCATGGCTCTAAGCTGGGTGGCCGATGGATAGCGGTCTTTGGGCTGGGGGGATACCTGATGGTACCCTGCGCCCGATCGCTGTACGGTGTGGGGCTGGATGGCGGAGGACAGGCGCATGATGGCCTGGCAGTAAGAGATGCCCAGGATATTGTTGGGATGGGACAGCACTGCGCTATCCGCTTCCCCCAGCAGGTCGAAAACAGCTCGCTGACGCAGGGAAGCAAAGGATGATCCCGGATGGTGTTTCTTCTGTTGGGCAAGGCACGCAGAGAACGCAGGGGTCTCCAGGGTTTTGGCAATGCGCAGCAGCGGTTCGATAGTGCCTGCTTCACTGCCAAACCAGAGAGAATCTACACAGCCAAGGGCGTTTAGCAGAGAGACGCCGCCAAAGCCAAAGGCTTCCGCTCCGGCGGTGGCCCAGGGCAGGGGCAGCTCCAGCACAAGGTCGGCGCCGCCCCGCAGGGCCAGTTCTGTGCGCGTCCATTTATCGAAGATGGCTGCTTGACCCCGCTGGACATAATTGCCGCTGAGCAGTGCCACACATTTTTGGGATTTTTCCTGGTGAATTTGTTCGAATAAAGAAAAATGACCGTTATGGGGAGGATTAAGTTCACAAATTACCGCAGAAATTTGAAAATTTGTAGACATTTTAACGAAAACTCCTTGAAATATTCGTGGATTCTATGATATACTAAACCACAACTATTTGTCAAAACAATCGAAAAATCATATCAAAGCATGGTAAAGTTATGCGTATAAGGGTATGGTGAGAAATTTGGAGGACGATCGAGAATGAAAGTATTGGTTATTAACGCTGGCAGTTCATCGCTGAAGTATCAGTTGATTCAGATGGAGGATGAGAGCGTCCTGGCGAAAGGCATCTGTGAACGCATTGGCATGGAGAATGGTATTTTCTCCTACAAGAGCCATACCGGCTTTAAGCTGGAAAAGACTGTCGAGATGAAAAATCATGAAGCGGCGTTCCATTTGGTGGCAGAAGCACTGGAAGATCCAGAACACGGTGTGGTGAACTCTTTGTCGGAGATCAGCGCTATCGGCCACCGTGTTGTGCAGGGGGCAGACCTGTTTATGGAGTCCTGCCTCGTCACCGATGAAGTACTGGAAGGCATCCGTAAGTGTGCCCGTCTGGCCCCGCTGCATAACCTGGCCCACATCGAGGGCATCACTGCCTGCCAGAAGGTATTCGGTAAGGAGATCCCGGAGGTCGTCGTATTTGATACGGGCTTCCATGCCACCATGCCGAAAAAGGCGTATATGTACGCCATCCCCTATGCGTATTACGAGAAGTACAGCATCCGCCGCTATGGCTTCCACGGTACGTCTCACCGGTATGTCAGTGAGCAGTGCATCCACATGCTGGGCGATCCGGAGCATTCCAAGATCATTACCTGCCATCTGGGCAACGGTTCTTCCATCACAGCGGTAAAGGATGGCAAGTGCATCGACACCACCATGGGCCTTACGCCACTGGATGGCTTTATGATGGGTACCCGCAGTGGTTCTCTGGATCCGTCCATCGTCACCTTCCTCCAGCAGGAAGAGAACCTTTCCGCCAAGGAAATGGACACCGTGCTCAATAAAAAGTCTGGCCTGCTGGGCATTTCCGGCATTTCCAGCGATGACCGGGATGTGACTAAGGCGGAGGAAGAAGGCAACGAGCGGGCGATCCTGGCCCATGAGATGCTCCAATATCAGATCGAGAAGTATATCGGCGGCTTTATTGTTGCGCTGGGCGGCTGTGACGCCATCGTCTTTACCGCCGGCATCGGTGAGAATCACGTTGGCCACCGGGAAAAGATCTGTGAAGCGCTGTCCTTTTTGGGCGTAGACCTGGATAAAGAGAAGAATCAGCAAATGGTCGGCGGTAAGGGCGGCGAGATCACAAAGCCCGGCTCCAAGATCAAAGTCTTTGTCATCCCGACAAACGAAGAGCTGATGATCGCCAGAGAAACAAAAGCGCTCTGCGAGGCATAACCTATCTTCTGTAAGCTGAGAGGATCCATCGTATCTTCAAAAATCGTAGAAATCAACAAAGTCCGTCAGGCTACTGGCGGGCTTTTTGTTTGTCCAAAGGGAGCGGCAGACGGTAATTTTCCCCATTATTTTTTACATAAGAGAAAAATAATAGAAAAAAAGGAGGTATCCGAAAGATTTTGACGAGATTTCTTTCGATCTTTTTCGATTTTTGATACAACTTTTCTACATTTATGTTATAATGAAGCTATCTTATTGAAAACACGGTTGCCTTTACCGGTTTTCGATGGGGGATACGGAACAGGTTTTCTGGAGGCCTGTTTTGATAAAGGGGATATGTTCATGACAAACATCAAAAAAAGCAGAGTGATCGTCACGCTGGTGCTGCTGGCAGCAGCTACTGCGCTGATGGTCACAGCGGCCTTCGTCACCACGGCCGACAGCGTGCAGCAGACCTTCTGGGCGCTGGTCCCGCCGCTTTTGGCTATTTCGCTGGCGCTGGTGACAAAGGAAGTGTACAGCTCACTGTTCATCGGCATTTTAGCCGGCGGTATGCTGTTTTCCGGATTCAGCTTCGAGGGCACCATCCAGCACATCTTTTCCGACGGCATCGTCAATGTCTTAACAGACAGCGGCAATGTGTGCATTTTGATCTTCCTGGTCTTTTTGGGCATGATGGTGGCCCTGATGAACAGGGCCGGTGGTTCGGCAGCCTTTGGGCGTTTGGCAGCCAGAAAGATCAAGTCTCGGTCTGGGGCCATGCTGTCCACTGTTGCCCTGGGCGTGCTGATCTTCATTGACGACTACTTTAACTGCCTGACCGTCGGCAGCGTCATGCGCCCGGTCACAGACCAGCACAAGGTCTCCCGGGCCAAGCTGGCCTATCTCATCGACTCCATGGCGGCGCCCATCTGTATCATCGCGCCGATCTCTTCCTGGGCGGCGGCAGTTGCCGGCTTTGTCGAGGGGACCAATGGCCTGACGCTGTTCATCAGCTCCATTCCATTTAATTTCTACGCCCTGTTCACCATCTTGATGGTCGTTGCCTTGATCGTGATGAAAGTGGATTACGGTCCTATGGCCATCCATGAGCGCAACGCCATTCAGGGAGATCTCTTCTCCGGCAAGCGGCCAGACGGCGGCAGCATGGAGGACGTAGAAAACGAAAAGGGCCGCGTTATCGACCTGGTACTGCCCATTGTGGCGCTGATCACCTGTTGTGTTCTCGGCATGCTGTATACGGGCGGATTCTTCTCCGGGAAAGACTTCATCACGGCCTTTGCAGAAAGCGACGCGCCCCTGGGACTGGTGTTTGGTTCCTTCTTTGGCCTGGTGATCACGCTGATCTTCTACGCCATCCGCCGTGTCCTCAGCTTCACCGACTGCATGAAGTGTCTGCCGGAAGGCTTTAAGGCTATGGTACCGGCCATCCTGATCCTGACACTGGCCTGGTCTCTGAAGGCAATGACCGACAGCCTTGGCGCGGATCTGTATGTAGCTGAGGTCGTCAAGTCCTCGGCAGCGGGATTGATGTACTTCCTGCCAGCCATCATCTTCCTCATTGGCTGTGGACTGGCCTTTGCCACCGGTACCTCCTGGGGCACCTTTGGCATTCTCATTCCCATCGTTGTAGCGGTATTCCAGAGCACCGACTACACGATGATGATCATTTCCATCTCTGCCTGCATGGCCGGCGCTGTCTGCGGCGACCACTGCTCTCCGATCTCGGACACGACCATCATGGCTTCTGCCGGCGCCCAGTGCGACCACGTGAGCCATGTGTCTACCCAGTTGCCCTATGCCATGACGGTAGCGGCGGTTTCTTTCCTCAGCTACATCGTGGCCGGGTTTACCCGCAGCGTGTGGATCTCTCTGCCCTTTGGCGCGCTGCTGCTGCTGGCAACGCTTTGGGTCATCCGACGCATCAACAAAAAACGAGAGGCTGCTTCCGCAAAGGAAACCACCTGACCGCTTCCCACCGGATAAACCGGTGGGTTTTCTTTTGCGGTTTTACCGAAAAATGGGACAGATGCAGGGAGATTTACACTTTTGTAATGCACTTTTACAGGAATTGTGGTATACTTAAGCTATATGTCTAATGGTTGGGAGAGGGAAATAACAATGTCATCATTTACACAGGCGAGCAAGGTGGTGCTCAAGGTGGGCACCTCCACGCTGACATACGAAAACGGAAAACTGAACCTGCACTGCATGGAGCTTCTCTGCAAAGTCATCAGTGATTTGCAGAACTCCGGCAAGCAGGTAGTGCTGGTTTCCTCCGGCGCTGTGGGCGTCGGTATGGGCAAGCTGAAAATTTTAGAGCGGCCCGTGGAGACCGCCAAAAAGCAGGCCATTGCCGCTGTAGGCCAATGCGAGCTGATGTTCATGTACGATAAATTTTTCAGTGAGTATAATCAGACGGTGGCCCAGGTACTGCTGACGGCTGACGACGTATATCAGCCCGAGAGCCGAGTCAATGTCGAAAATACCTTTACGGAGCTGCTGCGGATGGAGATTATCCCCATCGTCAACGAAAACGATACCGTCAGCATTGCGGAGCTGGAAGGCGTCAGCCATTTTGGCGACAACGATTCCCTTTCCGCCATTGTGGCGGATCTGGTCGGCGCGGAAGCACTGGTGATCCTCACCGACATCGACGGTCTTTACGATGGTAATCCCCGCGTCGATCCAGAGGCAAAGCGTATTCCCTATGTGGAGGAGATCACGCCGGAGATCGAGGCGCTGGCTGGCGAGCCGGGCACAAACCGGGGCACCGGCGGAATGTATACCAAGGTGCAGGCGGCAAAGTTTGCCAATGAACGTGGCATTAGCTGCTGCGTCATGAGCGGCGCTAACCCCAATGATTTATATACGTTGTTTGGCGGCGGCCAGATCGGCACCGTGTTCAGCGGAAAAACAGAGCGATAGAGAAACGGAGGAATCACGATGACAGCATTGGAACAAATGGGACAGCGGGCAAAGGAAGCGTCCAGAGCGCTGAACAGCCTGCAGGAGAAAAAGAATGACGGTCTGCTGGCCATTGCCAAAGCACTGCGGGAGCGGATGGCCGAGATCCTGGCACATAACGAAACAGATCTGCAAAACGGCAAAGCAAACGGCATGACTGATTCTTTGATGGACCGTCTGCGTTTGACACCGGAGCGCATTACCGGAATGGCCCATGGCGTGGAGCAGATCGCCGGCATGACCGATCCCGTGGGCGAAGTGCTGGAGGGCAAGCGGCTGCCCAACGGACTGCGCATTGAAAAAGTCCGGGTGCCTTTGGGGGTCATCGGCATCATTTATGAGGCTCGGCCCAACGTGACGGCAGACGCCGCTGCCCTTTGCCTGAAGGCTGGCAACACCGTGATCCTCCGGGGAGGCAAGGAAGCTTTCCATTCTAACCAGTGCATCACCACCGTCATGCGGGAGGCCATTGAGAGCGTTGGATTGCCATCAGACTGCATCCAGTTGGTGCAGGATACCAGCCGGGAATCAGCCAGGGAATTGATGGGGCTGACAGCGTATCTCGACGTCCTCATTCCCAGGGGCGGCGCGGGATTGATCCGTTCTGTTGTGGAAAATTCCCGTGTCCCGGTGATTCAGACCGGCGCCGGCAATTGCCATGTCTATGTGGATGCTTACGCCGATGTGGATATGGCCGCCAATATCATCTTTAACGCCAAGACACAGCGGCCGTCTGTCTGCAACGCCATCGAGACGATCCTTGTCCATAAGGACATCGCAGAGCGGGCACTGCCGGTCATTGCGGCAAAATTAAAGGAAAAGAACGTGGAGCTCCGGGGATGTGAAAAAACAAGAGCCATTTTGCCCGAAGCAAAGCCAGCTACCGAGGACGACTGGGCCACAGAATATCTCGATTACATCCTGGCGGTGAAGGTAGTGGATTCCATAGAGGAAGCCATGGAACATATCGCCCGGTATTCCACCGGACACAGTGAGTGCATCGTTACAGAAAACTACACCAACGCCAACCGCTTCACCGAGCAGGTGGATTGCGCGGCGGTATACGTCAATGCTTCCACCCGGTTCACTGACGGCGGAGCCTTTGGCATGGGGGCGGAGATCGGTATCTCCACCCAAAAGCTCCACGCCAGAGGTCCTATGGGATTAGCGCAGTTGACTTCCACGAAATTTATTGTGCGGGGCAGCGGTCAGATCCGCGCCTAACGGAAACAGAACGCAAAAAGAAAGGACATCACTATGGTAGAATCATTAGCCAATTGGTTTCAGCAGACGCTGGGCAGCGTTATGCCGGGAGAACTGGTCATTTTCATTACGTCAATGATCCCCATCCTGGAGCTGCGCGGCGGTCTCATCGTAGCCAGCGCCATGGGTGTGCCCATCTGGCTGGCCATTCCCATCTGCATTATCGGCAATTTGATCCCGGTCATTCTGATCCTGCTGTTTATCACGCCGCTGTTCAACCTGATGAAAAAGGCCCGGTTCCTGCGGCCCCTTGTAGAAAAGCTGGAGAAAAAAGGGCAGGGCAAAAACGCGAAGAAGATCCAGAAAGCGGAGTTTTGGGGCTTGATCTTATTTGTCGGCATCCCGCTGCCCGGTACCGGCGGCTGGACCGGCGCATTGATTGCGTCCCTTCTCAATGTCCGGTTCCTCAAGGCACTGGTGGCCATTTTCCTGGGTTTGATCCTGGCCACGATCATCATGTCCACCATCTCCTACGGCATCCCGTGGATCGTTTCGCTGTTTGCGGGGTGATCGGCAATGAACGGCGATTTTCTTATCACCATCGTCCCCATTTTTGTGGGGATGGCTGCTGTGTTGCTTTTGGCGGTCATCGTTGTCCGGTGCGTTCTGGGGATGCGGAAATGGAAAGCGTCCCTCTCCTCGCCGCTCCAGTGCTGGGAAGCGGTCGTAGCGGAAAAACGGGCCGCTCAGAAAGCACGCCACAAGCTGTCCTCGTCCAGTCCTGCTTCCTTTGATACAGAGCTGGAAACGCAGTACGAGATCGATTTTTCTTTAGCGGATGGCAGCGTGCGGACATTTTCTGTGCCGGAAACCATTTTTGCCTTGCTGTCAGAAGGCGATACAGGCAGGCTGACGGTTCAGCAGGAGCGGTTTGTGAAATTTGAACGATAAAAAACGGCGGGGAAGCTCCCTGCCGTTTTTTGTTGTCCTAGTCGATGTCGTCTCTGTTTCGGCGTTCTCTGCGGAACAGCAGAGAAAAGCACCAGATGGCCGCCAGACCGATCAATGTGTAAATGATCCGGCTGACAACGCCGGACTGACCGCCGCAGATCCAGGCCACTACATCAAACTGAAAAACGCCGATGCTGCCCCAGTTCAGGCCGCCGGCGATCAGGAGCGCCAGCGCGATTTTATCTACGATCATCATAAAGCTATCACCTCGAAATTTGTTGGTCAGCCCTTATTGTTGCCATCTTTTTTGCAAAATATACAAAAATGCGCAAAAGAAAAATGCCCCGTTGCTGGGGCATTTTGCGGTTTATTATTTACAGCGCAAAACAGAAACGCCGACTCTCGCCGGGGCGCCGATGGATACCGAAGAGAAGCATTCTTTCAGCGCAGAAGCGCACCGCACAGCGCCGATGCTGTGGGAGAACAGGCCGTACACAGCGGAACCGCTGCCGGACATACAAGCACCCAGAGCGCCAAATTCTTTCATTCTCTGCTCAATCTCCGCTACCGGCTCTAGGGGGATAGCTGAAGAAAATACATTGCAGAGCCTTTGGGCGACACCTTTTAGATCGTTGTGTTCCAGGGCGCTGCACAATGCGTTGGTATCCGGTCGCTGGAGGATATTACCGCTGTCGATCCGCCCATAGGCTTCCCCGGTGCTGACGTTGATGTCCGGCTTGCACAGGACGATGGCGCAGTCTGGCAGGGGCGCCAGAGGAGATAGCTCTTCACCGATACCTTTACAGAGCTGCGTGCCACCCTGGATACAGAAAGGGATGTCGGCGCCGACTTGCACGCCCAGCTGACACAGTTCCTCTACCGAAAGCGATTGTGCAAATAGCTGATTTAGCCCGACAAAGACCGCTGCGCCGTCAGCGCTGCCGCCGCCAAGACCTGCCTGGGACGGGATCCGTTTTTGAAGATGGATGTCCACACCGTAAGGCAGACCGCAGTGGTCGAAAAACAGCCGGGCACTTTTGTAAGCGATGTTGCGCTCATCACAGGGGATCCCCGGTTCCGAGCAGGTGATCCGAAGGATGCCGTCCTTGTTTTTGCGCAGTGTCACCTGGTCGTGGAGGGACACGGACTGCATCACCATTTCCAGCAGATGATAGCCGTCCGGCCGCCGTCCCACCACATCCAGGGACAGATTGATTTTCGCGTTGGCCGCGAGAACGCATTGTTCCATAGTTGTTCCCTCCAACAAAAGCGGGAGCAAAGATAAAGGTGCTCCCCGACCCCTCCTGGGCCGTTACAGATTAAACAGGGTGAATCGCTTGATGTCGATCGCCTTAGACGGACACATCTCATGGCAGCAGAAACACTTGATACATTGGTTATAGTGGATGACCGCCTTGCGGTCGATGATCTCGATGGTGTGCTGGGGACAGCTTTCGGCACATTTGCCGCAGCCGCCGCAGTCCTTTGTCCGGATCTTCGGCCGTGGCGTGGCTAGTTTTTCCGCCAGAGGACGAAAGAGCTTTGGCACCCGGTCGATGAAATCGTTAGACTTCGATTCCGGCTGCACAAAATCCTTTACGATATGCTGCTCCAGGGGATCGCCCAGCAGCGGCACATCCTCCGCACGGGCAGGACAAAGGCCCCGTTCCATGGCCGATTGGAGCATGAAAATCTTTGACGGTTCCATGGAGATGAGCTTTGCGCCAATGAGGTCTACATTGTAGGGATTCTCCCCGCCCAGCAGTACGCCCATGTGCCGTGGCTGGCCGCCGGAAGGGACGTTGCCCTCCATGGCCGTGATGCCGTCCACAATGGAGATGCGGGGCTTTACTGTCTCGCATAGATCGGTGAGCATCCTGCCAAAGTCCTGCTTGTCCGGGAACCGGCAGTGAAATTCCGGTTTCATCAATCCCGGCACAGAGCCAAAAAGATTTTTCACTGCGCCGCTCATGCCGGTGAGGCAGTGGGATTTTAATTTGGCAATGTCGATCAGCAGATCGGCGTTTGCGATGGGGTCGATAATGGGAAAGGCTTTGCACTGGACACCGTGAGGCGCTTCCACCGAACGGTAACCGCAGTCCAGATTCAAGTCAAAACCGCATTCTCTGGCCATGGTTTCGTAGCCGCAGACGCTGTAGGTGCTTTTTAAGGCCACCGGATTGTACGGGCCGCCGGCGCTTTCTGCGATGAGGACACGGGCGCCTAAGGCTTTGACACGCTTGCCCACTGCCGCAACCACCATGGGGTGGGTGATGATGGCTGCCTCTGGTTTTGATTTCATCACCAGGTTGGGCTTGATGACCACCTGCATCCCCGGCTGGATCAAACGGTCCAGGGAAAGGGAAGTGAAGATGGCGTCAACGGCAGATTGCACCGCTGTTTCCGTATAGGAAGGGCAGTCGGCTAAATAAACGGGACGATTCATAAGCGACTCCTCACAGCGTTTTCAGGAAGGTGTGGATGCGGTCCAGCGCCTCGTTGATGTGTTTCAGGGAATAGGAGTAGGACACCCGCACAAATCCCTCACCGCAGTCGCCAAAGGCGTTGCCCGGTACGACAGCTACCCGGCTCTCATGGATGAGCTTTTCGCAGAAGGCTTCGGAGGACAGTCCCGTTTTTTGGATGGACGGGAACACATAGAAAGCGCCCTCCGGCTCAAAGCAGGTCAGCCCCATGTCGTTAAGCGCCCCGACGATGAGCCGCCGGCGCATATCGTACTGTTCCCGCATATAGACGATGTCATCATCGCCGTTGCGCAGTGCTTCTGCCGCGGCGTACTGGGCCATGGTGGGTGCGCTCATGATGCCGAACTGGTGCAGCTTTGTCATGGCGTCGATGATCTCGTGGGGGCCTACAGCGAAGCCTAAGCGCCAGCCGGTCATGGCAAAGGTCTTGGAAAACCCGTTGATGACGATGG
The DNA here is from genome assembly GCA_029098185.1 of Oscillospiraceae bacterium. Taxonomy (GTDB): domain Bacteria; phylum Bacillota; class Clostridia; order Oscillospirales; family Acutalibacteraceae; genus UMGS1071. The sequence continues at coordinate 99,016 of JAQXNV010000022.1, forward strand.
TCCGCTCCCGCATCCCGGGGATCTCACTGAAGCAAACGTGCGGCGTGTCACCGTAAGTGAGCTCGCTGTAGATCTCATCGGACAGCACCAGCAGATCATGTTCTTCCACGACCTTGGCGATCTCCTCCAGATCCTTTCGCCGCATGACGCCGCCGGTAGGATTGTTGGGGAAGGGCAGGATCAGCAGCTTTGTTTTTGGTGTGATCTTCTCCCGCAGGGCTTGTGCGGTCAAACGGAACTTGTCCTCTGCCTTTGTCTCGATGATGACCGGGATACCCTCAGCCATCTGGGTCAGCGGGACGTAGCAGACGAAGCTGGGCTGTGGGATCAGCACCTCGTCGCCGGGATTGACCAGGCAGCGAATGGCCAGGTCGATGGCTTCAGAGCCGCCGACGGTGACGAGGACCTCTGCTTCCGGATGGTAAGACACATTGTATTTCCGTTCCATCCACTTGCAGATCTCCTCCCGCAGGATGGCAAAGCCCCGGTTAGGCGAATAGAAGGTCTTGCCCTGTTCCAGGGTGTGGATGCCTTCTGCCCGGACGTGGAACGGCGTGGTGAAATCCGGCTCGCCGATAGAGAGGGAGATGACGTTGTCCATTTCGTTGGCAATATCGAAAAATTTCCGGATGCCCGAAGGCTTTACCTGTAAAATTTCCCGATTCATCCGACTTTGATAATCCATTAGACCGTGTACTCCCTTCTGTCTCTGTCATCGTCAGAGAGGATGACGTCAGCTTCTTTATATTTTGTCAGGACAAAGTGGGTCGCCGTAGACAATACGCCGTCCAGGGTAGACAGCCGCCGTGCCACGAACATGGCAATATCCTGAATGGTCTTGCCGTGGACCATGACCGCCAGGTCAAAGCCGCCGGACATGAGATAAACGCTTTCCACCTCGGTGAATTCCATGATCGTGTGGGCGATGCTGTCAAAGCCGGTCTCCTTTTTGGGAGACACCCGCAGTTCGATGAGGGCGCTGGCCCGGTCGCCGGCCACCTTGTCCCAGTTGATGAGAGGCTTATAGCCGCGGATGACGCCGGATTCTTCCAGTACGGCCAGTTCCCGCTTTACATTTTCCTCTGTGGTGTTCAGCATGACCGCCAGTTGGGCATTGGTCAGGCGGGCGTTTTCGTTGAGCAGATTGATCAGTTTCTGTTGCATGATGATAACTCCTCTCAAAAATAAACTAATATCTTATGGCAGCGTTTCCGGCACTGCTGTTGAAAGCGTTTTTGTATAGATGATCCGTTTTGACAGGGAACCTATCTGCGCTTACGCAATGGGCAGCAGATGGGGCTTCCGGTTGATATAGACGGTAAACTCATCAAAGCCAGCATTTTTCAGGATGTTCATGGCTTCCTCAACACCGGAGCCGACGTCGGCCCAGCGATGGGCGTCGCTGCCGATGGTGACGTACTTGCCGCCCAGCTCATGGAACCGCTTGATGACGATGGGGCAGGGCATGGTGGTGCCGATCTTCTGGCGCAGCCCGGAAGCGTTGAGCTCCAGAGCTTTATTCTTGCGGATAAGGGCGTGGAGGATGGAATCCACATGGCTCTCGTAGACCTCGTAGCCGACCTGGATGTTGTGCTCGCCCCGGATGTACCTAAGAGGATAGGTCAGGTGAGCCAGAGAGTCAAAGAGATCGGTCTCGATCAGCTCCAGCACCTGCTCGAAATATTGTTCCAGAAGATGGTGGACGTCGCAGTGGGCGTAGTCGATCTCGTAAAAATCCGGCAGACCGACGATATTGTGCAGGGAGCCGAGGACGAAATCGAAATCGAATTCTGACAGCACCCGCTCGGCGATGGGCAGATTTTGGGTAGCCTGTCCCACCTCGATGCCCCGATAGACCTGGAGCTTATCCTGAAACAGGATGGCGGCCTTCTGTGTTTCCGAGAGCGACTTGCGGACAGAGTCGAAGAAGGAATCGTCCTCATAAAAGTTGCACTCAAAATGGTCAGTGACCGTCAGAGCGTGCAGATTCATCCGCATAGCGTTTTCACATAGCATGACGACAGAGTCACAGCCGTCATAAGAAGCGTCACTGTGAACGTGACAATCAGAAATATAACGGTATTTCATAAGAGAGATTCTCCAATTCAAAAGATTCTACGCTGGGTTCAAACAATAAAACACAAAGTACACCGAAATGATATACAAATCCATTATAGCATAAAATGATGGCTGTTGGTAGGGCGGGAAATTCCTTCCAAAGCCATTTCAGTCAGGCGCACAGGAAGCACCCCTTTCCCAGAGAGGTTTTTAAGCAAATTCACAACAAAGGGGCGTGGATTTTCGGCAAGACTTGACAAGCGGGCGATTGTGCCGCATAATTGTGATAAATACGTTAATTTGGAGGTAGTGAATATGCGCGCAGTCATTGCGGTCATCGGAAAAGATATGGTGGGTATTCTGGCGAATGTTTCCCAGAAGTGTGCGGAGTACGGCATCAATGTTACAGAGGTGACCCAGTCTATTTTGCAGGATATGTTTGCCATGATCATGATGGTGGACCTGAGCAAATCCACCGTTCCGTTTGCCACGCTGGTGGATTCTATGGAGAAGATCGGCGAGGAAATGGGACTGAAGATCTATGTGATGCACGAGGATATTTTCAATTCCATGCACAGAATCTAAACGAGCGGAAGGGATTGGAGAAAACGACATGATCAATTCACGAGATATTTTGGAAACGATCAATATGATCGAAAACGAGGACCTGGACATCCGAACCATCACCATGGGCATTTCGCTCTTTGACTGCATGGACCCGGATATTCACAAAGCCTGCGACAAAGTGTATGATAAGATCTGCCGCTATGCCGGCAATCTGGTCAAGACCGGTGAGGACATCAGCAAGGAGTACGGTATCCCGATCATCAACAAGCGGATCTCCGTCACGCCTATGGCGCTAGTCGCCGCTGCCTGCAAGGGCGAGAGCCCAGTGGCCTTTGCAAAGGCACTGGACCGGGCAGCCAACACCACCGGCGTCAACTTCATCGGCGGATATTCGGCCCTGGTCCACAAGGGCTTTGGCCCTGGCGACATCGCCTTTTTGGATAGCATCCCCGAAGCGCTGGCCGAGACGAACCTGGTCTGTTCTTCTGTCAACATCGGCAGCACAAAGGTCGGCATCAACATGGACGCTGTCCGGAAGATGGGCGAGGTCGTGCGCAAGTCCGCTGAGCTGACGGCTGACAGAGAGTGCATCGGCGCGGCAAAGCTGGTCGTGTTCTGCAATGCGCCGGAGGACAACCCCTTTATGGCAGGCGCTTTCCATGGCCCCGGCGAGCCGGATTCCGTCATCAATGTTGGCGTTTCCGGTCCTGGCGTTGTTCGCGCAGCCCTGGCAAAGGCCGGCGATTGCGACATTACTGCCATAGCGGACCTGATTAAAAAGACAGCGTTCAAGATCACCCGGATGGGCCAGCTAGTAGCGCAGGAAGCCTGCCGCCGTCTTGATACACCGTTTGGCATCATTGACCTGTCTCTGGCGCCAACACCGGCTGTAGGCGATTCCGTGGCGTATATCTTAGAGGAAATGGGACTGGAGAGCTGCGGCGCTCACGGCACAACAGCGGCGTTGGCCATGCTCAATGACGCCGTGAAAAAGGGCGGCGTCATGGCGTCCTCCCACGTTGGCGGTCTGTCCGGCGCATTCATTCCGGTTTCTGAGGATGCCGGTATGATCAAGGCGGCCAGAAGCGGCGCCCTGACCCTCAATAAGCTGGAGGCTATGACGGCAGTCTGCTCCGTTGGTCTGGATATGATCGTGATCCCCGGCGACACCTCCGCAGAGATCATTTCCGGCATTATCGCCGACGAAGCGGCCATCGGTATGGTGAACAGCAAGACAACGGCAGTCCGTGTGATCCCGGCTATCGGCAAGAAGCCAGGCGAGGAGATCGACTTTGGCGGTCTGCTGGGCTATGGCCCCATCATGGAGGTCAACCCGAATTCCCCGGCAAAGTTTATTCATCGTGGCGGGCGGATCCCCGCACCGTTACAGAGCCTCAAAAACTGATCGAAGCTGTGCCCCGCCTGACGGCGGGGCACGCTGTTTTTCTGCGGGCGGGCGGATCCCCGGTAATTGCCTTGCCGAAAAAATAGGTCGCTTGCGCTGATGCGATAGCGAGACACGGTGTTTTTCGTAGGGCAGGGGATCTATCTTTGCCCTGCTGAAAAACAAATGGTTCGTGCTCGTCTTATCGTGGGGCACGCTGTTTTTCTGCGGGCGGGCGTCTATGCTATGGCGGAGCACAGCACTTTTATAGGCGGGGACCTTCGGCAGACTGCCGGAGGTTCTTTCTTGTGCGGAAAAGGGAGGACGCGACAAAATCGGACAGGAACCTTCGTCATTTTTACCATAGCTGTTCCTACAAGATATAGGGGGATCGTTACTTTTTTATCAATCTCAATAACTGGAAAAGATGCACAAAAGTTATGAACAGAATTGGATTGAAAATACCATATAGCCGATTTGTCAAGGCGAAAATATATAATTTTTATGAATTTATTGCGAAATAAAATGGAAAACACCCTTGATTTCAACGCCGTTCTTTGTTATATTATACTTGTATTGTCATAGCGTGGGTTGTTGCGGGAATTTATCGAAATTTTACAATGGTACTCCGGTACATTTTTTGTGGAATTCAGCAAATTTACCAATAAAATCCACCCTTTCAATAATAGTGATTTGATGCGGGGCCTGGGAAGTTTCTCGAGGCATCGGGTCATCGGCATGATTGGAAGCACAATACATCTTTATCATCAAGGGGGTGCTGTCCGGTAACCACAATATCTAGTGGTCATTGCATGGACGTTTATGCACTAGGAGTGGAAAACGGAATACGGCTTCTTCCGGATTCCCGCCGGTGCTGTTATGTATGGCCATGAAACCCTATTGTGCAGTGTTACAAGCTGCATGCCCATGGTGGTGGCGGTGTACATTGTGTATGCCGAACAGCCACAATTCAAAGCTCAATGAAATTGTTGCATTAAAGGAGGTGCGGTCAAGGTGCAGGACATAGTCAAACAAATCGTTGATATGGACCGTAAAGCCAGAGAAGCGACCGAAGCGATTAACAAGGAGCGCGTCAACTCCGAGCGTGAAGTCGCCGAAAGACGCGTTGCGCTGCGCGCGGAATATCTGGAACAAGCCAGACAGACCATTCCGCAGAATGTCTCCGCGGAAAAACAAGCCGCTCAGGAAAAATGGGAGATTGTTGAGAGAAAGAACACGAATCTGTCACAGCAGCTGGATGAGCTTTACAGCAGAAAGTGTGACGAGTGGGTCAAAACAATCGTCGCAAATGTGATAGGGGAGTGATTCAATGCTTTCCAGTCTGTCTTCCAACGCTGTTTTGGCAAGAGCGAGAACGAGATTCGGCAGAAGGCTTACCGAGCACAACTTCAATGACTTGCTAGTTTGTAAGTCTACGCAGGAAGTCGCCTACTATCTCAAGAATCGTACTTACTACAACAGCATTCTGGCTGATGTGAGCGAAAGTGAGATCACCCGCTCCCAGCTGGAAGTTTTACTTAAGCAAAGCCTCTTTGAGGACTGCGCTTCGTTGGGAAGATATGGCTCGTCGGTTGGTGAGCACATGTCAGAGTACCTGATTCGGCGCAGCGAGATTGAGCAGATCATGCACAGCCTCATCATTCTGAACTCCGGCAAGACCGAGGGCTATACCGTGTATATGCCCGAGTACCTGCTGGCCCACACCAGAATCGATGTAGAGGCCCTGGGTCATATGAAGACCTTTGACCATCTGCTCAAAGCCCTTGAGAACACTCCCTATCGCAAGATTGTGGAGCAGTTCCGCCCAGAAGACGGAGAATTGCTGGATTACACCGGGATCGAGAACGCTCTGTATACTTACCTTTATGAGGACACGTTCCGCATGATCAGTAAGTATTACAAAGGAGAAGCCGCTGCTCAGCTCCGGGAGATCTTCAATTCTTACCTTGACCTGGACAACTACGTCCGGATCGTCAGAATGAAAACATTCTACAAAGCGCCGCCGGAGGCCATCCGCGGTGCGCTGCTGCCTTTCTCCACCATTAAAAAGGACTTTATGGAGAAGCTGATCAACGCCAGAGATGTACAGGAAGTCCACGACCTGATGGCAAAGACCAGACCCGGCAGACGCTACCTGAAAAATCAGGAGCAGTTTGAAGAGGATATTCCGATGAAAACGCAGTATAACATCTGCCGTCACAATATCCACTTCTCGACCCACGCAAGTGTGGTCATGTTATCCTATATCTTCGTGAAGCAGGCCGAAATCGCGGATATCACCACCATTCTGGAAGGAATCCGTTATGAGCTGCCTGCCAGCAAGATCTCAAAATTACTTACCATCGTCAATTTTCAATGAAAGGAAGTGTCGATTAATTGGCTGTCGTAAAGCTGAAAGAAGTAAGTATTATTGGCAAGCTGGCTGATATTGACGGCGTAGCGACTGTCTGCGGCAGATCTGGTGTATTCCACGCAGACGACGCTATGATGCAATATGGCGACACACCGGACTTCACAGCCTTTAGTGAAGAAAATCCGTACACTGAACCCCTCCAGACATTGAGAGATGCTCTGACAAGAGCAGGCAAAGAGGTTAACCTCCTCGATCCCAAAGAGTCCAAGAACATTCACATGAGCGCGGACGAGGCGATCGCTTACGCAAAGGATGTAACCGCTAAACTCAAGGAGTGGGAAGCAAGCAAAGCTCAGGCACAGGCAAAGCTGGCTGAGTATGAGGAGTCCATGGAGGCCATGGGCCACTTTGTTGGTCTGAACCTGGATCTGGACGAGATCAGCGCTTGTGAGTATGTTAACGTAAGATTTGGTTCCTTGCCAAAAGAAAACTTAGACAAACTCAACGCTTACAAAGAAAATCCAAACGTGATTTTCACCCCATGCACCGCAGATGAAGAGCGTCAATGGGGCCTTTACTTCGCACCTGCTGCCAATGCGAGCGACGTCGACCGCATTTTCTCAGGTCTGAAGTTCCACAAGGTGACTCTGGAAACCATGACCGGCAGACCAGAAGACACCGTTGCCGACCTCCGTCAAAAGAGAGATGCCGAGGCACAGATCATCAGCCAGGCAGAGGCAAGCACCGAAGCGCTCTGGAACGCAGAGAAAACAAAGATTCAGCAGGTTTACACACTCCTGGCTGAAAAGAACGTTTACTACAATGCGATCTGCAGAAGCGCTGCAAGATACGAGGACAACTTCGTCATCATTGGCTGGATCCCGAAGTCTGATGAAGCAGCACTGAAAAAGGAACTCAGCCAATTCAAGCTCATCGAGCTCAGCTTTAAAGAAGGCAAAGAGGTTGCAAAGCACAATCCTCCTGTCAAACTCCATAACATTCCGATCTTCAGAGGTTATGAGTTCTTCACCAAGATGTATGGTATGCCGGGTCCAGAAGACATCGACCCAACCCCATTCATCGCGATTATGTACACCATCCTGTTCGGCATCATGTTCGGTGATGTTGGTCAAGGTTTCTTCATTGCATTGATCGGTTTTGGCTTTATGTGGCTTAAGATGAAGATGCAAATCGGCCGTATTCTTCTCCACTGCGGTATCAGTTCTATGGTATTCGGCTTCTTCTACGGTTCAATCTTCGGCTTTGAGACATGGCTCAATCCTGTGCACCAGGCCATGGGCATCGCCTTCAACCATCACGCCGGCAAGTTCATCGAAGTTATGTCCGCGGATACATCCCCGTACATCATTTACTTCACCATGGGCCTCGGCGTTGTGATGATCGTCATTTCCCTGATCATCAACATCATCCTGAAGTTCCGTCACGGTCACATCGGCCAGGCGATCTTCAGCAGCACCGGTATTGCCGGTATGGTATTCTACATCGGTCTTGCCGGCGCTCTGGCAAACCTGATCGTTGGCGATCTGTGCGCTTACATCGGCTTCAACGGCTTCAATATCTGGTGGCTGTTGGGTATGGTGGTACTGCCACTGGTCTTTATCTTCTTCCAGGAGCCGCTGGCTGAACTCTTTGAAGGTCACGGCTTCCGCGTTGAAGGCGGCGTTGGCAACTTTATCATGCAGAACATCTTTGAGATCATCGTGCTCGCAATCGAGACCATGTCTACAATCATGTCCTTCCTGCGTGTTGGTGCGTTCGTTCTGGTTCACGCCGGTATGATGCAGGTTGTATTCAGCCTGGCAACCGTATTCGGCGGCAGCGGCGGTGTTGTTTACATCATCATCGTTGTCATTGGTAACGGCGTTATCACCGCTCTTGAGGCCCTGCTGGTATGTATCCAGGTTCTCAGACTGAACTACTACGAGATGTTCAACCGCTTCTATGCAGGCGACGGCCGCGAGTATGTACCGGTTGTTGCTTCTGAAATGATCGAGGCATAATCGAACAGAAACCGTAGTTTCAAAAAAATCTAAAACAAAATGAAAGTTTATTATTTTTATTGATTTTGGAGGAAAATATTATGACTTACTTACTCATTGCTCTGCCAATCATCGCTCTCGCAGCTTCCGTATTCTTTGGCATTAAGGCTTTCAAGAACGGCAAAAAGTCCCGCAACATCGTTGTAAAGCAGCTCCTGGCATTCATGGCAATCGCAGTTGTTACATTCGCAGTTCCAATGGTCGCTTCCGCTGCAGAAGGCGAAACTGCTGCTGACACACAGCTCATCTACACAGACGGCGCAACTGTTGCTCGTCAGTCTGACGGCCTGGGCCTGATCGCTGCTGGTATCGTTACTGGTCTGTCCGGCATCGGCGGTGGTATCGCTGTTGCTGCTGCTGCTCCTGCTGCTATCGGCGCTACTGCAGAAGATCCTAAGGCATTCGGTAAGTCCCTGATCTTCGTTGCTCTGGGCGAAGGTGTTGCTCTGTACGGTCTGTTGATCTCCATCCTGATCCTGGCTAAGGTTGCTGTCTGATTCGGATCATCGAAACAGATTTACGAGAAACGTAATAATTTTGTTACAGTTTAAAGAAAGCAGGTGGCATCAATGCGCTTTTATTTGATAAGCGATAATGAGGACACCCTGGTTGGAATGCGTTTGGCCGGCATCGACGGCGTCATCGTTTCCAATGAAACAGAGGCTCTGAAGGAGTTAAACAGCGCAATGAAGCGTGTTGAGGATGTTGCCGTGGTATTGATTACCCAGAATGTTGTTGACATGATTCCGGACGATGTTTATAACCTGAAGATGAACTGTAAGCGTCCTCTGATTGTCGAGGTCCCTGATAGGAACGGCAATGGTCGCACAAAAGATGCTATCACCCGTTATGTCCGTGAGGCAGTCGGGATTAAGATTTAGTTTCTATTTTCAGTTTTGGCCGCTTAGGCGGCGGAACGGGGGTTAATAATGGCTTCAAATATGGAGAAATTGAGTGGTTTTTACTCTGCCATTAATCACTATGCTGAGGCGCAGCGCGAAAAAATCATGAAAGACATCGAAGCTTACAAGATCAAGGATCTGCGGGAGGCAGAAACCACCGCAAAGATCGAAGCCGATCGTCTGATCAAGAAGGAAGTTGCGGAAGCACGCAGCAACATCGTTCGCGAGATGTCTCACAAGGAGATTGACGCCCGCAGAGTACTGCTCGAGAAACGCCAGAAGATTGAAAACTGCGTGTTTGAAAAAGCCGCGGAGGCCCTGGTGGAGTTCACCAAGACACCCGCTTACGCAAAAACACTGCAGAAGAACGCAGCAGAAATGGCGAAAGTTCTCACAAAGCCTGGCACCGTTGTGTATGTAAAGACCGGCGATGGTAAGGCAAAGGACGTTGCTGTTGCGGCTTTTGGCGGTAAAGTAACTGTCGAAGAAGACGACAGAATTAAGATCGGTGGCTTCCGCGGAGAAAACGCAGAGATGCGCATTCTCCTGGATGCTACATTAGACGCTATGCTGGACGAACAGCATAGCTGGTTCGAAGAAAATTCGGGGATGGCTGTGGTCTGATCCGCTACCCATTTGTTATTTGGAGATGAGTAAATGATGGAAAATCAAAACGTAATCTACGGTATCAATGGTTGCATTGTTACTGTAAAAGATGCTCGCAGTTTCTCCATGATGGAAATGGTTTACGTCGGACACGAGCGCCTCGTTGGTGAGGTTATCGGTATTACCGACAAGTTTACCACAATTCAGGTTTATGAAGAAACAGTCGGGTTGACACTCGGCGAGCCGATTGTCGGCACAGGCAGCCCCATGAACGTTACATTGGGCCCTGGCATTATGAACAATATCTTCGACGGTATCGCACGTCCGCTGAAGGATATTGCAGCAGAAAGCGGCACCTTTATTGCCCGTGGTTCCAAGGCTAAAACCTTGGACGAGGAAAAGCTCTGGGATGTTACCGTTAAGGTCGCTGTCGGCGACAAGCTGGTCCCAGGCGATGTATACGCTGAAGTGCCGGAGACTTTCTCCGTTATGCACAAGTGTATGCTGACACCAAAAATCAAAAGTGCGGTTGTTACAAAGGTCATGCCAAATGGCCAATACAGAGTCAACGACACCGTTGTCGAGGTAGAGGACGAACTGGGCAGAAAGCACGAGCTCACCCTCTGCCAGAGATGGCCGATCCGTGTAGATCGTCCAGTCTCCAAGCGGGTACCTTCTTCCATCCCGCTGATCACCGGTCAGAGAATCCAGGATAGCCTGTTCCCACTGGCTAAGGGCGGTACTGCCTGTATCCCTGGCGCTTTCGGTTCCGGTAAAACCATGACCCAGCACCAGCTGGCAAAATGGTGCGACGCTGACATCATCGTCTACGTTGGCTGCGGCGAGCGTGGTAACGAGATGACCCAGGCACTGGAAGAATTTGCAGAACTGGTCGACCCAAGAACAGGCCGTCTCCTGCTGGAGCGTACCGTTCTGATCGCCAACACCTCCAACATGCCGGTTGCTGCTCGTGAAGCATCTATCTACACCGGTATCACCCTGGCGGAGTACTATCGTGACATGGGCTACCACGTTGCTATGATGGCTGACTCCACCTCCCGTTGGGCTGAGGCACTCCGTGAGATCTCTGGTCGTCTGGAAGAGATGCCTGCAGAAGAAGGCTTCCCGGCCTATCTGCCATCTCGTCTGGCTGAGTTCTACGAGCGTGCTGGCTATGTTCACAACCTCAATGGCACCGAAGGTTCTATCTCGATCGTTGGTGCTATCTCCCCTGCTGGCGGTGACTTCTCCGAGCCTGTTACACAGAACACCATGCGGTTTACCCGTTGCTTCTGGGCTCTGGATAAGAACCTGGCATACGCAAGACACTTCCCGGCAATCGACTGGCTGGCAAGTTACACCGAGTATGACCTGGCACTGGAAGACTGGTACAATGAGCATCTGGGTGAAGAATTCATTGTATATCGTAACATTATCAATGATATTCTCCAGGAAGAGAACAAGCTGATGGAAATCGTTAAGCTGGTCGGCGCAGACGTGCTCCCGGATGATCAGAAGCTGGTCATCGAGATCGCTCGTGTTGTCCGTGTTGGTTTCCTGCAGCAGAACGCCTTCCACCCCGATGACACCTATGTGCCGATCGAGAAGCAGAGAGATATGATGAAGGTAATCGTACACCTCTACAACAAGAGTAAACAACTGGTCGCAGCAAACGTTCCGCTGGATGGTCTGCTGGAGACTGGTATTTATGAGAGAGTTATCAAGATGAAGTACGAAGTACCGAACAATGATCTGTCCAAGATCAATGACATCATCGACGATATCGACAACACAATTGCAGCGGTTCTTTCTGCTTAAGGTTCACGCCGATACAAAACTCTTATCATTTCCCGTGCGAGGATGATAAGGAACCAAAAGTTTATTCGCACGGAGAAGGCGGTTAATAACATGATTCTTGATTATATTGGCGTTAAAGAAATAAACGGCTCTCTGATCGTTGTTGACGGCGTAGAAAATGCTTTCTTTGAAGAGACAGTTGACATCCGTCTTGAAGACGGCAGCTTCCGTCAAGGAAGAATTGTGCAGATGGAAGGCTCCCGTGTAGTCATCCAGGTGTTCGAGGGTACTCGTGAGATCTCCCTTACCAACACCCGCACAAGACTCCGCGGTCGCCCGATGGAGATGCCCCTTTCGCCAGAAATTCTCGGACGTACATTTAACGGCGCAGGCAAGCCGATTGACGGCCTTGGTGCGATCTTCCCAGAGAAGAGCGTTAACATCAACGGCGCGCCGATCAACCCAGCGTCCCGTGTATATCCAAAGAACTATATCCACACCGGTATTTCTTCCATTGATACCCTGATGACCTTGATCCGTGGCCAGAAGCTGCCAATCTTCTCCGGCTCCGGTATGAAGCACAATGAGCTGGCAGTGCAGATCGCCAGCCAGGCTTCTGTAACGGACAAGGATGGCAATGACGATTTCGCGATCGTTTTCTGCGCCATGGGTGTTAAGAACGACGTTGCGGAGTTCTTCCGTCGTTCTTTTGACGAGTCCGGTGTTCTGCAGAACGTTGTCATGTTCCTCAACTTGGCCAATGACCCGATCATTGAGAGAACACTGGCACCGCGCTGCGCACTCTCCGCTGCTGAGTATCTGGCTTATGAGAAGGATATGCACGTCCTTGTCATCATGACAGATATGACAGCATATGCTGAAGCACTGCGTGAATTCTCCTCCTCCAAGGGCGAGATTCCAGGCAGAAAAGGTTACCCAGGTTACCTGTATTCTGACCTTGCTTCTCTGTATGAACGTGCAGGTATGGTTCACGGCAAGAAGGGTACCATCACCCAGCTGCCGATCCTGACCATGCCGAACGATGACGTTACCCACCCAGTTCCCGACCTTACCGGTTACATCACCGAGGGTCAGATCTCTCTGGATCGTTCTCTGGACAACAGCAAGATCTACCCACCGGTTGGTATTCTGCCATCCCTGTCCCGTCTGATGAAGGACGGTATCGGCGCAGAGTTTACCCGTGATGACCACAAGGCACTGGCTGACCAGCTCTTTGCTTCCTATGCAAAGACACAGGAAGCTCGTTCCCTGGCATCCGTTATCGGTGAAGAGGAACTTTCCAAGAAGGATAAGCGTTACCTGAAGTTTGGTAAGCTCTTTGAGTCCAAGTTTATTACACAGGGCTTCAAGGAGAACCGCTCCATCGAGGAAAGCCTGGATCTCGGTTGGGAAATCCTGGGCACACTGCCTCGGATCGATCTGGATCGTGTTCCGGAAGATATTCTTGATAAGTATTATGTATCAAGAGTAGAAGACTAACAGGAAACTCTTCCCAAGAATGAGGTGACTTCTATTGGCGAATAAAGTATTACCTACCAAAAGCCAGTTGATCGCTACGAAGAAGCAGCTCAAGCTCGCCAAAAAGGGCTACGAGCTGATGGATCGGAAGCGTAATGTTCTCATTCGTGAGATTATGATGTTGCTTGGTGAGGCCGGAAAGATCCAGGATAAGATCGACGTGACCTTCCAGGAAGCTTACGATGCGCTGGAGCTTGCCAATATTACCATTGGCAACACCGGCGAATTGGCCAGCACCATCCCGTTTGACGACGGACTGACCGTTGCATATCGCAGCGTCATGGGCGTAGAGCTTCCAATGGTAGACTGGGTGGAGACCAAGATGGACACCGTGCCATACGGTCTGCACTCCAGTAATGTCTCATTAGACGATGCGTTTCTCAAATTCATCGAGGTAAAGCGGATGTCTGCTGAGCTGGCAGAGATCGAAAACAGTGTGTTCCGTCTTTCTGACGCAATCAAAAAGACAACAAGACGTGCAAACGCCTTGAAGAACATTATGATTCCTCGCTTCCAGTCCGATATTAAATTTATCAAAGAAGTACTGGAAGAAAGAGAAAGAGAAGAATTCTCACGTATGAAGATCATCAAGCGGAACAAGGCAAAGGCTGCGGCCGAAGAAGCGGAAGCAGAGCTTGCCAGAAAAGCAGCGCTGGAACAAGCGACTGCCTGAAAATCAGCTTGATCAATCGCAATCGGCGGGGGGCCTCGGCCCTCCGCCTTTTGCTGTTTGTGGCGATCTTGTGGAAAAAAGACAAGTGAGACCATGGGATCTGCCTGTTTTGCGGGACGAAAAATTCCCGTGAGATTCTGTCTTAGCTGTAGCTTTTTGCTACAAGTTATGGTACAATAACAGTAAAATACATAGCGGAAAGGATGGAACAAAATGAGTGGAGTTCCTTTTTGTCCGGGAGAAATTCTGATCCCGAAAGAGCATTTGGAAAAGTGGAGTGTAGTGGCGTGCGATCAGTTTACCTCGCAGCCGGACTACTGGAAAGCAGTGGAGCAGGACGTAGAAGGGTATCCATCCAGCTACAATCTGATCTTCCCAGAGGCCTATCTGGATACCGTTGATTTTGATGAGAAAGTTAAATCCATCAACAATACCATGAAGCAGTATCTCCGGGAAGGTGTTTTTCAGGCCTACCGCAACAGTATGGTCTATGTGGAGCGCACCCTGAAAAGCGGTAAGATCCGCCGGGGCGTCCTGGGATTGCTGGACTTGGAGGAGTATGACTACAAAAAGGGTTCCCGCAGCCTGGTGCGTGCCACAGAAGCCACCGTGGAGGATCGTTTGCCGCCACGGGTACGCATTCGGGAAAACGCTTTTTTGGAGCTGCCCCATGTTCTGGTGCTGATCGATGACCCGGAGAAGAAGATCATCGAGCAGTTTGAGGACGTTAAAGCAGACCGGGAAAAGCTGTATGATTTCGATCTGAACATGGACGGCGGTCACATTACCGGCTACCGCATGAAAGGCCCTGATTACATGAAGGTGATGCACGGCTGTGACGAGCTGGCAAAGATGGAAAACTTCTCCGCAAAGTACAACCTGTTTGGCAGAGCGCCATTGGTATTTGCTGTGGGCGACGGCAACCATTCTTTGGCGGCGGCCAAGGCCTGCTATGAGGAGAAAAAGCGTCTGGGCATGGTGGACCGCATGAGTCCGGCCCGTTACGCACTGGTAGAGGTGTGCAATCTCCACGAAGATTCCCTGGAGTTCGAGGCGATCCACCGGGCTGTGTTCGACGTGGACCACAAGAAGTTCCTGTCTGCACTCCAGTCCTTCTGCGAAGCCCAGGAAGGCCGTCAGGAGGCGCAGACCTTTACCGTTCTGGCAGATGGCAAGGAGGAAACCATCACCGTCGAGCATCCAAAGCACACGCTGGCCGTAGGCACCGTACAGGACTTCATCGACCAGTATATCGCTGTCAATGGCGGCCGGGTCGATTATATCCACGGGCAGGATGTCACCCGCGATCTGGCCGCAAAGGGTGCCGTCGGCATCCTGCTGCCGCCAATGGCGAAAGACCAGCTTTTCCCAACTGTCATTCAGGAGGGCGCCTTGCCGAGAAAGACCTTCTCCATGGGCGAAGCCAGCGACAAGCGCTACTATTTGGAGTGCCGGAAAATTCGATAACGCTAACGTTGATCATCAGGGCTATAGCGTCGGTCGAGATCAACGATACCATTTATTTATTAGCGCATAGAAATAGCAGAACCGCCGAGACAGAAGTGTTCCGGCGGTTTTGTTGTTTTGCAGTATAAAAAATGGGGGCAGATCCTTTAGGCCACAGGCTGTTCCCGTTCTGGAGAAGCATTTTGGGGCAGGCCCTTTTTACATTTTAGCTGTCCGACAGGGATGAGCAGCCGGAACAAAAAGCGCACGATGGGACTGCATACAAGGATCATCACCGGATAGGCTACCATGGCGTTCAGCGGCATATGGTGGAGCCAGGACATCCAGACGCCGCTGGTAAATCCCTGTTCGATGAGCGCACCGTAAAAAGATTCCAGGATGACGATCTGCGTGACAGTGAAGAGCTGAAATAAAACCGTGCCCATCCACGGCTTTGTGATCCAGGGACCAGCTACCTTTCTCATGAGAAACCCGGAAACAGGGCAGGCGACAAAAAAGTCCAGGCAAAAGCAGACGACACAAGTGAGCGGGAAGAGCATACACGTCATTTGCACGGCAGCAAAGGTAAATCCCAGGGCCATGATCATATTATAGGTCAGCATCACCGAACACATGAATAGCACGCACATCACCGTAAAAATAAGTTCTTCCCGTCGATTTTCCGGCATCCTCATCTTTTCCGACATTGTTTCAACATCCTCCTTGTCGATCGTAGTTGTTCCAAACGAGATTACGTTCAGTCTACCACAAAAAATCAGGTGGATGTAAGCATGATTTTTCGGTTTTGCCAAAGTTTGTGCAATCTTCTTACAAATACAGACCTGCGCAGACATGAGATTTGCACAAGAAAATGGGAATGATTCTTACGGATTTTTGCCTTTGGGGCAGACTCGCATACAGATGCCGCAGACAGCGCCCCGACCGATTTTTTGATAAGCAGTTTTCATATGCTGACTGCATTTGTCCGGCAGGAACAGCGCTGTGCGCTCCATGCCAGGCTGCCACATTTTGCCCAGAATGGCGCCGGCAGGACAGGCATCCCGGCAGATGGTACAGTCACCGCAAACAGCGTGAGGCGTGACCGGCTGCTGTGGAAAGGGACAGTCGGTGAATAGCGAGCCGAGACGCACCCGAGGTCCAAATTCCCGGTGCAGGAACAGGGCGCTTTTGCCGATGGTTCCCAGTCCGCAGTGACAGGCCAGATGTTTGTGGGAGAAGCGTCCCTTGTAGTTCCAGCCGTTTTTGTTGATGCTTTGGGAAGCGGCCACCGTCAGATAGCGATAGCCGTTTCGTTCCAGCATCATGCCGGCCCGCAGGAGCATCTGGTCGAGAAACGTGTTGACTGTGCGGTAATGGTGAAAATAGGTGTGGGTCGGCGCATCATCGATTTCGTCCACAATGGCGTCCGATAAGCGCACCACGATGCTCATGCCATAACGGCAGTTTCCAACGCCCAGACCGTCCTGCTCCATCTGCTCCAGATCTTGTTGCTCCAGGGCCGTAAAGCCTACATCGCTGACGCCGTTGGCAAAGAGCATCTGGCGCAGGTCCTCCTGGAGCTGTAAAATTTCCTGTGTATTCATGGGGACTCCTCCTTTTTGTTCTTTCAGTATACCACACAAGGAAAGATGGGTCAAAAACGGCGTGTAAACGCTGGGAAAAGCCTGGGTAAAAAGCGATGAAACCCCAAGCGGAAACCTTGCAAAGTGAACGGATTGGTGATAAAATAGGAACATACTTCAAAAAAGATGATCTAGAAAGGAAGTGGCGTTTTGAAACCAGACCCGTTGTTATGGAGCACAACTGAATCCGAGACCACAAGACGCCGCGGAATCGCTGCGTCTCATTTTTGAAGGGATGATTACGATGATTCGATTTTACAAAAGCAATATTCACGGCAAGATCCAGCCCATTGATGACTGGGAGCAGGGCTGTTGGGTGCGCTGTATCCGGCCCAATGAAAGTGAGCTGGAGCAGCTCATCAACGATTATCACATTGAACCGGAATTTATCCGCAGCGCCATCGACGAAGAGGAGTCCTCCCACATTGACACTGAGGACGACAACACCCTGATCATTCTCGATATTCCGATCCAGGTAGATGCTGAGGGCGATCTGGAATTTAGTACCGTGCCGCTGAGTATTATTCTCACGCCGAAAAATGTCATCACCATCTGCATGAACGAAAACATGATCCTGGACAATTTTGCCAATGGAACGGTCAAAAATGTGTATACCCATTACCGGGTGCAGTTTATTTTAAAGATCATGTTTTCCATCGCTACCCGCTATATCATGAACCTGCGGCAGATCGACCGGTACAGCGCTCAAGTTGAAAAGAGCCTGGAAAAGTCGCTGAAGAACAGCGAACTGATGAAGCTGCTGGATATTAAGAAATCGCTGGTTTACCTGTCCTCGTCGCTAAAAGCCAACGAGCGCACCATCGAGCGGATCCGCTTGGGGCGCAGCATCAAGCTGTATGAGGAGGACCATGATCTTTTGGAGGACCTGCTCATTGAGATCAAACAGGGAATCGATATGTCCAGTAATTCCCTGAGCATTATTTCCAGTACCACCGACGCCTACACCGGTATCGTGTCCAACAACCTGAACATCGTCATGAAGGTGCTCACTTCCGTGACGCTGATCATTGCGATCCCGACGTTGATCTCCGGTATTTACGGCATGAACGTAGAAGGCTTACCGCTGCCGCACTTCTGGTTTGTGATGGCCTTTAGTGCTGTGGTGACGGCTGTGACCTTTATCCTGCTGCGAAAGAAAAATATGCTATGAAAAGTGCCGCGCTGTCGGCGCTTTTTTATCGCCAAGAGAGCGGGGCGCCCCCCGCCTGACGGCGGGGGACAGGGACATTTCGCTGTCGGCGCTTTGATTGCTCGATAGAAGGACGCTTTCCGCTCACCATCAAGGACAGGCGTATTTTTCCTGGCGCTTTCCGCTCATCATTAAGGATAAGCTATTTTTCCCTGGCGCTTTGATCGTTCGAAAGAAGGGCACTTTCCGCTGACCATTAAGGACAAGCATATTTTTTCCTGACATTTTCACCGGAAGAATACTTGTCGTTTGGCGGCGAAAAAAATATTTTTCTAGGCGTGCTGTCCATTTTATGGTACAATAGATTCGGCAGATTTTTCAGAAAAGAGGGAATGCTATGGAACGCAAACAGATTTTTTCCAATAAGATAGAAGAGGCGGCAAAAACGCTGCGAGCTGGCGACACTGTGCTGTTCAGCGGCACAGTTTACACGGCTCGAGATGCCGCGCACAAAAAGATTGTCGCCGCGCTGGACAGCGGTGAGCCGCTGCCGTTTCCGCTAAAGGGGGCAACTGTCTACTATGCAGGGCCGACGCCGGCGCCAGAAGGCATGGCCATTGGCTCCTGTGGGCCGACGACCTCTGGCCGGATGGATCCCTATTCACCTCGGCTGCTGGATCTGGGCCTCAAGTGCATGATCGGAAAAGGCGAGCGCTCTCCGGCTGTAGTAGACGCCATCCGGCGAAACGGTGCCGTTTATCTGTGCGCCATCGGCGGAGCGGGCGCTCTGGCAGCCCAGTGCGTCAAAAAGCTGGAGGTCATCGCTTTTCCAGAGCTTGGCTGTGAGTCTGTCAAGCGGCTGGAGGTAGAAAACTTTCCGCTGATCGTTGCCATCGACAGTCAGGGCAACAGTCTTTTTGACCGAAACTCCCACAACGCAGATTGAGGTGCTTATGACAAATTTCATTATTCGCTTGTTCATCCGTGACTACAAGGACACGGAGAATCCCACCGTCCGCACGGCTTACGGCAAAGTGGCCGGCCTGGTGGGCATCGTTACGAACCTCCTGCTGACCGCTGCGAAAATGCTTGTTGGGATCCTGTTTAACAGCATCGCCATCACTGCCGACGCCATCAACAACCTGACCGACTCCGCTTCTTCTGTAGTGACCATGGTCGGGTTTAAGCTGGCGTCTAAGCCGGCTGATGAGGAACATCCCTACGGCCATGCCCGCATCGAGTATATCGCCGGACTGATCGTGTCGATCATTATTCTGGTGCTGGGTGTGGAGCTGGGACGCTCTTCTCTGGACAAGATCATTTCTCCGGAAGAGACCGGCTTTAATTTTGTCGTGCTGGGCGTTTTGATCGGCTCCATTCTGGTCAAGTTATGGCAGTGTTTGTTCTATCGGAAAATGGGAAAATCTATCCACTCCACTACGCTGAAAGCAACGGCTACCGACAGCCTCAACGATGTGGTCGCAACGTCCGTCGTCCTGATCGGTACGGTGATCTCTTACTTCATCGGCTTTAATCTGGATGGCTATCTCGGTATGGCGGTGGCGATCTTCATCATCATTTCCGGCATCCAGCTGGTCCGGGAGACTTCCAGCCCGCTCATGGGACAGGCGCCTTCCCAAGCGCTGGTGGAGCAGCTGCGCAAGCTGTTTGATGGTTGTGACCAGATCATCGGCTATCACGATCTACAGCTTCACGATTACGGCGAGCAGATGTATTTTGCCACGGTCCACTTTGAGATGGACAACACCATGACGCTGGAAGAAAGCCACGGGATCATTGACCGTCTGGAGCGACAGGTAAAGGAACAATACAACGTAGAGCTGGTAGCCCATCTGGACCCGGTCACGGTTGGCGATGCGCGGACGAATCAGCTGCAATCGGATATTTTATCTTTCCTGCATACGATCTCACCGCTTTTGTCCATCCATGATTTTCAGGTGGAGTGGGAGACGCCTACGGTGATCTCCTTTGACCTGCTGGCGCCATACCGCTTTCATTTGGAGGATGAGGCGCTGGAGGACGTTGTGACAAAAGGCGTACATCATCTTTGTCCCGGTTCCACGCTGCGGCTCGTCATCGACCACGGCGACCATCTGCCCGATGGGGAAAAGCTGGAAGAAGAACAGGACAGATCCTAAGAAAAAAGACTCCCAAAAGGGAGTCTTTTTTTCTTAGCCGGCTTAACCTTCTACAAAAGATGTGAAGCATTCTGCCATTTGATCGGCTTTGCCGTTGCTGCTGTAAAACAGCGCCACATAATTTCCAATTTTGGTTACTTTTTCCTGCTCGCCGTGGCCGGAATGGCTCTGGTAACTGTTGAGCTTTTGCGCACAACGATTGGCGGCGTCATCGGAGATAGCTTCGATCAAAACGATGGCGGCGCCATTTTTTGTTTTTGCGGAAAATTGTTTCACATCGCCGCTGTCCACATCATAGACTGTTTTCAAGTCGCCGATGGATTGGGAAGAATAGTTGCCGTTATCATAGGCTTCGATGGCGGCGACCGTGCTGGACAGATCAACGTCCTTGGTGGCGACGGTTTTACTGCCGCAGCCGACGAGAGACAGCAGCATGATTGCTGCACAAGCGATGGGGAACCATTTTTGTTTCATGCGTGAACAGACCTTTCTGAGAATCCATAATAGTTATAGTTTACCACATTTTTATGCAGGAAGCAATGCGGAAAAGACTGACATTGGAAAAGAGGCCAGCAGGAGAATAGACGGATGGCTTTTGCGCAGACTAGCAAAGGATGTGACACCACATCGCAAGGAATGCTTTTAGAAAGGAGCTGTTGTTATGACAAACTTAAAATGTAGCGTAGAGAACTGCGCCAACTACAAGGAACATCGCTGCTGTCTGCCCAACATTGAAGTGCGGGGCGAGGAGTCAGACAGCCGGTACGAAACGTGCTGCGCGTCTTTTGTCAGCAAACAAGAAGGCGTGACCAACGTTGTGCGCCACGATGACCCAAATACAGAATTGGAGATTCGCTGCACAGCGGAGAAATGTGTCCACCACTGCCATGGCGACCAATGTGATGCCAACTGTGTCTGCGTTGGCACCTACAGCTATGATACGCAGCGGATCGGTGAGACGCAATGTGAGACCTTTGCCAACACCAAGCTGAAGAATATCCACGACGAGTGATCCCACAAAACGCAGGCGGCTTTGGCTGCCTGTTACATACGGTCAGCAGAAGGCTTATTTTTCCCAAACAGATGCGGAGAAGTTGTGGGAAAGATAGGTGATTTTTCTTTTTTTGCCGTGATAATTTTACACAAAAAAATTGGAAAAAATGAATTGACAATTTAAACCAGAAATGCTATAATCACGCTAACTTAATTTAGCGCATTCCCCCAAAAAAATCAATTTGAGGTGAATTTTTTATGAAAAAGTTATTGATCGCAATTATGGCATCTTTGGCGCTGGCGTCCTCGGTGGCGCTAGCAGGCTGTGGCGGTGGCGCACCAGCCAGCATTGACGGCACCTGGGAAATTACAGAAATGACCCAGGATGGACAGGATATGCTGGAGTTGGTAAAATCCCTTGGCGGACTTGCCGGCGTATCCGGAGCCGATGACGGGGCAGTCGTGGAATTTAAAGACGGTAAAGCCACGATGTCGATGATGGGAGAGACCAGCGACATGGGTGCGTACAGCTATGAAAATGGCAAGCTGACCATGGGCAACGATACGGTACAGGTCGATGGAGACACCATCAGCATAGAAGCCAATGGCGCTAAAATGGTTTTGAAGAAAAAGTAATCTCGCAACATACGGGCCTCCGAGGGATCGGAGGCTTTTCTTTTTGACAAATTTAAGGGTTTACAAAGAATCGATCAAAAAAGCGTTGACAAATTGGTTAGCTAGTGCTAATCTATAAGTAGTTAGCCAAGGCAAACTACTAGCGTATCCGATGCCAGAGGGCTGAACATCCAGAGAAAAGAGGGAGAGAAATGCTGCCGTTATCTATGGCAAAGCCAGGAGAACACTGTGTGGTGCAACGCATTGGCGGCCGGGAAGAAAGCCGTCGTTTTTTGGAATCATTGGGCTTTGTGGCCGGTGCTTCCGTGTCTGTTGTGTCGGCGCAAAACGGAAATGTCATCGTCAATGTCAAGGATTCCAGGGTCGCCGTCAGTCGGGAAATGGCCAATAAAATTATGGTATAGGGGGGAGAAAAATGCAAACATTGCGGGAAATCAACGTCGGTCAGACAGTCAAAGTCGTAAAGCTTCACGGAGAAGGCGCTGTCAAACGCCGGATCATGGATATGGGCATCACAAAAGGCGCAGAGATCTTCGTCCGCAAAAAAGCGCCGCTGGGCGATCCGATAGAGGTCACTGTTCGGGGATATGAACTGTCCCTGCGGGAAAAGGATGCCGCGCTGATCGAAGTACAGTGATTTTTGCCCATGAGTTAGCTATAACTTATTAAAATTAGTTAGCGCTTATTTTGCAAAGATAGGCTCAGATAGGAGGAAAGGATATGGCGATCAAAATTGCCCTGGCGGGGAACCCCAACTGCGGCAAGACAACGCTGTTTAACGCCCTGACCGGCGCCAATCAATTCGTTGGCAACTGGCCCGGCGTCACCGTAGAAAAGAAAGAAGGAAAATTAAAGGGAGACAAGACGGTTTCTGTCATCGACCTGCCGGGGATCTATTCTCTGTCGCCCTACACGCTGGAGGAGGTAGTAGCCCGGACCTATTTGGTGGAGGAGCGCCCCGATGTGATCTTAAACATCGTGGACGGTACCAACCTGGAACGAAATCTATATCTGACCACCCAGCTCCGGGAATTGGGGATCCCCATGGTGGTAGCGGTCAACATGATGGACATCGTAAAGAAAAACGGCGATGTGCTGAATATCCATGGGCTTTCCCGTCATTTAGGCTGTCCGGTGGTGGAGATTTCTGCCTTAAAGGGCACCGGCGTACAAAAGGCCGCCCAAGAGGCAGTATTTGTAGGGCGGGAAAACGGACTGCATCAGCAAGCCCCGCACCGCTTTGGCCCAAAGGTGGAAGCGGCCCTCAACGCCATTGCGGAAAAGCTGGAAGATACGGTTCCCGAGGAACAAAAGCGATACTATGCGGTCAAACTGTTTGAGCGGGATGAAAAGATCCTGGAACAGATAGACCATGGGCCGGATGTGGAGCAGATCATCGCAAAAGCAGAGAAAGCCCTGGACGATGACAGTGAGAGCATCATCACCAACGAGCGATACAGCTACATTACGTCGATCCTTGATGACTGCTATGTGACCCGGACAAAGCGAAAGGATACGATTTCTGACAAGATCGACCGGGTAGTCACCAATCGATTTGCAGCATTGCCGATTTTTGCTGCGGTCATTTTCATCGTCTATTATCTTTCCGTCACGACGATCGGCGCCATCGGCACAGACTGGATGAACGACGGCGTTTTTGGAGATGGCTGGTTCCCCCTGGGCATTGGCCAAAACGCTTATGAAGAGGCTGATGCAGCGTATGCAGAACAGCAACAGCGCATCACAGAATTTTTAAGCGCGGCGGAAGACCGGGGCATCGACACTGCCGGTGCCAAAGAGGCGCTGGCTTTTGACCCCGGCGCATACGACACAGAAGCAGAAGCTGCCAAAGCGGAAGCTGCGGCGGAAAAAGAGATGGATGCTTTTTTGGCGTTGGCAGAACAGAACATGCTGGAGGGCGTTCATGAGGTCACCGATGAGGACGGCCAAGTAGAAAGCGTTGAACCTATCACCGTAGCCGAGTTTACCGATGCTTTGGCAGCGGAAGAACCGGCACCCAGTGATTTTGGCCTCTATATTCCCGGCATCCCTGTTTTGATCGAACAGGGGCTGGAAGCTATACATTGTGTCGATTGGCTCCAAAGTCTGCTCCTCGATGGCATCGTCGGCGGTGTTGGCGCAGTGCTGGGCTTTGTGCCGCAGATCTTTGTGCTGTTCTTCCTGCTGGCCATTTTGGAGGGCTGCGGCTATATGGCCCGCATTGCCTTTATCCTGGACCGGATCTTCCGAAAATTTGGCCTGTCGGGAAAATCCTTTATCCCCATGCTCATCGGCACTGGTTGTGGCATCCCCGGCGTTATGGCGTCCCGTACCATTGAGAATGAGCGGGACCGCCGCATGACCATCATGACCACAACCTTTATGCCCTGTGGAGCCAAAATGCCCATCATCGCCCTGATCGCCGGCGCGATCTTCGGCGGCGCCTGGTGGGTAGCGCCATCAGCTTACTTTATTGGCATTGCGGCCATCGTCGTATCCGGTATCATCCTGAAAAAGACAAAGCCTTGTGCCGGCGCTCCAGCGCCCTTTGTCATGGAACTGCCATCGTACCATCTTCCCCATATGGGCAGTGTTTTGCGGAGTATGTGGGAGCGGGGCTGGTCTTTTGTGAAAAAGGCCGGTACCATTATCCTGCTGTCTACGGTGGTACTGTGGTTCCTCCAGGGCTTCGGCTGGACAGACGGCGCCTTCGGTCTGCTGGAGGAGTCTGGCGGCGCGGGCTCGATCCTATCCTATATCGGCAAAGGCTTTGCCTGGATCTTTGCGCCGCTGGGCTGGGGCGATTGGCAGGCGGCAGTGGCTACGGTCACGGGACTCATCGCCAAGGAAAACGTAGTCGGCACCTTCGGCGTCCTCTACGGCTTTGGCGAGGTAGCGGAAAACGGGGTGGAAGTCTGGGGTACATTGGCTGCTAGTTTTACCGGCTTGTCCGCCATGTCGTTCATGATCTTTAATTTGCTGTGCGCTCCGTGCTTTGCGGCCATCGGCGCTATCCGGCGGGAAATGAACAGCGCAAAGTGGACCTGGTTTGCCATCGGCTATCAGTGCGTGTTTGCCTATGCTATTTCCATGATCGTCTATCAACTGGGCACGCTGTTTAGCGGCGGCGGATATGATCCCATCTTCACTACTGCGGCGATCCTTCTGGTCCTGCTACTGGTCTATCTGCTGCTTCGCCCCGATCAGAAGCGCTCTCGTCTTTGCAGCGCGGAAGCACAAGCGTAAGAAAGGAGTTTTTATGATAGCAACGATTTTGGGTTCTGTCATCGTGGGACTTTTCCTATCGTCTGCCATTGCCCTGGCGATTTGGAAAATTTACAGGGATAAAAAATCGGGAAGATCCTTCTGCGGCGGGAATTGTTCCGGTTGTGCGTGTGATTGTCATGCCAAAACCGGCTGCGATCCGAGAAAAAAGCAGCCCTGACGACGGTGATCTCGCAGTGATCTGAAAAAAGCGAGCAGGAGAGCATGGTGGAAAATTCCGCTGTGCTTTTTCTGTTTTGCCTAAAAAAGACAATAAAATTTCACCAAAAACGGCAAAATTGTCAATCATTACCGGCGTTTTCCTTGCGGTCTGCTGGAGAATGTGCTATACTGCCAATAGATGTTCCAATGGATCCAAACGATAAAGGAGACGACAAGATGAAAAAGGCAATATTCGCAGCCGCACTGCTGGCCGGTGTACTCATGCTGGCTGGCTGTGGCAACCAGAGCGCGCCAGAAACCACACCGGCAGAAACTTCCTCTGTAGTGGAAACGACACCGGTGTCCCATGAAAACACCAATAACCTGACCGGATTGGATACGCTTTCCAAGGAAGCCATCGGCAAGCGGCCTGTCGCCGTGATGATCAACAATATCTCCCAGTCTCTGCCCCAGTACGGCATTGCCGATGCAGATCTCATGTTTGAAACGCTGGTAGAGGGCGGAATCACCCGGATGATGGCCGTTTACGGTGATTATACCAAGATCCCGGACATTTGCTCTGTGCGGAGCTGTCGTTATTATTACCCGATCCTGGCCGAGGGCCTGGACGCAGTTTATATTCACTGCGGCTGTGACCCGACCATTGCTGCCCAGACGCTGAAATCGTTGGGCATCGACCACTTTGAGGGCAATGACGGCAATGAACTGTTGTTTGAGCGGGATCAGCAGCGATTACAGACCTATGCTGTAGAGCATACCATGAAGCTGAAGGGCGCCAATGTGCCGAAGGCCATGGAAGAAGCCCATATGCGCAGTGACTTGAAAGAGGACAAAAACGAGCCTATCCTCCATTTCCGGGAGGAAGGAAAGATCGTTGCGCCGGATGACGGCAACAGCCCCTGCACCACGGTAGACTTCCGGTTCTCCGATGACGCGGCAGAGCCGTATTTCAGCACCTTTACCTATGATGCGGCAAAGAAGGTGTATTTAAAGCAGCACAATGGCAATCCGCATATGGATGCCGCTGCCGATACCCAGCTCAGCTACACCAACGTGTTCGTGCTGGAGACGGACCTGTCTGTTCGGGACGCTAAGGGCCGCATGAACGTCGATTGGACTGGCGGCACAGGCTATTATGTTTCCGCAGGCGCCTGCCAGAAGATCAAGTGGTCGAAGCCGACAGAAGAAGATACCATCCGGATCACTGATGAAAACGGCAAAGATATTACCGTCAATGCCGGCAAGAGCTACTTTGGCATCATCCAGACCGGCAATGCGAAGCTGTCCGCAAAATAATCGTTTTCCATAAGCAAAAAGAGCATTCTCCTTTTGGGGAGGATGCTCTTTTGTGCTGTTATAACGTTTACATCAACGGCGAGAATGCGTTGAGGATGGAGCGGATCATGCGGCGCCACCAGGGGGTATTGCGGCAGAAGTTCAGAGAAATGTGCTGGCTCTGCTTCATCGTCTGGATAAAGTCGCTCTTGATGTCCAAGATGGCTGTCGTGTTATACATCCACACGCCGCACTCAAAGTGGAGATATAGGCTCCGGTAGTCCAGGTTGATGGTGCCGACAGTAGCGTATTCATCGTCGCAGACAAAGGTCTTTGCGTGAATGAATCCCGGCGTGTATTCATAGATTTGAACACCCTTTTCGATCAGCGGTTCATAATTGGCCCGTGTTACCTCAAAGACATATTTTTTGTCGGGGATATGGGGGGTGATGATCCGCACATCTACGCCGGATTGGGCGGCGTTTTGGAGCGCGGAAACGATCTCGTTGCTCAAAATGAGATAGGGCGTGGTGATATAGATATAATTCTTTGCCCGGTTGATCATGTTGAGGTACACATTTTCGCCGATAGCCTTGTCATCCCAGGGCCCATCGCTATAAGGCTGGACGATGCCCGGCGCCCGGATGATGCCGTCCTGGTGGAGATAGGGCCGGTAGTGGTTGAAGTTTTCATCGGTGCCGGTCAGGTAGCTCCACATAGAGAGGAACATCACCGTCAGGCTCCACACGCCCTCACCGTGAAGCAGGATGGAGGTGTCTTTCCAGTGGCCGAAGGGACTGTTGATGTTGATGTACTCATCGGCCAGATTGATGCCGCCGGTAATGCCGGTGTGGCCGTCGATGACAGCGATCTTCCGGTGATCCCGGTTGTTCATCACGGCGCTGAGGACCGGACGAAAAGGGTTGAACACACAGCATTTGATGCCCATCTTTTTGAGCACTTGATCATAGTGGCGGGGGAGCTTTTTGTTGATGCAGCCAAAGTCGTCGTAAATTAGACGGACATCGACGCCGTTTTTGGCCTTCTCCTGCAAGATCTCCAGCACCTCATTCCACATGGTGCCTTCCTCAATGATGAAGTACTCCAGGAAAATGTAATGCTTAGCCTTGCGAAGTTCCTCCTTCAGCCGCTGAAACTTGATTTCGCCAATGGGCAGATATTCTGTTTCCGTGTTGGCGTAGGGCGGACAGAAGGCGCTGGCGGCAATATACCGGGACTGCAGTTCCGCATCCATGTTGTCGGCGGCGATGGAGGACAACAGCGGCGCGTAATCTTTTGGCGGCGCCAGATATTGGCGCATTTGCCATTCGATGCGGCTGACCTTTTTATGTTTCCAGCGGGAGGGCTTGTTGCCGCCCAGTACCAGATAGAAGATGCCGCCGATCATGGGGGAGACGATAATGGGGAGCATCCAGGCGATCTTGTAGGCGGGATTGCTTTTGTTGTTGATGATCTTCAGCACCGCAAAAAAGCGGATGCCGATCAAGAGCACCTGCACATAGATAAAGGACTCGCCCAGGCCATACATAAAAGTAGCCAGGAGCGCCAACTGTACTGCCAAAAGGAGGCAGACAAAAAACACCCGGCTAAACATGATCTTGAGTAATTTTTTCACAGCTTGCCTCCTTGTCAAAAAGAAAATGATTACCAAATAGCATAGCACAAATTTCGATGGTTTTCAATCGTTTTTGCAATTTTGTAACAAGCCCTCCCGGAGAAAAGCACCGCTTGTTTTTTCTTTCGGCGCAAAAAAGATAGCTTTTTTCGAGAAGTACGGGGAGACCTTTCTGGTTGACCAACCCCGATTCCCGCCGTATAATGGAAGAAAAAGAACCCTTTTGGGAGGAATGGTTATGACATCAAAAAGCAAGGTGCTGCATCTGCTGGAACAGCACCGAGGCAGCTATATTTCCGGGGAGGAGCTGGCAAAAAAGATAGAGATTTCCCGTTCCGGCGTGTGGAAAGCCATCAACGAGCTGAAAAAGGAGGGTTATCACATCACGGCAGTGACCAACAAAGGCTATTGCCTGGAAACGGAAAGCGATCTGCTGTCGGTAGAGGGCATGGCGCCGTATCTTCCTCCGGACTTTCCTTTGGAGCTGATTCATATTTATAAATCGGTGGATTCTACCAACAACGAGGTGAAACGATTGGCAGTCAGCGGCGGCAAGCACCAAACGGTCGTCATGGCTGAGGAACAGACCGGTGGTCGGGGACGGCTGGGCCGGAGCTTTTATTCTCCCCCGGGCAGTGGGATTTATTTGAGTATGCTGCTGCGTCCCACCATCTCTACAGAAAAGTCAGTCTTAGTCACAACGGCGGCGTCCGTGGCGGTTTGCCGGGCGGTAGAAAAAGTCACCGGGAAGCCCTGCGTCATTAAGTGGGTCAATGATGTCTATTCTGGCGGCCGGAAAATCTGTGGGATTTTGACAGAAGCCGTCACCAATGTTGAAACAGGCTGCATCGAAAGCATCGTTTTGGGCATCGGCATCAACTTTAAAGGCACAGCGGAAGATTTCCCGGAGGAGATCCGCAATAAGGCTGGATTCCTCTTTGCAAAAGACACAGGCACGATCACTCGAAATCAGTTGGCGGCGGCGGAGATCACCGAGCTGCTGAAACTGCCGGACCAACTGGAAAGCGGCAGCTTTTTGCCGGAATATCGTCGCCGGTCGGTGGTGCTGGGCAAGCAGGTCCAGGTGGTGTCCAGCAGCGGAACACGCACGGCCCTGGTGCAGGACATCGACGACTGCGGCGGCCTGGTGGTCCGCTGGGAGGATGACGGTACTACCGGCGTGATCCGTACCGGCGAGGTGAGCATCCGGGGACTCTTTGACCAGGAATGACCTGCTTTTTGGAGGGACTGCCGAACTTTGTTAAAAAATTGATTTTTTGTGACAAAATCTGTTGCGTTTTCCCAATTGTTGTGCTAGAATTTGATACACGATAATTTGTTATAATTTTACAAAAAAATAAGAAAGGTTCCCATTGTGCGATGAAAAAGAAATGCAGCAGAAAGAAGATTGGCGCAGTCCTGTTGAGCGTGATGCTCTCTCTGGGGCTGGCGCTGGCACTGGCTGGGTGCGGCGGCGAGGAAACTGTCCAGACCCAGCAGGGCAATGTGGCGACCCAGGCAAACGGCGTTGCCAATGACCCAACAGCATCAGTGGTTCAAATTCACACCAAAGGGGTCAAGCCAAAGAAAGGCCATCGGGGGGACGCTGTGCCCGCTGATGCGGAACAGACAGCGGCGCAGACGCCTTACGATAATGCCAGTGTGGATTTAACGGGCATCGACCCGGAAAAGCCCATGATCGCCCTGACCTTTGACGATGGCCCGGGAGAAGGCACCGAGCGGATCTTGCAGGTGCTGACGGACAACGGCGCCAAAGCGACCTTTTTTGAACTGGGGTGCAACGTGGAGAAATACCCGGATCTGACCAAAAAGCTGGTGGATGCCGGGATGCAGGTGGCAAGCCATTCCTATTCTCACCCGGATCTGACCACGCTTTCGAAGAAAGAGGTAGCAAAGGAGATCAGCAAGACGGAGAATGCTATGGCCCAGGCGGCCGATCATCAGCCGACCATGCTCCGCCCGCCCTATGGGGCGATCAACGAGTCGGTGTCGTCTCAGCTTGCCTATCCCATTATTTTGTGGGACGTGGATACGCAGGACTGGTCCAGCCGCAATGCTGACGCCATTTGTGCAGAAGTGGAAGCAGCAGATCCTTCTGATGGCGACATCATCCTGTTCCACGACATCTATACTTCCTCGGCAGAGGCCATCGAGCGATTGGTGCCCCAGTTCAAACAACAGGGCTTTCAGATGGTGACGGTGGCGCAGATGCTGGCCGCAAAGGGCATCGACGTCCAAAACGGAACGACGTATTGCAACGCGTGATTTGCGCAAAAAGAGATCGGATCTGTCGGTTTTTTCCGGCAGATTTTTCTTTTTTGGGGGGAGAGACCGAACGCATACGGGGAAAACCGGATTTTAAAGAAAGTTTTCAGGAATTTGTGGTTTTTTTAATGCGTTTCGCTGGAATGTATGGTATAATATCTCTATCTTACAGTTTGGATGCGGCCCGTTGGGGCGCACCCAGGAAAAGGCGGTGGAAGCATGAGTGAATATCAATTATCCCTGGCTCGCGTAGAAAAGGAGCTGTCGTTGGAAACACTGTATACACCGGCAGATCTGAATACCCTGTTTGTCGAGTCTCGGGATGTGAACCGTCCGGGGTTGGAACTGAACGGTTATGTGGAACATTTTGAATCATCCCGCATCATCGTCATCGGCAATCAGGAAGCTTCCTTCCTGGCAACTTTGGACGATGACAGCAAACGGAAAGCATTGGAAAATATTTTGCCGGCCCATCCGCCGGCAGTGATCTTTGCCCGGAGTATTCAGCCCAGCCCCATCTTTTTGGAGATGGCAAAGCTGCATAAGGTGCCGCTGTTCTCCACAGAGGACACCACTTCCAGCGTCATTTCCGCGCTGGTGTCCTTCTTGAACGTAGAATTGGCCCCGAGAGTGACCCGTCATGGCGTGCTGGTAGAGGTTTACGGCGAGGGCATCTTTATCGTTGGCGACAGCGGCGTGGGCAAGAGCGAGACAGCCATCGAGCTGGTCAAGCGGGGCCATCGTCTCATTGCCGACGACGCCGTGGAGATCCGCCGGGTGTCGGCGAAAACGCTGGTGGGTTCGTCTCCGGCCAATATCCGCCATTTCAGCGAGATCCGGGGCATCGGCATCATCAACGTGGCCAGCCTGTTCGGCATGGGCGCTGTCAAACCCACAGAGCGCATTGACTTTATTGTCAATCTGGAAGCCTGGGACGAAAACAAATCCTATGATCGGATGGGACTGAATCGGGATTGCACGGAAATTCTGGGCCTCAAGATCCCGGTGCTGACCATCCCGGTGCGGCAGGGACGAAATTTGGCGGTCATTATTGAAGTGGCGGCCATGAACAATCGGCAAAAAGCCAGCGGCAACGACGCGGCATTGGAGCTGATGAAAAATCTGGGACTGGATACCGATAGTTTAGGTGTGCAGGAGCATATGATTGATCTGGATATTTGACCTGTGATCGGCTGGCCTGGTCACAGAGAATAACGATAAGTGCGAGGTAGACATGAAGCAACTGGAACTTTTGGGAGCCGCAGCGGCGGCAAAGGGCTGTAGAGTACAGTATGGGGAACCGATGGACAGACATACGACGTTTAAGATCGGCGGTCCGGCCGATGTGCTGATCACCGTGGAAACGGTAGATGGACTGCGGACTGTGTTGGAGGAGGTCCATCGTCTGGAGATCCCATGCCACATCCTGGGACGCGGCTCTAATCTGCTGGTCAGTGACGACGGGATCCGGGGCGCGGTGGTGCTGCTCAGCGGGGAGTTCAGCCAATGTACCGTAGAGGGGAACACCATCACCTGCGGTGCTGCAGCCCCGCTGTCCACGCTGTGTCGGGCAGCCCAGGAGCACAGCCTGACCGGGCTGGAATTTGCTTGGGGGATCCCTGGTTCTGTGGGCGGGGCGCTGTTTATGAATGCCGGCGCTTACGGTTCCGAGATGAAAAACGTCGTTGTTTCCGCCACGCACATGACCATGGACGGGCAGGTGCACACGGTGCCGCTTTCTGCGCTGGAGCTTAAGTATCGCCACAGTGTGTACCATCATCTGGATGCGGTCATCCTGTCGCTGAAAGTGGCGCTGCAGCCCGGAAAGCTGGCAGACATCACTGCGCAGATGGAGGACATCTTTCTGCGCCGCAAGACAAAGCAGCCTCTGGAATATCCCAGTGCCGGCAGCGTGTTTAAGCGGCCGGAGGGCCACTACGCCGGCGCTCTGATCGAGCAGTGCGGGCTCAAGGGCAAGCGGATCGGCGGTGCTATGGTCAGCGAAAAGCACGCCGGGTTTATTGTGAACGTTGGCGGCGCGACCTGTCAGGATGTGCTGGATCTTGTGGCGCTGATTCAGGAAACGGTACAAAAGGAGACCGGTGTGGCGCTGGAATGCGAGATCCGGCCCGTGGGATAACGGGGAAAGATGAGGAAGGTAGTATGGAATTTGTAATTGTAACTGGCTTGTCTGGCGCGGGAAAATCCGTAGCCATTCACGCCATGGAGGACATCGGGTTTTATTGCCTGGATAACATCCCGCCCCAATTGATCTTGCCCTTTTACGACTTGTGCGAGCAGTCGAAGGATGAGTTTGAGCGGGTAGCGGTGGTCACGGATATTCGGGGCGGCGAGCGATTCTCCACGCTGTTTGCGTCGCTGGACCGCTTAAAGCAAGAAAACAAGCCCTATAAGATTTTATTTTTGGACGCGGCCCAATCGGTGCGGATCAACCGGTATAAGGAGACCCGCCGCCGGCATCCATTACTGGACAGCACCCATTGCTCACTGGAGGAAGCTGTAGCAAAAGAGGAACAGCTTTTAAAGCCGGTGCGGGAGATCGCCGATTATATCATTGATTCCACCCACACTTCGCCTACCCAGATGCGTCAGCGGATCGCCAGCCTGTTTTTGTGCGATTCCTCCGATGCCCTGGCGGTGACCTGCGTCTCCTTTGGCTTTAAGCACGGCGTACCGGCAGAGGCGGATCTGGTCTTTGATGTGCGCTGTCTGCCCAACCCGTATTATATTCCGGAGCTCAAAGAACTGACAGGACTGGACGACAGCGTGCGGGATTACGTTTTGCAGTGGGACGAGACAAAGGGGCTATTTGCGCGGATCGTGTCGCTGATCGACTACTCTTTGCCCCTTTACTGCAACGAGGGGAAAAGCCAGCTAGTCATCGCCATCGGCTGCACCGGCGGCCATCATCGTTCCGTGGCCCTGACCCAGCTGCTTTATGAGCACTTGCTAAAAAATGACATCCGGGTCAGTGTCAATCATCGGGATATTCACAGATAGGGGAGCGCTATGTCTTTTTCAGCGGAGATCAAAAATGAATTGTGTCAGCTGCCGACTGATCCCAACTGCCGCAAGGCGCTGTGCTACGGGATGCTGCGGTTTGCCCGGAGCTTTTCCGACCGGTCTATGGTGATCGTCACAGAGCATCCGGGGTTTGCTCATCTGGCAGCGTCGGTGCTGGCGGAGGAGTGCGGTGTTGTGGTAGATCTGCAAACGAAGATCACCCATCGCAAGCAGACGCCGGAAAGCTGTACCGTACAGATCGAAGGCGACGACCAGCGGGGACGGGTGCTTCACCATTTCGGCCACGACCGCACAGAGGTCCACGGCCGCATCAACCGAGAAAATCTGCAAAAGCCAGGCTGCGCATCTGCCTTTTTGCGAGGCGCTTTTCTGGCCTGCGGCACGGTGATCAATCCGGAGAAGGAATACCATCTGGAGTTTTCCGTGGTACATATGCACCTGGCGGAGGATCTGTCCCAATTGCTGTCAGAAGTCATCGAGATGCACACGATGCCGGCCATCATCCAGCGAAAGGGCTCTTATGTTGTTTATTTAAAGGAAAGTGAAGCCATTGCCGATCTGTTGACGTATTTGGGCGCGCAGAACGGCTCGCTGGAACTGATGCAGGTGAAGATGGTCAAGGAACTGCGCAACGACGTCAACCGCCGGTCTAACTGCGAGACGGCCAACATTATGAAAACCGCCAATGCTGCCGCTGTCCAGCGCATCGCCATCGAGCGCATCCAGAAGCATCTGGGATTGGAGCATCTCTCTCCGGAGCTGCGGGAGCTGTGTGTGCTGCGGTACGAAAATCCGGGAATGTCTCTGCGGGAGCTGGGAGAGAATTTATCTGAGCCGATTTCCCGGTCCGGCGTCAACCACCGGCTGCGGCGGATTTTAGAGATCGCCGAAGCACTGCCACCTCTGGAAGCAGAAAGCGATTCCCCCGATGACTGATGGGCAGTTGTTCGGCGGAATCGCCTTTCTTTTTTTGTAGATCATTTATTTTGAAAGGAGCGGTCATTATGGGATTTGCCCACCTGCATCTGCATACGGAATACAGCCTGCTGGACGGTGCCTGCCGTATAGAACAGGTATTGGATCGCGCAGTCGAGCTGGGACAGTCTGCCGTTGCCATCACCGACCATGGCGTCATGTACGGCGTCGTCGATTTTTATCGGGCGGCCAAACGGCGGAATATCAAGCCGATCATCGGCTGCGAAGTATACGTTGCCCGCCGGACCCGTCAGGATAGAGTCCATGAGCTAGACCGGGAGCCGTATCATCTGGTGTTGCTCTGTGAAAACCAGACCGGATACCAAAATCTCATTAAGTTGGTGTCGGAAGCGTGGGTCAACGGCTTTTACGGCAAGCCCCGCATCGACCTGCCCTTACTGCGCCAGTACCATGAGGGACTCATCGGTCTGTCGGCCTGTTTGGCGGGAGCGGTGCCTCGTGCGCTGAAAGCCGGCGATTACCAGGAAGCAAAGCAGATCGCCCTGGAGTACAATGAGATCTTGGGGCAGGGAAACTTCTTTTTGGAGCTGCAGGATCACGGCATCCCGGAGCAGCAGCGGGTAAATCCGCAGCTGGTGCGCCTGTCGGAGGAAACGGGCATCCCGCTGGTGGCCACCAATGACTGTCACTATATTCGCAAAGAGGACAGCAAGATGCACCATATTTTGATGTGCATCCAGACTAACCACACCATAGAGGATGACAACACGCTGGAATTTTCCTCTGATGCGTTTTACCTCAAAAGCGAGGAAGAGATGCGTGCCCTCTTTGGGAAAGTGCCTCAGGCCTGTGACAACACCATGGAGATCGCAGAGCGGTGTCATGTAGAATTTGTCTTTGGCCAGACGAAGCTGCCTCGATTCGATCCGCCCAATGGCCAGCCCAATGACGTCTATTTTCGGGAAATGTGCGAAGAAGGACTTTGCCGCCGGTATGGGGCGCATCCGTCCGAAGCGCTGCATCAGCGGCTGGATTACGAGATCGACACCATCAGCAAGATGGGCTACACCAACTATTATCTCATCGTCCACGATTTTGTCCGCTATGCTAAGTCGGTAGATTTGCCTGTGGGCCCTGGCAGAGGCTCTGGCGCCGGCAGTTTGGCGGCCTATTGTCTCGGCATTACAGACATCGACCCTATCCAGTATGACCTATTGTTCGAGCGGTTCCTGAATCCGGAACGGGTCAGTATGCCCGATTTTGACATCGACTTCAGCGACGAGCGGCGGCAGGAGATGATCGACTACGTTGTGCGAAAATATGGCGCCGATCACGTTGCGCAGATCGTCACCTTTGGCACCATGGCAGCTAAGGCAGCTATCCGGGATGTGGGGCGTGCCATGGCCATCCCCTACGCCGCAGTGGATGCAGTGGCAAAGCTGGTGCCCAATAAGCTGAACATCACGTTGGACGAAGCGTTGAAATTGTCCAAGGAGTTGCGGGAAAAGTACGAAACAGAGTCAAAGATCCGAGAGCTTATCGACATGGCAAAAAAAGTGGAAGGGATGCCAAGAAACGCTTCCACTCACGCTGCCGGCGTCGTCATTACAGACCGGCCTGTAGATGAATACGTTCCCCTGGCAAAGAATAATGACGCCGTTGTTACCCAGTTCACCATGACGACCCTGGAAGAGCTAGGTCTGTTGAAGATGGATTTTCTAGGGCTGCGGAACTTGTCGGTCATTGATAATACGGTGAAGCTCATCCAAAAGGAGCAGCCGGATTTTTCCCTAGCAAAGATGCGGACAGAGGATGAAAAAGTCTATCAAATGATCTCCTCCGGCGCTACAGAAGGCGTGTTCCAGTTTGAATCGGCAGGCATGAAGAACGTCATCATGCAGCTAAAGCCGGAGCATATGGAGGACCTCATCGCGGTCATTTCGCTTTACCGCCCCGGCCCGATGGATTCTATTCCCCGCTATATTGAAAACCGTCATCACCCGGAAAAAGTCACCTATGCCCACCCCTTATTGGAACCCATCTTAAACGTGACCTACGGCTGTATCGTCTATCAGGAGCAGGTCATGCAGATCTTCCGCAGTCTGGCCGGCTATTCTCTGGGCCGAGCGGATATTGTACGCCGGGCCATGTCGAAGAAAAAAGCCGACGTCATGGAGCGGGAGAAGCAGATCTTCCTCTACGGGCTAACGAATGATGACGGCACCGTGGAGGTAGAGGGGTGTATCCGCCGGGGTGTCAGCGAGGATGTGGCTAAGGCGATTTTCCACGAGATGGAGAGCTTTGCGTCCTACGCCTTTAATAAATCTCACGCGGCGGCCTATGCCATGGTGGCGTACCAAACGGCGTGGCTCAAGTGTTATTATCCCCAGCAGTATATGGCGTCTCTGCTCACCAGCGTACTGGACTCCACCAATAAAGTGGTGTCGTATATCAACGACTGTAACCGAATGAATATCCGTGTCCTGCCGCCCCATATCAACGAAAGCGGCGCGCGCTTTACCCCTGTGGGCAACGACATCCGGTTCGGCTTGCTGGCGGTGAAAAATCTGGGCCGAGGCTTTATCGATCGGCTGGTCCGGGAGCGGGAACAGCATGGACGGTTCCAGTCCTTTTACCAGTTCTGTAAGCGGATGTATGCCCTGGAACTGAACCGGCGGGCACTGGAGAGCCTGATCAAGTGCGGCGCTATGGACGGCCTTTCGGAAGGGTATAACCGCAATCAGATGCTCAGTGCCGTTTCTCAGGTACTAGAGGTGCTGGAAAGTGACCGCCGGAAGAATGTCGAAGGCCAGATCGGCTTTTTCGATACACCGGATGACCAGGATAGTCAGACGGGCTTTACCATTGGGCCGATGGCGGAACTGCCGGTGCAGGAGCGGTTAGCTGGGGAAAAGGAAGTAGCCGGGTTGTATCTGTCCGGCCACCCTATGGCAGAATACGCCGATCTCTATAAGGATCGTTCCGTGACGAAAACCAGCGATCTTTATCCGGATAGTGATGGCCAATGCCGCCGGTCAGACGGCGATACGGTGAAGCTCATCGGGATCATTACCGCCCTAAAACGAAAAGTGACCAGGAGCAATGCCATGATGGCGTTTTTGACGCTGGAGGATATGTTCGGCGGGGTAGAGGTACTGGTGTTTCCGTCGGTGCTGAATCAGTATGGCGCGCTCATCACAGAGGGGCGGGTCATCGCTGTGCGGGGGCGGGTCAGCACCACCGAGGACAAGGACCCAAAGCTGATTTGCGATGCTGTCGTGCCGGTGGAGGAGCATGGCACTTTGCTGGGCAGCGGCCAGGAGCAGCAAAATGGCAGAAAGCAAATCCACAGCAAGCGGCCGGGGCTGTACTTAAAGGTGCAGAATCCGGACTGTCCCAAGTACCGCAAGGCATTGCAATACACAGCCATCTTTGACGGCATGACGCCGCTGTATTTGTATTTTACCGACAGCAAAAAGCTGGTCCTGGCGCCGCCGGCGCTGCGGGTGGATCTGAATGAGCCACTGGTGCGGGCGCTGCGGGAGCTGCTAGGAAACGAAAATGTAGCTGTCGTTTCTTAAAACTGCAAAAGACACAGGGGCCGTATGGGAAATCCATGGGTTTTTTTGTGTGGAAAAGCAGGAGGGAGCCTGCCTTTATCTTCCAGCAAAGAAAAAAGAATGGACAAAACATGGTATACTAAAAGAAAACGATCGGGCTTTTGCAGAAAGAAGGCATAGGACAAATGAGATCAAAACAAGTTTTCGCATCTTTGCTGGCAGCCTTGCTGCTCCTTAGCAGTACAGCATCTTTGTCGGTTTCCGCCATAGAAGCGCCCTCCACTACCCTTGCGGATACAGTGCAAACGGGCAACGCTTCTGCCGGTACACAGCTTTTTGTCACCGAGGGAGACATCCAGCAACAGGGCGCCCGCCGTGCCATTCAGCAGGCGTTGCTGCAGGCAAAGGAGAACGCTTCCAAAAATGATCCCTATACCATTACCGTTGCGCCGGGGACCTATCAATTGGACACCTCATTAAAGCTCTACAGCAACACAACGC
Source organism: Oscillospiraceae bacterium (assembly GCA_029098185.1). Classification (GTDB taxonomy): domain Bacteria; phylum Bacillota; class Clostridia; order Oscillospirales; family Acutalibacteraceae; genus UMGS1071. The sequence continues at coordinate 137,689 of JAQXNV010000022.1, forward strand.
TGATCCTCACTGGCGTTACGCTGAAGGCAGACCCGGAAAACAATGTGCTCCGTGTCGGTGATGTAGACGCTTTCCAGAGCGGTGCAACAGGCTATGTCTATGAGAATATCCGGGTAGAGGGCGGTACGCTGGACGGCCAAAAGAAAAGCGGTACCATTTTAAAGGTGGGCCACACGAAAAACTTCACCATGGAGAATATGACGCTGCAAAACGCCTATAACAATCACATTATGGAAACCGGCGGTGTGGACGGACTGAACATTAAGCGCTGCACCTTCCGGGATCAGACGCTGGACCCCAAATCGAAAAGTTTATGCTATGAGGCTATCCAGCTAGATATTCTGTATTCCAGCCACTTAAACGGTTATCGTTCAGAAACGCTGGCCACAAAGAATGTCACCATCGACGGCTGCACATTTCAAAATGTGCCCCGAGGCGTGGGAAGTCATACCAGTGTGCTGAATCAGCCTATGAACAAGATCGTCATCCGAAATTGTAAGTTTGATCACATGAAAAGCGCCGCGATCCAGGGACTGAATTGGGTGAACAGTACCATCGAGAATAACACGATCACCAACTCGCCCCGGGGTATCATTTATTACACCGTCATGACCGGCGGGCAGGGGACTTTTTTGCCTGCGGTATTGGCAAAGGAAGGCAATACCGCAACGAGTGTTTCCGCTTTGTACAAAGCGCCGGATGCAAAGCAAAAGACCGTGATCCGCAATAATAAGATCACGATGAATTCTGCGGCGGATCCTTACGCCGCCTATGACCGGGTCGGCATTTTGGTATCGGGCAGCCCCATCACCACAAAGACCCAGTACGGCGACCACAGCGGCAATCTGCCAAAGGGCGACTATTATGCCAACAATGTGACGGTGCAGGGGAATACGATCACCACCACCGGCCACGGCATCCGCTTTGTAGACGGGAAAAATTGTCGCGCGCTGCAGAACACCATCGTTGGAAAGAGCGTATCTGACGGGAAAAATTATTACGGCATCCAGGCCATGGACAACAGTACCAATGTGACCATCGAGGGGAACACCATTCGTAATGCGGGCTGTAACGGCATCTATTTGCGGACGGGTTCCTCTGCCGTGAGTATGTGCAAGAATACGGTTGTAAAAACAGGGAAATACGGCATCGACATAGAGGGTGCCAAAGCAAAAACCATCGCTGAAAACAAAATTTCCAACACAAAAAGTCAGGGGATCTTCGTATTCAGCGGCGGGACTGTCGATACTATCCGCGACAATCAGATCTCGAGTACCGGCAGCTATGGCATCCAGGTAACGACCAACAGTACCGCCCAAACGATCACCGGCAATCTCATTCAGAAGCCTCGGGAATACGGTATCCTGGTCAGCACCAAATCTTCCGGAAGATCCATTGCGAAGAATACGATCACCGGCGCTGAAAAAGCACCTGTTCTTGTTTCTCGAGACAGCAAGGTAACCAGCGTTTCCAGCAATTATACCCTTGTATCGCCAAAGGTAACGGTTAAACCGGCCCGCCGCGCCCTGCAAGTCAACTGGGGAAAGGTCAGCGGTGCCACAAGCTATCAGGTGTACCGCTCTACCAGCAAAAACAGCGGTTATCGCTTAGTGGGAACCACAAAGGCTGCATCTTATGCCGATAAAGGACTGTCCTCCGGCAAGACCTACTATTATCAGGTCTGCGCCATAAATGGCAGCAGTAAGAGTGCACTTTCCGCCGTTGCTGCCGGAAAGGCAGGATGAGCTTTTTCAGCATCTGCATATAAACAGAGGGAGCATTGTAGAAGAAAGATCCTGCAATGCTCCCTGATTTTTTGCAAAAGAAAAAACCTAAAGACGCTGCTTTAGCGATCTTCAGGTTTTGTGCTGGTCGGAGTGACGGGACTTGAACCCACGGCCTCTTGACCCCCAGTCAAGCGCGCTACCAGCTGCGCCACACCCCGATGCAACAGTTGTTATTGTACCACTCCTTTTGTAAAATGTCAAGGGACTTCCTGCATCGTTTCAAATTTTTAACAGGGATTTTCCGCTGCGTTCCCGGAACACTAGGAAAAAGGAGGGCTTTTTATGGATGCACCATACCGACCAAAACGAGGAAAACAGAGAAGCGATTTGTCAGATGATGCGCTTTTGGAGGAGATCTGCAACGCCAGCTCCACAAACGACTGTACCGGGTTGATCCCCACGGCGCCAGAGTCTAAGGCGGAGCTGGAATCTTACAACGAAGTTTATCATTATCTCCCATCTCCGCCAAAGCATCCTCATCGTCACAACTAAAAAAGCGTCCCGCTTTCCCAATGCAGAAGCGGGGCGCTCTTTTTGCTTGTTATCCTTTGTTTGTTGTGTCGGGATCGTCATCTCCTTTGACGGCCTGTTTGTAAATTTGATTGCAGAACACACTGGTCCCGGCTGTCAAGATCCCCTGGGTAATGGATGCAAACAGCATCATGGCCACATCCTGCAGATGATGGATCTCCGATGTGGCAAACACATAAATTGCCGCCAGTACAATGCTGGTACAGCCCAGCAAAATGGGGATCCAGCGATCATGGATAAAGGATGCCTTCTTCAGCCCGATGCCAATAAAATACAGCACCGGGATCAAAATCAGCAGCTCCGCCCGTATGTACTCGGTAAAATAGTCCATAAGTACCTCCTTATTTCAAAATTTGTGCTAAAACCGCGCCGGCAATTCCAGTTCCCACAGCGCCTAACAAGGCCGCCAGCAGCTTATCCCACCATTTGCCGGGACGCTCGGTAACTTTTTTGACTTCTGTCTTGATCTCGTCTACGCTGCTGCCCAAGTTATCTACCTTTGTGTTCACGGTGGCCACTGCAACGGTCAGCGCATGAAGATCTTCCACCTTGCTTTCCAGATTGCTGATCCGCTTATGGGCCGATTTTAAGCTCTCAGACATCCGGACCAATTCCTCATTGTTCACGATCTCCCTCCTATCCTTTGACGGTGAGATAGCTTTTGTCGTAGTAGACATAGCCCTCCCGGTCGTTTTTACGGATATGGAGCCAACCGTTTGGCAGGATGCTGATGACAAGGAAAGATTCCCCTTGCTGCAACTGTCCCGCAACGACGCTTTCTAAAGATGGCCCTTTTCGCACATTGACATTGGCGCCGTGACAGATGCCGGTATGGTAACGGCTCAGTCCCGTACCCTGGAGAAACTCGTTGCTCATCCAGCCGGTAAGCGTGCCAAAGCGCACCCGGCTCCAGCCCCAGTTATCATCGGAAAGCAGGGTGACTTGTTTCCCTTTGGGAACGACTGCCAGGATTTTTGCCGCGGTGTGGGCGTCTTTTCGCAGCCGGACATTGGCTGTTGTGACCGCTGTTTTTTTGGTGGGAGCCGGTGCGGTTACGGTACTGTTTTTCGCGTCTTTCGCATAGTCCACATAAGCATAATTGACATCGACAGATCCGGTGATCCCGGGAACGCTTCCTTTGTCGCTGTACTGCCAGATGGCCATGTTGTACGGCGGTTTGGATGTTTCCCATGCAGCCAGCCACAGATCGTATGGGGCAAGGGCGTTCTGGTCGAAGTAATTATGCAGATAGTCGAGATTGGCGTAATTGCCGGCACGGTAGCCGCTTTTTTGGATCTCAGCGAGAAACGCTTTAGCAAAGGCCGTAGCCATAGCTTTTGTGATCGTTACGCCCTGTTCTTTGGCGTAGCGGACAGAATCGTACTCAAAATCAAAAAAGACCGGGTACTGTAATGTATGGCCCCTGAGGACCTGACAGCACACCTGAGCCTCTTTTTTGGCGTCCTCTACGCTGGTGGCGTAAGAAAACCAATAGGCGCCGACAGGGAGACCCTGTTTTCGTGCTTCCTGGTAATTGCGTTCAAACTGGCTGTCCTTCTGGGATAAGTGATTGCCATAGCCTGCCCGGAGGATCGCAAACTGAATGCCGCTTTCCTTTACGTTTTTCCAGTCGATCCTGCCCTGATGAGCAGAAACATCGATTCCTTTTTGTTGGATCATAGGTTGCCTCCTTTTTCTACCATATGCAGGCGGTGACAGAGCGTGTTCTCTATCACCGAAATTGTTCGACAGCAACCATCCCGGAAAAAAAGGCAAAAGTTTCCCTCTATAGGGCAACTCGGCCGTCACATTTTTTCTTTTCTGCCATAAACTGAAAGCGTAGCCAAAGTTTTCTGACTGACAAAGGAGGAGTCACAATGTCTGAAGCTTATTATTCGGAAGAAGAAACAGAAAAAGCGCCCGCCCACGACCATCATCAAAATTGCTTTAAAGAAGCTGTTTGCATCGACGCCATGCGGGTGTACGATTCCTGCGGGGATAAGGACTGCCTGGAAGATCTGCGGGTATACTTTACCAGGGACCGGCAGTGCCTTGTAGATGACGCATCGTCTGTCCGCATCAAAAGTGTGGATGTCGTCAATGTGTTTCTCAACCTGGAGCCGGTGCCCTTTAATAAAGGCTTCTACTCGGTAGATATGACCTTCTTCTTCGATGTTTGTGTCGATGTGTTCTGCTCTCTGACCAACTATCCCATCTCCATCGACGGTATCGCCATCTTTAACAAAAAGGTCATCCTCTACGGCAGTGAGGGCAACGTGAAGATCTTTAATTCCGACATGGAGCCGGAGCAGGGTGAGTCTCAGGATTATCGCAAGACGCTGCCAAAAGCCGTCGTGCAGGTGGCAGAGCCTATTGCGCTGTCGGCAAAGCTGTGCCAGCATATCCCGTCCTGCGACGCCTGCTGTGCTATTCCCGACTGCATCTGCCAGCGGTTTGGCGGGGAGTTTGAGCGAGGACCCATGAAGAAAAACGTCTATGCTACCATCGGTATGTTCACCATCGTCCAGATCCTTCGCAACGTCCAGATGCTCATTCCGGCCTACGATTTCTGCATCCCGGAAAAGGAATGCGTCACCTCCAGCGACAATCCCTGCGAGATGTTCAGCCGCATCGATTTTCCGACCGATGAATTTTTTCCGCCCAAGGTAGGGGATCTTTCCTGCGGTTGCGACAAATAATCCAATCGCCTATTGACACAGTGGAGAAATCATCTTATAATAAAACTTGTAAAAACAAGATAACAGAACTGGGGAGCCAATAGTATTGGCTGAGAGTGTGGTGTTACCACTTACTCATAGAACCTGTGCGGTTAGGACCGGCGTAGGGAGTTTCTTTTGGCTATCCAGTTCATTGTTTTTTACAATGACAGGAACCGAAAAACCAGCGCCAAGCCTTTCCGGGTTTGGCGTTTTTTGTTGTGTTTTTGTAATGAAAAGGAGGCATTTTTCATGAAATTAAACGGCGAGATCTTTTCGCTTTCGGCGCCGGTGGCGCTGCGGGAGCTGCTGGAACAGCACGGATACCATACACTGCGCATCGCGGTAGAGCGCAACGGTGACATCGTGCCCAAAAGCGACTATGACACGACGATGATCACAGACGAGGATGTGCTGGAAGTCGTCAGCTTTGTAGGTGGCGGCTGATGAACCTGAAGCTGAACGGCCGGGAAATCACCACAGACTGCAAGAGCCTTTTTGCCCTGCGCGAGGCGTATCGCCGAGAAGCGGATGTGGTCATTCTCAACGGCTACCAAACAAACGACGATCTGCCCCTGCAGGACGGGGACATCGTTTCTCTCATTCAAAAAGGCTGTATGCCTTCCGAAGAAGAATTGGAAAGCATGATGTGTGCCCGCCACACGCCTTTCGTCCACGAGAAGGTGAAAGGCTCCAGGGTAGCGATTGCCGGGCTGGGCGGCCTTGGCTCTAACATTGCCGTGCTGCTGGCCCGTACCGGCGTGGGGCATTTGCTGCTGGTGGATTTTGATGTGGTAGAGCCCAGCAATCTCAACCGGCAGAGCTATTTTATCTCTCATTTGGGACTGCCCAAAACGGAAGCGATGAAAGCGCAGCTTGCGCAGATCAATCCGTTTTTACAGGTGGAGACAAAGACGCTGCGGGTCACATCGAATAACGCTGTAGAGCTGTTCCGGGAGTATCCCATCGTCTGCGAGGCTTTCGATAACCCAACAGCTAAGGCAGAGCTCATCAATACGTTGCTGGAAAACTGTCCGGAAAAGCAGATCGTGGCAGCATCCGGCATGGCGGGGTATGGTTCTTCCAATGCCATCCGCACTCGTCGGATGTTCCAAAATCTGTATGTCTGCGGCGATGGCGAAACAGCCGCCCAGGTAGGCAACGGCCTCATGGCGCCCCGGGTGACGGTGTGTGCTGCCCACCAGGCCAATATGGTGCTGCGCTTGATCTTAGGTATCCAGTCGGCTGACTGAGCCTTCTCTGATGGCGTGGGGAAAGGCAATGAGAAAAAAGGTTTCCTGCCCACGTTAAAGGGACGAGAATAGGCTGAGTAAAACCAAAAAATGATAATAGAAAAGACAAAAAGAAAGGACTGTTCTTTATGATAAACGATCCATTGATCATTGGCGGCAGGGAATTTTCTTCCCGGTTCCTGTTGGGGACCGGAAAGTTCTCCCTGCCCAAAACTGCCGAGGTCATCGAGGCCGCCGGCACGCAGATCGTCACGTTGGCCCTGCGCCGGGCCAACATGGCTTTTGAGGGCAACATTCTCGACTTTATCCCAGATACCGTGACGCTGCTGCCCAATACCTCCGGCGCCCGCAACGCCAAGGAAGCGGTCCGCATTGCCCGCCTGGCACGGGAAGCCGGCTGCGGTGATTTTGTGAAGATCGAAGTCATCCATGACAGCAAATATTTGATGCCCGATAACTACGAGACCATCAAGGCGACAGAGATCCTGGCTAAGGAAGGCTTTATCGTCATGCCATACATCAGCCCGGACCTTATCGCCGCCCGAGAACTGGCCAATGTTGGCGCCGCCGCCGTCATGCCGCTGGCCGCGCCGATCGGCAGCAATAAGGGACTGCTCACAAGAGAGTTTGTGAAAATGCTGGTGGATGAGATCGACCTGCCTGTTGTGGTCGATGCCGGTATCGGTGCGCCATCCCACGCCTGCGAGGCCATGGAGCTGGGTGCCGACGCTGTTCTGGCCAACACGGCTGTGGCTACTGCCGGCGATGTGGTGGCCATGGCCCGTGCCTTCCGCATGGCTGTTGAAGCAGGTCGACAGGCTTATCTGGCTGGACTGGGCCGGGTACTGGATTTTACCGGTGATGCTTCTTCTCCGCTGACCGGTTTTTTGGAGGATTGATCCTATGCCCGACTTTATTTCTCAAAAAGATTACGATCACATGGAGCGCATCGACAGTGATCTAATGGACAAGGTCCTCTCGCTGTACGACCGATACGACCCCACTGAATATACAGAAGCTCAGGTGCGGGCCGCCCTGTGCCGGGACAGTCTGACCATTGACGATTTTGGCGCGCTGTTGTCTCCGGCGGCGGGAAGCTACCTAGAGCAGATGGCGCAAAAGGCCCAGCGGGTCAATCGGAAGCAGTTTGGCAATTCTGTTTGTCTGTACACGCCGTTGTATATCGCCAATTACTGTACCAATCACTGCGTTTACTGCGGCTTTAACTGCAAAAATCACATTACGAGAGGCAAGCTGACTTTACCGGAGATCGAAACGGAATTTAAAGCCATCGCTTCCACGGGACTGCGGGAGATCCTCATTCTCACTGGTGAATCCCGCGTCCACTCCGATCTGCCCTATATCGGAGAAGCGGTAGAACTGGCGAAACAGTATTTTTCCACTATCGGCATTGAAATCTATCCGCTCAACACCGACGAATACGCCTTCCTCCATGAAAAAGGCGCAGATTTCGTCAGCGTTTACCAGGAGACCTATAACCGGGAAAAATACAGAGAAGTCCATCTCAGCGGTCCAAAACGAGATTTTTCTTATCGGTTCAACGCCCAGGAGAGAGCCATCCTGGGGGGGATGCGGGGCGTTAGTGTCGGCGCACTGCTGGGACTGGATAACTTCCGTAAGGATGCCTTTGCCGCAGGACTTCACGCAAAATTTTTACAGCAAAAATACCCCCATGCAGAAGTGAGCTTCTCTGTGCCCCGGATGCGCCCCTACAAAAACAACGAAAAGAACAACCCCAACGATGTCCATGAGCCTCAGCTTTTGCAGGTCATGCTGGCTTTCCGACTGTTCCTGCCCTTTGCGGGGATCAGCATATCTACAAGGGAACGGGCCGGATTTAGGGACCATGTGATGGATCTGTGTGCTACCCGGATCTCGGCTGGGTCAAAAACTGGCGTCGGCGGCCATGAGGAAGAGGCCAAAGGCGATGAACAGTTTGTCATCTCCGATCCTCGCGGCGTAGAGGAGATCCGTCAGATGCTGCGGGAGCGTGGGATGCAGGAAGTATTTACCGATTATATTCGATTGTAAAGGAGCAACGCGATGAAACTGATTGCTGTCACCAACCGTTCTCTCTGTGAAAATGAAAAAGACTTTTTCAGCCGGATCGAGATCTTGGCCGATACGCTGAAACGGGGCGACCGCATTATGCTGCGGGAGCCGGAGATGTCTGTGGCGGATTACACCGCGCTGGCGCAGAAATGTCAGTTGATCTGTCACGATACACCGGTAAAGCTGTTATTGCACATCCATTTTGAAACGGCGAAACAGTTAAAGCTTTCCCGGGTCCATTTGCCGATGGCGCTGATGCGGGTAGGGATCCCTGTGGGCTACAGTTGTTCCGCATCGGTCCATAGTCCGGAAGAAGCGGCGGAAGCACAAAAGCTGGGAGCGGATTTTGTCATTGCCGGCCATGTTTTTGCCACAGACTGCAAAAAAGGACTGCCGCCTCGTGGATTGGCATTCATTCGGGCCGTGCGGGACAACGTTTCCATCCCGGTCTACGGCATCGGCGGTATCACGCCGGAAAATGCCCGGTCGGTGCTGGAAGCCGGCGCCGACGGTGTGTGCGTCATGTCCCGCTTCATGACGTGCAGCGACCTGGAGGATGAGATCAGAGCGTTCCAAAACGCCTAAGCATAGGATGCTTTTCTCCGGTAAAAGCTATAGAGATCCCCACCAAGGCTTTTAAAAGCTGGGTGGGGATTTTTACGGGAAGGATTCGTTTTAATTTTTTGCCATACAAAAAAATTCCTTTTAAAAAGTATAAACCCTCTGCTGCTTTCCATACTAATCAGGAGATGAAATTCAAAATATCCGCCTTCGGGCGAAGGGATAGAGCAGGAGGTAACCAAGGTGAAAGCGACAGGAATCGTGAGAAGAATTGATGATCTGGGACGGGTGGTCATCCCCAAGGAGATCCGGCGCACGCTGCGGATCCGAGAGGGCGACCCGCTGGAGATCTTTACAGACGCCGACGGCGTGGTGGTCTTTAAAAAGTATTCGCCCATTGGAGAATTGTCTGATTTTGCCGGACAGTACGCCGAGGTACTGCACAAAACATCATCTCTGCCGGCGCTGATCTGTGACTGCGACCATGTGGTGGCGGCAGCCGGCGTGCCGCGGAAAGAGTATGTGGGCCGGCGGATCACACCGGAGATCGAGGAGTATATGCAGTCCCGGGCCAGATTTGTCAGTGGCAGCGGCCAGCGGGAAGTCAATCCGGTAGAGGGCATCGACCAGCAGGCCGGCGTGATCTGTCCCATCATCGCTTCCAGTGATGTGACCGGCGCAGTGGTGCTGTTAAAGGAAGAAGATCGGCAGCAGCCCGGGGAAACGGAGACAAAGCTGACCCAAGCCGCCGCCGCTTTTTTGGGAAAACAACTGGAAACTTGAGGGTTTCCCCTTGATTTTACAAAAAGGTTGTGCTATAATCAAAATAGTTTTAATAGTATGAGGATAAAAGAGTGGGTTTTGCCCGCTCTTTTGTTATTATTCGAGGTGAAGAGATTGGCTGAGAAACAAAAAAAGAAAAAAGGCGGCAACGTCGCCCAAACGGTCTGGCGTTTGGCAGAGCCCATTGCGTCGGAGCTGGGATACGCCATCTGGGATGTCCGATTCGTTAAAGAGGGTGCTTACCATTATCTGCGGATCACCATCGACAAGCCCGACGGTGTTACCATTGATGACTGCGAGGCCATGAGTCGTGCCATCAATGGCCCGCTGGATCAGTTGGACCCCATCGACTGCGAATACTGCCTGGAGGTCTGCTCTCCCGGCGTCGAGCGGGAACTGACACGGCCGGAGCATTTCCAATCGTATTTGGGCGAAGTGCTCAACGTGCGGCTCATTCGACCCCTGGAGGATGGCCGCAAGGAACTGGTAGCGATTCTGCACAGCGTTGAAAACAATGTACTGGAGTTAGAGACTCAGGACGGCGAATTTTTCCACATAGACAAAAAAGACACCGCATCGGTCCGTGTCAATGAAGAATACATGGACATCGACGAAGATGACAGCGACGAAACGGAGGAATGAACAAAATCATGAACAGCGAATTGTTTGAAGCCCTGGAGCTTCTGGAGCAGGAGAGAGGGATTCCGGTAGACTTTATGATCGACCGCATTACAAAGGCCATTGTGACCGCCTGCAAAAACAGCTACGGCAATGAGGAAGCCAGAGTAGAAGTCAATATGGACAAGGGCGAATTTGAAGTATTCCTCCAAAAAGAGGTCGTGGAGGAGGTCTATGATCCCCACTGCGAGATCACCCTGGAGGACGCGAAAAAGATCGACCCCAACGCAGAGCTGGAAGGCTTTGTAGAGGTCCAGCTCAACACCAAGGAGTTTGGCCGCATTGCGGCGCAGACTGCCCGGAACATTATCCGTCAGGGCATCCGGGACGGCGAGCGCGGCCTGATGATGCAGGAATTCCAGAGCAAACACCAGGAACTGGTCAGTGCTACGGTAGAGCGGATCGATCCTCGGACCGGCGCGGCGACGCTGCGCATCGGTAAGGCGGAAGCTGTGCTGCCAAAGAGCGAGCAGGTCGGCGATGAGGTGCTCCAGGAAGGCGACCACATCAAGGTTTATATCGTAGATGTGCGGGAAACGGAAAAAGGTCCCCGGGCGATGATCTCCCGGACCCATCCCGATCTGGTCAAGCGGCTCTTTGAGACAGAAGTGCCGGAAATTTACGACGGTATCGTAGAGATCAAGGCTGTATCCAGAGAGGCCGGCAGCCGGACCAAGCTGGCAGTGCTCAGCCACAGCGAGGATGTGGACGCTGTCGGCGCCTGCATCGGTACAAGAGGCGCTCGTGTCAGCACCATTGTCAACGAGCTGGGCGGGGAGAAGATCGACATTGTGGAGTACAGTGACGATCCGGCGACCTTTATCGCCTCGGCGCTGTCCCCAGCCAATGTGCTTTCGGTCACCGTTACCGACCCGGAGACAAAGGCCTGTCGCGTCACCGTGCCGGACAGCCAGCTTTCCCTGGCCATCGGCAATAAGGGACAAAACGCCCGTCTGGCGGCAAAGCTGACCGGCTGGAAGATCGACATCAAGCCGGAGAGCGGCTTCTACGGCGAGGACGACCCGACGCCGGCAGAAACACAGCCGGCAGTGAAAGCGTAACAGTCAGATAGAAGAACGGTAGATAAAAGAGGTGGGATGATGCGAAAAAAGAAAACCCCTATGCGCAAGTGCATCGGCTGCGGCGAGATGAAGCCAAAGCAGGAGCTGGTGCGGGTGGTGCGCGCGCCGTCGGTCACCGATGAGGATGGCGCGGTATTGCAGATGGGAGAAATTTCTCTGGACACCACCGGAAAAAAGTCGGGGAGAGGCGCTTATGTGTGCAAAAACCCGGCCTGTTTGCAGCAGGCACGAAAGGCACGGCGACTGGAGCGGGCCTTTTCCTGCAAGATCCCTGACGAACTGTATCAATCGCTGGAGAAGGAGATGAGCCAGATTGACGGATAAGCTGTGTTCCTATTTGGGCCTTGCCCGCCGGGCGGGCCGGTTGTCCATGGGGAATGATCCGGTTTTAGAATCGCTGGGAAAGCGTCAATCTAGTCTGGTGCTGGCGGCAAGAGACCTGTCGGAGCGGACGCTGCGCAAGATTACGGCTGCCGCACAGCAGGCACAGGTAAAGCTGCTGCAAACGCCTCTTTCCATGGAGGACCTTTCTTATGCCATTGGAAAGCGTGTAGGGATCGTATCTGTCAACGATGACGGTTTTGCACGGAAGATCGAGGAATTGTGTGATCAGGAGATATTAGCCCGCCGGGAGAGCGGAGATTAAAGGAGGAAGCGCGATGGCTACAAAAAAGATTAAGCTCAACGAGGTCGCCAAGGCCTTGCATTTAGAAAATAAAGAAGTGATCGCTATGCTCAGTGATTTGGGCGGCGAGCTGAAAAAAGCAACCAGTGCCCTGACAGAGGAGGAGATGGATTTTCTTCTGGACCGGGCAACCAAGGCAAAGAGCGTAGAGAATTTTGATCGTTACTTTGCTGAGCTGGAGGATAAAACAGACGCAAAGGCAGAAAAAGCCTCCGGCAAAAACGATGGCCAAAAGAAGTCCGACAACAAGCAGGATAACAAAGGAACGGCCAGAAAGAACCAGAAATCCAATAACCAGAAGCAGGAGCAGAAATCCGATAATGACGCGCCGGTCAAGCGCCATGAAGGCCGCATTGTCGATACAAGAGCGTCCAATGTCAATATCGACCGCTATAACGAAAAGTATGATCGTCTGGCCAACGAAAAGATCCGGACAGACAACGTGGTGCAAAAGCAGAAGCTGACCCAAAAGAGCAGCCAGTACCGCAATAAGCCAAAGCACGCAAAGCGGGAAACAGAAGCGGAACGCTTAAAGCGGATCCAACTGGAGCGTCAGAAGAAGCAGATGACCATCCAGGTGCCGGATGAGATCACCGTTGGCGAGCTGGCTCTGCGCCTGAAGGCAACTGCCGCTGAGGTCATTAAAAAGCTGATGATGCTGGGGGTCATGGCAACGGTCAACGATGTCATCGACTTTGACACAGCTTCCCTGGTGGCTATGGAATTCCACGCCAAGGTAGAAAAGGAGGTCATCGTCACCATCGAGGAGCGGATCATCGACGACAGTGAGGATGAGGACGATAACCTGGTTCCCCGTGCGCCTGTCGTTGTCGTCATGGGCCACGTTGACCACGGTAAGACGTCTCTGTTGGATACGATCCGCAGCGCGCATGTTACCGATACAGAAGCCGGCGGCATCACCCAGCATATTGGTGCGTACCGTGTGCCGGTAGGCGACCGGGAGATCACCTTCCTGGATACCCCAGGCCACGCCGCTTTTACTACCATGCGTGCCAGAGGCGCACAGGTAACGGATATTGCCATCCTGGTCGTTGCCGCCGACGACGGCATCATGCCCCAGACTGTCGAGGCCATCAACCACGCTAAGGCTGCCGGTGTTTCCATCATCGTTGCCATCAACAAGATGGATAAGCCAACGGCAAACCCGGAGCGCATCAAGGAGCAGTTGACCCAGTATGATCTGGTGCCGGAGGAGTGGGGCGGCGATACCCCCATCGTACCGGTTTCCGCCAAAACACGCCAGGGTATTGACGACCTGCTGGAAATGGTCTGCCTGGTAGCGGACCTGAAGGAGCTCAAGGCAAACCCTGACAGAGCGGCTAAGGGTACCGTTATCGAAGCACGTCTGGATAAGGGCAGAGGGCCTATCGCTACGGTGCTGGTGCAAAATGGTACGCTCCATGTCGGCGACATCATCGTAGCCGGCACTACCGTTGGCCGTGTCCGTGCCATGACCGATCACAAGGGTATGCGTGTAAAGGAAGCTGGTCCTTCTGTGCCGGTTGAGATCACCGGTCTGGACGATGTGCCCGTAGGCGGCGACATCTTCAATGCCGTTTCCGATGAGCGTCTGGCCAGAGAGCTGGTAGAGCAGCGGAAGAATCAGGAGAAGGAAGCCCGCTTTAACGCCCAGACAAAGGTGACGCTGGATAATCTGTTTGATCAGATGCAGCAGGGCGAGATGAAGGAACTGCAGGTCATCGTCAAGGCTGACGTGCAGGGCTCTTTTGAAGCGGTAAAGCAGTCCTTGGAGAAGCTGTCCAACGACGAAGTTCGGGTAGCGGTCATCCACGGCGGCGTCGGCGCCATCAACGAGACCGACGTCATGCTGGCCAGCGCTTCCAATGCCATCATCATCGGCTTTAACGTCCGTCCGGATTCCGTGGCAGAGGAGACCGCAAAGCGGGACGGCGTGGATATTCACCTGTACCGCATCATCTACGAGTGCATCGAGGAAGTCGAATCTGCAATGAAGGGTATGCTGGCGCCGAAGTACCGGGAAGTTTCCTACGGCAAAGCCGAGTGCCGCGAGGTCTACAAGATCACCAATGTGGGCATGGTTATGGGTTCCTACGTTACCCAGGGCAAGATCGTCCGGAACTCTCTGGTTCGGGTCGTCCGGGATGGCATCATCGTTGCCGACGACAAGATCGCTTCCCTGCGCCGCTTTAAGGATGATGTGAAGGAAGTGGCCGAAGGCTACGAGTGCGGCGTATTTCTGGAGAAGTTCAGCGATGTTCGCGTGGGCGACGTGTTCGAATCCTATGAAATGGAAGAATATCGCGAGGATTAAGGGAAATCGTAACGAAAGAGATTACTTTTGAAAAGAGGGATGTATTGTGCCAGGCCATCGAATGGAACGGATTACGGAAGATGTTCATCGGGAGCTGACGGCCATTTTCCGGGAATTGAAGGACCCCCGGGTCCATCAGAGTATGCTGAGCATCGTGCGGGTAGAGGTGACCAATGATTTGTCCCATTGCACCGTATATGTCAGCTCCATGCAGGGGATGGAAGCGTGTAAAGCAGCGTGTGTCGGACTAAAATCTGCCGCTGGCTTTATGCGGAGCGAGCTGGGCCATCGGCTGAAGCTGCGCCATGTGCCGCAGCTCCACTTTGTGGCCTCGGATTCCATCGAATACAGTGCCAACATCAACAAGCTGCTCCATGACTTAAAGGTACGAGGTGATGACGATGACGGCATCGCTGAATAACATTGTAGCCCTGCTCACCCAGCAGGAAAACGTAACGGTCATCAGCCACCGTTCCCCCGACGGGGATACGCTTGGCTCTGCTGTTGCCCTGGGACTGGCCTTGCGGCAGGCGGGAAAAGACGTAGACTTTTTGTGTCACGACCAGATCCCCCAGAAGTTTCATTATCTGTTTGCGCCGGCACCGGAATGGCTGAAACGAAAAGAGGATCCTATCGCCGCAGCAAAGGGACGGTTCCTCATTGCAGTAGACGTTGCTGATCCAAAGCTCATGGGGGATTCGCTCCAGGCGCTCTCAGACCAGATCGACCTGTGCATTGACCATCACAAGATGAGCGTGGAGTTTGCCAAAGTGACGTATCGAGAGGCCGATTCGGCCGCCACCGGCGAGATCATTTATACATTGCTGTGCCAGATGGGCACGACGATCACCCCGGAGATCGCCGGATGTATTTACACGGCTGTTTCCACCGATACCGGCTGCTTTAAATACGTCAACACCACGCCGCGGACGCTTCGGATCGCCGCCGATATGGTAGAATCCGGCGCGCCAGCATCCGACATCAACCGCTGGATGTTCGACACCATTACCAGAGGCCGATTGGAGCTGCAAAAGCTGGCCCTGGAAACGCTGGAATATCCTTATGACGGCCGCTGTGTCACCATGGTCATCAGCCGGGAGATGATGAAGCAGGCCGGTGCTTCCGGCGAGGATGTAGAGGGCATCAACGGCATCCCCCGCCAGATCGATGGAGCACTGGTGGGGATCACCATCCGGGAGAAGAAAAGCGGCGGATATAAGATCTCCATGCGGAGCCAGCCGCCGGTGGACAGTTCTGCCATCTGCGCTGTATTTGGCGGCGGCGGCCATGTGGGCGCGGCAGGGTGTACCTTTGACGAGCCCCTGGAGTGTGTCAAGGAAAAGCTGGTCAAGGCTGTGGGAGACTACTTCACAGCCCATGGGATCCTTTAGTAGAGCGAAAAAGCAGGGAACGAGAAAGGAGCGAGATCGTGGACGGAATTCTAGTCATTGACAAACCAAAAGCATATACTTCTTTTGATGTTGTCGCAGTGATGCGAAAACTGTGCGGGGAGAAAAAAATCGGCCATACGGGAACGCTGGATCCCATGGCCACCGGCGTCCTGCCGATTTTGGTGGGAAAAGCCACTCGGTGCGCGCCTTTTATCGACGACACCGACAAAGAATATGAGGCGGAATTTCAGCTTGGCCTTTCTACCGATACCCAGGACATTACCGGCACCGTCGTGTCCAAAACGCCCCACCGGGTGACCCGGGAAGAGATCGAGGCGGTCCTGCCGCGGTTTCGGGGGGAGATCTTACAGCTTCCGCCCATGTACTCGGCGGTGCAGATCGACGGTAAGCGGTTGTATTCCCTGGCCCGCCAGGGGATCGAAGTGGAGCGGGAAAAGCGTCCGGTGACCATCTATCAGTGCGATCTGCTGTCCTTTGACGAGGAGACCCAGCGTGGGCGGCTGCTCATCATGTGCTCAAAGGGCACCTACATACGGACCCTTTGTTCCGACATCGGTCAGGCGTTGGGCAGCCTCGGCGTTTTGACCAGCCTGCGGCGGACAGTGGCCTGCGGATTTTCTCTGCGGTATGCGCTGCCGCTGGAAAAAGCCAGGGAGATCGTTGCGTCCGGCGGCTCCATGAAAGAATATCTATTGCCCATTGAGGCCGTCTTTGCCGATGTGCCAAAGGTGAAGATCACTGCTGCCCAAATGACCCGCTTCTGCAATGGCGGCGCCCTGAGCCTGGAGCGGACGAAAATCCCGCCGGCGGATTGGCTGGAGGGCCGCACCTACCGGGTGATTTCGCCGGAGGAAGAGTTTTTGGGATTGGGGCAGATCAGCCGGAAAAATGATGAGCTGAAGATCCTGCGGCTGTTTTATGGGGCGCCTTGAGATGAAGATCCTGAAAACCCTAGATGCTCATCCTCTTCCACCTCGATCGACCTCGGTGGCCATCGGCTGCTTTGACGGTGTTCACCTAGCGCATCGGCAGATCCTGGAGCGCGTCATCCGCGATAAACAGACTGGCCTTTCTCCGGCGGTGTTCACCTTTGACCAGAACCCCGACGACGGCGGCAAGGGGATGCCCCTTTTGATGACCACCGAGGAAAAACTGTCCCTTTTTGCCGAGCTTGGCATCGAGGTCGTTTTTCTCATGCAGTTCCAGTCGGTGCGGGAGATGTCGCCGGAGGACTTTGTGCGCACGGTGCTGAAAACACAATGCGGCGCGAAAAACGTCTGCTGCGGGTATAATTTCCACTTTGGCAAAGGCGGCAGCGGCAGTGCGGAAACGTTACGGCAGCTTTGCCGGGCGGAAAAGATGAACGTGACAGTGCTGTCGGAGCTGGATCTACTGGAGGCGCCGGTCAGCTCTACCCGAATCCGAGGGCTGATCCAGTCCGGCGATTTGGATACGGCCAACGTTCTGTTGGGACGGCCCTTTTCCTTCAAGGCTCCGGTAGTCCACGGGCGAAAGCTGGGCAGGACCATCGGTGTGCCGACGATGAACCAGCCGTTGGCAGCAGGGTGTATCCACCCGAAAAACGGCGTTTATGTGTCGTCTGTGCTCCTCGACGGAAAACGCTATGGCAGTGTGACCAATATCGGGATAAAGCCCACCGTTGGCGGGGAACAAGTCGCCGCGTCAGAAACCTGGATCTCGGGATTTTCCGGCGATTTATACGGCAAGACGGTGCGGGTGTTCCTGCATCATTATCTGCGGCAGGAGCAAAAATTCCCCACGCTGGACGTCCTGCGTGATCAGATCCAAAAAGATCAGCAGGCAGCGCTCCAGTGGCAGCGTGACCATCTTTAAAAAAACCGGGTGCTATGGCATCCGGCTTTTGTTTGCGCAATTTTGAACAAGAACTGCAAAAAACGCTGAACGTTTGCTAAAAAAGCAAGTGTTCAGCGTTTTTTTCATTCCTTTGATGGAATCGGTAAAGCACGACGGCGATTTCGCAGCAGGAAGCATAGGGCCAGTGATGCAGTGACCGATTCAGCCAGGATCATGACCCACCACAGGGCATCGGCGCCAAAGATAGTGGGCAACAGGAAGATCAGCACGCCGCTTACCGCAATGCCCCGGCAGATGGACAGTAGCAGGGAAAGCTTTGCGTGGAGGATGGCTTGAAAGTAGTAGGAACTGAAGATGTTAAAGGGCAGCAGCAGGAAGGAAAGAAAGTAGACCCGCAGGATGGGCGGCGCAATGGAAAGCACTTCCGGCGTGGCGTCCATGAACAGGTTGACCAGCGGCGTGGGGAAGAGCATCGTTGCGATAGCTACCAGCAGTCCCAGAAACAGGGCGGTGGCAGTGCCCAGAAGCAGTGTTTTTTGGACGCGCTTTGTTTTGCCAGCGCCGTAGTTCGTCGAGAGGATAGGCTGAGCCGCCTGGCCGATACCGGCACCGCAGGCCTGGACCAGAGCCGCCACATTGGAGGCCACACCATAGACGGCCAGTGCGTTGCTGTCGGCATAGACCATGATCTGGTTATTGAACAGGATGACGAGGATGCCGGAGGCCACATCGACGATGAAAGCGGAAAAACCGGTGGTGAAGATGGAACCGATCTTGCGGAAAAAATGGTGTGGCCGGACAAACCGGAGCTGACATTTTTTCGTCACGAAATGGAGCAGTACGATGATGGTGGTGATCACTTGTCCCAGAGCGGTGGCTAGACCTGCGCCGAAAACACCCATGTCGCAGACAAAGACGAAGAAGATGTCGCCGAAGATATTGAACCCGCCGCCGGCAACGACAGCTATCGTTGCCAGTCCCGGCGCATGGTCATTGCGAATGAAGGCGGTGAGAAACGGCGTCAGGATAAAGAGGGGCAGCACCAGCTTGATACAAAACACATAGCGCAGACCCAGCTCTAGGAAGGACCCTCTGGCGCCGAACAGCATCAGCATTTGGCGGTCAAAAAACAAGGTGACGAGCCATGCAGTGGCGGCGATCACCGCAACGCCGATGGAAGCTGCCGTGAAAAATTGATCGCCCCGTTCCTTGTCACCAGCGCCCCGGGCAGAGCTCATCAGCACCGAGCCGCCAATGCCGAATAGCGTACCCAGGCTGAAGATCGTAGACCACAGGGGCAGTACCGTTGTCAAGGCGGCAGTACCGTCGGGACCTTCGTATTGGCCCACAGCGATCATATCTACGAGAGAGTAAATGCAGATGATGAGCGCGCTGCCAAAGCAGGTGGCCAGATACTTAAAGTAGATCTTGTGGATACTGCCGTGAAGTAGATTTGCCATAAAATACCTCCTTTTGGGTCATTGTGAAAAAGAAAAAGGCCAGAAAAGATACACAGGCGCACCTGGCATCTTTTCCAGCCTTGCAATTGCGATTGCAGACCCTCCGATGATTGGCTCTATTGTAGCATGGCATTTTTTCTTTGTCAACAGCAAATAGCTACTGCTTTTTTCCTATGTAAAGGATAGCAACGATCCCGGGGCCGGTGTGGGCGCCGATAATAGGGCCGACCATGGTGATGGCCACATTTTTGACGCCGGTTTTTTCCTTGATCTGCTTGGCACAATATTCGGCGTCCTCCAGACAATCTCCATGGGCCACATAGACAGTGCCTCGGTCCGGAAGATAAGATTGTGCAAATCGGTCCACCAGATAGTCGATGGAAGCTTTCCGGCCCCGGACTTTATCGACAGGAACGAGGGCGCCATGTTCATCCATGCGGATAATGGGCTTGATGCCCAGCACACCGCCGATGACTGCTGATGCCGCAGAGATCCGGCCGCCTCGCTTTAAATGGTTCAAATCGTCTACGGTGACCCAGTGCTGAATGTTGCTGCGGGCTTCCATGGCCCAATTGAAAACGTAATCGAGAGATTTCCCCTGCCGGCGCAAAGCGACACATTCCTCTACCAGCAAGCCTTCGCCGCGGCTGGCGGCGAGGGAATCGACGACGAGGACTTTTCGGTCGGGATACTGTTCCATCATTTCTTTTGCGGCAAGACAAGCGTTGTTGTAGCTGCCGGTGAGGGCGGACGAGAAACAGATGAACAGCAGATCCTGTCCACTTTCCAGAACAGGGGCAAACCAGTCCTCGTACTGGGCAGCGGGGATTTGAGAGGTGGTGGGCATTTTGCCTTGCCGCATGGCCTGGTAGAAATCATTTGGGGACAGATCCTCATCTGCCGGGGTGTGGCGATACGTCTGGCCGTCGATCACATATTCCATGGGCAGTACGGTGATGTCCAGCGCTGTTACATCCTGCGGGAGAAAATCGGTAGTGGCGTCGGTAAAAATTTGATACATGGGACACGCTCCTTTCAAAGGAAAGAGGTTTTTTCAATAAAGAAAGACCTCCGGTCGAACCAGAGGTCTTGGATTTGTCAAACGAAAGCCCGCCCGGCCGTAATGTGCTAGAATAACCTGCTACTCAATTAGCAGGTGGGTGCTATCCCAATGGGTTCGTGCTCCCTTCGTCCGGATAAACCGGGAGGTCTGCAGTCCGCCACCGGAGAACGGCTCCCGAAAAAAAGGTTGTAGGGTTACTTACGCAACGGTCCGCGAACCAGGCAGGAGTTTCATTTCAATGACATTATTTTATCACGTTCCCGCGAATTTTATTTTCTATAAAAGAAAATAAAAAAGGGAAACCGCTGGTTTGGCTGCCGAAAATGAAGCGGGATTTATGTGCAAAACTACAGAATTTTGCGACTGATTCTCCAATTTTTCCAGCAGATACCAAAAAAAGGTTTACGCTTGTGGATCGTCCTCTACTTCGAACATCTCATCAAAGCGTGCCTCGAAGATTTCGGCCAGCTTATCCAGCAGAGCTTCGTCCTCTACCTCGGCAAGCTGCTCCTCGCCGTTTTCCTCGATGACCTCGAAGATGTAGTAGGTTTCGGCGTCCAGCGCATCGTCCGGCTCCGAGAAGGTGGGCAGCAGCGCATAGAAGCAGCCCTCCTCTGTCTCTATGGCGTCCAGGATCTCAAACTCGTGTTCGTTGCCCTCGTCGTCGATGAGGGTCAGCAAATCCAGTTCTTGTTCATCCATTTTATTCAACTCCTTTTATCAATCTATTGTTCTATTTTACCGTTCCTTTGGCGGGAAGTCAACCGAAATCGCAATTTAAATCGTTGCTGGTCATTATTCATAAATTATTCACAAAAATGACGAAAAATCACGCTATAATCACGATAGACTGCAAGGAAAACGGCGACAGATGCAGGATTTTTGCGGCAAGCGCCGGAACTTTTTCTTTGCGAGCAAATGGAAGAAAACCCAATGGTGAAAGAAGGACGTTTATGCGAGAAAAATATGATATTGTCATTATTGGCACAGGTCCGGCCGGTTATGCAGCCGGATTGTACGGCGCTCGAGGTGCGCTGCGCACATTGATCCTGGGAAAGGGCATGGCTGGCGGTCAGATGGCTTATACCAATCAAATCGATAACTATCCCGGCGCTTCTGTCGGCGTCGGCGGCTTTGACCTGGCCGATAACATGAAGCGG
Source organism: Oscillospiraceae bacterium (assembly GCA_029098185.1). Lineage (GTDB taxonomy): Bacteria > Bacillota > Clostridia > Oscillospirales > Acutalibacteraceae > UMGS1071. The sequence continues at coordinate 159,084 of JAQXNV010000022.1, forward strand.
CAGGCGGAGTATTTTGGCGCGGAGATCCGCATGACGGGCGCTTCGGCTCTCGATCTATCCGGGCGGGAAAAGATCATCACCTTAGGCGACGGCACCGAGGTTTCCGCCGGTTCTGTCGTTTTGGCTATGGGCGCGTCGCCCCGTTTGCTGGGCGTGCCGGGAGAAGCTGCCCTGCGGGGCCATGGCGTGTCCTATTGCGCTACCTGCGACGGGATGTTCTTCCGCAATAAGACTGTAGCTGTTGTGGGCGGCGGCGACACCGCCCTGGAGGATGCGCTGCTGCTGGCCAAAACGAGCCAGAAGGTGTACCTGATCCATCGGCGGGATACCTTCCGGGCAACGCCGCTTTATGTGGAGTTGGCAAAGCAGTCCGAAAAGATCGAGCTGGTCCTCAGCGATACAGTAGACGAGATCTGCGGCGAAAAATCTGTTACCGGTGTTAAGCTCCATAGTGGGCGGACGCTGGACTGCCACGGCGTTTTCATCGCGGTGGGGACTGTACCCAACAGCAAGCTGGTAGAGGGCGTTGTGCAGTGCAATGATAAAGGCTATGTGGTGACAGACGAAACGATGAAAACTTCTGTCGATGGCGTGTTCGCTGCCGGAGACATTCGCCAAAAGCCTCTGCGCCAGGTGATCACCGCCGCTTCTGACGGTGCTGTGGCGGCGACCTCTGCGGGAAAATATTTATTGGAACAGCATCTAAAATAACGACTTTGCATGATAAAAGCCTGCCGGGAAATTCCGACAGGCTTTTTGCTTTTGCAAAAGAAGATCCCCAGTATGGGCAGGGAGATCTGTGTTAATTTGCGGTCAGGGATTTATATTTGTCCACGATCTCATAAGCGCAGCGGTAAATATTGCCGCCGCCCAGGGTGATGATGAGATCGCCAGGCTGGGCGTGTTCCACCACATAATCGGTGATCTTTTCAAAGCTGTCCAGCACGATGGCGTTGGGGACCTTTGCCGCCAGGTCCCGGCTGTAAACGTTGTAGGTATTCGTTTCCCGCACAGCGAGGATCTCCGTTAAGATCACCCGGTCGGGAATAGACAGCGCCTCGGCAAAGTCATCCATGAGCAGAGCTGTTCGGGAATAGGTGTGCGGCTGGAATACCGCCCACACCTTGGAGAAGCCCATCTGCATGGCGGCGGACAGCGTTGCCCGCAGCTCTGTGGGGTGGTGGGCAAAGTCGTCGGCCACGGTGACGCCGTTAAATTTACCGAGGATCTCAAACCGCCGGTGTACGCCGGTAAACGCATGGAGCCCCTCGGCGATCTTCTCCGGCGCAACGCCGCAGAAATGGCAGGCCGACGCTGCAGCCAGAGAATTCATCAGGTTGTGCTTGCCGGGAACAGTCAGGACGATCTCTGTCAGCGCTTTCCCTTGATACATCAGGGTATAGGTATAGCCGTAATGGTCGTTTTGCCGGACATTTTCGGCGTAATAGTCGTTGTTGTCCCCCATGCCGAAAGTGAGGATCGTCTTGCCCGTAATGCCCTCGATAGCGGCCATGGAGTTTTCGTCGTCTCCGTTGACCACCAGGGTCTTGCTGGTGAGGCCGGCAAACTTATGGAAGGAGGCGATGATGTTTTCGATGGTGCCAAAGTATTCCAGATGGTCGCCGTCAATATTGAGGATCACCGACAGGGATGGATGCAGATGCAGGAAGGTATCCACATACTCGCAGGCTTCGCACACCATAGTCTGGGAATGACCGATGCGCGCATTGCTGTGCAGTAAGGGCAAACGGCCGCCGATGACGGCAGACGGGTCTTTTCCACCGGTGATGAGCACCTGGGTGATCATGGCGGTGGTAGTGGTCTTGCCGTGGGTGCCGGCAACGGCGATGGCGTTTTCGTAGCGGCGGGTCAGCAGGCCCAGCATGACGGCCCGTTCAATGATGGGGATGTTTTTTTCAGAGGCGGCCAGCAGCTCCGGGTTATCCTGCTTGACGGCCGCCGTGTAGACGACAGCTTCGGCGTCGCCGATGTTTTCGGCTTTGTGGCCCATGGTCACCGGGATGCCACAGCTTCGCACCCGGTTGAGGTTTTCCGATTCATTGGTGTCAGAGCCGGTAACGGTAAAGCCCTTGTTGTGGAGGATCTCCGCGATAGGACTCATGCCGGAGCCGCCGATCCCGACAAAATGCAGCTTTTGAATATGATCCAGTAAGTCGTACAAATCACAATTCGACATAGTTTGACTACTCCTTGTTGTTTGAAATAGAATGATGGAACTTTGTCATAATAGCATAGTATTTCATTTCAGAAAATAATTATAACATATTTTAACAGGGGATGCACTATTGTCACAAAAAATTTTCAATTTTCTCTCCGAAGATGCAATTTCTCCCGTTATGGCGATGCACACCCATGGAGAAATCGCCATAGTATAGCGTAAATCCACTGCTTGTGAAGCGGGAAACGGAGGGCGATGTCTGTGAAAAAGATCCATCAAATCGCGGTGTGCGGCGGTGACCGGCGTCAAAGCTGTCTGGCAGAAGCGCTGTTTCGGGCGGGGTATCCGGTAGCGGTATGGGGGCGGGGCGACCTGCGGGAGGAGATCCCTGTGCTGCCCATCGACTTGCTGCTGCGGCAGTGTGACTGCTTTATTTTGCCGCTGCCATGTACCGTGGACGGCAAGACATTGTTTGCGCCGGACAGCGCCATCCCCCTGCTCATCAAAACCGGTCTGGCAGTACATCTTCAGGGGAAAACGGTCTTTGCCGGAAAAAAGGAACGGTTAGCGCAGGCGGACCCCCGCTGGAACGCTGTTCACTGTCTCGACTATTCGACGGAGGAATCCTTTGCGATCCGCAACGCCTTTGCCACGGTAGAGGGAGCGCTGGCTGTGGCGATCTCATCATCGGAGCGGACGCTGTGGGGCAGCCGGTGTCTTGTGACAGGCTATGGACGGATCGGCCGTGTGCTGTGTCAGCGGCTGTCCGCTTTGGGGGCGCAGGTCTGGGCATCAGCCCGCCGAAAGGAAGCGCTGACCTGGATCGAAAGCGAGGGATACCATGTGCTGACCTTGGAGGAAGCATCAGAATGTTCGGACTTTGATTTTGTCTTTAATACGATCCCGGCGCCGGTCTTTTCCGCGTCTGCTATGGCAAAAATAAGTCCGGAAACAACGCTCATCGAACTGGCATCTGAACCGGGCGGGTTTGCACAGCATCCGGCAGGGGACGGCCACCCGGTGGTGAAAGCGTTGTCACTGCCGGGCCGGTTCTCGCCGCAGACGGCGGGAGAAATTTTGAAAGAGACGATCTTGACCATGTTGGAGGAGTGATCACATTGAAAGAAAAGAACATAGGCTTTGCGCTGTGCGGGTCGTTTTGCACGCTGCATCGAGCCGTAGACCAACTGCGATCTCTGATTGCGGCGGGGTATCCGGTATTGCCGGTGATGTCGGAAACGGCCTACAGCACAGATACCCGATTTGGACGGGCGTCTGATTGGGTCAAAACAGTAGAAACTTTGTGCGGCCGACCAGTGATCCATACGGTGGTGGACGCAGAACCCATCGGGCCGAAACGGCTGGTGGATGTGATGGTGGTCTGTCCCTGTACGGGAAACACGGCAGCGAAGCTGGCTAACGGCATTACAGATACACCGGTGACCATGGCAGTAAAATCCAGCTTGCGCAACCAGATCCCGGTACTGTTGACGATGGCCACTAACGATGCCTTATCCGGTTCGGCCCAGAATATTGGGAAATTGATGAATACCCGAAATATTTATTTTACGCCCATGGGGCAGGACGACTGCAACAAAAAGCCCACCTCTGTCATAGCGGATTTTACGCAGGTCCTTCCGGCTATGGAAGCGGCCCTGTACGGGGAGCAATTACAGCCGCTCTGGGTGTGATAGATTATCCCACCGCTCTGCGGTGGGAAACGCACCGAAAGGGCGGCTGACTGCAACAAAAAGCCCACTTCCGTCATAGCGGATTTTGCGCAGGTCCTTCTGGCTATGGAAGCGGCCCTGCATGGGGAGCAATTACAGCCGCTCTGGGTGTGATAGTTTCCGCTGGCTAAAGGCAGATCGTTAAAAAGCCTAGTATTTCCCTATTGATACAGGGAGATTAACAGCGGGAGATTTTCCCGGAATCCCCTTGTCAAATCCGACAAATCTATGGTAAAATGAACCTGGTCCGCTGAAGCGGAAATGACGGAAAAGGGAAGTGAAGATTGTGCGTTATTGTCCTCATTGCCGGACGCTGGAGCTGGAATTGGTCTGTTCCCAGTGTCAGGGCGAAACCCGGACACCGGAAGCGTCTGATCTGGTTTTGGTGCTGTCGGATGTGGAGTCTAATTGCAACCGGCTTTGTACCGCACTGTGTGAGCAGGATATTGTCTTTGAGAAAACCACCGATCAGGTATCCATGTCCTCGGTGCGCTCCCGCGGCTTTGGCGGCCACAGTTGCGTGTTCGTGGCCTATAAAGTGTATCCCAAAGCGGTGTCCATCGCAGAACGGCTCGGACTGTCCGTTGCCGGTGCGTCAGGCGCCACAGTAACGCCGCTTCCAGAGGATCCCCCGGCTAAATCTTCACCGTCTCAGCCATCGGACAAAAAGGCATCCCCTGTCCAGAACGGCGAGGAGGAAGAACAAGTCAGCCCCATCAAACGGAAAATCGGCCGGCTGCTGCTGCTTTTGTCTGTTGTCGGCGCGGCGGTGGCAGTTGTATTTTTGTCCGACTGGGTCATCGGCCTGGTCAAAGGGCTGTTTTCTTCATGATCTAAATTGAGTAAACGTCTAAAATTTGTTTATATAAAACACAAAACTGCAAAAAGGAAGGATGTTTTCCATGAGTAATTACAGACCGGATACCATTTGTATCCACGCAGGCTATTCCCCGAAAAACGGTGAGCCCCGTGTGCTGCCCATCGTGCAGAGCACCACATTCCGTTATGAGAGCTCCGACGAAATGGGCGCTTTGTTCGATCTGGAGAAGTCGGGCTTTTTCTACACCCGTCTGGGCAACCCAACACTGGATGCTGTTGAGCAGAAGATCGCGGCTATGGAGGGCGGCGTCGGCGCGCTGGTAACAGCTTCCGGCCAGTCTGCTTCGTTCCTGTCCATCTTCAATATCTGCCGGGCTGGCGGCCATGTGGTCTGCTCCAGCGCCATTTACGGCGGTACCTTCAACCTGTTCTACAAGACCATGGCGGAGATGGGCATCGAGTTCACCTTTGTTTCTCCAGATTCCACAAAAGAAGAGCTGGAAGCTGCATTCCGGGAGAATACCCGCTGTGTTTTTGCCGAGTCTATTGCCAACCCGTCCCTGATCGTCACAGACATCAGCCTGTTTGCGGAGGTGGCCCACAGCCATGGCGTGCCGCTGATCGTGGATAACACCTTCCCGACACCCATCAATTTCCGGCCTATGGAGTTTGGTGCAGACATCGTGATCCACTCCACGACAAAGTACATGGATGGTCACGCTACCCAGGTCGGCGGCGTCATTGTAGACAGTGGCAACTTTGACTGGAACAACGGTAAATATCCGGAGCTGACTACGCCGGACGAGTCCTATCACGGCGTCATCTATACTGAGCGGTTTGGCAAGGCAGCCTACATCGTAAAGGCCCGCACCCATCTGATGCGGGACATTGGTGCCCAGGCAGCGCCGCAGAATGCGTTCCTGCTGAATCTTGGTCTGGAAACGCTGGCACTGCGGATGGAGCGCCACTGCGCTAACGCCCAGAAGATCGCCGAGACGCTGGAGCAGCACGACAAGATCGCATGGGTCAACTATCCCGGCCTCAAGAGCAGCCCGTATTATGCGCTGGCGCAAAAGCAGATGCCAAACGGTACCTGCGGCGTCATCTCCTTCGGTATTGAGGGCGGCAGAGAAAGCGCTGTCAAATTTATGGACAGCCTGAAGTTGGCCTCTGTTGTTACCCACGTTGCCGACCTGCGCACCTGTGTGCTGCATCCGGCCAGCACCACCCATCGTCAGCTCAGTGACGAGCAGCTCAAGGAAGCCGGCGTCAGCCCGGATCTGATCCGGCTGTCTGTCGGCATCGAGAACGTCCAGGATATTCTGGAGGATCTGGAGCAGGCACTGGCACAAATCTAAAATTTCAGCGCACAAAGCTGTGGCGAGAGCCGCGGCTTTTTTCTTATTGCGCAGTTTGTCTTTGTTGCCGAAAAAGCGGGGGAGATGGAAAGTGGGGAATTTGCTGTATTTCCCCACAAAAATCTTGCGTTCTACCAGCGGATATTTTTTTATTTTGTTAATGAATTCTCCCCTGTTTCGTGGTATAATAAAACAATATATATCAAACTTTACATGGAAATTCCAGTGATTAGGAGATGATAAAATGGCGCAAATCAACAGAAGCTCCATCTGTGATGGCGTTCAATTTCAAAGCATAAAAGATACCCGATTCAAAACCATGCGGATGTCTGTCCACTTTCTCATTCCGTTGTCCAGTCAGACAGCGGCGTCCAATGCGCTGCTGCCTTTCCTGCTGACCCGTGCCTGCCGGGATTATCCCGACTACACCCGGCTCAGTCAGCGTTTGGCGGAGCTGTATGGTGCGTCGGTCAGCGCAGATGTAGGCAAGATGGGCGATGTACAGCGGCTGACCATTACGGCAGTGGGCATTGCCGACCGCTATTGCTTTGGCGGCGAGTCGATCTCCAGAGAGCTGGCCCACCTGCTTTGCCAGATGGTATTTGAGCCGCCCTTTGATGAAAACGGCAACTTCCGGGAGGAGGACTTTAAGCAGGAAAAGCGGCAGACGCTGGAGAACATTGAAGCCGAGTTCAACGACAAGCGCTCCTACGCAAAGCTGCGCTGTGAGGAGATCCTCTGCGAAAATGAGCCATACGGCATCAGCCGTTACGGCAGTAAAGCAGATGTGACTGCTCTTTCCCGAGAAGAGCTGCGCACTGCATGGGAAACGCTGATCCGCAGCGCTCGGGTAGAGGTGATGGTCTCCGGCAACTGTGAGCCGGAGGAGGTAGCCGCCGGATTTAAAGCATCGTTCCAGCAGCAGCGGCGGGAGAATATCCCCTCCTGCGACACAAAGATCATTTTGCAAGCCGGAGCGGTTAGGGACGTTACCGAAACGATGCAGGTGGCCCAATCCAAGCTGGTCATGGGGTTTCGCACCGGGACAGAGCCGGACACGCCGGAGATGGCCCAGACACGGCTCATGGCGACGATTTTTGGCGGCACGCCCCACTCCAAGCTATTTCTCAACGTGCGGGAAAAGCTGAGCTTATGCTATTATTGCTCCGCCCAATACAACACAGCCAAGGGCATCATGCTGGTGCAGAGCGGCGTGGAAACAAAGAACATGGAAGCGGCCAAAGAAGAAATTTTAAAGCAGCTCCACGAGGTACAAGCTGGCAACTTTACCGATGAGGAGATCGATTCGGCGAAGATGAGCCTGTGCAACAGCTATCGGACCATTGAGGATTATCTGGGCAGCATGGAAACATGGTATCTGGCCCAGGTGTTTCGCAAATCATTCCGCACGCCAGAGGAAGCGGCAGCGCAGATCAACAGCGTGACACGGCAGCAGATCATTGACGCGGCCAACAAAGTGACGCTGGATACGGTTTATCGATTGAAGGGAAGCGAGGGGAACGCATAATGGAACGGAAGATTTTAGAGAGCAAGCGGGTCGGCGATCGCTATTATGAGATCGACCACCCAACAGGACTGAAAATTTTCGTCTATCCAAAGGAACACAGCAACTCTACCTATGCGATTTTCGGCACCAAATACGGTTCGGTGGATACCTGCTTTAAGCGGTCCGACGAAACAGAGAGCTGCACAGTGCCGGAGGGCATCGCCCACTTTTTGGAGCATAAGCTGTTCGAGAGTGAGGACGGCGATGCCTTTGCCCGGTACGCAAAGACCGGCGCTTCCGCTAACGCTTACACTTCCTTTGATATGACGTGCTATCTGTTTTCCTGCACGGAGAACGTCTATGCCTCTCTGGAGATCCTGCTGGATTTCGTTCAGTCTCCCTATTTTACAGCGCAGACGGTCCAGAAAGAGCAGGGCATCATCGGCCAGGAGATCCGGATGTACGACGATGACCCCAACTGGCGGGTCATGTTCAATCTGCTGTGCGCCCTGTACCACAACCATCCGGTGCGCATCGACATTGCCGGAACTGTGGAGAGCATCGCAGAGATCACCCCGGAGCTGCTGTACCGCTGCTACAATACGTTTTATAATCTGAACAATATGGTGCTGTGCGTCGCCGGCAATGTTGATGTGGATAAGGTGCTGGCTCTCTGCGACAAGATGCTGAAGCAGAACCCGCCGGTAACGGTGGACAAGACCTTTGCACAGGAGCCGCGAGACATCGTAAAGCCGCTGACAGAGCAGTCCCTCAGCGTAGCGGTACCGTTGTTCCAGCTTGGGTTTAAAGAGGAAGTCACTGCCCAGCGCAAGAGCACCAAGGAGCTGGTGGCAACAGAGATCCTGCTGGATGTGCTGGCTTCTGAGTCATCTCCTCTGTTCCGCCGTCTGCTGGACGCGGAGCTGATCAACGAGTCCTCGTTCAGCTATGAGTATTTTGAGGGGCCGGGCTACGCTTCCATCATCTTTTCCGGCGAGTCCCACGATCCAAAGAAAGCGGCTGACATCATTCGGGAGGAGATCTGCAAGGTAAAGGCTTCCGGCATCGAGGAAGAAGCGTTTATCCGGGCGAAAAAGGCCATTTATGGCCGGAACGTGGCAGCCCTCAACAGCAGCGATAATATCGCTAATTCCATGGTATCCCTCTACTTTGCGGGACGGGAGCTGTTTGACTATCTGGACACCATCGCCGAAATGACCCTTGAGGATGTCAACGATGCGCTGAAAGAAAAGCTGGATGAGCAGTATGCTGCCTTGTCCATCGTCAACCCGATCCAAACAGAGGTATGATATGAGCGGATATACTGTACAGTTCCCCGGCCTCGGCTGGAGTTTTCACATCGATCCCACCGTGTTTTCCATCGGCAGCTTTGAAGTCAAATGGTACGGCGTCCTCATTGGACTGGGATTTTTACTGGCCTTTGTCTACGGCTTATGGATGAGCAAGCGCATGGGCATCGACCGCAGTAAGCTTATCGACACCGCTATTTTTGGTTTGATCGGCGGTATCGTCGGCGCCCGGCTTTATTATGTGCTTTTTTATCCGGGAGACTTCTACTGGAAGCATCCTTTGGAGATCTTCAAAATTCACAGCGGTGGCCTGGGCATTTACGGCGGCATCATCGGCGGTCTGCTGGTGGGGATGCTGCTGTGCAAGATCAAAAAGATCAACCCGCTGGCCGGACTGGACCTTGCCTCTATGGGCTTTTTGATCGGCCAGTGTATTGGCCGCTGGGGCAATTTTGTCAACCAGGAGGCCTTTGGCAGTAAGACCAACTTGCCCTGGGGAATGCAGAGCGTCAACACCGGCAACGTTCCGGTGCATCCCTGCTTTTTCTATGAATCTCTGTGGTGCGCCATTGGATTCGTGCTGCTGCATCTCTTTACCACAAAGCTCCGCCGCTACGACGGACAGACCTTCCTGCTGTATGTCATCTGGTACGGCACGGGGCGATTCTTTATCGAAGCGCTGCGCACGGATAGCCTTTATGTACCGGGATTGCCCATTAAGGTGTCTCAATTGGTGGCGCTGGTATCGGTAGCGGCGGCGGTAGTATTGTTGCTGGTGTTCCGCAAGCGGAAAAAGCTCAGCGGTGTCGGCAGCAAAGCGGTCATGGCAGAAAATGGGTTGACGCTGGAAGCGCTGTTGGCAACGCCAGACAGCAGTGACGAAAAAGAAAAGAAAAAACAAGGGCGTCCCGCACAAGCAAAAGAAGCGGCGGCACAGCCCAAAAATGATACAGAAGAAACGATTGGAGGAACAAAAAATGGCCATTCGGATTGATGGTAAAGCCGTTTCCCTGGCAGTGCAGGAGCGCATCCGTCAGGAAACGGAAGCATTAAAAGCAAAGGGCGTTACGCCTGGACTAGCTGTTGTCATCGTCGGAGACGATCCGGCGTCGAGAACGTATGTCAACAATAAAAAGAAAGCCTGCGAGCGGGTGGGATTCCTCTCTGAGGAATATGCTCTGCCATCAACCACTTCCCAGGAAGAACTGCTGGATCTTGTGCGGGAGCTGAACAGCCGCCCGGAGATCAACGGGATCCTGGTCCAGTCTCCTCTGCCGAAGGGGCTGGATGAGAAAGCCGTGGTGGAAGCCATCGACCCCCGCAAGGACGTAGATGCGTTCCACGCGGAAAACGTGGGCAAGATCATGATCGGCGACTTCCAGTTTTTGCCCTGCACACCGGCCGGCGTCATTGAGCTGCTGGATTCCCAGGGCATTGCCATCGAAGGCAAGGAGTGTGTCGTGTTGGGGCGGAGCAATATCGTCGGCAAGCCTATGGCCATGCTGCTGCTCCACCGCAACGGCACTGTCACCATCTGTCACAGCCGCACAAAGAACCTGAAGGAAGTCTGCCGCCGGGCGGACATTCTGGTGGCGGCCGTAGGCAAGGCGGGATTTGTTACCGGCGATATGGTCAAGGAAGGCGCCGTCGTCATCGATGTAGGCATCAACCGGAACGAGCAGGGCAAGCTCTGCGGCGACGTGGATTTTGACAGCGTAGAGCCGAAGGCATCCTTTATTACCCCGGTACCCGGCGGCGTTGGCCCCATGACCATCGCCATGCTGATGCAAAATACGCTGACAGCCGCCAAGGAACAGAATGGGCTGTCAAATCGGGAGTAAAGGTTTGAGTTACCATGTATGAGTTATTAAATCAGATCCATTCTCCAAAGGACCTGAAAAAGCTGACGGTCCCGGAAATGGAAACGCTCTGTCGGGAGATCCGCCAAAAGATCATCCGAACTGTAGCGACTAACGGCGGCCACCTTTCCTCTAATTTAGGCGTGGTGGAGCTGACCGTTGCCTTGCATCGGGTCTTTGATCTGCCCAGGGACAGCATCGTCTGGGATGTGGGCCATCAGTCCTACACCCATAAGATCCTCACCGGGCGCATGGAAGCGCTGGATACCATCCGTACAGAGGGCGGCTTGTGCGGCTTCCCCAAGCGACAGGAAAGTCCCTATGACGCGTTTACCGTTGGCCACAGCAGCACATCCATCTCGGCGGCTCTGGGCATCGCTACGGCAAAGACGCTGAAGGGCGAACCGGGCAATGTGGTGGCGGTCATCGGCGACGGCGCCCTTACCGGCGGACTGGCGTATGAGGGCCTCAATAACGCCGGGCGCAACGCCAAAAATCTCATTGTGATCCTCAATGACAACACCATGTCCATTTCCCGCAACGTCGGTTCCATTACGGGTCACTTGACGAAGCTGCGGACCATGCCGGCCTATTTAAAGGCCAAGGGCGATATTGAGACGATGCTGTCTGACCTGCCTGTTTTGGGCGAGCCGATTTATCAGGTGATCCACCGGTCAAAGCATCTCATTAAAAAGGCCATTTATCACACGACGCTTTTTGAAGATCTGGGCTTTTCCTATTACGGCCCCATCAATGGCCACAATATCCCCAATCTCATCGAATTTTTAGAAAACGCCAAGGAGATCCAGAAGCCGGTACTGCTCCATGTCGTCACGCAGAAGGGCAGAGGCTACCGTTATGCCGAGCGCAATCCCGGCAAATTTCACGGGGTGTCCTCCTTTAATATCCGGACAGGCCAGGGCTCTCCGTCCAGCACCAACTTTTCAGAAGTGTTTGGCAAGGCGCTGTGTGAACTGGCGAAAAAAGATGATTCCATCTGCGCCATTACCGCCGCGATGCAGACCGGTACCGGGCTCAATTCCTTTGCGGCCCTGTACCCCCGCCGATTCTTTGATGTAGGTATCGCAGAGCAGCACGCCATTACCTTTGCCGGCGGGTTGTCCAGCGCCGGCATGAAGCCGGTCTGCGCCATTTATTCCACCTTTTTGCAGCGTGGATTTGACCAGATCATCCATGACGCCGCCATTCAGCGGACCAAGGTGGTGCTGGCCATCGACCGGGCGGGCATCGTTGGGGAGGACGGCGAGACCCATCAGGGGATCTTTGATGTGCCGTTTCTCAATTCGGTGCCCAATGTGACGATGTACTCGCCAGCCTACTACGATGAGCTGCGCCATGACTTGAAAACGGTGCTGTATGACTGCCCTTATGTGGGCGCGGTACGCTATCCCCGGGGCAAGGAGCTGTATCGTCCGGACGACTACGAATTTCACGGGGAACCGTTTATCGTTTACGGTGATGCGCAGGCAAAGATCGCTATCGTCACCTATGGACGTCTGTTTTCCTATGCTTGTCTTGCTCGGGAATCCCTTTTGGAAAAGGGCGTTTCCGTAAAGATCGTGAAGCTGAATCAGATCAAGCCCATCGACCCCCAGGCCCTGGAAGCGGCGCTGTCCTGCCGGCAGGTATTTTTCTTTGAAGAGGGCATTTTGCAGGGCGGCGTCGGCGAACGGTTTTATTTCCTGCTGGGGCAAAAGGGCTTTCATGGCCGCTATACCCTGCGGGGCGTCGATAATACATTCGTTCCCCACGCAAAGGTATCCCAAAGTCTCGCACATTTGGGACTGGACGATAAGGGGATGGAAACAACGATTTTGGAACAACAAACAACGGAGTAATTGCACATGGCAGAAAAGAAACGACTGGACTGTCTCGTCTATGAGCAGGGATATGCCGAAAGCCGGGAAAAGGCCAAGGCTCTCATCATGGCGGGGATCGTCTATGTAGATAATCAAAAATCGGACAAGGCCGGCACGATGGTCCCTGTTAACGCCAAGCTGGAGGTGCGGGGCGCTGCTCTGCGCTACGTCAGCCGAGGCGGCCTCAAGCTGGAAAAGGCTATGGAGACGTTTCCCATCACCTTGCGGGATCAGGTCTGCATGGACATCGGCGCGTCCACTGGCGGCTTTACGGACTGTATGCTGCAAAACGGCGCCAGAAAGGTCTACGCTGTAGATGTGGGCTATGGCCAATTGGACTGGAAACTGCGCACCGATGACCGGGTAGTCAATCTGGAGCGGACCAATATCCGGTATCTTACAGAGGAGCAGGTGCCGGAAAAGATCAACTTTGCCAGCGTGGATGTGTCCTTTATCTCTCTTTGCCTGGTACTGCCGGTAGCAAGACGATTTCTCAGCGACAAAGGGCAGATGGTCTGTCTCATCAAGCCCCAGTTCGAAGCAGGCAAGGGGAAAGTAGGCAAAAAGGGCGTTGTCCGGGAGCCGGAGATCCATGTAGAGGTCATCGAGAAGATCCGGCAGTTTGTGCTGGAACACGGCTTTTCCATTTTGGGCCTGACCTATTCGCCGGTCAAGGGACCGGAGGGCAACATTGAATATCTGATCTATTTGGAAAAATCGGACGTGCCGGAAGAGCTGGCAGCGCTGGAGATCCCTGCGCTGGTTGAAGAATCCCACACAGTGCTCAGCGGAGGTGGACGATGATGAAGATCGCATTGCTGCCCAATCTGGGGAAAAAGGATGCCAAACTACATACAGGGACCATCATCCGCACGCTCCATGACTGTGGTGCGCAGGTACTGCTCCATCTGCCCATGGAGCCCTATTTTGGCAAGCTGCCCGTGCAGTTCTACGATGATTTTGACCAAATGATCGGCGACTGTGACGTGCTTTTGGCTGTTGGCGGCGACGGCACCATTATCCACGCCGCAAAGCATGGCGCTTTGGTGGATAAACCGATCCTGGGCATCAATTTGGGACGGATGGGTTTTGTGGCCGGACTGGAAAAGGATGAGCTGAATTTTCTGGACAATTTGGTCCGGGGCGACTATAAGATCGACGAGCGGATGATGCTGGAGGTCACTTATCCAGAAGAAGGGAGATCCATCACAAAGCACGTCGTCAATGAAGCGGTGCTGTCCCGGGGCGCGCTGTCGAAGATCGTGGACTTTACCGTGTCCTCCGGCGGCAGCATCATCGGCGAGTACCGGGCCGACGGTTTGATCGTAGCTACACCTACGGGATCTACCGCTTATTCTCTGTCCGCCGGCGGGCCGGTCATCGACCCGGCCATGGACTGCATTTTGCTGACGCCGGTGTGTCCCCATTCGCTTTTTTCCAGGACCGTGGTGTTTGGCAGCAAAACCGCCCTCACCATCGAGGGCTGCTCCCAGTACAACAGCGACGTGTTCCTTACGCTGGACGGAGAGGACAGCGTTCAGATTTTCGAAGGGGAACAGGTGACGTTTCGTCGGTCAGATCGGCGGATCCGGATGATCAAGCTGAAGCAAAACAGTTTTTTGGAAGTTGTCAAGGAAAAAATCGGAAAGTGAAGGTGAGGTCATGAAGTCTGCACGGCATAAGAAAATACTGGAGATCATCAGCAGTCACGACGTAGAGACCCAGGAAGAGCTGCTGAGCCGCCTGAAGGATGCCGGTTATCCGGTGACCCAGGCTACCATCTCCCGGGACATCAAGGATCTGCGGATCATCAAAACGCTGTCTGACGACGGCCGCTACCGCTATTTTTGTCCCGGAAGCGGCGGCCTCGATTCCACTTCAAAATTCCGGACGCTGTTCGTGGATTCGGCCACTTCGGTGACGGCGGCCGGCAATATCACGGCAGTCAAGTGCCATGCCGGTATGGCCCAGGCCATTACCGCTGCACTGGATACGATGCACATGGAGGAGATCGTGGCGTCTTTGGCCGGCGATGATACGATCTTCCTGCTGTGCAAAGACGATGACAGCGCCCGTTTGCTGGCACGAAAGCTCAACGGTTTGATTGGCAGGTGAGGCAATGTTAACACAGCTTTATATCGAAAATATTGCGGTGATCGAACAGGTTTCCATCGACTTTGACAGCGGGCTCAATGTCCTCACGGGAGAGACTGGCGCCGGTAAATCCATGATTATCGACGCCATCCATGCCATTTTAGGCGAGCGGATGTCCCGGGACATTGTGCGCAGCGGCGCAAAGAGCGCCTTTGTCAGCGCTGTTTTTGATCAGCTCAACCCAGCGGCGACAAAGGCACTGGAGGAGATGGGCTATGTGCTGGAGGAGGACGGAACACTGCTGTTGCAGCGGACGATTTCCGCCGATGGCAAAAGCGCCTGTAAGATCAATGGCCGTCCGGCGACGGTCTCTATGCTCAAGAGCATTGCGCCCCACCTGATTCAGATCCATGGACAGCACGAAAGTTATCTATTGTTGTCCCCCAATCTGCACATGGAATACATCGACAAAGTGGGACGCCTGGAACCATTGCTGACACAATATCAGGCATCCTACCACACTATGCGGGACATCCGTGCTAAGCGGAAGGCGTTGCAGGTCAATGCAACGGAAAAGGAAAGCCGAATGGAGTACCTGCGTTACCGTATCAACGAGCTGGAGCAGGCGGATGTGCAAATTGGAGAATGGGAAGACCTGACGGCCCGCAAGACCCGTTACAGCCACAGTGAGCGGATCGCTCAGGCAGTCAACAGCGTCCGGGAGATGCTGTCCGGCGGCGATGATGGTGACGGGATGACGTCCATGGCCATGGCAGCCGGCGATACGCTGGAGGAAGTCCAGTCGTATTACGATGCCCTTTCGCCTTTGGCAGAGCGGCTGCGGAGCATCACCTATGACCTGGAAGATATTCAGGATACCCTCCGGGATCTGAGCGAGGAAATCGAATACGACCCGGCAGAGCTGGAGCGGGTAGAGCAGCGGCTGGATCTGCTGTATCGGCTGTCCCATAAATACGGCGATACAGAGGAAGCTATGTTACAGACTCTTGAGCAGATGGAGACAGAGCTGCACGAAATGGAAACGGCAGAGGAAACGATGCAGGACCTGGATGCAGCTTATGCGCAGGCCAAAGCAAAGGCCATCGAGTTGGCTAGAGTGTTGTCGGAACGCCGCAGCGCCGTGGCCGAGACCTTTGCCGAGCAGGTGCGGCAGCAGCTTTGTTTTCTCAATATGCCGGGCATCCGGTTTTCTGTATCTCAGGAGCGGGTGCCGCTCAATCAGATGGGCTGCGACCAGATGGAATTTCTCATTGCGGCCAACCCCGGCGAGGAACCAAAACCTATTGCGAAGATCGCTTCCGGCGGTGAGCTGTCCCGGATCATGCTGGCCATTAAGACGGTGCTCTCTGACGGCGACGAGGTGGATACGCTGATCTTCGACGAGGTAGACACAGGCATCAGCGGCGCCACTGCCGAAAAGGTGGGCCGCAAGCTGCAAGAGGTCTCCCGCAACCGGCAGGTGCTTTGCGTCACGCACCTGGCGCAGATCGCCGCCTTGGGCAGCACCCATTTCCGCATCGAAAAACAGGTGGTGGACGGACGCACCTATACCCATGTCCAGAAGCTGGACTTTGACGGTCGATGCCAGGAAGTCGCCCGGATCATGGGCGGCAGCGAGATCACCGAACTGCTGCTGCAAAATGCTGGGGAATTACTGAAAAGCGGCGGTGCAGATCAGCCGCGCTAACGAAAGAAAAGAAAAACGCTGAACAGCGAGGAGGAAATCACAACGATGCAAGTATATGAGGAATTGAAAGCAAGAGGTCTGATCGCCCAGGTCACCAATGAGGAGGAGATCCGGGAGATGGTGAACAACGGCAAAGCTGTTTTTTACATTGGGTTTGACCCTACGGCAGACAGTCTGCACGTTGGCCACTTTATGGCCCTGTGTTTGATGAAGCGGCTGCAGATGGCCGGCAATAAGCCCATTGCCCTTATCGGCGGCGGCACTGCCATGGTGGGCGATCCTTCAGGCCGTACCGATATGCGTCAGATGATGACGCCGGAGACCATCCAGCACAACTGCGATTGCTTTAAAAAGCAGATGTCTCGCTTTATCGACTTTTCTGACGGCAAAGCCCTCATGGTCAACAATGCCGATTGGCTGCTGAACCTGAACTATGTGGAATTCCTGCGGGAGGTGGGCGCTTGCTTCTCTGTTAACAATATGCTGCGGGCTGAGTGCTATAAGCAGCGGATGGAAAAGGGCCTTAGCTTTTTGGAGTTCAATTACATGATCATGAAGAGCTACGACTTCTATGAGCTGTATCGAAAATACGGCTGTAATATGCAGTTTGGCGGCGACGACCAGTGGAGCAATATGCTGGGCGGCACCGAGCTGATCCGTCGGAAGCTGGGCAAGGACGCCCACGCCATGACCATCACCCTGCTGCTCAATTCCGAGGGCAAGAAGATGGGCAAGACATCATCTGGCGCTGTTTGGCTGGATCCCAACAAGACTTCCCCCTTTGATTTTTATCAGTATTGGCGGAATGTGGATGATAAGGATGTGCTCAAGTGTATCCGGATGCTGACCTTCCTGCCATTGGAGGAAGTGGATAAAATGGATCAGTGGGAAGGCAGTCAGCTCAACAAAGCAAAGGAGATCCTGGCCTATGAGCTGACCGCTCTCGTCCACGGCGAGGAAGAAGCCAAAAAAGCGCAGGAGGGCGCCAAGGCACTGTTTACCACCGGCGGCAATACAGAAAATATGCCGACGACCACCCTCACAGACGATGATTTTACCGATGGGGAACTGGGCCTTCTGGACCTGATGGTCAAGACAAAGCTGTCTCCTTCCAAGGGAGAGGCTCGCCGTCTGGTGCAGCAGGGCGGTGTTTCCGTCAACGACGAAAAGATCACCGATCCGACAAAACGGCTGCAAAAGGCTGATTTTGCTGAAGGCTTTGTCATCATCAAAAAGGGCAAGAAAGTATTCCATAAGGCGGTGCTTTCCAACGAATAAAAAATGGAAGGCCGATACCTTGTCTGCGCAAAAGGCGAGAACCGGTGTCGGCGCTTCTCAGTTAGAGGAAAGAATGAGCATGAAAACCATACGCGTCTCTTCATATGCCGATCCAAAAACGAAACGATCCGGCGGACATCTGCCCGCCTTCTGGAAAAACTACGGTCCTTGCCTCATTGCGCCGGCAGCAGCATCAGCGCTGTTGCTGATCGTTTACTGGGTGTATCATCTGTTTCCCTTTGCCCGGTATATCTTTGCTTGGGGCGACATGACCCAGCAGTCGATCCCGCTGCTGCTAGACTTTAAAAATATTCTGTCCGGCCAGTTCGATCTGTTCCTCAATACGGCCAACGCCGGCGGTATGAGCTTTTGGGGCGTATTTCTATTTTTCCTGTCCAGCCCCTTTTCGTTTTTGGTGGCGCTGATCGACAGCAAGGATATTTATCTTTTTTCGAATCTCCTCGTTCTGATGAAAATGGCAGCCTGTGCCTTTACGGCCAGTCTGTTCTTTCACAAGCAGTTTCCCCGGCTCACCATCTCTCAGTACAGCGCCCTGGCGGTGATGTACGCCTTTTGCGGCTATGCCATGTTCTATTACCAGAACCTTGTGTGGCTCGATATGCTGTGCGTTTTTCCGCTGTTGCTTCTGGGCCTTTGCCGATTGATCCAAAAGGGGAAGATCGGTCTTTATACGGTCATGCTGACAGCGACCGTGGCCATCAACTATTACCTAAGCTACATGGTCATCCTCTTTTTGATCTTGTCCATGGGTGTTTATGTTTTCTGGGCCTGCGAGAAAGACCGGCGCAAAAAGACAGTGGCGCTGTTTGGATTTTCTTCTCTGATCGCGGCGCTGTTGTCCGCTGTGTGCTGGCTGCCATCCTTTTTACAGTATACGCAGTCTGCTCGGACCACCGGAATTTTGGAGAGCCTTGCCGGCAGTAAGCTGTTTACTTCTGTCTCCACCACTTTCCCGGTCATCCTCTGTACTGCGTCGGTCATGGCCATCATCCCTATGGTGTTCCTGTCCCGCATCTATCGGAAACGGACTGTGCAAGCGCTGTTTTGCAGCTATGTTTTGTTGTTGATCCCCGTAGTGTTGGAGCCGATCAACAAAATGTGGCACACCGGCAGCTATCAGGCGTTTCCGGTGCGGTATGGCTATATCACCGTGATGTTGGGATTATGCCTGACAGCGATGTTCCTCAGCCGCGGCAACGATGCCCAGCGATTGGCCCATCCCAAGGTCAAAACATCGCCGTCTATCCTGCTCATTGTGTCGTTCCATATTGCGGCCCTGGCGTGTGTGGGCGTGCTGTTGTTGGTCTTTAAGCAGGATCAGGTTTCCTCTTATGTGGGCCGGCTGTGGATGAGCACAGAATCTTTCCTGTACTTCTTGCTGTTTGCCGGTTTGGCGGCGCTGGTGTATTTTATGTTCTATCTGCTGTACCACAATTTGATGGTCAGCCGACGGGTTTTCTCCGTGATCTTATGCTGTGCTGTTGCCTGTGAGAGCTTTTTTTGCAGCAGCGTTTTTATCGGCTCCGGTGCTCGATTTACCTGGTCATACGATAATGCGCTGGATCTGGGCTATCACACAAAGACAGACGATCTGTTCCGCACAAAGCTGAACCGGAAATATTTTGATGTCAACCTGGTCGGCGCGCTAGGCTACAACAGCCTGAGCCACTACACCTCGCTCACCGATGAGGATTACCTGTTCACCATGAAGAAGCTGGGCTATTCCGCTTACTGGATGGAGGTCGGTTCCAACGGCGGCACGCTGCTGACCGATATGCTCCTTGCCAATCGGTACGTCATCACCAAAAATCTGGACACCGATGTGCCGGACGATGACAAGCTGTACCGGGGACTGGTGTACTGTATCGTAGAAAACGATAGCGTGACCTCTTTTGGCACCACCTTCCAAAGCGATGACATTGCTGCGCTGGAGACACTGCCAACAGGCAGCCGTATGGAGCTGCAGCAGTATCTCAGTGATCTTTTTTACGATTGCGGAAAGATCGTCCAGTCATACGAGCCGGAAAAGCGGATCAATCTGGTACAGACAACGACAGACGGCAATACAAATTTAAAGCGGATCGTCAACACAAGGGATGGCTATCTCCAATATACGATTCCGGTCAAGGGGACGCAGACGCTGTACTTCGACTGCTTTGATCAGACGACGACGGCGCTGAAAGAAGCCATCAACGATTCCTTTGATGTGTCGGTCAACGATGTGCGGGTAGAGAGTGGTTACCCCACTCAGAAAAATAACGGTCTGCTGAACCTGGGCACCTTTACCGATGAAACGGTAAAAGTAGAAGTCAAGGTGAGAAAAAATATGACAGCCCGCTCCTTCGGCTTGTTTGGCGTAAAGGATAATGTTCTGCAAAAGGCCAACGAAAAAAAGCTCCCCACGACGCTGACCCGGTCTGGCAATACGATTTCCGGTACAGCAACAGCAAAGCAGGACGATGAATATTTGTTCCTGCCCATGACCTATGATACCGGCTACACGGCAACGGTCAATGGAAAAGAAGCAGAGATCTATCCGGTATTGGATGCCTTTTTCGCATTAAAGCTCCAAAAGGGAGAGAACACCATTGCGCTCCGGTATGTCCCACGAGGCTTCCAAACAGGACTATTCCTGTCAGCGTTGGGCGTTGTATGCTTTATCTTTGCGCTGTGGGCACTGCGGAAAAACTGGGTCAGAAAGCTGAGATGCCTCTATCGGCCGATCTACGGTATCTTTGCCGTGTTGGTGGGCCTGGTGTTCCTGGCAATCTATATTCTGCCGATGGTCATCTGGTTCCTCGGCAAATTTGGAGGGAGCTTGTGATGACTGCGCAACAGGATTGGCTGAGGCAAAACAGTCCCTATCGACCCCACAAAAGCAGGCGGGCACAATTTACCTGCACCGACTGTTGCGGTCAGCAGATGCAGCCCGATGGCAGTCAGATTTTTCACCATGACCCGGTTCGTGATACGATGGCCTGGTTTTCGCTGTATCGGTGTCCCGTGTGCGGCCGATATTACATTTTGCTGGGACAGAAATGGAAATGGATCGAAAGCCCTCTGCGCTATGAGCGGCGCAGTGACCCAGATTTCCCCAAAACTAAGGAGGAAAACGTATGAAGCAGTCCAATGGAAAATGGAAAGGGATCATTGCGGCTTTAGCGGTGGCCCTTGTGCTGTGCGGATTACTGCTAACCTGGCTGCTGCTGCAAAATCATACATCCTCCGGTACTATTGCCCGGGTCTACCAGGATAACGTAGTGGTCAGGGAAGTAGACCTTTCCAAACTGACCGGGGAGGAGACTTACCGGGTCGAGGGAGCGGACGGTGCTTATAATGTGATCCTTTTTACCCCGGAAGGTGTTTCGTGTAAGGAGGCCAACTGTCCGGACCAGATCTGCGTCAAGATGGGCCGGGTGGATTCGGAATTGCTGCCCATCACCTGTTTGCCCCACAAGGTATTGATTCAAATTGAGACGGAGTAACGGACTATGGATTGGAAGCTGAAAAAAATGGCGGCAGGTGCTATGCTCACCGCCGCGGCGCTGATCGTGTTTATCATCGAAGCGCAGATCCCGCCGATCGTGCCGATCCCCGGCATCAAGCTGGGCCTTTCTAATGTGGTGACGCTGGCGGCCATCTTAATGCTGGGTAAGTCCTGGGGCTCGGCAGTACATATCCTGCGGATCGTTTTGGGCACGCTGTTCACCGGGCAGGCGGTATCGTTTCTGTACAGCATCACCGGCGGCGTCTGCTGCCTGATTGCCATGCTGCTGTTGACCAGTCTGCTCTCTAACCGATGGCTGTGGCTCATCAGCGCCATTTCCGCCGTGATCCACGCCGGGGCGCAGCTCGTAACAGCGGCCATTGTCATGCAGACGAAAAGCGTTCTTGTTTATGCGCCGATCATCCTGTTCAGTGCCATCGTAACCGGCGTGTTCACTGGATTGTGCGTCCAACTCCTATTGCAAAAACAGCCAAAATTACAAGACCTTTTTCAGAAAAAATAACGACTTACGATTTTATTGTAAACCATCTAACGCACTTTTCCTGTTTGAGAAACGTGAGGGATGGTTTCTTTTTTGCAAAAAAATTGGGGGTAGACCCAAAGATGGGACAGCGGAAAACATCCCTCTTGTGTTTGCTCAACTGAGGTGCTACAATGAGTTTACAAAAAATGACACTATTGGGGAAAGCGAGGGGATGCAGTGCTATATTACGCGCACAAAAAAGAGGACGGTCAATTGCAGACGGTTCGTGACCATGGAGAGGGTACAGCATCGCTCTGCGCTCGGTTTGCCGGCGCCTTTGGCGGGGAAGCAGACGGCTATTTTATCGGCATGGCCCACGATCTTGGCAAATGTTCCGAGGGCTTTCAGCGCCGCTTGCTGGAGGGCGGCCCCATTGTGGATCACGCAACAGCCGGAGCCATCGCGTGCGCTATGCGAGGACGGGGAGACTTGGCCTGCGCTGTCATTGGCCATCACGGCGGAATGATGGATCTTGGAAATGGTCGGACAGATGCGCCGGGGGACGCTACCTGCTTTGGCCGCATGAAAAAGGGAATGGCAAACGGACTGCAAACGAACTGTCCCGCACTGCCTCTGCCAGAGGTGAGTAAGACGATGCCGTTTCCAGAGGATCCGCTGGCAGCATCCTTTTGGACAAGGATGCTTTATTCCTGCCTGGTGGATGGCGATTATCAGGACACGGAGCGATTTATGACCGGCGGCGCTGTTCAGCGAGGCGGATTCGATTCGCTGGAAATACTTTTAGCGCGACTGCGAGATTATATTGCGCCGTGGCAGCATCCTGTGGGATCGCTCAATACCTGTCGCAGTGAGATCCTTAATGCTTGTCTCCATGGCGGACAGCACCCCCAAGGGCTATACACACTGACAGTGCCGACCGGCGGCGGGAAAACCATTTCGTCCCTGGCTTTTGCATTGTCACACGGCGTAGCCCATCAGATGGAGCGAGTCATTTATGTGGTGCCGTATACCTCCATCATTGAGCAGAATGCTGCCGTGTTTCGCAAAATTTTAGGCGCAGAAAATGTCATTGAGCATCACAGCGGCGTGACATGGGACAGCGATGGAGAAACCTCCCTTGCCCAGTGCCGCCAGCGCTGGGCTGTGGAAAATTGGGATGCGCCGGTGATCGTCACGACGGCCGTTCAGTTCTTTGAATCGCTTTACAGCAATAAGCCGTCTAAATGCCGAAAGCTCCACAATCTTTCAAACAGCGTGGTCATCTTCGACGAAGCCCAGATGATCCCAACGGCGCACTTGCGGCCATGTGTAGCAGCCATTGCCAATCTGGTGGCGCATTTTCGCACAACGGCTGTGCTTTGTACGGCGACTCAACCGGTGCTGGGCGATCTGTTTCACGATTTTGCGCCGGATCTCCCGATACGGGAGTTGTGCCCAAAGATAGCGCATCTGTTTGCTCCCTTTCGGCGGGTCACTTTCCGGACGGTGGGCACTATGACCACAAAAGCACTGGCCGATGCGCTTTGCAGGCAGACGCAAGTGTTGTGTATCGTCAATAGCCGCAAGGGTGCGCAGGATGTGTTTTCACACCTTCCGACGGAAGGGAGC
Organism: Oscillospiraceae bacterium; assembly: GCA_029098185.1. GTDB lineage: Bacteria > Bacillota > Clostridia > Oscillospirales > Acutalibacteraceae > UMGS1071. The sequence goes on from JAQXNV010000022.1 coordinate 182,427, forward strand.
TTTCACTTATCGACGCTGCTTTACCCGGCTCATCGGCAAGCGGTACTGGATGAAATTCGCTGTCGCCTGAAAGCTGGACAGATTTGCCGGGTGGTTTCCACCTCGTTGATCGAAGCGGGCGTCGATGTGGATTTTCCCGCCGTTTATCGGGAACAGGCAGGGCTGGATTCGATTTTGCAGGCGGCAGGGCGCTGTAATCGAGAGGGGAAACGGCCTCTGGAGAGCAGCGTTGTCACGATTTTTGAAAGCGAACTGCCTCTGCCGCCTTTGTTCCAGCAACAGGTCGGCGCCTTTCGGGAATCAGCTACCCACGATGCGGATATATCCGCTCCCGAAACGATCCAGCGCTATTTTTCCGCTCTACGCTCTCTCTTGGGCGATAATACAGATGATGCAGGGATCGTACAGGCGTTTCAGCACGGCATTGCGGGATGTGATATGCCCTTTGCGACGGTAGCCAAAGAGTTCCATTTGATCGACAACGACACAAAGACGATCTACCTTCCTTTTGGGGAAGGAGAGAAGATCGTGGAACGGCTGCGGACAGGGCAGGCTACGAAAAAAGACTACCGGAAAGCCGGAAGGTACAGCGTTTCTGTTTATGAACAGCATTTTGTCAAGCTGGAAGCTGCTGGTGCCCTTTGGCTTCTGGATGAGGATAGCGCTATTTTACAGGACACCTCGTTGTACGATGAAAAGACAGGCTTGTCGCTAGAAGCGGAGGCGGGCCAGGCGTTGTGTATTTAACGCATTGTAACGATAGAAAGGAGAATGATCGTTTGTCTGTATCCATTGAGGTTTGGGGCGACTACGGATGTTTTAGCCGCCCGGAAATGAAAGTAGAGCGGGTCAGTTACGACTGTATGACGCCATCTGCCGCCAGAGGGATTCTGGAGGCAATTTATTGGCACCCTGGGCTGCGCTGGGTGATCGACCGGATTCACGTTTGCGCACCGATCCGTTTTACGAATATCCGGCGCAATGAAGTGAAGGACAAAATCAGTCATACCCAGGTCCGGCGCATGATGGAAAAGGGGACAGAATCCTATCTTGTCACCACCCAGAGTATCCAGCAGCGCGCATCCATGGTGCTGACCAACGTCCACTATGTTATCGATGCCCATTTTGTGATGACTGATCGAGCCAATGCTTCGGATAATTGCGGGAAGTTTTCCGATATTATCCGTCGCCGGCTGGAAAAAGGGCAGTGCTATCACCAGCCTTACTTTGGCACACGGGAATTTCCAGCACACTTTCGATCTTGTTCGCAGCTACCGCCTTGTCCAAAGGAGCTGCTGGGCGAGAAGGATCTGGGATGGATGCTGCTGGATATGGATTTTTCTGACCCGCAAAATATTCAGCCTATGTTTTTTCACGGCATTTTGCACGACGGTGTGCTGGAAGTGCCCGATATCCATTCCTCGGAGGTGAAAAAATGATCTTACAGGCGCTGACACGGCTTTATGAAGATTTATACCAGCAAAATAAAATCGCACGGCCCGGCTGGGGCAGGACAAAGATCCATTATGCGCTGTGTCTCGATGGAGACGGTACACTTACCCAGCTTGTGCCGCTGCAAAAAGAGGTAAGCGTCGGCAAAAAGACAGCCCTTCGTCCCCAGGAGTTCATCCTGCCCGCGCCGGTCAAACGATCCTCTGGCGTTGCCCCCAATTTTTTGTGGGATAGCGCACCGTATCTTTTGGGCTTGAGTGACAAAGAAAACGACCAGCGCAGCCGAGCATGCTTTGGGGCCAGCCAAGCGTTGCACCATCAATTGCTGGATGGGGTAGAGAGCGATACTGCTCAGGCCATCCTGAATTTTTTCGATGGTTGGGACGTGTCATCTGCCAAGACACACCCGGTAATTACCGCCCATTTGGAGGAGCTCAGCGGCGCAAATCTCGTCTTTCGGGTAGAGGGAAGGTTTGCGCAGGACGACCCGGAGATACGATCTGCCTGGGATCACCATCAAAGCGAAAAAACAGGGACGAAGATGCAGTGCCTCGTGACGGGAAAGCAGGACTGGATCGAGCCTATCCACCCGTCGATCAAAGGGGTGGCCGGCGCCCAGTCTAGCGGCGCAGCGCTGGTTTCCTTTAATGCGCCGTCTTTTTGCTCTTACGGAAAAGAACAAAATTTCAATGCGCCAGTCGGCAGTCATGCCGCTTTTGCCTATACGACAGCCCTCAACCATCTTTTGGCTGACCGGAACAACGTACAGCGGATCGGCGGCAATACTACAGTCGTCTTTTGGGCGGAGGGCGCCGATCCTGCTTATGCTGCCTTTTCCTGCGCGGCTTTGTTTGGCGGGGAACTGCCCCAGGGCCTCACGGACAATGATCTGCGCAGCGCCGTAAAGCGTCTGGCAGAGGGCAAGCGTACAGAATCCCTTCCGCTGGATCCCGATCGCCCCTTTTATTTGCTGGGCCTTGCACCGAATGCGGCCCGGCTGTCCGTCCGTTTTTTCTGCCGGGATACCTTTGGCGACTTGATGCGCAATGTCAACGACCATCAGGAACGGCTGCAAATCGACGGGCAGCAGTATGCGATGATGCCCTTGTGGGCGCTGCTGCAGGAAACCATCCGCAGCGGGGAAAAATCGGATAATGAAAAGATCAACCCGGTCATGGCCGGCGCTGTAGCCCGGGCCGTCTTTTCCGGTACACGGTATCCTGCATCCCTGCTGGAAAGCATGATGATGCGGATCCGGGCAGAGCGCCAGATCACGCCAGGCCGCGCAGCTATATTAAAAGCCTATTACTTAAAAAATGAAAATCATCAATGCCCAAAGGAGGTCTTAACGGTGAGTCTCAACGAAAACAGTACCAATGTTCCCTATATTCTGGGCCGGCTATTCAGCTTATATGAAACGGTACAGGAGAAAGCCAATCCCGGAATCAACGCTACCATCACCGACCGGTATTTTAACGCGGCTTCCGCAACGCCAGCCATGATCTTCCCGATTCTGGACAATCTGTATCATAAACATCAGCGAAAGCTGGAGGAGGGGATTCGCATCTACTATGACAAGCAGATCGGAGAATTAAAGGACCGTCTTGGTGAAGCATACCCAACACGGCTGTCTTTGCCGGAGCAAGGATCCTTTGACCTTGGATATTATCAACAAAAACAAAGACGTTACGCAAAAAAGGAGGCATGATTTCTCATGGAAGCAATCAAGAATCGGTATGAATTTGTGATTTTATTCGACGTGGAAAACGGCAACCCCAACGGAGACCCGGATGCCGGCAATCTGCCGCGGATCGACCCAGAGACCGGTTATGGTCTGGTGAGCGATGTCTGTTTGAAGCGGAAGATCCGCAATTATGTAGAGACAGTCAAAGAGGATACGCCCGGCTATCGGATCTACATTAAAGAAAATGTGCCGCTCAACCGCAGCGATAAAGAAGCCTGCGAATATGTGGGCGTTCCCGATGATCCCAAAAAGCTGAAGGAAGCGAAAAAGCAGTTGGAAAAAGAAGGCCGCAGTCTGGACCGGGAACTGCTGGATTTCATGTGCCAGAACTTTTTTGATATTCGTACCTTTGGCGCTGTGATGACCACTTATGTGAAAGGCGCGCTCAATTGTGGTCAGGTGCGGGGACCGGTACAAATTGGATTTGCCCGCAGCGTAGATCCCATTCTGCCCCAGGAGGTGGCGATCACCCGTGTGGCCATCACGACGGAAAACGATGCTAAGGATAAAAAGACGGAGATGGGACGCAAATACATCGTGCCTTATGGCCTGTATCGGGCAGAAGGATATATTTCTGCCAATCTGGCACGGAAGACCACGGGATTTTCCGAGGAAGATCTTTCTCTGCTGTGGGAAGCCATTTTAAATATGTTTGAAACAGACCATTCTGCCGCAAGAGGAAAGATGGCTGTTCGGGATCTGATGATCTTTCGGCACGACAGTGAGCTGGGCAATGCGCCTTCGCACAAGCTGTTCGATCTGGTGACCGTTCAGAAGAAACCAGATGTCATTGCGCCGAGAAGCTATCGTGATTATATCGTGTCGGTGGATGAAGCACACCTTCCCGACGGTGTGCAGTATCGCCGCATGGGATGATGTATTCTGAGGAAGAACTGCTCTCTCTGTCGGGGATCCAGCATTTCCGATTTTGCAGGCGGCAGTGGGCGTTGATCCATCTGGAGCAGCAGTGGCAGGAAAACGAAAGGACTGCCGATGGAAGGCTATTCCACGAACACGTTCATGATCCCTTTGACCAGGAGAGCCGGGGCGATTGTATCATCACCCGCGGGGTAAATGTCTTTTCGTTTACCTTAGGCGTTTCCGGTCAGTGTGATGTTGTGGAATATCACCGTGCAGAAGATGGGATCCCTTTAAAGCGGCACAAAGGCTTCTGGCAGCCTTACCCTGTTGAATATAAACGGGGAAAAAGTCGGGAGGATTCTGCCGATGCGCTTCAACTTTGTGCGCAAGCCATGTGTCTGGAAGAAATGCTTTGCTGTGACATTCCGGAGGGCGCGTTATTTTATGGAGAGACTCACCGTCGCACACCGGTGACTTTTTCGTCTGCTCTGCGGCAGGAAGTACGGGAATCCCTTGCGCAGATGCACGCCTTGTTTCGTCGGGGACAAACGCCGAAGGTCAAGCCGAGCAAATCGTGTAATGCCTGTTCACTGAAGTCTCTCTGTTTGCCCACATTGATGCAGTCTGTTCCTGTTTCGGAATATCTCCGGCAGGCAATGGAGGAAACGCGATGAAACAATTGCTGAATACTTTATTTGTTACGTCACCAGATCTGTATCTTTCATTAGATGGGGAAAACATTGTTGTCAATCGAGAAAAACAGATCCTTGCCCGGTATCCGCTCCATACTTTGCAGTCTATCATTACCTTTTCTTATGGAGGCGCATCTCCCGCCTTAATGGGTGCTTGCGCATCGAGAAATATCGGACTGTCCTTCTGTACGCCTAGTGGCCGATTTTTAGCGAGGGTCAGCGGAGAGAGCACGGGAAATGTCCTGCTGCGGCGAGAACAATATCGTGCTGCAGAGGAACCAGCCAGAAGCTGTCAGATCGCCCGCAATTTTATTTTTGGCAAACTGTTTAATGGCAGGTGGAGCATAGAACGTACCAAACGGGATCATGCTTTGCGTGTAGATGTGGAGATGCTGTCCGATGCCAGCCAGAAGCTGCGCTCTTTGCTGCCCATGGTTTCCCAAGCGGAAACCCTGGAGCAGCTTCGGGGATTGGAGGGCAGCGGCGCAGCCGTCTATTTTGGCGTGTTTGATGAACAGATTCTACAGAATAAAAAAGCGTTTTTCTTTCATCAACGCAATCGTCGGCCGCCGTTGGATCCGGTCAATGCCATGCTTTCTTTTGCGTATAGCCTGCTGGCCCATGATTGCGCATCTGCGTTAGAAAGCGTGGGACTAGATGCCTACGTTGGGTTTTTGCACCGGGATCGACCGGGACGGCAATCGTTGGCGCTTGACCTGATGGAAGAACTGCGTCCCTGCATGGCGGATCGTTTTGTGCTGACGATGATCAACAATCGTGTCATGCAGAAAAAGGATTTTCAAAAGCAGGATAGCGGTGCGGTTTTGCTGACGGACGATGGCCGGAAAACTTTTCTGAAAGCGTGGCAAGAGAAAAAGCGGGAAACGATCACTCATCCCTATGTAAAAGAGAAAATGCAGTGGGGCATGGTGCCATACCTGCAATCGCTGCTTTTGGCACGATTTTTGCGGGGAGATCTGGATGGGTATCCGCCGTTTTTATGGAAGTGATGAACGATGTTAGTGGTAATTGCATACGATGTTCATACAGAAGATGCCGCAGGGAAAAAGAGACTGCGCAAGGTAGCTAGGCAATGTGTCAATTATGGACAGCGGGTGCAGAATTCCGTTTTTGAATGTTGGCTGGATAACGCGCAGTGGAAGCAACTGAAAGCGAAGCTAATTGCGATCATTGACCCGGAAAAGGATAGTCTGCGGTTTTATTATTTGGGGAACCAATATCAAAAGAAGATTGAGTCTGTCGGCTGTCGGGAAACCTATCTGCCGGAAGATACGCTCATTCTCTAGGTGCGAACAGGAAGCGCCCATCGTTTTCCGGGGAGCTTCGCACCACGATTTGATCGATTATCGAGAGATTTTTCTGCATTTAGCTGCCGTTCTAACAGAATATGGTTGCTATTTTGGGAGATTTGTTTTATATTTTAAGAAAACACACATTTTTTTGTGTATTTTTGCTGTCGCTCCCCGCGAGGGGAGTGTGGATTGAAATATCGACTATCTGACGCTGATCCACTCCACAGAGCGTCGCTCCCCGCGAGGGGAGTGTGGATTGAAATAATAATACTGGCTGCAACCATCATACCACGCGCGTCGCTCCCCGCGAGGGGAGTGTGGATTGAAATATAGTTATTACGGCGGCGAACATTTTCCGCTGCCGTCGCTCCCCGCGAGGGGAGTGTGGATTGAAATTGCTCTGCCGCTGTGTCAGCCTGCGCCGCATCCG
>JAQXNV010000023.1 GCA_029098185.1 Oscillospiraceae bacterium
TTACTCGTTCAACTCCTTCTTTATCATTACCTGTATAGGTTTCTGAATCATAAAAAGCGAGTATGCTTTCCGCATCTTGGTTCCAATTTGTAGTATCAAATGCTTGGAACCCCGTACCAGATTCACTATCATAAGCACTACTAATAGTATAACTTCCCATATTGATGGAACTATTGCCGGATAAGCGGAATTCGCCAACAGTATAGTTATCAGTAATAACATGTGCATTGTTCGCAATGATAAACATGTCATTATCTGTGTTTTGCATGGTGTACTCACCACCATCAATGAACAGACCAAATTGTTCTTTACCCTCCGGTTGGTTTTCTGCGACTACAAAATCTGTTGGCTCTCCATTGTCATATGTTGCATAAATTTTATTTACTGTTGCTGGATCTGCCGCCCAATCCGTCATGGGCACCAGCGTGCTCAGCATGACACAGCATAGGAACAGGCTGAGCAAACTAAACGTTCGTTTTACAAATTTTTGCATAGAGATTCCTCCTTTTCCCATTTGTGGGATATTTGCATAAAATTTTATTGCTATACAACCTTAGAATATCAAATTGCGCTAAATAATGCAAGAAAATTTCCGATTTGTTATTGCCAAATTGGAAATTCTTCGATGTTCGAAATCAGGTGGACAACCGCCAATCCCTCCTGCAAAAAAACGGCCCTCAATACGCAACAATCGCGTATCAAGGGTCGTCTGCGCAACAAATCCAGTCGGTTGTGTAACCGTGTTACACACGCTTCGGCGGATTGTGGATGGTTATTTCTTTGTTGTGGTGCTTGCAGCGCTGCTCCATTTGCCTACGGCTTTCACCTTCTGGCCCAATTCATCGGTGTAATTCTTGTATGCACGAATTCTCACATAGTATTTTTTGCTGCCTTTCAGGCTCTTGATGATGTAAGAGGTCTTGCTCTTGGAAACCTTCACGGTTTTCACCGATTTGAAGTTCTTGCTGGTGCTGTACTGAATTTCATATCCGCTGATGGAAGAACTCTTCTTCCAGGTGAGCTTTACTGCTTTGGAGGCTGCGGTTGCCTTCAGACTGCTTACCTTGCCAACTGTCGGCTTTTTCACCACATTAGTGGCAGAATTTGTAAACACGATGCCGGCTACAGTAAATTCATAGGCCTGATTGGCAGCAACTGGATCATCCCCTGCGTGATAGATTAACGTGGCCGCTACCCGACCATCTCCCGGAACCGCTGCGATCTCAAGGGGATTTCTGCCCATATCATCCTTTGCCGTTGATTTGCTGCCGACATTGACAAGCTTATTGCCGTTTACAGATTCCACCCAGAACTCCAAATCATTTAAATTGAAATCTCCCACAATGGTAGTCCCGTTTGTGACATTTTCGTAGGTTTTATCCCCGATACGAATCGTCAGAACGGTTTTCAGCGCTGTCTCGGCAAATACTGGTACCGTTGCAAATACGCTTGCCAGACAGACACAGAGCGCCATGAGCAAACTCCCAAGTTTTTTCTTCATGAAAAAACCTCCTTTTTCAATAAACAGAATTTTATTGTAATATCAATATCATCATATCGAATTCCGACAAACAATACAAAGGAATTTCTGATTTATCATTGACAAATTGGCAATTCTTTCTGTTTTCGCTAAAAAAGGGTTGACAAGAGTGCATTTTATCGTTCTTCTCTCCCCTAATCCCTTCGCCAAACCGTGCTAACCCCGAACCAACACCGAACCAAGGAAGCATTCTCCCCCGATTTCCCGTGATTTTCGGAAAAATTCCCCGCAAAACGAAAAACAGCCGAAGGCCGCTCTATTCTGCGACTTTCGGCTGTTTCACTTTGGTGATCCATCGGGGATTCGAACCCCGGACACCTTGATTAAAAGTCAAGTGCTCTGCCAACTGAGCTAATGGATCAAAAGGGGCTTCCGCCTGTGTTGCAAGCGGAAGGTTCTGGCTGGGCTAGCAGGATTTGAACCTGCGAATGACGGAGTCAAAGTCCGTTGCCTTACCGCTTGGCGATAGCCCATTAAGAAAATGATGCAGGCCCAATCTGCATCATTTTATGTGGGGTGGAAGATGGGATTCGAACCCACGGTCTCCAGTGCCACAAACTGGCGCTTTAACCAACTAAGCTACATCCACCATAATGGCGCGCTGAAAGGGACTCGAACCCCTGACCTACTGCTTAGAAGGCAGTTGCTCTATCCAGCTGAGCTATCAGCGCAAATGGTATTTTCTTGAGTGGAGCGAGTGATGGGAATCGAACCCACGCGACCAGCTTGGAAGGCTGGAGTTCTACCATTGAACTACACTCGCACACATTTGCAACGTGATATATCTTAACACATCACACTGCAAATTGTCAATACCTTTTTCAAAGTTTTTTCGAATTTTTTGCGAAAAAACAGATTTTTTTCTGCGCCGATGCAAAACGCGCCAATTGGGATCATCCCAATGCTAGGATTCCCCGCTTATGCTAAACTATCCAGCCGGATGCCGTTATCGTCAGCCGTGACGGCAATGCCGGAAATATTCTTGTCGCAGTGATCCACGATGGTCGAGGCGATCCGATCCTCTACCTCCCTGCGGATCAGATTCCGCAGGTCACGGGCGCCGCTCTTGCCGCCGATGGCATGCTTTGCCAAATACTGGCAGGCTTTGTCATCAAAGGTAAATTTGATGCCCCGCTCCTCCATAGAATCGATATACTCGCTCATCATCAGGTAGGCGATCTTCTCAAAGTCCTCCTCAGTCAGGCTGCGGAAAATAATGACCTCATCAATGCGGCTGAGGAACTCCGGACGCAGGAACTCGGACAACGCCTTCATGGTCTTTTCTCTCGTCGCGTCAGCCTGGCTCTTCTCAAAGCCCAGGGCAGACTCTCTCCGGTCACTGCCGGCATTAGAAGTCATGACGATGACGGTATTTTCAAAGTTGACATCACGGCCCTGTGCGTCGGTAATATGGCCCTCGTCGAGGATCTGAAGCAGGATATTCATCACGTCGGGATGGGCCTTCTCGATCTCGTCAAAGAGCAATACGGAGTACGGACGGCGACGGACCTTCTCCGTTACCTGGCCGGCCTCATCGTAGCCCACATAGCCCGGCGGAGAGCCGATGATCCGGGAAACCGAATGCTTCTCCATGAACTCGGACATATCGAGGCGGATAAGCGTTTCCGGCGTATCGAATAGCTCCTTGGACAGCACCTTGACCAGCTCTGTCTTGCCAACACCGGTGGGGCCGACAAAGATGAAGGATGCCGGATGACGGCGGGGGCTGATCTGCACCTTGCTGCGGCGGATGGCGGCGGCAAGGGCTTTGACGGCCTCCTCCTGCCCGATGACCTTGGCGGACAAAACATCCTCCAGCGTGGACAGCTTTTTCAGCTCGCTCTCCTGGATCCGGCTTTCGGGGATCCCGGTCCACAGCTCGATAACGTGGGCCAGGTCCTCTACCGTCACCTCTGCGCCCAGGGCAGCAGGCGCCAGCTCCTCGGCCTTTTTCTCCAGCCGGGCAATGTCTGTGCGAAGCTGTGCCAGCTTTTCATAATCCGGCTGCTCTACGTCTTCGCCGCTGAGGACCTGCTCCTCCTGCTTCATCTGCTCAATGGACTCCATGGTGTTGTCATACTCGGCCATGTCGGTATTCCGCAATGCGGCACAGGCGCAGGCTTCATCCATCAGGTCGATGGCCTTATCCGGCAGGAACCGGTCGGTGATATACCGCTCGGACAGCACCACAGCACGGCGCAGGAGATCGTCGCTGAGACGTACCCGGTGGAAGTTCTCATAGTAGGATTTAATGCCCTTGAGCACATCCCAGGACTCATCAATAGACGGCTCTACTACCGTAACCGGCTGGAACCGCCGCTCCAGGGCAGAATCCTTCTCGATGTACTTTCTATACTCGGTGAAGGTTGTGGCGCCTACCACCTGGATCTCTCCGCGGGACAAGGCCGGCTTCATGATATTAGCGGCGTTCATAGAGCCTTCGGCGTCGCCGGTACCAACGAGATTATGCACCTCGTCGATGAACAGGATCACGTTGCCGTCCTCTTTCACCTCGTCCAAAAGGCCCTTGATCCGTGCTTCGAACTGGCCCCGGAACTGGGTGCCGGCCACCAGGGCCGTCAGATCCAGCAGATGGATCTCCTTTTTCTTCAGCCGTGCGGGCACATCGCCGTTGGCAATGCGGATGGCAAGGCCCTCGGCAATGGCCGTCTTACCGACGCCCGGCTCACCGATAAGACAGGGGTTGTTCTTCGTTCTGCGGGAGAGGATCTGGATGACACGGGAGATCTCTTTCTCCCGGCCCACGATATTGTCGATCTCTCCCCGCTGGGCTTTGGCCGTCAAATTGTAGCAGTACAGATCGAGATTCTTCCGCTTTTTCTTTTTGCGGCTGGATCTGCCCTGCTTTTTCCCGGTCTCCTCCCCGGTCTGCTCCCCGTTGCCGGGAAAAATATTCTGCAAAAAGGATGGAAACGTCGCGGCGCCGCCCGGCGTAAAGGAATCGTCGTCGTCCACATCGTCATCGTCATCCTCCCGCTGGGCCGCATTGCTCAGCGCCTGCAGATCGGTGGACTCCAATCCGGACAGGTCCATCAGATTGGCCATTTCCGTCTCCATGGATTCCATCATTTCTTCCGAGATGCCCATTTTTTCCATCAGATCATTGACCGGCTTAATGCCCAATTCCCGCGCGCAGGTAATACAGTAGCCTTGGGCCTTGCTCGGATCATTGGACTGAGACACAAACACGACTGCCGGTCGCTGGTGACATCTTGAACACATCATCATAGTTATTTTTCTTTTCTCCGCTACCGCTGCGGATAAAGCTGTCATATTCCTGCGGTTGATTTCGGAATACGCCTTTTATCTGCTCACGGGGACCTATTGTCTCCGTGTTTTTTTCATGAAAACGCCAAAAGAAGCGCCGTCGCAGACTGCTAGGACAGCCATGCGACAAAGGGGTTGATCCCCGATAATGTCCGGAACAGATACGAGCCGTCCACGGCTGTTTTGAGCCACTGGCCGGAACCGCTCCACAAGGGCAGGAGCGCCGTCGTCAGGATGCACAGCAGCCAGACAATCAAGAGGCCCTTGCACATTCCCAAAAGGAAGCCCAGCAGTCCGTTGACCTGGCGCAAGACCGGCACATGGGTCACGCGATCCAATAGCCGGAGCAGCAGGCGGACGATGAGCAGGAACACCAAAAACAGCACGATGGTCAGCAGCACCATGAGCAGATTGGTGACCGCCGGCTCCAGTACCTTTACGACCACACCGGCCACCTTGCCGGAGGAGGCACTGAGCAGAGTTTCCAGCCCTTTTGTCCCGCCGGCAAAATCCAGCACCGGCTGTAAATAGCTGGGCAGGGCGGTGGCGATCCCTTCCGCTGTAGAAGCGCCGCTGTCGGCCAGGGCATTGGTGACCGCATCGGTCAATAACGCTCGCCCCCAGGTATCGTAGAGCCAATCACTCAGGAACCGGCCAACGGTCAGCGCCGCGATCAAGGCGGCAATGGCGCCGATGAGTCCCATCAGCGATCGAAAAAAGCCCTTGCGCAGTCCCAGCAGCGCAAACAGCACCACAATGGCAACTACGACGGCATCCAGTAAAATTGACACAACTGCCTCCTTTGTTCCGGAAATCGGCCGCTGTTTTTACAGCGACTTAATTTAGAATATAGCACAAAGCCTGTGAAAACGCAAGACCGCCTTAATAGTCGACATACTGGATCTCGCTGATGCCCAGAAGATAGGCGGAGCTTTCATCGGCCAGGGCAATGGCCTTGATGTCATTGGAAACTTCCTCGACATGGAAAGCACTCTGGCTCTCGCCCTCCTGGCCATGGAAGTTCCGCACAGCGTTCACCGAGTAAGAGGACATGGCTTCATCGGTCAGCACCGCCATGGTGTCGCCATAGAGGGAAACATCCAGCACCGTGCCCGTGACCGGCTGGGAAGCCACCTCCTCGGCCTTGCTGTTGATGAGCGTCAGCTTGCTGGCAGTGGCACTGTCATAAGGCGACAGGCCCACCAGGATCTGGCCGCCGCTAAAATCATAGCCGGAGAGCTTTTTGTCCTCATAGACATATTCGGTCTTTTCGCCGCTTTCATTGACGCTGACGACGCGGTCATCTCCTACAGCCAACGCTCTGCCGTCGCAGTATTCTACGGCCATCAGCAGCGTATCGGGACATTCGGAAATGGTCAATGGCGTTTCACTGCGGAAATCGAACAGATAGACCTCAGAAACAAGGGCGCCCTCGTTGGCTGTAACGCCGATGACCGCCGCACGGCTGCCATCTGCACTGAGGGAAATATCGGAGACATAACAATTGGAGAAGCTGTATTTATATTGGACAGAGCCGTCCTCCAAATACACCGATAACTGGGATGGATACCCCTTTGTTTCCGTTACCAGGGCATAGCGGCCATTTTCCGCCACATCGGCCGCCATCAGCACGTTTTCCGCTTCCTCGCTGCGGACAGTCTCCTTTTGGTTGTCGATGCGGAAGCCGTTGCTGCCCACATTGTACACCATGAGATTGTCGCCGCTGAGCTTTGTGATGGGATGGTAAAAGCCGTGGCTTCGCTCAAAGACCGGTTTGGCCTTCTGGTTGAGCCGTACCACAGACGTATCGCTGATGTAGACCACTTCTTTATTGATGGTGAAAAAGTTGCCGCTGGTCACGCTGGTACCGCTGATGGATACAGGGAAGCCCTCACTTTTTTCCAGATCATTGGCCACCAGAGCGCTGGCGTTATTCTCATAGCTGGAGCTGCCTGTATTGGGCACTGCCAGCCAGATGATGAGTCCAATGGCCAGGGCCGTGATCACCGCAATGATAATATAGGTATTGCGCCGCTTCTTCCGGGCGATCTCATCGCTGGGCCGAAGGGGTGGGGCCTTTTCCCCCTCGTCGGGATCATTTTCGCCGTCCTCATCCCGGCTCATGCCGTACTTTTTCATGAGCGTTTCATCAGAGACAAGGTGCTTTTCCTCCAAGCGCTTTTCCCTTTTCGGCTGTTCCGGCAGCGCTTTGGGGTCCTGCGGCGCGCCGGCTGACGATGATTTTTCTTTGCCGGCGCGCAGGTGACGCCCACTGTTTTTATTCGGATCTTTTGCCATGTTCTTCTCCTCCATAAAACACACGATTGAGATACAATCCCCAGGGCGGCGCCGTGGGACCGGACGCTTTCCGATCTTTCGCTTCCAGGATCTTTGGGATGTCCTCCGGCGCAAATTTTCCCTGGGCTACCCGCAGCAGCGTTCCTACCATGATGCGGACCATATTATATAAAAACCCATCGGCCGCCACAGTGAAAATGACCATATTCCCCTCCCGGGTGACCGCTGACCGTGTGACGTTTCGGACCAGATCGCCCTTTCCCCGGCTGTCCAGGGTGCAGAAGGACGTAAAGTCATGGCTGCCAAGATAATAGTGCGCCGCTTCATTGAGCAGCGTTTCGTCCAGCGGATACCAATAGTGGAGCAAATAGCCGTCGCCAAACGGATCCCGGACAGGATGATTCCAGATCTTGTAGATATATTCTTTGCCGGTGCAGGAGTATCGAGCGTGAAAGTCCATAGGCACCTCCCGGCAGGAAAATACGGCAATATCCGGCGGCAGGAAGTGGTTCAGCGCCCGTACCAGCCGTTCACAGGGGATGGTATGCTCCGTTTTCAGGCTGACGCAGTAATCCAGGGCGTGGACGCCCGAATCTGTCCGGCTGCAGCCTTTGATGTCCGGACAGTGGCCCAGCACCTTTTTGAGCGCATCCTGAAAGACCTCCTGGACCGCCACAGCGTTTTCCTGGACCTGCCAGCCGTGGTAGTGCTTGCCGTCATAGCTTAATCTCAGTTGTAAATTTCTCATCACGATCTCCTCACCACCAGGGATTTGTCACAAAGATGCGAAGCAGCAGTGTTGCGGCGCTAAACAGCAGCACGATCATCAGCACGATAAAATCAGCGCGCTGCAGCTGCAGGACCCGCAGCTTTGTCCGCCCTTTGCCGCCGTTATAGCAGCGGGCTTCCATAGCCATAGCCAGGTCAAAGGCCCGCCGAAACGACGAAATAAACAGGGGGATCAACACCGGGATCAGCGCTTTGGCCCGGCTGATGAGACCGCCGCTTTCCATGTCGGCGCCCCGGGCCTTCTGCGCACTCATGATCTTGTCTGTTTCCTCCAGCAGCGTGGGGATAAAACGGATGGCAATGGTCATCATCATGGCGATCTCATGGACGGGCACTTTAACATAAGTCAGCGGCTTGAGCAGCCGCTCCATGGCATCGCAAAGCTGGTTGGGCGATGTGGTAAACGTCAGCACACAGCTGGCTAGGATCATCATCAAGATCCGCACCGCCACAAAAATAGCCGTCCGGATACCGCCCGTTGTGATCTGTAAAAATCCCCACTGTACCAGCACATCACCGGTGCCGTAAAACAGATTAAACACCGATGTAAAGGCAACCAGAATAATCACCGCCCGCAGACTGCGGAGATACTGGGAGATCCGCACGCCAGAACAGCACATACCCAAAAGGACCAGCGCTGTCATCACCGCAAGGCCGGAGAACGTATTGGCCACAAACAAGAAGGCGATGACAAGCACTAAAGACACCAGCTTGATGCGGGGATCTGTCCGATGAAGGGGCGACTTAGCGATCACATACTGCCCCAGGGTAATATCACGAACCAATGGGATGCACCTCCCCTTTCAGCAGCGGCAACAGCTCGTCCACTGCCTGTTCTACCGTAAAAATACCTGGGCGCACCGGGTATCCCCGCTCCGACAGCGACGTCATGATCCTGGTGATCTGCGGCACCTGCAGGCCGATCCGCTCCAGTTCCCGGCTATGGCTGTAAACCCGCTCTACCGTGTCAAACAGCACCGCTCGGCCCTTATCCATGACCAATACCCGGTCGGCCATTTTGGCTACGTCCTCCATGCTGTGGGAGACGAACAAAATGGTGTTCTTTCTCTGCCGGTGGTAGCGCAATAGCTGCTCCAGCAGCATGGCCCGGCCATGGGGATCCAGCCCGGCTGTCGGCTCGTCGAGAATGAGGATGTCCGGATCCATGGCGATGACACCGGCAATGGCTACCCGTCGTTTTTCGCCACCGGACAGCGCAAAGGGGGATTTCTTCCGCAGGGATGGCTCCAGCCCGACAAACGCGATGGCGTCATCCACACGGGAGCGAACCTCTGATTCCGACAGCTTCTGGTTTTTTGGGCCAAAAGCGATGTCTTTTTCCACTGTATCCTCAAACAACTGGTATTCCGGATACTGAAACACCATGCCCACCTGAAACCGTACCTGCCGGATCTTTTTCGGCTCGGCCCAGATGTCTTTCCCGTTAAGCAGCACTTTGCCAGAGGTGGGCCGCAGTAAACCGTTAAGCTGCTGGATGAGCGTCGATTTCCCCGAACCGGTGTGGCCGATGATACCGACGATCTCCCCCGCTGTGATCGACAGGCTCACATCATCGACCGCCGTCGTTTTGTCAGGGGTTTTTGCGCCATAAATATAAGTTAAGTTTTGGGTCTCCAAAATCGTCATCTGTGGATGTTCTCCTTTAACTGTTGTTCCAGCGCCGCCACACATTCTGCCGGGAATAAGATCCCTTGTGGCAATGGGATCCCCCGATGCCGTAGTTGATCGACCAGTTCCGTAGACTGAGGCACGTCCATCTGGTGCTCTTTCAGCAGTTCTACCTGAGAAAAGACCTGCCGGGGCCGGCCGTCCAGCAAGATCTGTCCGTCATCCATCACGACGACCCGGTCTGCCAGGGCAGCTTCTTCCATATAGTGGGTGATCAGAATGATCGTGATCCCTTTCTCCCGGTTCAGCCGGCGGATGGTAGAGAGCACCTCCTGGCGCCCTTTGGGGTCCAGCATGGCTGTCGGCTCGTCCAACACGATGCAGTCCGGCTCCATGGCAATGATGCCGGCAATGGCAATGCGCTGCTTCTGGCCGCCGGACAGCTTATGGGGCGCGCTGAGACGGTAATCGTACATATCTACGTCCCGCAGGGCGTTGTCCACCCGGCGGCGGATCTCCTGCGGCGGGATGCCGATGTTTTCCGGCCCGAAGGCCACATCCTCCTCTACGATGCTGGCCACCAACTGGTTGTCCGGGTTTTGCAGCACCAGCCCCACCCGGCGGCGGATCTCAAAGGTCTGCGCATCGTCGTTGGTATCCCGGCCGTCTATAGTCACTCTGCCGCTGGTCGGGCGCAGCATTCCGTTAAACAGCTTTGCCAGCGTCGATTTACCGGAACCGTTATGGCCCAGCAGCGCAACAAATTCCCCCTGTTCTATGGACAGCGATACCTCCCGCAGAACAGGCTCGGCGACTTTCCCCTCCTGGGCCGGGTAGGAAAAGGATACTTTTTTGACGTCGATAAAGGACATGAGAACCCTCCGAAAAAAATGAAAATGTTTATCTGTTTTCCACTAAGCAGCGTTAGCCGGCTGGGAAAAAGCCAGCAAATGCGCAACGAATGACGCCACAACGGCTGCTTCTGTGCTTATTTACTCCAGATGGCCGTGGAGCCGCAGGGCAGCACCAGACCCGTTTCCGTTACCGGCAGACCAATCTCTCCGGCGCTGACGCTGCCGCCAAACCGCTTTTGCAGCATGACGCCCAGAAGATATGCCATGACCGCCGGAGAAAGACCGGTGGTGTAGGAGTTTAGCAGAAAGAACAGCGGGTCCTCCGATAAGATCGGTACACACAGCTCCACCAGATCATGAAGCTGGTCCTCCAGTTTCCACACCTCGCCGCCAGGGCCTCTGCCATAGGACGGCGGGTCCATGATGATGCCGTCGTAATGATTGCCCCGCCGCTGTTCCCGCTGAACGAATTTCACGCAGTCGTCCACCAGCCAGCGAACGGGCCGGTCTGCAAGGCCGCTAGCTTGAGCGTTTTCCTTTGCCCAAGAGACCATGCCCTTGGAAGCGTCTACATGGCACACCTGTGCCCCGGCCTTGGCACAGGCCAGGGATGCCGCGCCCGTATAGCCAAACAGGTTGAGGATCTTCACCGGCCGATTGGCCTTTTGGATCCGCTCCATGGCAAAATCCCAGTTGACGGCCTGTTCCGGGAAAATTCCCGTATGCTTAAAGCCCATCATCTTTAGCTGAAAGGTCAGGTCTCCATAGGTGATCTTCCACATGGGCGGTACTTTTCGGTATACCTCCCACTTGCCGCCGCCGGTATTGGACCGATGATACCGGGCATGGGCCTGCTTCCACAAAGGGTGGTTCTTTGGCGTATGCCAGATGATCTGCGGGTCCGGCCGGATGAGGATGATGTCTCCCCAGCGCTCCAGCCGCTCTCCTGCGGAGGTATCCAATAATTCGTAATCGTTCCAGTTTGCCGCTCTCAAAAAAGCCCCTCCTTTTCGTTTGCTCAGGAAAGCTGCTGACGGATCACATCCGCAATGCGGTTGCACAGCGCTGTGATCTGCTCCAGATCTTCACCCTCTGCCATCACACGCAGCAGCGGCTCTGTACCGCTGGGCCGCACCAGGACCCGTCCTGTTTTGCCCAGCTCTCCCTCGGCCGCCTGAATAGCCTTCTTGATGACATGGTTGGTGTGGAATCGCAGCTTACCGTCGGCGGACACCTTTACATTAACTAGCACCTGGGGATATTTCTCCATCAGCGTGGCAATGCTGGACAGCTTTGCCTGCCGGCGGCTGATGATGCTCAATAGCTGGGCGCCAGTCAATTGGCCATCGCCTGTAGTACAGTAATCGAGGAAGATCACATGGCCGCTCTGCTCGCCGCCCAGGTTGTAGCCTTCCAGCCGCATTTTTTCCAGCACATACCGGTCGCCTACTTTTGTGGAAGCAAAGCGCATATGATTTTCCTCACAAAAGCGGATAAAGCCCAGATTGCTCATCACTGTACCCACCACCGTATCTTTTGCCAATCGGCCGGTAGATTTTAGATCCGCGGCGCAGATGGCCATGACGAAGTCGCCGTCGATGAGATTGCCCTTCTCGTCTACCGCCAAACAACGGTCGGCGTCGCCGTCAAAGGCGATACCGGCATCGAGACCGTTTTCCACCACGAATTTCTGGAGATCCTCCATATGGGTGGAACCGCAGTTTTCATTGATATTGATCCCGTTTGGCGTATCGTGGAGCATAAAGCATTGGGCGCCCAGCTCGCTGAACAGCGTTTTTGCCGTGGCAGAAGCGGAACCGTTGGCGCAGTCAAAGGCTACACGCAGGCCGTCAAGGGGATACGCCACCGTTTCCTTTACATGGTCGATATAATCCCGATGGGCGTTTTCCGCAAAACGAATGGTCCCCACCTGACCGCCGGTCGGCTTTGGATACGGCACAACATTATCGAGCACGATGGCTTCGATCTGCTCTTCCAGCTCGTCGGGCAGTTTGTAGCCGTCGCCGCTGAATACCTTGATCCCGTTGAACGCACAGGGATTGTGAGAAGCGGAGATCATCACGCCGGCATCTGCGTTGTATTTTGTAATGAGGTACGCCACCGCCGGCGTCGGCACCACACCGAGCTGTATCACATTTGCCCCGGCCGAACAAAGGCCGGCGGCAATGGATGCTTCCAACATATCGGAGGAGATCCGGGTGTCCTTCCCGATAAGGACCGTAGGATGCGGGTCCTCGCTGTTGGTCAGCTCCATGGCCACGGCACGACCGATATTCATGGCGGTCTCACAAGTTAACTCTGTATTGGCGATGCCTCTGGCACCGTCTGTTCCAAACAATCTGCCCATAACTCAGCAATCCTTTCCTCATAGCAGCCGCAATTGATGTGCTGCTTATTGTACGGCATAGATTTTGCCGCAGACAATCTATTTTGAAAACATTTTGTAAAATTTTTAACGCCCGCCTTTCTGCAAGGCAAGCATCCTAATTCTATTTTGCCGCAATGCACTTTAGTACAGTTTCTGCTGCCCGCCATCGTCCATACCCGGCACCGGAAGGCCCAGATGCAGATAAGCCGCATGGGTGACGCACCGGCCCCGGGGTGTCCGGCTCAAAAAGCCGATCTGCATCAGGTACGGCTCATAGACGTCCTCAATGGTCACAGCTTCCTCGCCGATGGCCGCCGCCAGCGTTTCCAGCCCCACCGGACCGCCGTTATAGTAATTGATGATGGTCAACAGCATCCGGCGGTCGTTGGCATCCAGGCCGATCTCGTCGATCTCCAGCCGGTCCAGGCCGATCTTTGCCGACTCATATGTGATGACGCCGCCGCTCATCAGTTGGGCGAAATCCCGCACCCGTTTCAGCAGCCGGTTGGCGATTCGAGGGGTGCCGCGAGACCGGGAAGCGATCTCCAACGCGCCGTCCGGCTCGATGGCAATATCCAGGATCCCGGCGCTGCGGGTGACGATCTCCGCCAGTTCCTCCGGCGAATACAATTCCAGCCGCAGCAGCACGCCAAACCGGTCCCGCAGAGGGGCGCTAAGCTGTCCGGCACGGGTCGTTGCGCCTACCAACGTAAACTTTGGCAGAGGCAGGTGGTAAGACGCTGCCATCTGCCCTTTTCCGGAAATGATGTCGATGGCGAAATCCTCCATAGAGGGATACAGGATCTCCTCCACGCTCCGGGACAGCCGATGGATCTCGTCAATAAACAGGACGTCACCGGGATTGAGATTGGTCAGCAGTGCCGCCAGATCACCGGGCTTTTCAATGGCCGGGCCGGAGGTGATCCGCAGATTGACGCCCATCTCGTTGGCAATGATCCCCGCCAGCGTCGTTTTGCCCAGTCCCGGCGGGCCGTACAGCAAAACGTGGTCAAGGGATTCCTTTCGCAGCTTGGCCGCCTCCATAAAAACGGAGAGGTTCTCCTTGGCTTTTTCCTGGCCCACATATTCCTTCAGCGTCCGGGGACGCAGGGGATTTTCCACCTCGCCATCCTCGGGAACGTATTCGGGATCGACCATTCTATTTTCAAAATCGTAATCGTTTTCTTCGTAATTCAATCTATTCCCTCCCGTCTGGGGGTTTTGATAGGTATCGTTGCTTTAGCCAGCATGGATCGTATTTGATGAAACGAGCCGGTTTAACATGATCGACGCCTGTTGACCTCTGCTCATAATCTGCTTGCCATCTCTTTAAGGGACAATCGGATGATCTCCTCTACCGGCAGACTGCTGTCAAATTTGGCGGCAACAGCAGCGGCATCGGTGGCGGAATAGCCCAGCACGGTCAGCGCATTGACGGCCTCAGCCGTATTGGTGGAGGCTGACACGACACCGGATTGCGTCGGCATAAAGCCTCCTCCGGAAGCTGCCATTTTCTTCACTTTATCGGTCAGCTCCAGCACGATCCGCTGGGCCAGCTTGGGCCCAACACCGGCAGCTCTCGTCAACGATTTGCTGTCTCCGGCAGAAACCGCCAGCGCCACCTGCTCCGGTGCCAGCTCCGACAAAATCGCCAGCGCCACCTTAGGCCCTACGCCGCTGATGGCGATGAGCAGCCGGAAGCAGTTGAGCTCACTCTGGGTGGCAAAACCGAACAGATCCATGGCGTCCTCCCGGACATTGAGATGGGTGTAGAGCGTCGCTTCGCTGCCCAGCTTTGGCAGAGACCGCAGGGTGTTCATGGAGGTCATGCACTGAAAGCCAATACCGCCGCATTCCAGCACCGCCATAGAGGGTTCTGTATGGATCAGCTTTCCCCGTAAACTGTAAAACATCGTCACATTCCGCCTTTCCGTAAAAGTTGCCGCCGCAGCGCAGAGCCTGCCGCCTGTCCGTGACAGATGGCCATGGCCAGCGCGTCTGCGGTATCGTCGGGCTTTGGCACTTCCTTTAAGCACAGCAGACGCCGGGTCATCTCCATGACCTGGGGCTTTTTGGCCTGGCCGTAGCCGGTCACCGCCGACTTTACTTGTAACGGCGTGTACTCATAAATCTCTATCCCCGCCCGCTGACAGCACAGCAAGATGACGCCTCTTGCCTCCGCCACCTGAATGGCTGTTTTCTGATTGTTTTGAAAATACAGCTTCTCGATGGCTACTGCGTCGATCTTGTATTTGGCCAGTACGCCATCTAGTGCGTCGGCAATGGTCTCCAGCCGCTTGGGAAACGGCTGGCCCGCTTTGGTGACGATGGCGCCATATTCCAGCGGCCTATACTTTCCGCCCGAAAACGATACCACGCCGTAGCCGACAATGGCGTAACCGGGATCGATCCCCAGGATAATCATACTTGCGCTTCTCCCCCATTCTGACCATATTCCATTATATTGTATCATAAAAGCATCCGCTTGCCAACTCCCCAGAAATGTTCCGTTTCGTTTTTCAAAAAGAAATGGTATAGACAGCGAAAAAAAGTAAATAATAGCTCCACGATAATGATCGGAGGGAAAACCATGAGCAAACGAAGAATCATTCAACTGGCAACGGTGACTGCCGCCGCGTTTTTGGCCCTGGGTGCGGTCATCGTTACCGGAAGCGTTGTTTCCGCTAAATATCAGCGGGATCTGGAATACAACTACCGCCGTGCCTTCAATGAGCTGACCACCTATGTTTCCACCATGGAGAGCACGCTGAGCAAATCCATTTACGCCAACACTGCCACCCAACAGACAGGCATTGCCGCCAAACTGATGCAGGATGCCAGCGGCGCTAAATCGTCTCTTTCCGTATTGCC
Organism: Oscillospiraceae bacterium; assembly: GCA_029098185.1. Lineage (GTDB taxonomy): Bacteria > Bacillota > Clostridia > Oscillospirales > Acutalibacteraceae > UMGS1071. The sequence goes on from JAQXNV010000023.1 coordinate 15,659, forward strand.
TTTGCAGGGCGATACCCTAAACACAGTACAGAAGTTCCTCTCCCAGGTAGAGGATTTTTCCACAGCCCTGACAAAACAGGTATCCTCCGGCATCGGTATCTCCGATAAGGACCGGGAAACCTTATCTCAGCTTTACGACTACGCCGCTCTGCTGAAGGCTGACCTGGCCCATTTACAGCAGCAGTTTGACCGGCAGGATCTGCAGATCGGAGAAAGTACCCGCCTCATCTCCAATCTGGAATTAGACCCGTCTGTGCCGGTCTTTAGCGATGCGCTGTCGTCATCGGCCGAAGATTTTCAGGATTATCCCACGCTGATCTACGACGGGCCGTTCTCCGACCACATCACCCAGCTTGAGCCAAAGCTGCTAAAGGGCAAGCCGGAGGTCGACGAAGCAGAGGCCATCGACAAGGCCGCATCCTTTTTTGCCCTGAATAAAAACGATCTGCAGCACACCTCCGACACCGCCGGCAATCTGCCCACCATCAATCTCACTGACGGCACCAAAAAGATCAGCGTCACAAAGCAGGGCGGCGAGATCCTCAGCCTGCTGGATACCCGCAATGTGGAAAGCGCTTCTCTCGATTACGAGCAGGCAAAACAAAAGGCAGAGGAATTTTTGCAAAAGAACAACTTTGGTCCCATGAAGGAAAGCTACTACGTCATCAACGACAACCGGTGCACCATCCAGTTTTTCACTGAGGAAAACGGCGCAGTCGTTTACCCCGACCTGATCAAGATCACGGTCGCTCTGGACAACGGCGACATCGCCGAATACAACAGCACCGGCTACCTGATGAACCATCATCAGCGAAAGATCCCTCAACCGAAGATCACGTTGGAGGAGGCCAAAAAAGCCATCAGTCCCGCGCTGACCATACAAAAAGAACGAATGGCCGTGATCCCCACTGCCGGACTCCATGAGGTGCTCTGCTATGAATTCCTCTGCGACGGCAAAAATGGCGACGAGGTCCTGGTATATCTCAACGCCGAAACCGGCATGGAAGAACAGATCTTCCTGGTTCTCCGCAGCGATAACGGCGTACTGACCATTTGAAGAAAACACCTATGCCACAAAAAATCCCCGCACCGCAACTGGTGTGGGGATCATGATTTTTGGGCTACAACGTCAGGGGCGCAAAGGTCGCTTTGGCCGCTTTTGCCAGATCGGATGGGGAAAGCTCGATCTGAAACCCGATCTTTCCGCCGCTGACGATCATCTGTGCAAGCTGCTGCGCAGACAGATCCAAAACGGTGACAAACTGTTTTTTCATCCCGATGGGGCTGCATCCACCCCGGATATACCCCGTCACCCGACAGAGGTCCTTCACATGGAGCATTTCCACGCTTTTTTCTCCCACGGCCGCTGCCGCCGCTTTCAGATTCAACTCCTCCGCCACGGGAATGACGAACACATAGTAGTCGCCGGATCTCCCCTTAGTCACCAGCGTTTTGAATACCTGCTTTGGGTCCTGCCCCAGCTTGTGGGCCACGCTGATGCCATCAATTTCTCCGTCCGGGTCATAGGTGTGCATCGTGTAGGAAATATGCTCCTTTTCCAAGATCCGCATGGCATTCGTTTTGGGAATGGATTTTGCCATGGTATGCCTGCCTTTCTTCCGATAGAAAAAGCCATCCCATGGATGGCTCGAAAATTAGTCTTTCATCAGAGCGACCATGACGGCCTTCTGCGCGTGGAGACGGTTCTCCGCTTCCTCAAAGATCTCATTGGCGTGGGCCTCAAAGACCTTCTCGGTGATCTCCTCCTCCCGGTGTGCCGGCAGACAATGCTGGATCATGCAGTCTGGATGGGCCAGAGCCATGATCGCATCGTTGACCTGGTAGCCTTGGAAAGCGATCTTCCGCTGCTCGATCTCGCTCTCCATGCCCATGGAGGACCAAACATCGGTAAAGATCACGTCGGCGTCTACTGCGGCTTCAGCCGGAACAGACGTCATCTTAAAGTTGCTGTACTGCTGTGCAAATTCCAGCACTTCTTTGTCCGGACGGTAATTGTCCGGGCAGGCGATATGAACGTTCATGTCCATCTTCAGGCAGCCGGCGATGATGGAGTTGGCCATATTATTGCCGTCGCCGATGTAGCAGACATTGAGCCCCTCCAGGCTGCCCTTAAATTCCCGAATGGTCATCAGATCTGCCAATACCTGGCAGGGATGGGCAAAGTCTGTCAGTGCGTTAATGATCGGGATCGAGCCGTATTTAGCCAGATCCTCCACCTGGCTCTGGGCAAAGGTACGGATCATAATGCCGTCGAGATACCGGGACAGTACCCGGGCAGTATCCTGTACCGGCTCGCCTCTGCCGATCTGCATATCGTTGGCGGACAGGTAGATCGGCTGACCGCCCAGTTGATACATTCCCACTTCAAAGGAAACACGGGTTCTGGTGGAAGCCTTGGCAAAGATCATGCCCAGAGATTTTCCCTCCAGCACCTTGTGAGAAATGCCGTGCTTTTGCTCATACTTCAACTGGTCTGCCAGGTTGAGCAGATCGGTGATCTCCTCTCTGGACAGATCCAACATTTTGAGTAGATGGTTCATGGTTTTCCTCCTCTTATCCTCTTATTTATTCCGCTTGCAGCACTGCCGCAAACCGCTCCAGACCACAGTCGATCTCCTCATAAGAGATGGTCAGCGGCGGCAGGAACCGAATCAGGGTCTTTGCAGTTAGGACCAGCAGTCCTTTTTCAACACAGGCAGATGCCACAGCGCCGGCCTGTTTATCTTTGAGCACAACGCCGATCATCATGCCGAGGCCCCGCACACTTTCCACGCCGTCCATCTTCTGGAGCTTCTCCCGCAGGTAAGCGCCCTTTTCCGCAACTGCTTGCAGGAACGATGGCTCCGCCACCTGCTCCAACACCGCCAGAGCGCCGGCGCAGACCACCGGGTTGCCGCCAAAGGTGGTGCCGTGCAGCCCGGGACCCAGTACCTTGCCCAGCTTTTCCACACACAAACAGGCGCCGATGGGCAGTCCACCCCCCAGGCCCTTAGCGCTGGTGACAATGTCCGGCTGCACGCCGAACTGCTCATAGGCAAACAGCGTGCCGGTACGGCCGATGCCCGTTTGGATCTCGTCGGCGATCAATAGAATATCACGATCCTTACAAAAATCGTAGAGCTTCTTGACGAAGGCCTTTTCCAGTGGGCAGACGCCGCCTTCTCCCTGGACAAATTCCACCATGACTGCGCAGGTATTGTCTGTCACAGCGGACACAACACTGTCCAAATCGTTGGCTTCGCCATAAGCAAAGCCTTCGGTAAAGGGCTGGAAGTGCTGGTGAAATACCGCTTGTCCCGTTGCCGACAGGGTGGTGATGGTCCTGCCGTGGAAGGAGTTCTTCAGGGTAACGATCTCGGTGTGCTTTTCCCCGTAGGTATCAGAGCCGTATTTTCTGGCCAGCTTGATGGCACACTCATTGGCTTCTGCGCCGGAGTTGCCGAAGAACACTTTATCCATACCGGTCAGCGTGCACAATTTTTCCGCCAGACGGATCATGGGCTCGCTGTAATACAGGTTGGAGGTGTGCTGCAATTTCCCTGCCTGGGCCGTCACGGCATCCAGCCAATGATCGTTGCAGTATCCCAGCGCATTGACGCCGATGCCGCTGGTAAAATCGATGTATTCTTTCCCGTCACAGTCTACGGCTTTGGCCCCTTTGCCCTCTGTGAGCAAAGTTTGGAACCGGCCATAGGTCTGCATCAGGTATTGTTGTTCTGTTTCCTTCGCTGTCAAAAAATCCATGGTGTCCCTCCGTTAATACAGCATCGTGCCGCAGCCTTCGTCGCAGAACAGCTCGATGAGAATCGAGTGGGCGATCCGGCCGTCGAGAATGATCGCTCGGCTGACGCCTCGGCGCACCGCTTCCACGCAGCAGTCGATCTTCGGGATCATGCCGCCGGTAATGATGCCCTGGCGCTGAAGCCGCGGCACATCACTGACATTGACTGCCGGGATCAAGGTATCCTCATCGTCCTTGTCCAGCAGCAGTCCACGGATGTCGGTCATCAGGATCAGCTTTTTCGCGCCCAGGTCTGCGGCGATGCGGGCCGCTGCAATGTCGGCGTTGATATTGTACTTTGTCCCGTTGAGCCCGCCGCCCACCGTTGCGATGATCGGGATATAGCCCTTTTCTACAGCGTCTTTAATGATGGTGGTGTCCACGTTGACGATCTCGCCCACCAGGCCAAGATCGACGCCTTCCATCTTGCTGGCGTGGATCATGCCGCCGTCCAGGCCGCACAAGCCCACAGCTTTTCCGCCGCTCTGCTGCAAAAGCTGCACCAGATCCTTGTTTACCTTGCCGGCCAGGACCTCCTGGACTACCTCCATGGTGTCCTCGTCGGTATAGCGGAGGCCTTTGACAAACTTGCTCTCGATTTGAAGACGTTCCAACATTTTATTGATCTCCGGCCCGCCGCCGTGGACCAATACTACATGGATACCGACTGACTGCATCAGGACGATGTCCCGCATCATGGCAGCCTTCAGTTCTTCGTTGATCATCGCGTTGCCGCCATATTTGACCACAATCGTTTCGCCGGAATATTTTTGGATGTAGGGCAATGCCTGCACTAAAATGGCAGCCCGGTCATTATTGGAAATTTTCATAATACAAAAGCTCTTCTCCTAAATTTAATATAAAATGGCGCATTCTTCAGGTCCGGTAATCGCCGTTGATCTTCACATAGTCGTACGTCAAATCACAGCCAAAGGCACGAGCTGCACTCTCGCCGTCCTGCAGTGTCACAACGACCTCAATGTCGCTTTCTGCCAGGACGACTTTGGCAAATTCCTCAGAAAACGGGATGCCGGCGCCATTTTTGCAGACATCCAGTTGTCCCGCCTTGGAACAGATGGAAACATCGACGCCGTGGATGTTGATCTGCTCCCCGGCATAGCCGATGGCGCAAAGGATCCGTCCCCAGTTGGCGTCCTCGCCGAACATGGCCGTTTTCACCAAGCTGGAGCAAATGACGCTCTTGGCGATCTTCCGGGCGCTTTCCACTGTCGGCGCACCGGTGACGCTGCACTCGATGAGCTTTGTGGCGCCTTCGCCATCCTTTGCCATTATCCGGGCAAGGGAGATGCACATCTGGGTCAGCGCTGCGGTAAAGGCGGCAAAGTCATCATTTTCTTCCGTGATCTCCCCATTGCCCGCCAGGCCTGACGCCATGATGCACAGCATATCGTTCGTGGAGGTATCACCGTCCACGCTGAGCATATTAAAGCTCTCTGCCACGGCGGCGTTGAGGGCCTTTTGCAACATGGGCGCGGAGATAGCTGCGTCGGTGGTGAGGAAGCTGAGCATCGTCGCCATGTTGGGATGGATCATGCCGGAGCCTTTGGCAATACCGCCGATGATGACCGTCTTGCCGCCCAGCTCCAGTGTCACGGCAACTTCCTTTGGCACCGTGTCCGTTGTCATAATGGCCTCTGCCGCATCGTGAGAACCCTCTGGAGAAAGGCTGTCTGCCAGCGCATCCACATGAGAAGCGATGGGCTCCAGAGGCAGTATCTGCCCGATGACGCCGGTAGAAGCCACGATCACATCGTCGGGGGACACGCCCAGCGGCTTTGCGATCAGCGCACACATCTTGCGGGCTTTTTCTTCGCCGTCAGCGTTGCAGGTGTTGGCGTTGCCGCTGTTGCACAGGATCGCTCTGGCCTTGCCGTTTGCCAGATGCTGTCTGGTCACAGCGATAGGTGCTCCCTGTACCAGATTCTGCGTATAGACCGCCGCCGCGGTACATTCCACGTCGCTGGAAATCAGCGCCAGATCTTTTTTCTCGGAATTGCCCCGGATACCGCAGTGCAGACCTGCGGCACGGAAGCCTTTTGCGGCTGTGACGCCGCCGGAAATCGCTTCATAGGCCATGGGAATCGCTTCTTTCTCTTTTTATATCGTTTAGTCGATCTTTCGATTTTTATTCTATAGTAACCACTATTTTTATAGCACTTTATTCTCCTAATTAAAATGCCGGCGGCACCATGGTCAGTCCCATGGTCTCCTCTAACCCAAAGACCAGGTTCATGTTTTGCACTGCCTGACCGGCGGCGCCCTTTACCATATTATCGATGGCGGAGATAGCCACCAGCAAGTTGGCCTTTTCATCAACGTGGATGGACACATCGACAAAGTTGGAGCAACGCACGTGCTTAACATCGGCAACGGCGCCCTTTGGCAGGACACGCACAAAATACTCGTCCTTGTAGAACGCCTCGTACACTTGCCGGAGCTGCTCCTCGGTGACGCCCTCGTTGAGGCGGGCGTAACACGTTGCCAAAATCCCCCGGTTAATGGGCAGCAGGTGCGGCACAAAGGTCACGCTGGCCTTTTGACCGGAAAGCTTTGTCAGTGTCTGCTCCATCTCCGGGCAGTGGCGGTGATTGGCCACCTTGTAGGCAGAAAAGCTCTCGTTAAGCTCCGGGTAATGGGTGCGCTGGGAGGGTTTTCTGCCGCAGCCGGTGGTGCCTGATTTACAGTCGGCAATGATGCCCTGGACCGACACCAGGTGATTGACTACAGCCGGCGCCAGCGCCATAGGCACGGCGGTGGTGTAGCAGCCGGGATTAGCGATGAGCTTCTTGCCCTTGATCTCGTCCCGGAAAAATTCCGGCATACCGTAAACGGCCTGCTTGTGCAGCTCTTTGTTGTCGAACTCGCCGTCGTACCACGCTTTGTACGTTTCCTCGTCCTCCAGACGAAAATCGGCACCCAAGTCGATGAACACCTTACCGTGGTCTGCGCACTGCTGTGCCAATCCCTGAGAAAGGCCGTGGGGCAGTGCCGCAAAAATCACGTCGCATTTCTCCACGACGGTATCCTGATCGGCGCAGACCATATCGCACAGACCGCGATAGGATGGATACACCTCGCTCAGGGCAGTTCCCTCAAAGCTGACGGAACTGATCGCCGTGAGTTCCACCTGAGGATGTCCCAACAGGAGACGCACCAGCTCTGCCCCCGCATAACCGGTCGCACCGACAATTCCCGCTTTGATCATGTTCAATTCCTCCCAATTTCAATTTCCGATTTTGATGAGACAGCCTGTTTTATTTTGGCTGTTTTCAACGCTTCAGTTTTCTTCCAGCAGCTTCAGGACACGGTTGGCCTGATACGCTACATTTTCCGGTGCGGGCGCACCCAGCACCTTTCTGCCATTGACACACCGCTCTAGGGAAATGGCCTCGTAGACATCGTCATCAAACAGGTCACATACGGTGCGGTATTCGTCCAGGGACAATGTTTCCAGCGTCTTGTCGTGCTGGATGCAATAAGCCACCAGTGTCCCCGTCGCTTTGTACGCGTCCCGGAAGGCCATCCCTTTGCCCACCAGATAATCGGCACAGTCGGTGGCGTTGATGAAGCCCTTGGCCGCCGCCTTGCGCATATTTTCCGGGATCGGCTTCATGGTGTCGATCATGGGGATAAAGGCCGTCAGACACAGCCGCAGCGTATCCACCGCATCAAAGATAGCTTCCTTGTCCTCCTGCATATCCTTGTTATATGCCAGCGGCAGTCCCTTGAGCATAGTCAGCAGCGTCATGAGATCGCCAAAGACACGGCCGGATTTTCCACGGACCAGCTCGGCAATATCCGGGTTTTTCTTCTGGGGCATAATGCTGGAGCCGGTAGCGAAAGCATCGTCCAGCTCGACGAATTTAAACTCCCAGGAGCACCACAAAATGATCTCCTCAGAGAACCGGGACAGGTGAACCATTGCGAGGGAAATCGCACTTGCTAATTCTACACAGAAATCCCGGTCTGCTACGCTGTCGAGACTGTTGTTGGTTGGGCCGGCAAAGCCCAGGAGCTTTGCGGTCATCTCCCGGTCCAGGGGATAGGTTGTGCCCGCCAGGGCGCCGGCGCCCAGAGGCAGCTCGTCCATCCGGTTTTTTGCGTCCCGAAGCCGTCCCAGATCCCGCAGGAACATCTCGGCATAGGCCATGAGATGATGGCCGAAGGTGATGGGCTGTGCCCGCTGCATATGGGTATATCCCGGCATGACGTCGCTTTTATGGAGCAGCGCCTTATTGCACAGCACGGTGATCAATTCCCGGATCTGCTGAGAGAGAGCATCGCACTCTTTTTTGAGCGTCAGGCGAATATCTGTTGCCACCTGATCGTTTCGGCTGCGGGCTGTATGCAGTCGCTTGCCGGTGGTGCCGATCCGCTGGGTCAGCTCGCCTTCCACAAAGGTATGAACATCCTCAGCGTTGGGATCGATCTCCAGCTTGCCGCTGTCGATGTCCGCCTTGATCTGCTCCAGCGTATCGCAGATATGCTGTGCTTCCGACTGCTCGATGATCCCGCAAGCTCCCAGCATGGTCGCATGGGCAATGCTGCCGGTGATGTCCTCATGGATCATGCGGCTGTCAAAGGAAATGGAAGAATTAAAATCGTTTGTTTTCTTGTCAATTTCTTTGGAAAAACGTCCTGCCCAAAGTTTCATAACTGGTTGCCTCCGATTGTGAGATTGATGGTAAAACGTAAACGTTTCGTCCGCCGGATAAAGCGGCGGAAGGAATGCCCCAACGGGCGGTTTTTGCTCTTTAGCATCGATAGTTGACTACGCCTTTTGCTATCGTTTCAGATCACTGATTCTTTGCAAGGCCTTTCTTTGCGCGGACCTTGATGCCCAGGCCAAAGAGGTTGATGAAGCCGGCAGCGTCACCCTGATTATAAACGTGGTCCTCAGCAAAGGTGGCCACTTCGTCATCGTAGAGAGAATACGGAGATGTGACGCCAGCGTCGATGATGTTGCCCTTGTACAGCTTCATCTTCACATCGCCGCTGACGCACTGCTGTGTCTCATCGACAAAAGCGGACAGTGCCTCCCGCAGCGGATGATACCATTTGCCGTCATAGACCAGCTCGCCAAACTTGATGGCCACGAGCTGCTTGTAGTGATAGGTGTCCTTTTCCAGGCACAGCTCCTCCAGCTTGTTGTGGGCGTGGTAGATGATGGTGCCGCCTGGTGTCTCATAGACGCCTCTGGACTTCATGCCAACAAGACGGTTCTCCACGATGTCGGAGATACCGATGCCGTTTTTGCCGCCCAGCTCGTTGAGCTTCTCCACCATTTCCAAAGCTTCCAGCTTCTCGCCGTTGAGGGCCACCGGCACGCCCTTTTCAAAGGTCAGCGTGATCTCTGTGGGCTCGTCCGGCGCCTGCAGCGGGGAAACGCCCATCTCCAAAAAGCCTTCCTTCTCATAGGTCGGCTCGTTGGCCGGATCCTCCAGGTCAAGGCCCTCGTGAGACAGATGCCATACGTTCTTATCCTTGGAGTAGTTGGTCTCTCTGGTGATCTTCAGCGGAATGTTTCTGGCTTCCGCATACTCGATCTCCTCTTCTCTCGATTTGATGTCCCAGGTTCTCCAGGGCGCGATGATGGTCATATCCGGCGCAAAAGCACGGATGGCCAGCTCAAAACGGACCTGGTCGTTGCCCTTGCCGGTGCAGCCGTGGCAGATCGCGTCGGCGCCTTCGGCTTTAGCGATCTCTACCAGACGCTTGCCGATGAGCGGACGGGCAAAGGAGGTGCCCAGCAGATAGTTGTTCTCATAAACAGCGCCGGCCTTTACCGTGGGCCAAACATATTCCTCGATGAACTCCTTTTTGATGTCCTCGATGTACAGCTTGGAAGCGCCGGTCTTGAGGGCTTTTTCTTCCAGGCCCTCCAGCTCGTGCGCGCCCTGGCCCACATCGGCGGCAACTGCGATGACTTCACAGTTATCGTAGTTCTCCTTGAGCCACGGAATAATGATGGATGTATCCAAACCGCCTGAATACGCCAAGACTACTTTTTTAATTTGATTTGCCATAATTCTTCCCTCGCAATTTGCATAGTAAATATAGAAAACTGTCTGTCAACGCACAGACTTTATAGTTCCTATTATACTACGGTATCCAAAAATTGCAAGTAGTATTTGTATATTTATTCACAAAAACAGCATATCCCCCGAATATCCCCCAATTTCTGTGAAAAAACACAGGCTTGCAATTTTTAGAAGATGCGTATACTATGGATACAGACCTGCTTCCCAAACGGAAGCGAAAAGGAGGAAACCATGATGAATGAACCAATCTGGGAAACGATTGCGCCGTCAGAGCTGACCTTTAACCCCTTTACGCTGATCGGCAGTGAATGGATGCTGGTCACTGCCGGCAATGAGACAAAACACAATACCCTCACCGCAAGCTGGGGCGGTCTGGGCGTGCTGTGGAAAAAAGATGTATCCTTCGTGTTCATCCGGCCCCAGCGCTACACCATGGAATTTATGGCCCGGGAGGACTACTATTCCCTCTGCTTTTTCGACAAAAGCCATCGGTCGATCCTGGCCTACTGCGGCGCTCACTCCGGCCGTGACGTAGATAAGGACAAACAGACCGGTCTGACGCCGATCTTTGATGAAGCCGCTCCCTACTACGCCCAGGCCCGCCTGGTGATGATCTGCAAAAAAATGGCCTGCCAGCAACTGGACCCCAAGTGCTTTATCGACCCCACCATCGACGGCGACATCTACCCCACAAAGGATTATCACAATCTGTTTGTGGGCAGCATCGAAAAAGTCCTCATCCGAAAATAAGCGCGTAGCAGGAAACATCGCTGAAAATCCCGCTTTTTGCAAACAACGCCTGATAAAGAAAAAGAAGTCTCAGGATCCTGCCTGGGACTTCTTTTTGTATATATTCATTATTTGGTGAATATTTATTCAATCTTCTGTATTTTCCAGCACATAGGGCCGCAGCGATTCCAGTAAGTCCGGCGACACCATAGCCGTCATTTTGAGGCCCTCCGGCACATAGGCCTCTGTGAGCACGACACCATCCTTACGGACCTCTGCTGCCAATCCGCTTTTGGAAAAGGGCAGCAGCGCAGTGATCCGAACATTTTTCCGCGGCAGATTGTCCTCAATAGCTTGCAGCAGATCGGGAATGCCCTCCCCTGTTGCAGCACTGATCCGCACACAGTTGCCGATGGCCATCATATCGGAAAGCCCCGGCACCAGATCACATTTATTGAGCACGTTGAGCACCGGTTTTTCCCGGCAGCCAAGACTTTCCAACAGTTCTCTTGTCACCTGCAAATGCACCTGCGCTTCCTCGCTGGAAGCGTCGCAGATGTTGAGGATAATGTCCGCTCCCGCCGCCTGCTCCAGCGTAGAGCGAAATGCCTCCACCAGATGGTGAGGCAGCCGCCGCACCAGGCCAACCGTATCGATGAGCATGACCGTCTTACCGCTGGGCAGCTTTAACGAGCGGGCTGTTGGGTCCAGCGTGGCAAACAGCTTGTTTTCTGCCAGTACGCCGGCCTGCGTCAAAAAATTCATCAGGGTGCTCTTGCCCACATTGGTATACCCCACCAGGGCCACCGTCACGACGCCTTCCTTCTGCCGCCGCTTATTGAGCAGATCCCGGTGCTTTTCCACCTGGGAAAGCTGCTCCCGCAGGGACTGGATCCGTCGGTTGATATGGCGGCGGTCTGTCTCCAGCTTTGTTTCACCAGGGCCTCTGGTACCGATACCACCGCCCAGCCGGGACAGCTCTACGCCCTTACCTGTCAGCCGGGGCAGCATATACTTGAGCTGTGCCAATTCTACCTGCAGCTTGCCCTCTTTCGTGATGGCCCGGGCTGCGAAAATATCCAGGATGAGCATGGTCCGGTCAATGGTGTGGACATCGGTGATCTTTTCGATGTTTCGAATTTGGGTCGGCGTCAGTTCCCGGTCAAAGACCAGCAGATCAATTTCCTGCTCCCTGCAGAATTGCGCGATCTCCTCCATCATGCCGGAACCAACGCAGGTAGCTGTTTCCGGCGACGGCCGTTTCTGGATCATAGAGCCAAAGGGCTCCGCGCCGGCGCTGCGCACTAATTCGTACAGCTCCGCCATAGACGCTTCTGCGTCAAATTCTCCTGTATCTACCGAGATCAGCAGCGCTCGTTCCGCTGCCGTTTCATTTTCATGCAGCTCTGTTTTGGCCATCGGCACACCTCCTTGCAAAGTTCTGTCTCATTCGACATAATCCCATCATAATACAGAAACGCATCATCGTCAACCTCTGCTCTATTGTTTCTGATGGATCCCCGTTTATTCTGCCCGCCAAATTCCTCCAGACGCAGCAAAGCCGCCCGGCTCTCAAAAGAGTCGGACGGCTGCTTCTCAGGAATCCACCGCTAAAATCGGAACTGCGCTAAAATCATACGCTATACACAGATGCGCCGGTAAAAATTGTTCTGCCAACGCTTTCACCGCTGCCTGCGTTTTGGAGGACACACGGGAAACATCGGTCACCTTCACCAAAATGCTGTCCGAGGACGGCTGCTCTGTGATGGTCGATACGATGCCCACACTGTCCAGCGCCCGCTGTAAAGCGTCTGCGGTGTAATCGTTGCCGCTCATGGCCAATCGAGCAAGGAGCATCTGCCGCCGTGTTTCCAGCGGCAAATAGAGAAACCCATTCCCCAGCAGCATTTCCCGCTGGTCTATGCCGTAGCTTTCCGCCGTCTGAACCATCAGTTCCCGGCAAAGCTCGTCATAAGATGCCATCAGCGGCGCAAAACCGGCAGCGTAAGCGGCAAGCTCTGCATCTACCAGCGTCGTGCCATCCAATGTATATAGGCCCGTTTCCCGAAGGCGGTTTTTCATGCCTGTCAATACGTCATATGGTTCCATGATCCCGCCTCCTTAGGTCAGTTCTGCCATAGCCAGTCCGCCGAACTTTGCCCGTTCATTGACTTCCAGCGCAACATCCTTTGTGGAGGAATACAGCTTGCAGTTGGTGACCATGCCGGTATTCATCAGGCGGTGCAAAACCTGCATAGCAACAAAGGTGCCGCCAATAGGCAGCTCTGCCAGATATGTTCGGAAAATCGATTCACAAACTTCCGACACCTCTGTCAACGTGTACGGCACCGCCGGCTGCGCATAACAGGAAAAGCTGATCTTCCTGTCCACGGCATCCTCTACCGAAACAGTAACGTTGACCTCCTTGATGGCGCTGAGATCCTCTTGGATCTGCTGCTTGAGCGCAGACGGTACGCTGCCGTCTTTTCCGCAGAGATATACGGTCACGCTGTCGTTTTCATCGGTGCGCGCAACGGTATTGGCATAGGCCACACCGTCGTATCCCATGGCAAACGTAGTATAAAATCCCCGGTTGGTACCGTTGCTCAAATTGCGGAACTGATACAGCAGCCGCTGGCGCAGCGACTCGTCGTTTTCCTGGTCGGAGCCGCCGGTAAACGCCACCTCGTTGGTAACGCTTTCGATACCGGGCGGCGGGGTGATCATCCGGGTAACGGTGTTGGATGCCACATTCATTTGATTGCCGCAGGATTCTGACACTGCCGGGATCGTAACAGAAAACGTTCCGGAAGCCAGTTCGCCTTCCTCCGTAGTGATAAAGCGGATCGACTCCTCTCCGTCAAGCGCACAGATGGTGCCCTTTGGGATAGGCAGTCCATAGTTCAGCGACTTTGACCGACTAAAGGTCAATGTACCCGTAGAAGGCGTTTCGCTTTGCCGGGTGATGCCCCGCTGTGCTGCGTGCAGCGCTAACAATTCTCCGGTAGCCGTCTGCGGAAACGTCTGCCGCTTGAGCCATAGCATCCCGCTCTGCAGATTGTAAAGCTCTCCGGCCAGTACCCGCAGGCGGATCCCCAGATCCGATGCTGGTTCCGGTACGAAGCCAGCTTTTTCTGCATAGCTGTCCTCCATCCGGTTTAAAAACTGCTCATAGGTCAATTCTTCCAATCCTTTTCCTCCTTTCCCAATTGGATCGTCACCGTGCCTATTCCATAGCGCGTGGAAACTGTCACATCCAGTGTCCCTGCGTGCACCTCTGTCCCAAGGATCGTCACAGCAGGACCATCTGTCAGTGCTTCCTCGATGCAGGACAGCACGGTCGGTGTTGCCCACTGGCTTTCCGAAAGCGTAGCTAGACGGCTTCCCAAAGACGGCAGATAGCAAAAAGCGCCCCGCTTTGCCTGTAACCGGATCCACACCTGCTGCAACAGCTCAGAAAGGCCTGTCAGCAGGATAGGCTTGCCGCCAACATCCGTTTGAAAATCTCCCTGTCCTATGGCTGTATCCAAGTTTATCCCTCCTTTTTGGCGAAGGTCTGGCCATTGATGACCACCTCGCCGTTATTTTTTAAATAGATCTCCGCTCCGCCGGACGAGCGCAGCAGCAGTTCTCCCGGCGCAATGGTACTGCTGTCGAGACGCGTGCCGATACAGACATCCTGCTGTCCCTCGCCGACGCCGGAGGAAAGTACAACGGCCGTGGCGTTTTCCGGCGGCAGCCAGACGATGCCCCAAGGTGACGATACCGGCAAACACTGGTAATCCGTATCGCCCTGTACCAGGATCTTACCGTCGGATTGTCCCATCACCTTCCCTAGTTGATGCCCGCTAGTCTTTCCGCTTGCTGTCATTTTTTGTGCCATCCACATCGCTGCTTCCTCCTTTATAAATCCGTTTTCAGGGTGATCGTCGTGCGCTCGCCCTGCTTATCCAGAGTGTAGACCCATCCCGCTACAGAGTAATTGGATACTGTCCCCAGCATCCCGTCTGTTACAGCGCCTGCCATGCCCAGGGGCGCCGATACAAATCCGGGACATTCCAACACCAACGCATCGCTTTGACGGCGTGCTTTTTTCAGCTTGCGCCGTCCCTGCCAGTTGGCCGCGGTCACATAACGGGTCCGCTGTATCCCGGAACGGATAGCCCAAAGATCCAACAGATTAGTGTTGTACCCTTCTCCCAGCGCATCCTGCATCCACAATTGACTTAGCTGTTTACAGGGAAACCGCTGATGGCGCAGCGCTGTATACGGGATCCCGCCATCATTGGAAAAATACAGAACACCCTCCGGCTTTTTCCCGGTAGCGTCCAAAATCCCTTCCGGCGTCACCTTTGGTTCAACGCCCAGGCAGTAGAGACAAAACTCCCAAAACACCTGCCATTCACTAATGCCCTTGCGGATCACATAGGTCCAGTAAAACTGGGAGGATTTCCCTACCGCCTTTTGCAATCCATAGGGCGCGCCGTGATGCGCGAATAATTGTCCCAGAGAGGGATTGACATATGTCTGGGGCTGCGCTTCGTTGTCCAGCAGAAGCGCCGCCTTGCTGCGGCCCTCCAGCTTCATCACAGCGCCGCCCGATGTGATCTGCTCCTGAAGGCTATCGACGATACCGCCAAATAGCAGTGCATCCTGGTCATCATACACCGAGAGGAACCGCAGCTCCGGAAAAGGCGCCTTAAGGGGAAATACACCCGAAAACCCGTGGGCCGGCGCGTCCTCCTCCATAGAGAGCCTTACCTTCAGCGGGATCCCCAGTTCGATCCGGTCGCCGCTAGGCGTGATGCCTTCATACCTCATGGCAGCACCACCTGACGGCCTGCTGTAAGGGCATTGGGCCACTGGATGTCCGGGTTTTCCAATAATAAAATCTCCACCGTTGTGTCGTATTGATTCGCGATATGCCACAGCGTATCGCCTTCTTTTACCGTACACGTCCGATGGATCGCTTTAGGGCGCTCCGGCGGCAGGGGGACACTGCTGTCCTCCCAAAAGGTAAAGCGATAGCCCAGCTTGTCCGGCTCAAATTTCCCCACCAGCTCCAGCTTGATGAGTTTTGCCATCACCGGCGGCATCCCCATCAATCGCAAAACACCCACCGTACCCTCGTCGTAATACCGCCGCAGACACGCAAATTGTGTTTCTGCCGATGCTCCACGGAACACGCCTTCTCCCGTAATGACCAGCCCTCGTTTGCCCAGATCCTGTATGGCTGTGCCGTGGTAGGGCAAAAGCTGCTCCTGTACCTGCCGGGTATGGGAGACCGACAGTGTTGTTGGATTTTGCGGCCAGCGAAATGAAACAAATTCCATGGTCTGCGTCATTCTGCCCCCTCCTCTCCAAAGCTGCTGGGATAGCGCCGTGCTTCCTGTTCCAGCGCTTCAGAAAGAGATTCGATCGGGTCACGGTCTGTTGTCCAAAAATCTTCCATCACGATCCCTCCTGTGCTGTTTGCTGTAAAATGGCCCAAACGTACAGGGGCGCGCTGCCCAAAAGCACGCACCGGGCATTGACCACCCGGTACATGATCCCTGTATCTTCTTGTACTGTTGTGCCTCTGGGAAATTGATCCAGACGGCAGTCCACAGGGCCGATATACAGCATTCCATCCTTTTCTTTATCGCCGCCTACAATGCCGATGGCATCCGAGTCTGGCATTCGCCGCACCCGCAGGGGCTGGATCATCGCCTGCACCGCAATGGGCGAACCATTCTTTGGCGTCACCGTCACCGGACTGCCATACTTTTGCAATTGACGTCGAATGTTGTCACTGCGCTTCATGATGCCATCTCCCCGTCACACCGAAAAAGAACGTATCACTCCGCAGCAGCGGCGCGATCTCCGCCTGGGCTTGCTGCCATAAGGCTCGAGCACAGTCAATGCCCCGACCACCTTTTGTGATCTTCACCTCGCCGGCAGCAAAGTCACCGCCATCCTGCTCCTCTCTGCAAAGGACATACTCATAAAAGGCCAAAGCAGCAGCCGCGGCGGAAAGCACACTGCCCTGCTCCACCAGGTCCACATCGTCCCGGCACTGGGAACGGATGCGGTCATAGGCGCTCTGGCACAATCCGCTCCACTGGGATGCTTCCGCTGCTGTCAAGCCGCAAAGCAGCGCAAAACGATTTTTGATCTCCTCAAGGTTCACCCAATCACTCCTTATTTGCTGATGGTGTAGCTCAACGCGTGAACGGCGTTGGGATAAATTTTGGCAAAGCCGCAGATCGCGCTGATGGAAGCGCATTCCATCTGACGGTCGATGAGCTTATCGTAGTCTACCAGGATCTCGCCGGCCTGCACCATTTCCAGTGCGCAGTTCTTGTCAAAGCCCACAACGATGCCATCGGTGAAGGACGGCACATGGATGAGGTTTGCGCCCATAGGCGTACCGATGCTGCCAGTACCCTGGAAGTTGAGACCCGCCACAGCATCTTTAAATTCTGTGATGCTCAGCAGATCTTTCATGGTGGCAGTGGAGGCTACCATGGTGTTCAGCTCAAAGGGAGACAGCTTTGCCCAAAGGCCCAAAAGATCGTTGTAGGTCGGTGCAGCGGAAAGGGTGGTCTTAGCGGCTGCGTTGTCGTTGCCGTCGCCGGAATAAAGAACAGTTGCCGCCTCGACGATCTGCTCCCGGACGATCTCCTCACCGATGTGGCGCAGCATCACGGCAAACAGATCCAGCTTGTGGAAGCGCAGTGCTTCGTAAGAGGACTTGATCAGTCTGCCATGCTTTTTCATCGTGACAAGACCGCTTTGATTTTGAATCACCGTCTCCGGCAGGGCGCCGCCCTCTGTCACAGCGGTGCCGATGCTGGTACCGTCTGTAGCGGTGATGGTGCGGTAATCGGAAGCGTCGATCTTTGTGACGGTCGCTACCAGATTGGACAGCTTGTTGGCCCGGTCGATGCCTTGCTGCACTGCGCGGGAGACAAATTCCGGGAACAGCGCAGCACTTTCACTTGTCTGGAAGAATTTTTCGACGGTGTCGCAGTTTTCGCCGCTGACCTTAATGTCGAACCGCTTGAGCTGGCGCTGATAAGCATCCAGTCCCTCCAGATCGGTGCCCTTGTAGTTGCGGGAAGGATCCAGCTCCTCCAGGACCTGTGTAAAGCTCTTGCCGCTGACAGCGTACATACCTTTTTCCAATTTCATTGTTTCATAAAATGCCATTCCAGTTTCCTCCTGTTATTGTAATTTCGTCTGTTGTTAAATTTTAAAGTTTTGATTTTGATCGTTCACTGTATGCTCCGGCGTTTCCTGCCAAAGCTGTGGGCGCAGCGGCAATAGGGATTGTGCCTGCTTGTAAAAGGACATCTGCAGCGCTTCCAGATCTTCTAAAGAAGCGCTCTCTGTCATGTGCATCACCACAGAAGCTGGCATTTCCGGCTGTACCATACGGCTCAGCTTTTGCACTTCCTGTGCCAGATGCTCCCGGTATCGTTTTCCCGATTGGGCCTGCTGTTCCAGGGCAGCGATGTGGGATCGTAATTGCAGCGCCGCCGTCTTTTCCAGGACCACTTCGCCCTTGTCCAGCGAAAACAGCTTTTCTAACGATGGCTCGCCGGTTTCGGTCAAAGCAAACGCCTTGATCACACCGGCACGGCGCTGGGATGGCACCGCTACAAAGGACCACTCATAAGCATCTGTAGGGTCGCTGAGAATATCGTGGGCGCATTTTTGTGTGCCGTGGATGTTGTAGACGACGCCTTTGCGATGATCGCAGCCCTGCTTGGTCCGGTCGCTGCCGCAGATGGAGCACACCCGCTTAGCTACCGCGCAGCCGACGCTGACTTCTTTCTTCATGCCGCTGTCGATCTCCAAAATGAATTGACTGTTCTTTTCGCTCCGGGGCAAATACGCCTTTGCTACCAATCGCGTGTATGTTTCTCCGTCCTCTGTCCGACGGCTTGGATCAGTCTCCAGATAGGTGTCGTAGATCCGCGCGGACTGGTGCTCCGCTTTGGGACTGTGATCAAAAATACCCGTTTTGCCCAAAAACAGTTGTTGCAGCTTTTTCAGGGCGTCTACGGTAAACCGCTCATAATCCCGGTCCACCTCATTGTCGCAGAGCACGACAGAAAACGTGTAAAGCTCCTCTGGTTTCATGGGGCGGCGGGTATAGCGATTGATTTTCGACAGCTCCTCGGCTGTCACAGTTGTTTCGTCAAGTTTCCGGTTATCTATTGTACTTCCTCCTTTGCAAGGGATTGTTCGATCTGGGCAGCCTGAGCATTTTTCAGCCGGGCCTCTGCCAGATCGACCGCATCCTGTAATGTGATCTCTCCCCATTCGATCTGCACAGGCGCGTCATAGCCGTTGAGCAGCATCCAGGTCCGGCAGATCTTTTGGATGACAGGCGTGATGAGGGTGCGGTAGCTGTCCATTTCGCTGGTGAGAATATCCGCCTGCTGACTGGACATCCGCTCGGTGGACGACCAGGAAAAGCCCAGCAAAAACGGCGGCAGTCCCAGCTTTGCAACGATCTGCTCCAAAAGCTGCCGCACCGGAATATCGCTGTCCAGGATCTGGTTGTCGGCGCCGATCACCTTTACGTTGACATTGCCCACGGCGACAAAATCGCTGACTTGACCGCCCGGCTCCATGGCATGGCTCCAGGCGTCTGCGATCTGCTGGGCATGATCCCGGGCGTTGGCCCGATCTACCGGATCACCGGTAGGCTGATACGTCACCGCAAAGCGGACGTTGCCGACCCGATCCCAGTTGACGCCGATAGTGTGGTAGATCTTCAGCAAAATGTTGCTGACAAAGGGCAGACCATGGAGCAGGGAAACGCCATAAGCGTTGCCGTGGGGCGGGTTGAGGGCAGAGGTCAGCAGCAGTGCCGGATACGGTACCGGCATATCTCCCTGTTCTGTCTTTCGGCAGACGACCCACTGGAGCGGTGAAGCGCCCTTTCGAAACGTCACATCGTCCAGATCGGCATTATACAGTGCGCCGATGGTGTCTCCCATAGGCGTGAGCACCATTTCGCCCACCGCTGTCCCATAGGTCAAAAGCTGGGAAAAATAGCAGTTCAAAAAAGCGGTAATGCCCGTCTGGCAGCCGTTGACCGGCACCGATCCCAAAAAGGAACACAACGCCGTTTGGGCAGCCTTGTTGTCACAGCGCACCGTAAAATCGCCCAACAGACGTACCAGCTTGTTGATGGCGGCGTCGATAACGGGGATCGCTTCCCGCAGCGCCGTGTAGAGCTGCCGCTCCTGTGCCCCGTCACTGCCATAGAGCCGCAGCGCCGAAAAGGGGGAATCGCTGCGCCGGGGCGCCGCTGTCTGTACCTGGACCACCGACGGCGCTGTCGGTGGCTTTCGGTTTTTCTTCCATAATTTCATCGCATCTCTCCTCCAGATTCTCCTGTTCTCATCTTCTTTTTGCCGCAATGGCAAAGCAGCCGCCGTCCTCCGCATAGAGCGCCGTTGTGACAAAATACCGGATGTCATCCATGGCGTGATCGTTTTCCTTTACCGGCGTATCCCGGCTCAGATCATCCCGCCAGCGGTACAGCCCAAACTCCCTGATGCTGTCGATGCAGGTGTCGCAAATTTTAATGCGCCCCTGCTTCAGGGCCACGCTGACCAGGCGGATGCCGTCCAGTACATCGTTGCGGGCCGGTACCGGTGTAAATTCCCCATGTTGACGGATCACCGCCATAAAGCTGGCTGCCGACGGGTCGACGATCACCCGGCTGATGGGGCGATCTCCCGCTAGCTGCCGCAATCCCGTGTAATGCTCCTCATCGGTCCTCTGGACGCCGTCCAGCCGTGAATTATAATAGTACTCCTCTAACCGATACCAGGTGCTGTCCAGCTTTCCCCACAAACCGAAGGAAGCGGGATTGACGGTGCCGTAATCACAGGAAATGATGTAGTCGGAAAAAGGCCCTTCCGGCACAGGGCAATAGGAATCCCCGGTTAAAAAGGGATACACCAGTCCCTGAGAGGACACCCATTTTCCTTCTACAAAGCGCTGATAAAAGGTGCCGGCATATAGATTTTGATACCGTGCCAGCATCTCCGGCGACAGGGACGGATTATCCTCCATCCGAAAATGCAGGTACAGCGCCCGCTTCTGCTTGGCGCCCAGGATCCATTCCCGATAGAACCAATGCTGAGGGCTTTCCGGATTACAGTTGAACCAGAACGTTGAGCCTTCCACAGAACAACGGGCCAATGCCTGCTCCACAAAGGCGCGGGGCATTAGGGCCACCTCGTCAAACAAAACGCCGGACAGCGTCATACCTTGGATCAAAGACGCAGAACCAGCATCCTTGCCGCCGAAAAAGTAAAAGCGATTGCGGTGTCTGCCACAGGACACCTCCATGAGATTGTCCGCAAGGCGCAGCCGGCAGAGAAAGCCGGCCTCCTTGAGAACAGGCAGCAGAGGGGTGATCAGATTTCGCTTGAGAGACCGGATCGTCTTGCCGCAAAAAGCAAAGGAACTGTCATCGAAGCGGCAGCAGGCCCAGGCCACAAACGAAAGCGCCATACAGCTCGTTTTGCCGCTGCGCACTGCGCCGTCACAAATGACGGCACTTTTGTCTTTGTGGGGACTGGTATCGCACCACCAGGTGAGTACCTGAAGCTGTTTTTTGGAAAAAGACTCTAGTTTCATGGTTCCTCCTTTCCCAGCAGCGCGGCGCTTTTTTCAAGAGCCCGATAAAAGGCGTCGCTGTCGCCGTCCTGTTGAGACAGTTCCAGCTCCTCCAGACATTGGAGCGCCTTGAGCCGGTCGGCAAATTTGATCTCCATGCCGCCGCCCTTGAGCCGCTTGATCTCCGATACATTGAACAGCTCCATCTTTTCCAGCGGAAGTTCTGACAGATCCTCGGCAAACAACAGCCGCACTGCGTCTGTCACGCTGCCAAAAGCAAGCTGTTCAAAGCCTTGCCGCAGCTGCTCCTGCGGAGATTGGTTGCGTTTTCGTTTCAATCCGGTTCCTCCTTTCTTCTGTGTGCCCCTCTGTATCCCCCTGCAAAAACAAAAAAAGTTTCCCTCAAAAGGGAAACTTTTGCAAAAATTTTTTTCTTTTTTCTTTTTTTCTGTTTTTTCAGAGAGACCCTGTCCCACATTTTCCAATTTCATCCGGAAAAAGAAAGAACGCAGCAAAAAAAGACAGCCTCCCGGCTGCCTTTTTCTCTTTGATCACCGCTGTGTCTGACCGGAATCCTCTTTTAAGGTAATGGTGACCGTATAGCTTTCACCATCCTTGTCGTCCTTCACCCGATACAGCGTCACCTCTACCGAATCGCCTGCCTTGTGCTGCTCCATCACAGCGGCAAGCTCTGCCATGTTGGTGACCGTTGTGCCGTCCATTTGGGTGATGATGTCTCCTTCCTGCACATCCGTTGCCGCAAAAGCGCCATCCTTTGCAATCTGCAGAACGATCACACCTTGGGGCACACCATAGCGCTTTGCCTCCTCCTTGGTCAGCGTCGAGCCCACGATCCCCAGACGGGTCCGGCCGCCTACATAGCCTTTTTGGATCAGATCCGTCACCTGCTGGGACACCTGCTCCAGCGCAAGGCCATAGCTGCCGCTCTCCGTTTCCTCCAGGGCGTTTGCGCTGATAGTAAGGCCGATGACCTGCCCTTCCTCGTTGACCAGCGCGCCGCCGGTCCCGCTGTCGGAAACTGCGGCGTCGGTCTGGAAGTATCCGTCCCTGCTGACACTGTCATAGGTCAAATACCGGTTGGAAGCAGACAGGATCCCCTTCGTCAGCACGCCGCTGTATTTGGCCTGATCCGCCGTCGTCACCGTGTATACCGGGTCGCCCACAGAGGCCGTATCCGCCTTTCCGATGGATGCCGCGACAAACCCGCTCCCTTCCAGCTTTAGTACCGCCAGGTCGCGGGTGGAATCGTATCCCACCACAGTAGCCTTGTGCTTTTTGTTGTCGCTGGTCCGGGCTGTGACAGACGCATCCCGGGAATAACCGATAGAAGAAGCCGTCGTCAGCGCATAGCCGTCCTTTGTCAAGATCACACCGGAGGAGCGATATGTCTCCTCGTCTACCGTAACCGTCACCGATACCACAGAGGGAGCGATCTGCTCAAAGATCTGGCTGGCAGACAGCCCTTTGCCGGCAGCGCTGTGAAACGACAGCCCCGAAAAGGATGGATCAGTCCCTGTGCCCACTGTATTTTTCGTTTCCGCGCTTTCGAATAGATCCTGCTCTTGCCCGCCGAGATCCTCCTGCCCCTGGGACTGGGTATTGTCATCGGCCAAATGCTGCTGCACGGACAGAAAGATCGCGTAGCCGCCAAAGCCGATGACAAAAGCGGAGGCGATGCCGATCAGGATGACGATCAGCGTCCGGGTGCCTTTGCCGCCTCTTGGCCGTGGCTGGCCGTAGGGACATTGGCATGGCGTTTGCTGAGAAAGTTCCTGCTCTGGTTGTGGCGTCTGCTTTGGGTAATGCTTCATTTTCCTTTTTTGCCCTCTCTTTTTCTGGCAGCATCCGGCGATGTCTCCACCGCCGAATCTGTCACGTCTACGATTTCAACAGCTTCCGGCACTTTGTCTACCGGTTCTCCCTCTATCCGCTCAATGGATTCTACCACTTCGACCGTCCCCGGTTTTTCCGCCTTGTTCTTAATGATGGTCTTGACCGTCTTTTTCTTATCGCCCTTGTCGCCGGTATTGGGGATCCAGAACTCAAACAGGGTGTAATCATTCTCCACGCTCTCGGCTCGGATCTCACCGCCGTGGAGCTGCACCATGGTCTTGACGATATATAATCCCAGACCCATACCATTTTTGTCCTGGCTTCTGGATTTATCCGTTTTGTAAAACCGGTCAAAGATCATCTTCACGTCATCCGGCGGAATGCCCGGACCGCTGTTTCGGATAGATACCGTGACCCGCTCTGGCGTCTCCAGGGCATGGATCTCGATGTAACCGCCTTCATTGGTGAATTTTACCGCGTTTTCCAGCAGATTATACAGCACCTGATGGATCATATCCGGGTCGCCGTTGACGAAGATCGGCTCACAATCCTCCAGCCCCCGGATCTCGATCTTCTTCTCCTCGATCTGGGATTCAAAGGACAGCAGCGCAACAAAGATGGTGTTGCTGATGTCGAACCGAGCGCTGCGCAGCACCATTTTGCCGCTGTCGATGCGGGATAGATCCAGCATGGTCTTGACCAATCGGGACAGCCGCTTGACCTCCTGAGACACGATGCCCAGATAATAGTTCTGCTTTTCCGGCGGGATGGTCCCGTCGATGATGCCGTCGATAAACCCGGAGATGGTCGTCATGGGCGTTTTCAGCTCATGGGACACATTGGCGATAAAGTTTCGGTTCATGGATTCACTGCTGGCCAGCGTTTCCGCCATCTGGTTAAAGGCCTTGGCCAGCTCGCCGATCTCGTCATCGCTGAACACCGGCACCCGCACGGAGAAGTCTCCCATAGCAAAGCTCTTTGTGGCTTCACACATACTGCGCAGGGGACGGGTCATTTTGTAAGAATACAGCCAGGTCACGCCAAAGGCCACCAGGAAAGCCGCGATGCCTGCCAAAAAGAACATCTTGACGACCTCCGCCCGAAAGCCGGTGACAAAGGCCAGAGAGGACGCGGCAAAGGTGGTGCCGATGGTCGTCTGGATGCCGTTTTCACTGGTGACCACAATGGGCACACCGACAACGCAGTAATCCTCGGCAAAGTAACCGCCCAGATCAGTGGTGCCATAATACTGTCCGTCCCGGATGACCTGGTTCACCAGAGCCTTGTCCAGAGACGGCTGCTTAGCGTCGCTTTCATTGGCGTTGAGCTGAATGCTGTTGTGGCACATGACGATCTTGCCATTGATGTCCGTCACCAGGATACAGGCGTTAATGTTTTCGGAGAAGGCCGACACGAATTCCTCCATCCGTTCTCCGTCGATGGTAAAGGTGTTGTCCTTTTCGTTGAGCAAGCTCTTTGTGGCCACATTGGCAACGCCCTGGGCGTTCTGGAGCAGCAGGTTGCGCTGTTCCATGTGCCAGTACCGGGAGACGAACACCACCATGATCGTTCCCATGCAGACAAAGCTGATGAGGATGATCACAGAGATCACGGAGAGATATTTTTTAAACAGGGTTTTGTGCACCCGAACACTTCCTTCCGACCGCCGCCTGTCTTTTGTGGCAGCGATTGTTTTTCAGCCGGTTTGCTGGCTTAGTTTTTCACATCGAATTTATAGCCGACGCCCCAAACCGTTTTCAGCTCCCACTGGTCGGAAACGCCTTCCAGCTTTTCACGGAGCCGCTTAACGTGTACGTCCACCGTCCGGGAATCGCCG
Organism: Oscillospiraceae bacterium; assembly: GCA_029098185.1. Taxonomy (GTDB): domain Bacteria; phylum Bacillota; class Clostridia; order Oscillospirales; family Acutalibacteraceae; genus UMGS1071. The sequence goes on from JAQXNV010000023.1 coordinate 40,572, forward strand.
TAATAATCAAAGCCCCATACCTGATCCAGCAGCTCGTCCCGGGTAAATACCCGGTTGGGATTGCTGGCCAGATGGTAGATCAGCTCCATCTCTTTCGGCGGCGTGTCCACCTGCACACCGTTGACCTTCATCTCGTAGTTGGTCAGGTTGATGGACAGCTTATCATAGTGGACTTCCTTGACCTCGTCCTCATCGTGGGTGCCGGAGCGGCGAAGGACCGCCTTGATGCGGGCGATGACCTCCTTGGCCTCAAAGGGCTTGACCACATAGTCATCGGCGCCCAGCTCTAAGCCCAGCACCTTGTCAAAAACTTCGCTTTTCGCCGTCAGCATAATGATCGGGCACTGGGATTTTTTCCGGATCTCCCGGCAGACCTGCCAGCCGTCCAGCTCCGGCAGCATGATGTCCAGCATCACAAGGTCCGGATTATATTCGTCAAAGGCTTCCAGCGCCGCCTTGCCGTCGTTGGCAATGCGGGTGTCAAATCCTTCCTTTTCAATATATAAGCGCAGCAGCTCACAGATATTCTGATCGTCGTCTACAATTAAGATTTTCCCCATACTCATCGTGTCGTCCTCCTCTATGGTGTCCCGCCGGTTGTCTCCGCCGGGGATTTTTCTGACTTATGCCACTATTATAAAGGATTTTTCACAGGAAGTCATGAATTTTTTATAAAAACAGCAGGATTTCTTTTTTCTGCCGCAGTCTGTCCCATTTTGTCGGGAAAAAGCATCGATCCCAAAGCGTCGTCAAAGGGGAAAATCCATGGGATTTCCCTCTTTGCAGCAATGTTGGAGCACGCCAACTGTCATCTTGATTTTCGTGATTTTGCACAATTACGCTTTCGTATCTTTGGGAAATGCCCTTCTAAATTTTAGGCAAAAAGAACAAATCCGACGCTTTTTTCTTGATTTTGCGGAGAATCCGTCAGCCGGCGGACAAAATGGTGTTTGAAAAAGGATTTTTCCATTGACTTTTTAGCGGCGAACCAATATAATGTGATTTGTAAGCAGTGAGAGTTCTGTAGTCGAGGGAAACTATAGCGCTCTTTTTTGGTCTGATTGATGGTTGTTTCTGAAAACGGGATCAGCCTTAGGATGGCCGCTTGCAATTCGTAATGGAGTGATGGAACATGACCAACGTCCCTGAGATTTTCGGCAGTCTTGTCTTTAATGATGACATCATGCGGGCAAAGCTGCCAAAAGAGATCTACAAGTCCCTGAAGGAAACCAGAGAACGCGGTACTCCCCTGGACGAAACCTGTGCGCAGTCGATCGCCAACGCCATGAAAAACTGGGCGGTGGAGAACGGCGCGACGCACTATACCCACTGGTTCCAGCCCATGACCGGCGCCACTGCCGAAAAACATGACAGCTTCATTGTCCCCGCCGGGGATAATAAGGTCATCATGGAATTTTCCGGCAAGGAGCTGATCAAGGGCGAGCCCGATGCGTCCAGTTTTCCGTCTGGCGGTCTCCGCGCCACCTTTGAGGCACGGGGCTACACCTCCTGGGACCCGACGTCCAATGCGTTCATCAAGGATGGAACCCTCTGCATCCCCACAGCATTCTGCTCCTATGGCGGCGAAGCGCTGGATAAAAAGACCCCGCTGCTCCGCTCCATGGAGGCCCTGGACAAACAGGCGCTGCGGATCCTCCGCCTTTTTGGCGACACGACCACAACGTCTGTGCGCACCACAGCCGGCGCAGAACAGGAATATTTCCTCATCGACCGCGCCGTTGCCGACCAGCGCAAGGACCTGCTCTATTGCGGCAGGACCCTCTTTGGCGCCAGACCCCCCAAGGGCCAGGAGCTTGAGGACCACTATTTTGGTGTCATCAAGCCCCGTGTTTCGGCCTACATGAAGGATCTGGACGAAGAACTGTGGAAACTGGGGATCCTTTCCAAGACAAAACATAACGAAGTTGCACCGGCCCAGCACGAGCTGGCACCGATCTTCACCACAACCAACATCGCAACGGATCATAACCAACTGACCATGGAGGTTATGAAAAAGGTTGCATCACGCCACGGCTTAACCTGCTTGCTACACGAAAAACCTTTTGCGGGTGTAAACGGTAGCGGCAAGCACAACAACTGGTCTCTTGCCACCAACACAGGAGAAAACCTGCTGGAGCCCGGCAAATATCCTGCGGAGAATATGCGCTTTCTGCTGTTTCTCACCGCGGTGATCGTTGCCGTGGACGAGCATCAGGATCTGCTGCGGCTCTCGGTAGCTTCTGCCAGCAACGACCACCGGCTGGGCGCTCAAGAAGCGCCGCCGGCCATCGTTTCCATTTACCTGGGCGACGAACTGACAGGCATATTGCAATCCATTGAGGATGACAGTGCCTACGAGGAGCTGGACCCCATGTTTATGGATACCGGCGTCGAGTCTCTGCCAAACTTCGCTAAGGATACCACAGACCGCAACCGGACTTCTCCCTTTGCCTTTACGGGCAACAAGTTTGAATTCCGGATGCCCGGTTCCTCGGTATCCCTGTCCGCTCCCAACTTTATGCTGAACACCGCCGTCTGCGACGTGCTGGAGTCCTTTGCTGACGAGTTGGAGCAGGCACAGGATTTTGACCACGCCCTGCGCAAGCTCATCAAGCGGAACTTCCAGGAGCACAAGCGGATCGTGTTCAACGGCAACAACTATTCTGAGGAATGGATCCAGGAGGCCAAAAGGCGTGGCTTGCTCAATCTACGTTCCACCGCAGATGCAATTCCCTGCTACATCAGCGAGAAAAACATCAAACTCTTCGAGAAGCATGGCGTATTGTCCCGCGCGGAGCTTGTTTCCCGACATGAGATCAGCCTGGAAAATTACACCAAGCAGCTCAATGTGGAGGCATTCACCATGATCGACATGATCAACAAGGACATTCTCCCTGCCGTTTACCGTTTCATGCATGATCTCAGCGAGACCATCCTGAACAAAAAGCAGATCAGTGACACCATTGTCTGCGAACCGGAGAAATCTGTTCTCGAGAAGCTTTCTGTTCTGTCGTCTGCCCTTTACGACAATGCCCACAAGCTGTATTCCGACCTGAAGGAACGGGATTACCGTTATGCGGTACCGAATCGTGAAGAAAACGACTGGGAAGCGGAAGGCCGCTATTACAGAGACATCGTTTTTGAGCAGATGGAGAAAACCCGTGCAATTGCGGATGAAATCGAGTCGATGGTGGGCGAGGACTACTGGCCCTATCCCACCTACGGCAAACTTTTATTCAGCGTAAGATAACCCGATTTCGATATGGGTTTTTACGCAGGCTCTTTGAAAAAAGAAAATTTATGACATTGACAAAACAACTATTTAGGGGGTAAAGTAATGGATCTCGTATTAACATTATGGGTTCTTATCGGCGGTGCTATGAT
>JAQXNV010000024.1 GCA_029098185.1 Oscillospiraceae bacterium
GCTCCCGCGCAATAGCACGTTGTTGATTTTCCACGCCAACGCAGTCTTTGTGTAGCACAGAACTTTACCTTACTGGTTCCCTTCTTTCTTTGCTATCTTTCTTTCCCCAGGAAAGCAAGAAAGAAAGATAGTCCCCCGGAAGGGGTGAGGGCGGCGAGCCTGAACGGCTCGAAACCTGTTGCGGGGAAGCGGAACCACCATTGTTTTTGCTTTTCGGGAAGCAACTGGAAGAAACCCCTCAGTCAGATGCTCTGCATCTGCCAGCTCCCCTACGAGGGGAGCCGAGAATGGGATTAGCGCAAAACCCCTTGCCTCCCCTTTGAGGGGAGGTGCCGTCGTAAGACGGCGAAGGGGTATCCCGGGAGCAGCTTTCGTTTTTCTTTAGCCTGCTTCGCAGAAGTTCTTCCCCCTACCGTTTCACCGCCGAAGTCCCCTGCTCCCGCAAATAAGTCGCTTCCAGGTCAGAGAGATGGAGCTTTACCGCCAGAGGATATTGATCGAAGGCCAGGCTGATGGCAAAACTGCCACCCTTTACTGCATCGTCAAAGCCGCCCATGTGCCACCGGATCGCCATGGCCTCCGCCGGCTTCAGCCGCAGGAACCGCTCGATGAGGTATACCGACTTTTCCCCGTGCCCATAGGGAAAGGCGTCCTCCACTGCGTAAAAGGGCTGCTTCTCCCATTGACCGGTAGCTTCGTTTTTCACGTTCCGGGTGGATACCTTGTAAAATTGGGCTTTGCATACGTCGTGGAGCAGCCCGCAGATGGCAAAGCTCTCCGGGTTGTCTGTTTCCGGGTCAAAATGCTTTTCCATCATCACCTGATACACGTTCAGGCTGTGCCGTACCAATCCTTCCGGACAGGCGCAGTGGAATTTGGTGCTGGCCGGCGCAGTAAAAAAATCTGTCGTTTTCAGCCATGCCAGAAATTCCCCGCTGCCCTTGCGGTGGATCTGTTCCTGAAAGATTTCTTCAAATGTCTCCTGATACCCCATGCTGTTTCTCCTCTCCGGCGATCATTCCAATGTACTGCCCCAGTCGGACAACAGATGCAAAACGGGGACTAAGCGCAAAGCATCTGGCGTCAATCGATACGTTACCCGAGGCGGCAGATCGTCATATTGTTTCCGCTCTGCCAGCCCGTCGCTGCCTAGCTCCTTCAGACTCTGGGACAGCATCACGTCGGTAATGGTGCCCACTTTCCGCTTGATCTCGCTGTACCGCTGTTCCTCACCGTCCTGCATGGCCCACAAAATGCGCAGCTTCCATTTGCCCCCAATGCAGGAGAGAGCCTTTTCCATGCCGTCTGTTTCCAGAAGATGCGCTGTCCGGTCTACCGTCACAGCCGGCGATGGGGCCGCTTTTTTCTTGCCCTTTTTCTTTTTTTCCTTCTTGTCTGCTTTTTCTGCCTTCATGATGCTCCACCTTTCGTCTTTTTTCGCTATCCACAGCATAGCACTTTGTTTTTTATATTGCAAGGATTTTGTATAAATTCCCAATCTTTTTGCGCAAAATTCATGAAACGTTCACGAAACATTCCTGGACAAGACGGCGTCGCCCGTGTATAATGATACAAGTGACTTTTTGGGGATCCTGCACAAAGCGTGAGGATCACTGCCCATAAACCATCGAAAAAGCTGAAAATTTACGCGGAAGGAACGATACTATGCACCTCTCAAAGAAAATTCTCGCAGGCACCCTGGCCTGCACTACCCTTGTAGGCTCTGCCGTGGCGCTGTCCGGCTGCGGCAATGCTTACGCCCTGAAAACCGATAACGCCGAGATCTCCTCCGGCGTTTACCGTTACTGCCTGTTCTCGGCCTATCAGAACGCTACCTACAGCGTAGAGGATTACACGCAGCCGATCCTCTCCCAGAAGATCAACGGCACGCCGGCAGAGGAATGGATCCGGGAGACCGCCCTTACCTACTTAAAGCCGATCCTGGTGGTAGAAGACAAGATGAAAGAGCTGAAGCTGTCCCTGCCCGACGAGACACGCTACAACGCCAAGGAAGCTGCCGCCACAGACTGGAAGAACTATAAGGATATGTTTGAATCTTACGGCATCACCCAGGACGACTATCAATATGTGATGTACGATTACAGCGCAAAGTATTCCACAGTATTTGAGGCCATCTACGGCGAAGGCGGCGAGAAGGAAGTTTCCCGGGAGGATATGGAGAAGTACTTTAAGGAAAACTATGCCGATGTAGATTACATCGTAGCCTCCACCACCAAGGATGACGGCACCGCCATGAGCGATGACGAGATCGAGGCAGTGAAGAAGGAGTTTGCAGCTTACGCCAAGGAGATCAACAACGGCGACAAGACCATCCAGGAGGTAGACAAGGAATACACTGCGTCTATTCAGGAAGAAAGCACCTCCAGCGAAGCTTCTTCCGCAGCGGACGATACCTCTTCCGCAGCAGAGGCAGAGGAGGAGACGAATCTGCACTCTGTCACCGGTTCCATCACCGTGGCGAACAGCTATCCGGAAGCCATGGAAACTGCGGTGAAGAAGCTGAAGAACGGCAAGGCCCAGATGGTAGACGCTTCGGATACCGGTTATATCGTGCTGGTGCAAAAGCACAACATCAACGACGCAGTGACCAAGTTCTTTGACAACGAGGACGAGGACACGAAGAAGAGCAATCGGTTCCAGATCCTGGTGGATATGCGTCAGGAGGACTACACCGAGTACATGACAAAGCTGGCAGAGGACTTTGACGAGAGCCGCATCACCTGGAACGATGCGGAGACGACCAACCTGGATCTGAAAGCGCTCTTTGAGCCAGACAGCCTGACTTCTTCCGAGGAGTCCGCAGAAACATCTTCTGCGGCAGATGCAAAGGAGGAAACAGCTTCCACCGCTGAGGAGGACGCAAAGGCAGACACCAGCAGCGCGGACACGACTTCCGCAGCTTCCGAAGCATAAGCGACTTGATACGGACGAAAACCGCATGGGATCTCCCATGTGGTTTTTTGTCGGTTGAGGGGCAGAGGCTTTTCGCCTGGCCCCTTCTCGGCTCCCCTCGTAGGGGAGCTGGCGCAACGTAGTTGCGACTGAGGGGTTTTACAGCAAAAACTTCCGCAAGGGCAGATACTCCCATGATACCTCTCCGATCATTGCTTCGCAATGACCACCTCCCCTCAAAGGGGAGGCAAGGGATTCTGCGCTAAGCTCATTCTCGGCTCCCCTCGTAGGGGAGCTGGCGCAACGTAGTTGCGACTGAGGGGTGACTGCGAATCGCTTTTTGAAAAAGCAAAAATCATGACGGTTCCGCTTCCTCACAACAGGTTTCGAGCCATTCGGGCTCGCCGCCCTCACCCCTTCCGGGGGACTGTCTTTCTTTCTTGCGTTCCCAAGAAAGAAAGGCAGCAAAGAAAGAAGGGAACCAGTAAGGGGGCGCTGCCCCCTTTGCTGGAGTATTCCCCGTGCGGGAGCTGCCAGCCATCATCTACTGGGGGCGCAAGCGCCCAGACGCTCCCGGGACAAAGGCTTTGCGCTAAGCTTATTCTCGGCTCCCCTTGTAGGGGAGCTGGCAGATGCGTAGCATCTGACTGAGGGGTGACTATAGCAACAATGCCTATAGGGCAGATGCTCCCGTGTCACCCTTCCGTCGTCTACGACGGCACCTCCCCTTAAAAAAGCAAAAGGAAAAACGCCCCGGTTAGAAAACACAGAGTGTTTCCGCCGGAGCGTTTTACGTTCGCTTCCTGTTTGATGTGGCTTTGGGGCAGCCCATGCGCATCAAAGAGAAAGCGCAAAGTCAGTCCAATTGCTTTGCAGCAATTTCATTATGAAGGTTCCCGTATTGTGATGATTTTTTAAGTTAGCTTTACTTTGTAAGTTAGCCTTGCTTTGCAGCAGCTCTCTTCTCAGCCTGGTCAACCATGAAGTTCTCAACAACCAGAATGATCCAGCCAGCCAGAACGAATGCGATGGTGCAGCTCGGCATACCGAATGCGCCAAGGATTGTCGGGGCAGCGAAGTTGATCAAGCTGGTGAGAACCAGACCAAGGAAGAAGAGGAACCAGTATCTACCGGAGTTAATCTTGCTCTTGCAGAAGGTATCCAGAGCACCAACGGTGAGGATGGAGCTGTAACCATACAGGGACAGACCCATCGGGCCCATGCCAGCGCCGAAGATGAGGCCCATGCCGATTGCGAATGCAGTAGCGATGAGAGCCTTGAGAGCAAACTGCCAGTTGTACCAGAAGTATGCAGCGATAGTGATCAAAGAAGCGATAAAGCCGTCGATGACGTAGATTTCCTCGAAGGCGTTGATGAAGAACAGACCCCAGTGGCTGGAAGTCATCTCGCCCCAAGACCAGCCCATGGTGCTCCAGTCGAAGCCGGTCATCCAGCTTCCACCGTTACCGGTGAGGCCGTTCTCGAGGAAAGCGTTCATACCAGTCTTCAGTGCTGGGTCGTTACCAAAGGCCAGCAGATCGGTCTGGAAGCTGATGGCAGTAAAGAACCACATCATAACGATGAATGGGAAGGTGAAGCCCGGCAGACCGAAGTGGTTGGTGAATCTGTTGATCATGATCTGGATTGCTGGGCACAGTGCGCAGCCAACGATCAGAACGATCCAGGCAGTCCACCAGTTGCCAGCGGCGTCAGCAGCACCGGAGAAGGTGCAGGCGCCAATGGCGATCAGGTTTGGACAGAAGCCGAACAGACCGGATGTGATGGCGTCTTTGTCAGCGCCCATGAGATATGCAACGAGGTTTGCCAGGTTGACACCGATGGTTACGAATACGATCGGTCTCCAGGTGTACCAGTTGGCGAAATCCCAGTTGTGCATTTCGAGGCCAGCTACGAGGAATGAAATATAGATCATCGCGCCAGCAATTACGTTTTCAATGAAAACGACCTGACCAATGCCGTTAAAGAAAGCTCTAACCGGCTTTGGAAGGGACTTAATATCAATACCCATTTTTTTTCCCCCTATTTAAGAAACTAACTGTTGTTTGTTTGCGTTTGTTGATTTGAGCATCTGCTTGACGGGAACCTCCTTTCTCTGTTCATCAAATCAACAGCATTTACAGTGTCGTTCTGGCACTGCAACCATTATAGATTATAACAGCTATTATAATTTTACAAAAAATTTATAATTTGTCAAGAGTTTATCTGCAATGTACAGCCTTTTTTTTTGCATAAATTTGGGCAGTGCCGTCAATTTGCTCTAAATTTCTTTTAAAATTATAGCATTTTGACGAAAAAATTTTGGCTTGTACATAAATTATTCACAGATGAGTCACGATTCGTTCAAAAGTGTCCAAAATGGATGCGCTATAATAAGGGCAGTGAGGGGAAGGAACCGGAAGGCAGACCGGAACTGACCACCCACGCCCCCAATCGTGAGAAAATACCCCTCAGCGAGGCATCGGAGGACCCGGCTACCAGCATACTGGCGGCCGGGTTTTTTTGGTTATCCTGCGCCGCTGCGGCAACATAGATCATCCCCCTCTATAAAAAGCCTCTCAGACGGTGGCCGCTGGTTTTTGGCCAATGCCGCACATCCATTCCTCGCCGTCCTTGCGGGCGGCCTGGACCTTTTCATAGCCGGCCTTAATCAACAGACTTTCCATTTCCTCATAGGACAGGTTCGTCATGTTCAGCGTGCGGATGTGGTACAGTGTTTCCTCTGGTAAATTGGGCCGGTCGTGGATGTCCGCCGTGATATACACCTTGCCGCCGGGCTTTAACACCCGCAGGATCTCTTTCACATCGTTTTGCAGATCGGGCCAGAAATAGTAGCTTTCAATAGAAAATACCTTGTCAAAGGTGTTGTCGGGGAAGGGCAGGGCCGAAACACTGCCATGGACGACGGTCAGCTTACCCGAAGCCACATCCTCCCGGTTTTCTTCTTTTGTGCATTCCACCGCCGTCTCAGCGTAGTCCACGCCGTACAGCTTGCCTTCGGGCACCAGGGGAGACAGCCGATGCAATGCCCGGCCGCCGCCGCAGCCGACGTCTAAGATCACGTCATCGGGCTGGGGCGCCATCAGTTCCAGGGCCCAGGTGGTGACGGCAGTGTGAGAATCCCGCATGGTGTTTAGGACAGACCGGCCATCTTCGCCGTTGGGGAAGCGGGCGTTTTGTAAATATGCTTCTTGTTCCATATTACGATGCCTCATTTCTATTGTCATTTTTTCGGAACGATCTCCTTTTATCGTAAAACAGCTACGGCGCCGGGAAAGGCGCTTTTATTTTTCGCTGAACACTTCCCAATGGATCTGGTCCATGGGCAGTTCTTCTACGGTGTGAGGCTCTGGATGCTCTTCTGCCACACCCAGAGAGAGAATGGCTTCCACTTGGTGGGTTTGGGGGAAGTGGAGCAGTTCCCGCAGGTATTCGGTGACGGTCCGGCCATCTGGCGCTTCCCGCAGCCGGCACTGGATCCAGCAGCTCCCCAGACCGAGAACGTCGGCCATCAGGTGCATATGGGCCATGGCGATGGAACAATCTTCTGTCCAGACGTCGGTCTTTGTGGTGTCGCCCAGTACAACGATGGCACAGTCAGCGCCGGACAGCATCCCGGAGCCATGTTCCCGGCAGACAGACAGCTTTTGGAGCAGTTCCTTGTCCCGCACAACGATAAACGTCCAGGGACGGCGAGCGCGTCCCGACGGCGCAAACAGGCCTGCCAGCAGGATCTGGTTCAGCGCATCTGCTGAGATGGCTTCCCCGGTATATTGGCGCACGCTGCGCCGATGCTTCATTTGTTCCAGTAATTCCATAGCGGTGACCCTCCCGTTTTTTTCTTCATCATACTACGATTTTTATCCCCTGTCAACGCAAGGGGCCAGGCGGAAAGCCTCCTTGCCTTCCCTTATAGGGGAGGTGGATGCCGTCGTAAGACGGCAGACGGAAGGGTAACACGGGAGTATCTGCCCTGCAAAAGGAAAACCCCTCAGTCGCAACTACGTTGCGCCAGCTCCCCTACGAGGGGAGCCGAGAATAGGCTTAGCGCAAAGCCTTTGCCACGGGAGTATCTGGGCGCTTGCGCCCCCAATAGATGATGGCCGGCAGTTCCCGCACGGGGTAATCCAACGTAGGGGTGGAACCCCTCTTTGGTTCCCTTCTTTCTTTGCTGCCTTTCTTTCTTGGGAACGCAAGAAAGAAAGACAGTCCCCCGGAAGGGGTGAGAGCCTGGAACCTGAGGGTTCGAGAAATTGTTGTGCGGAAGCGCAACCGTAATTGTTTTAGCTTTTTAGAAAGCGGTTTGCAGTCACCCCTCAGTCGCAACTACGTTGCGCCAGATCCCCTACGAGGGGAGCCGAGAATGGGCCAGGCGGAAAGCTAAAAAAAGAAATGCGCCCGGCATAGTGCCGGACGCGCTTTCTATGCGGCGCACTTATCGTGGGGGCCGCTGGATCTGTGCTTATTTTGGACGGACGTGGAGACGCTCGATGAGACCGTTTTCATCCACTCTGCGGATGGTGGCGATGGCCATGACGCAATAACCGCCGATGGTAGCGAAGAATTTTGCCTGATTGTCATTTAAGATTTCCGCGCCGTAAATGTGATACTGGCGGAAAACGAATTTGTTGCGGAAGAACATATCGATGGCTTCTCTGCCATAGACGTGATACTCATGGGCTCTGCCGGTGCTGGTGGGGCAGTAATCCCGGATGGTGCCTTCCGGCGCGAACAGCTCAGACAGTGCCTTGTGATCGCACTGCTCCAAAGCGTTGATGTATTTCTCGATCAATTTCATACTTGCAGCCTCCCAACCTTAATATACTTTCTCGGAATTGAGCAGTGCGTCTGTGCCGCCATCGACGAAGAGCACGATGCCGTTGATGCCTTTTGCCTGCTCAGACAGCAGGAATACCATAGCGTTGGCGATCTCGCTGGGATCCATCAGTGGGCTTTCGCCATAGTGGGTCGGAACCGGCAGAGCGCTGACGGCATATTTTTCCGCATCGCTGAGGCTGTCGGTCATGGCTGTGCGCACATTGCCGGGAGCCAGTGCATTGACACGGACGCCGTTTGCGGCCCAGGAGACGGAGATCCGGCGGACCCAGCGAGCCAGTGCGTACTTGGAAGCCACATACATATCCTGGCCCATGGTCGGGGAGGAAGCGTCGTAGCGGGAAACGATCTCGCGGATCTTTTCCTCATCGCCGACGTTGTTGAGCAGGTCAACGATGTCCATCCGGGCGGTGCCGCGGGAGATAGTGTTGGAAACGGTGACCACCAGGCTGCCCTTTTTCAGCTTGAGCAGATCATAAACGCCTCTTGCCAGGCGGATGGTACCAAAGTAATTCAGGGAGATAAGCAGCGGATAGTTGCCGCTGCTGCCGGAAACGCCGGCGTTGCAGATGAGGCCATCGAGACCGTCGGGAGCCATTTCGTGGAGTTTGTCGATGGCTTCCTGCCGTCCCTCGGGGGTGGCCAGGTTGACGCAGATGTCGCCGTCCTTCAGGTCGATGTTGATGACCTGATGACCTTGTTCTTTCAAGAGATCTTTTGTGGCAGCACCGATGCCGCTGGAGCCGCCGGTAATTGCATATACGCCCATAATTCCTCCATTTCCGCCATGGGATGCCATGGCTTGTTTCTGATAAACTGTAGTCTAAATTGGAAAACTGACTCTAGTCTATCATGAAAATATCTAAAAATATATAGGGTTTTCAAAATTTTTTATGAAATTTGAAAACTTTGTAAAGTATTCTAAAATACTCCATATTACTTAGGCTATTTTGCGCAGGGACAATTGTGGCGTTTGCGGCAAAAAAGAAGCCCCCGAAGGGAAGAACCTTCGAGGGACGGGAAAAAGACGGCAGTTAAGCGGCAGAGCGGGCCGTAGGCTCTCCGGCACGCTTGATGATGGTGACCAGCAGCAGGATGACGCTGAGTCCCAGCAGGATGTGGCCGCAGCCAGCGATACCGGAGATGGCGCCATTGAGTCCGGAGGACAGCTCCGGCATGAGGACCTGGCACAGGCCCCGGGCCAGCAGACCACAGCCGGTGATGTTGAGGCCGATGTGGTAGAGGACCACGATTTTTCCGGTATGCTTGCCGGAGAAGGAGAATACTTTCTCCAGCAATGCCAGCAGGAGGAAAAAGAACATTCCCATTAAAAAGTAATGGGTGTGGAACACAGACAGCCGTGTCACGCCAGAAAAGGCCAGATATTTGGTAAATTCCCGATAAAAGACGCCGCCGCCCATGGCGATGCAGGCGTAGACCAGTGAAGTGATGAGATATTTTTTGCTCATAAAAGAATCGCCCTCCTTTTTTTACCATCATAGCACCGATGGGGACAAAATGCAAATGATTCGCAGAAAAAATCGGACAGGATCTTTGCTTCCCGCCTATGGCGAGATAATTGTAAGGCAATAGCAAGACACAGCGCTTAACGGCGCATCCTTTGCGGAAAAAGAAAAGAACCCCGAAGCGCTCAGCTTCGGGGTTCTGCATGGTTGCATAGGCCAGTAAAAAACCAGGATGGTAGGCTGGTTTGCCATTATACTGGATCGGATACCGGTTTCCGCCGTTCTTCCATTTGGGTAGAGGTACTTTATCCATCATATTTCCTCACAGATGTTACCAGCTGCTTTGGCATTGCCCGGCTGCAAACGCCAAGATTTTCTCGTTTTACAAAGGTTTTACGCCTGGAAGATATGGGGCTTTACATGGATATTATAGAATCTGACTGTAGCAAGAATAAAAAAACACTAGGCAAGAACAGCAGAAAAGAAAAACAGGAGAAAACTTATGGGAAAAAAAGTATTGGCTTTGTTATTGGCAGCAGCAATGGTACTGAGTGTATCAGCGTGCGGATCAACAGCGGAGACGCAGCAGTCTTCGAGTACAGCGCAATCGACTTCGGAAGCGATTGCAGGGGAGAGTCAGAAAGCAGCAGCTTATCTGGAAAGAGATGACTGGGCAGATGATGTGAAAGTGGCGGCGAATTCTTTCATGGAATTGTATGGCAAGAATTCAGAAAGCTATGATGATACATCTTATGTGGTGTTCGACTTTGATAATACGTGTTCTATTTTTGATGTGGAAGAGCAGACCGCCATATATCAGCTTCGGACCATGTCCTTCGCCTTTACGCCGGAAGAATTACCCGACATTTTAAAGACCGAAATAGGGGATCTGAATGAGGACAGAACAGATGCCGGTTATGGAAAAGGATCGTATCAGAACTGGATCAATGATATTACCAAGGCTTACACTTATCTTTATGAGACGTATGGGCCCTTCACCTATAAAGGTCTGACCGAGAAACAGCAGAAAGAAATTCAGAAAGATCCCCAGTGGCTTGAATTTGCAACGAAAATGAGAGCGATGTATGATCTGATCTTTGACTGTGAGTCTGCAAGCGTGGCATATCCTTGGGTTTTGTACTGGTTTACCGGAATGACCGAAGATGAGGTGTATGATGTAGCACTTCGGTCACACAAGACCTATATGGCCGTTGAAACATCTGAGGTGACCTGGACTTCTCCGAAAGAGATCAAATCTGAGGTAGGCGTTGTGGAGTACACATGGACTTCCGGCACACAGGTTACCAAAAACATTGTAGAACTGATGAAAGTACTTCAAGAAAACGGAATCGATGTGTGGATCTGCTCTGCTTCGCTTACAGAGACGATCAAAGCGGCTGTAGATGCGTGGGGACTTCACGATTATGTGACCGGTTTGATCGCCATGACGGTGGACACCGATGACAACGGAAAATATGTCAATGCGTATAATTTTAAAAACGGCTGCGGCTGGGTCGCTGAAGCAAACGGAAAGTGGAAGAGAGATACGGCACCTACTATGGCCCAGACCCAGGGGGCAGGAAAAGTTACAGCGATCAACAATACGCTTGTTGCAAAGTACGGCCATGGCCCCATTGCCGGATTCATGGATTCTACGGGAGATTTCAATTTCTGCACGGAATATGAGACATTGAAGCTGGTGATTTGTTTCAACCGTGCATCCAGAAAGGTCACAGACGGAGGCGGACTGATTGCAGAAGTTGCAATGTATGAAAAAGATACGCTGAACTATGATCTTGCGTCGGCAAACGGTGCTGGTGATACCTTATATGTCCTTCAGGGACGGGATGAAAATGGGATGAGAACGTTGAGAAATTCCAACCTTACCCTCAGATATGACAGCACAGATGAGCAGCTTTTCCGGGACGAGGACAATGAAGCGCAGCTACAGTATATGATCGATCACAAGATGACGGTAGAGGACATCCTGAACACCTTTGCGATCAAGACAGCGGAAGATGACAAAAACAATCCGCTGGGCTTCAAATACGGTTTCCTGAGTGAATATTCCGGTTATCATAGCCAGAAATAATATAAAATCGAATATCCATGAACTGCCCATCAGTTGGCAGAGCGCGCAAAGGGTATCAGCTTCGGCTGGTACCTTTGCTTTTCGGGGACTGTGCCTGAGCACCTGCGAAATTTTTTCTGCCGGCTTTGATGCCCGACCAGAACGGGTTAAATCTAAAATGCCGTAAAAATGAACCGCCTGTAAACTGGCGTCGTTCTCAAAATAATCGACACGACCAAAAAGGAGGAGCATTCAAAAAATCGAACCATAGAAAAACCACCCTCCCCGAACGATCACACGAATGATCGCAGGGAGGGTGGTTGCCGTTTACGGTTTGATAGGGGGATCAGAAATTTGCGTGATATAGCGAAATTAAGTAAACATATTGATAAAGGCGGATACGGTCATGACCAGCACAAACAGATAGCTGAGCGTCATGCAGATGCGCAGGAGCGTAGGCTTTTTGTAGCCCTCGTTGACGTCCTTGCGCCAGATCATCAGCGTGATGAACAGACCGGCCACAGGGGTTGCCACGGAGGTCCCCAGGTTGGCGATGAAGATGAGCTGGGTGGGAGAGCCGCCGTAGCAGTAGCAGACGACTGCGCCGAACACCAGGCACAAAATGCAGCCGATGCGGACAAACTTGGAGCGGAGGCTGACGTCTCGGTTAAAGCCTGCGCCCAGCAGTACCATGCCCCGCTGGGTATTGCCCAGCAGAGAGGAAAAGCCTGCGCCGAGCAGAGCGATACCCATGATGTACCGGGCGGCGTTGCCCATGATGGGGACCAGCATTTCCGCCAGTTGTGCCGGTGCTTTGATGGATTGACCGGTGGGGTTCAGCACGATGGCGCCCACCAGGATGATGGCGCCGGAGATCAGCACGACGCAGAGAATGTGCACAATGGCATCGGTGAGCATGACGCCGTTAAAGAGATCTTCTTTCTTCCACTTTTTCTCCTTGCCCAGATAGGTGTTATACACACCGGTGGTGACAGAAGCGTTGGTGGAGATAAACGCCAGCGCCGTGGCCAGGCTGCCGGCCGGCAGTGCAAAGCCAACGAGGCCCTGACCCATCTGGCCCCAGTCGGGGCCGCCGACGCCGATGAGGGTGGCGTAGAAGGAAACGATCATCCCGAGGATACAGACCGTGACGACCTTTTCCACAATGGAATAGACATTCCGCATAAAGTAGCAGAAGATGACGGCGGCCAGCATGATGGCAGAACCGATCCGCCAATCCAGCCCGGTGATCAGGTTCATGCCTGCGCCGGTGCCGGAAATGTTGCCCATGGTGAAGAATAGGCAGGCAAGGAAAGTGGCCACACTGACGACGCCGGAAGCAATGGGGCCGTAGTATTTTCGAATAGCGTGGATCGTTGGCATACCGGTCGTGATGGCCAGACGGTTGGTGGTCATCATAAAGGTGATGCTCATAAAGACAATGGGGATCATGATCCACAGCAGCGCATACCCATAGTTTGCGCCCAGCATGGCGGCGGTGGTGATGGCGCCGGGACCAATGACGATACCGGTTGAGATCAAACCGGGACCGATCCGTTTTAACAGATCTTTGAGGGGTAGCTTTTTAATGTCCGTGCCAAAGGCAGCTTCGGTGGTACGCATAAGAGTTCTCCCTTTCTCAGTCGCAGGGTTGCAAAAGAGCGCTGCGTATCCCTGCGCAGCGCTCCAGAACAACGATTACTTAAACTGTTCCATGTCAACCTTTGGCAACTGGCTGCGCTCCAGGCCCAAAGCGACCCAGTCCTTCTCCTCCTGGTTCAGCGGCAGAACCGGCTTGCGCATGAGGGCATTGGAGAAGATACCTCTCTGATAAAGGGCTTCCTTCAGGCGGGCATGGGCTTCGCCGGAAGGCTGACCGCCGCCGTAAATGGCCTGGGAAATGTGGTAGATCCGGTCGGACCAATCCTGGGCTTCCTTGAGGGTGTGCTGGTCTGGATGAGCGAATACTTCGCGGGCTGGGCAGATGAGCTCCGGTACACAGCCGGCAAAGCCGATGAGGGCGCCATCCATGCCCGGGAACCAGCTGACGCACAGTGTTTCGTCGTGGCAGGTGATGAGGGAAATGTCTGGGCATTCCTGGCGGAGGAGGCGGACGTCATGCTCGTAGATGGAGGTGACACGGGTGCCCATCTTGATGCACTTGACGTGGTCGATCTCTTTGCACATTTTGATCAGTGTCTCCACAGGATAGAATGCCTTGGAGGTTGCGGGATACAGGTGGATGATGATGTCGATGTCAGCGCCCTCGGCAACGTCTTTGACATACTCGAAAGGAGCGTCTGGATTCATGCCGAAGCGGAGCCACATATGGGGCGGCATCAGCAGGATGCCGTCAGCGCCGGCTTCCTTGGCTTCTCTTGCCATCTCGATGGATTCTTGGGTGTTCTCGCAGTTGACGCCGGAGATGATGGTCATCACATCGCCGCACTCCTCAGCGCAGATCTCGGTGACACGCTTGCGCTCAGCACGGGTCAGGCCGGTGATCTCGCCGGTGTGGCCGTTGCAGACGAGGCCCTCGATGCCCTTGCCGTAGAAGCTCTTGATCCAGCGCAGGTAAGCGCGGAATTCTGGCTCGTTGATGGAATAATCTTCGTTGAGCGGAACGGAAACTGCTGGGAAAATTGTCTTGAATGTTTTAACCTTTGCCATGATTACGATCTCCTTTGTAATTGAAATTTTTAAATTTGGTTTATTGGGTTGCCGTCATACACATCGGTCACACCCCGCGGAAGTGATTCTTTTGTGCAATCGTTTGTTCTTTCGATGGCTGTATTATAGCACGGTGATTTTTTGCCTGTCAACCTATTTTCCCATGCCTGCAAAAAATTGCATATTCTCTGCAAAATGTTGCGGAAACTATAGAATATTCCAAATTATTCGCAATATTTTAGTCGAAATAACGATAACTGCGGAAGTTGTTCTTTCTAAAATCCGACGGGAGGGTCTTGCGTAATCTTTTGTTTTGATTTATACTGAAAAAAGAAAGCAAACGATTGGATGCTGCAATTTGCACAATCGTTTGCATAGAAAGGAAGGAATCATTCAAATGGCAACTTTGAAGGATGTTGCAAAATTGGCCTGCGTGGATGTGAGCACCGTTTCCCGGGCGCTGAACAATACCTCTTATGTGCATCCCGACACCAAAGCCCGCATCTTTGCGGCGGTAAAGGAGCTGAGCTATCATCCCAATGTGCTGGCCCGAGGTCTGCGGCAGGGAAAGCTCCACACCATCGGCGTAGTGGTGCCCAAGCTCCAGATGACGGTATTCACCCCGGTGATGCAGGGCATCGAGCAAGCCGCCGCCCGGCTGGGCTACGCCACGCTGATCTGCACCACGGGGGAAAATCCCAAAACGGAGCGGGAATGTCTCAGCCGGCTGCGCAACGGCTTTGTGGACGGCATCATCATTGCCGGCACCGGCGCCAATGGCAGATTGGTCCGGGATATTCAAAGCGGCGGTCTGCCCATCGTCCAGGTCGTCCGACAGCAGGAGCGGGACATCAGCAGCGTAGTGGCCGACTATGAAGCCTGCGGCTATGACGCCACCATGTTCCTGGCGAAGAAAGGCTGCCGGGAGATCGGACTGATCAACGGCCCCATGACCATCGCCCCCTATCAAGGACGGTATAAGGGCTACAAAAAAGCCATTTCCCAGCTCCATTTGGCGGAGATCACCACCACCTCCGACCAACCGTACAACAGCTTTGATTATGGCTACCAGTGCGCCGGGGAGCTTTTGGACGAGAATCCTCACCTGGACGCCATTATGGCGGCGGTGGATGTCCAGGGGCTGGGCGCTATGCGAGCGCTGAAGGAACGGAACATCCCGGTGCCGCAGCAGGTGCGGCTGGTCAGCCTCACCGGCCATGAGGTCGGCGGGATGCTGGAAACGGCCATGACGTCGCTGGAGGTGCCCGCCAAAGAGATGGGCGAAAAAGTCACCCGGATGTTGATCGAGGAGATCGAAGCGCCGGAGGACAATAAACCCAGTCCCCAGCATTTGGTATTTTCCGCCTCGCTGGTGGAGCGGGAGACAACGTGACAGGAGGCAGCGCAATGCAGGTACAATTACATCATGTGGCTATTTGTACCGATCAATTTGAAGCATCGGTGCAATTTTACAAAGACGTGTTTGGAATGACCGTTGACCGAACGCAGGGAGAAGCGCCTCATCGGAAGGTGTGGTTCTGTGAGGGGATCCAGCTCAATGAAGGGACGCCGGCGGGTAATTCTCTGGACCACATCGGCCTTTGGGTGCCAGACCAGGCGGCCACTCTGGAAAAAGCGAAAGCCCATGGCTGCAAGGGGATCGAAGGGAGACCTAACTGGTTCCTGACGCCCCAGGGCGTCGTCATCGAGCTGGCAAAGTAACATCTGATCCATAAAAAGAAATGGAACATTGTAACCCTCCCTGTGCAAAATGAACCGTCCCAGATTATGCGGACAAACGAAAGAACCCCGAAGCGCTTGGCTTCGGGGTTCTGTGTGGTTGCGGAGGCAGGATTTGAACCTACGACCTTCGGGTTATGAGAAAATAGAAAGAAATCCGTAGTGTTAGACAAATCAACTAGTTCTGGCATCGCTGTGTATCCCATGACGACGAGACGACGACGGGAGGTCTGAAAACGTATTCGCAAAGATGGCAAAATATGTGGTTTTCGTTGTCTCTATCGCTAAATTTGAAGATCGTTCCCCGGGGAAGTGGTTATTGCCGGGGTTGTGAGTGGGGAAGATTGAATTTGTAAAAG
>JAQXNV010000025.1 GCA_029098185.1 Oscillospiraceae bacterium
CTGAGCCTTTTCTCAGCTCCCTTTTAGGGCCGTGCGCCAAACCTTTTCTCGGCCCCCCTGTAGGGGGGCTGGCGCAACGGAGTTGCGACTGAGGGGTTACTATTGCAAGGCTTCCCTTTAGCAGCCGCTCCCGAAATACCCCTCCGACACGGCTACGCCGTGCCACCTCCCCTTAACGGGGAGGCAAGGGGCTTGCGCAAACCCAATTCACGGCCCCCCTCGTCGGGGTTTTCCCCTATTCGGGGAAATGTCAGCGTAGCTGACAAAAGGGTGCCTGTTTTCGGAGAAAAGCTGGCAGATGCGGAGCATCTGACTGAGGGGTTGATTTGCGGGGCTGGCACCGGAGATGACTGAGGGGTGTTCCTTTTATTCGGGCTTCTCCTCCGGCAGCGCTTTGGGAAGCTGTTCCAGCAGCTTTTCCATCTTTGCCATCTGCTGGCGCATCTCCTCCATCTGGGCCTTCAGGCGCTCACATTCCACATTGACACGGCACAGCTCCTGAGACACCGGATCGCTGACGTGGATCTGATCCAGGTTCTCGCTCTGGCTCTGGGACACCTTCTGCCCGTTGACCCGGACCACTCTGGCCGGCACGCCCACGGCTGTAGCATTGGCCGGAACGGCGTCCAGCACCACAGCGCCAGCCGCTACCCGTGCGCCATCGCCAACGGTGAACGGTCCCAGCACCTTGGCGCCGGAGCCGATCATCACGTTATTGCCCAATGTGGGGTGCCGTTTTCCCGTATGCTTGCCGGTACCCCCCAGCGTCACGTTCTGATAGATGGTGCAGTTGTCGCCGATGACCGTCGTTTCGCCGATGACAACACCCATGCCGTGGTCGATGAACAAGCCCTTGCCGATGGTGGCGCCGGGATGGATCTCTACGCCGGTCTTATGGCGTGCCCGCTGGGAGATGGCCCGGGCGATGAATTTCATATCGTGGCGGTAAAACCAATTGGCCCTGCGATAGGACCGCACCGCCTTGAAGCCGGAGTACAACAGGGCCACCTCCAGCCGGGAACGGGCCGCCGGGTCCCGCTCCATGACGGCATCGATCTCGTTTTTGATATTTTCAATATATTGCTTCAACATAAATTGAACCATACCTTTCTTCTGTACTGTTCCAAACGGAGGCAACAAAAAACCGCCCCATCCCCGCAGGGACGGAGGCGGCAGAAATCGTCGCGGTTCCACTCCGTTTTATCACTCAGAGGCGGATAACGGCGCCACCCGGAACAGGATACACAGCCTATGGCCTTCCCCCGCTCTGCACGGTCTCCCAGGAACGGCGCACTTCGCCGGTGCTTTTATCGGGAAGGCTCTCAGCCTATGGCCCTCCCTCTCTGGCGATCCAGTCCACCGGGTACTTTTCCGTCCCACTGCATTTTCGGTTACAGTCCTATTATACACGATTTTCGTAGAAATTGCACTACCTTTTTGCAAAATTTCCGATTTCTTTCTTATTTGGAATTTTTCATCAAGTCCCAGTTGTCCTTAAGGTAGATGATCCCGGACAAAATGGTGAAGAAAACACACAATCCCACAAAGCATTCGCCGATGATATAGAACACCGCCTGACTGTTCTGGAACCCTGGCATCAGATGCAGATCCATCAGTTCCTGGAGATACTGCAAAATGAGGATGACCAAAATGGCCACCATCTGGGTGATGGTCTTGACCTTGCCCCAGACGTTGGCGGCGATGACCTTACCGTTATCGGCGGCGATGAGCCGCACGGCGCTGACCATGAATTCTCTTGCCACGATAACAATGAGGAACCAAACGTTGGTCCAGCCCAGATAGACAAAGCAGATGAGGGCGGAAATGACGAGGATCTTGTCGGCCAGGGGATCGAGGAATTTGCCAAAATTGGTGATGAGATTGCGCTTGCGGGCGATGCGGCCATCCAGGTGGTCGGTAAAGGATGCCAGGGCAAAGAGGAAAAGGGCAATGACCGTGTGATGGGGCATGGGGATGTTGATGAGGAACAACACGAAAAACGGCACCATGATCACACGGGCAACGGTCAGTTTATTGGGCAGATTCATGTTTCCGCCTCCTTTTGCACCAGTTCGCCGCAAAGGTCACAGCCGATACATTCGGTGATCTTCACCCACACAAATTCTCCCGTCTCCACCGGCTCTGTGGCGGTGAACAAAACACAGCCGTCTACATCCGGAGAATCGGCACGGCTCCTGCCGTAATACATCCCGCTGTCCTCGTCAAAGCCGTCCACCAGGATCTCCAGCGTCTGGCCCAGCAGTGCGTCGCTCAGCTCCTGCATGATCTGCATCTGGTTCTCCATGAGGATGTCCACCCGGCGCATCTTTTCTTCTTCGTCGATCTGGTCGGGGAAATCGGCCGCCGGCGTGTCCTCTTCCTGAGAATAGGGGAAGCAGCCCAGCCGGTCAAACCGGATAGCTTTGCTGAATTGTGCCAGCTCCTGGAATTCCTCCTCCGTTTCGCCAGGGAAACCGCAGATAAAGGTGGTCCGCAAAATCAATCCCGGCACCTTTTCCCGCATCTTTTGGATGAGGGCCATAAGCTGTTCTGTAGAGCCGCCCCGGTTCATCCGCTGCAATACGTTTTTGGCGCAGTGCTGCAGCGGCAGGTCGATGTAATTGAGGACCTTGTCCTGCTTTGCCATCACATCCAGCAGCTCGTCGGTAATGCGGTTGGGATAGCAGTACAGCACCCGGATCCAGTGGATGCCTTCCAGCTCGCACAGCCGGTTCAGCAGCGTCGGCAGCATCAGCTTGCCGTATAGATCCTCGCCGTACCGGGTAGTATCCTGGGCAATGACGATGAGTTCCCGCACGCCGTTTGCTGCAAGGGCCTTCGCTTCCTCCACCACATCGTCCAGCGGACGGCTGCGGAACTTGCCCCGGATCAGGGGGATAGCACAGTAGGAACAGCGGTTGTCGCAGCCCTCGGAGACCTTTAAGTAAGCGTAATGCTTTGGCGTGGACTGGATACGCTTGCCGCTGATGGGCAACGCCAGCTTTTCGGGGAACACGCTGGCCGGCTGGCCGCGCAGCGCTTTTTCCAGCACACAAGCGATCTGGGGATTGCCGCCGATGCCCACTACCGCATCCACCTCCGGCATTTCCCGCTGTATCTCCGACTGATACCGCTCTGCCAGACAGCCGGTGACGACGATAGCCTTGAGACTGCCGTTTTTCTTCAGATCGACCATGTTGAGGATCTCGTCAATGGATTCCTTTTTGGCGCTCTCCACAAAGCCACAGGTATTGACGATGACCGCATCGCATTGTGTCAGATCATTGGTGATGCAAAAGCCTGCGTCCCGGAGCGTGGCCAGGAGGACTTCGCCGTCCACTTGATTTTTCGAACAGCCAAGGCTGATCATTCCAACTTGTTTGCCCATAGATTCTATTCACTCCCAATTTTTTCTGCATAAAAATAGATACATTCATTGTACCACACATCGGACAAAATGAAAATAGAAAAGCTCCCAATTTGGGAGCAGATCTCAATCTTCTTCCTGTTCTTCCCCGTATGCGGTGAGGGCTGCTTTAATGTCGTCCCAGCGATAGCCCAGCCGCTTTAGGGCAGCCACGGCTCTGCGCTGTTCCTTTTCATCCTCCATACAGCGGGGATATTTCTTTTCCAAAATAGCGCAGATGGTCTCCTCCGGGTCCGGCGCCAGTTCCTCTGCCACAGCTTGTGCAAAGTCCTTGTCGATGCCCTTTTTCGTCAGCTCGAACACTACCCGGCTGCTGGAATACCCCTTGCGCCGAAACAGCTCCGCTGCATACCGGCGGCCGTATTCCTCGTCATCGATGAGGCCCAGCTCCTCCATCCGGTCTGCCGCTGCCTCAGCCGCCTCCGCAGATGTCGTCCGGCATATCTTCTCCACCAGCTCCCCCTTGGAATGGCTCCGATGCTCCAGCAGATACAGCGCCCGTTCCTGGGCACGGCGCCGGTCAGAGTCGACGATCAACTGGTGCAGTTGCTCGTCGGTAATGGTCTGCCCGAGACGATACCCCGATCGCAGCAGCGTTTCCGTGTCGATCTTCACGGCAAATTCTCCGTCTAAATACAGGGCCGAAAAGCTCTTTCTCCGTGGCTCAATGGCCGTGATCTCCATCATTCGTCGTCATCGTCCACAGTGATGTCGATGTCCACCTTGGCGGGTCCTTCCGGCTCTGGGACAGTTTTCGGCGCCGGCGCTTCTTCTACCGGCTCGGCAACGGCTTTTCCCGATTTGCCCTTAGTGGATTTTCCTGCCTTTTTAAAGAGCTGCCCTTCGTTTTCCTTGATCTTCTCCTCGATCTCCTTGAGCATCTCGGCGTTCTCCGGCTTGCCCAGCAGCTCCCGCACATTGTCACGGCCCTGGCCCAGACGGGTATCGCCGTAGGAGAACCAGGAACCGCCTTTCTTGATGATGTCCAGCTTCACGGCGCAATCCAGGATCTCGCCGGTGCGGGAGATGCCCTGTCCGTACAAAATATCGAACTCGGCTTCCCGGAAGGGAGGCGCGATCTTATTCTTGACCACCTTCGCACGAGTCCGGGAACCGATCTGCTCTGAGCCATTTTTCAGCGTTTCCGTCCGGCGGATGTCGATGCGCACCGAGGAATAGAACTTCAGCGCCCGACCGCCCGGCGTCACTTCCGGACTGCCGTAGATGACGCCGACCTTTTCCCGAAGCTGATTGATGAAGATGGCGACGCAGTTCGATTTGGAGATGGCGCCGGCCAGCTTACGCAATGCCTGGGACATGAGCCGGGCCTGCAGACCCACATGGCTGTCGCCCATTTCGCCCTCGATCTCCGCACGGGGCACCAGCGCCGCTACAGAGTCCACAACGATGACGTCGATGGCGCCGGAGCGCACCAATGCTTCGGTGATCTCCAGGGCCTGCTCACCGGTATCGGGCTGGGAGACCAGCAGCTCGTCCACGTCGACGCCGAGGGCCCGGGCATAGACGGGATCCAGTGCGTGTTCTACGTCGATAAAGGCCGCATTGCCGCCGTTTTTCTGTCCTTCGGCAATGCAGTGGAGAGCCAATGTAGTCTTGCCGGAAGATTCCGGCCCGTAGATCTCAACGATCCTGCCTCGGGGCAATCCGCCGATGCCAAGGGCCAGGTCGAGACAAAAGGAACCGGTGGAGATGGCCTCCACGTTCATTGCCTGATTTTGCCCCAGACGCATGACAGCGCCTTTGCCAAATTGCTTTTCGATCTGTGCCACCGCTGTTTCCAGGGCTTTTGCTTTATCCATTGCCATAGGATGGATGCCTCCTTTATGCTGTATTTGATGCTGTATTTGATCCGATATTTTGTCCGTGTTTTCCTTGTATGCCCACGGTTTGCCGCTTTCCCGTGCTTCCCCTTTAAGGGGAGATCCTTGCTATAATCACCCCTCAGTCAGCTTCGCAGACAGCCCCCTACGAGGGGGGCCGAGAATGGGCTAGGCGCATAGCCCCCTTGCCTCCCCTATGAGGGGAGGTGGCACGGCGAAGCCGTGACGGAAGGGTATCCCGGGAGTGGCTAAAAGGAAAACCCCTCAGTCACCTGCGGTGACAGCCCCCCTACGAGGGGGGCCGAGAATGGGCTCGGCGCAAGCCCCTTGCCTCCCCTTTAAGGGGAGGTGACACGGCGCAGCCGTGGCGGAAGGGTATCACAGGAGCAACTGCCTTGCAAAAAGAAAACCCCTCAGTCACCTTTGGTGACAGCCCCCCTACAAGGGGGGCCAAGAATGGGCTAGGCGCATAGCCACAGGGGGCAAAGCGATTGCGCCCAATGCCGCTTTCTGCAATGGCTTTATTATAAAAAAATCCCTTGCAAAAATCAAGGGATTTTCTGAAAAATTCGAACAATTGTTTTCTAATCTCTAGGCGCTGTCCCAAAAACGACCCGCTCAATACCGCCAAAATCATTGGCATAGCGGACCTGCTGGATGCCGGCTTCTTCCAGCAGACGTCCCACCTGCCGGGACTGCCCCTCGCCTACCTCTAAAGCCACCAATCCGCCAGGCTTTAAAAGGGGCAGCCACAGCCCGGCAATGGCCCGGTAAAAGGTCAGGCCGTCCTCGCCGCCGTCCAACGCTTCTTTCGGCTCCTTTTGCACTTCCGCCTGGAGCGTTTCCAGCTCCGCCGTTTTGACATAGGGCGGGTTGGACAGGATCCCATCCACCATCTGGAACGCCCCAGGCGCCGGACCAGCCAGCACATCGGCCCGCACCAGAGACACCTGGCTCTCCAGGCCGTTGGCCGCTACATTCCGCTCCAAATAGCGAAAGGCCGTGTCATAATATTCTACGCAGGTCACGGCCACATCCTTCATTAGGGACGCCAGACCCAATCCCACTGCGCCGGTGCCCGCACACAGATCCAACACCTGGGGCCGATGTCTGCCCCGAAGATGCTCATCTGCTGTGCGCACCAGCACCTCGGTATCCTCCCGGGCAATGAGCACGCCTTCGCCCATCTCCAGCATTAGATCGAGAAATGGCCATTTGCCCAAAATATATTGCAGCGGCCGCTTGCCACAGCGCTGCTGGATCATCTCGTTAAAGGTAACGATGTCGCCGTTGGGCGCGTCGTCCTCTCCTTTCACCGCCAGCAACTGCCGGTTCATCTGGAACACCGCCTCAAAAAGACACATGGCTTCAAAGGCAGGACTTTCGATGCCGGCCTTCTGGAGACACGCTTTGCCGTTGAGATATACCTGGGAATACGTCATGACCGCAACAAATCCTCTCCGTTTTCTGGAATAACCTCTTTCATGGCCCGGATGGCCACCTCCATCATGTCGTCGGTAGGCTCTTTCACGGTGATCCGCTGTACCCACAGGCCAGGCGCGGCGATGATCCGGGTGAGCACATTGTCGTGACGGGCGCAGAGCTTGATGAGCTCATAGCCCAAAGATACCGACAACGGCAGCAGCAGCAGCTTGCAGACTGTCCGGATGATGGGGTTGGAAAAGGGAATGAAAAAGCCGATGACGATACCGACGATGAGCATCAGGATGAGAAAACTGGTGCCGCAGCGGGGATGGAACCGGCTCTGGGTACGGACATTGTCCACCGTCAGCTCCAGTTGATTTTCATAACAGAAGATGGTCTTGTGCTCTGCGCCGTGGTACTGGAACATCCGCTTGATGGACGGCATCAGGGAGCAGATAAACATATAGGCGATGAAGATGGCGATCCGCAATCCGCCCTCGATAGGGGAACGCCAATAGGTAAAGCCTTCGTTGTAGCCGGTCAGGGCGTGCAGACCATTAAAGATCAGGGCCGGCAGGAACAGGAACAATCCGATGGCCAGGCATACGCCGAAAAAGCCGGCAATGCCCACCATAGCGCCCATGAGCTTATCGCCAAAATGCTCCTCGCACCATTTATCGAACTTGCTCTGCTCCACCGTTTCATCGGTGGCCATAAAGTCGGCGGAAATGCCCAGGGCTTTAAAGCCGATGATGAACGATTGGACCATGTTGACAACGCCCCGGATAAAGGGCTTTTTCAGGATGGGATACCGTTCCTGAAGGAGCGTCTGCTCAATGTCTACCGTTTCGATGCGTTTATCCGGCAGCCGGCATGCCACCACCGTCCGCTTGGGCCCGCGCATCATAATGCCTTCCATCAGGGCCTGCCCGCCGATAGAGGTGATACATTTTGTTTGGTTCTTATGTGCCATAGGGTCATCCTTCCTGCAATTGCGTCTCCACGGCGTTACCCGTGTATCTTTGCTCTCTGGCGCTGGAAATTGTCATAGGTGGGTATGGTGATGGTCACTACCGTCCCCAGATGCTCCCGGCTGTCGATCTGTAACACGCCGGCGTGCAGCGCGATGATCTCATCGGCCAGGGCCAGCCCGATGCCGGAGCCTCGGATGGTCTGGTTGGCCTTGTAGAACTTCCGCTTCACGTTGGGCAGATGTTCTGCCGGGATGCCGCAGCCGTTATCGGCCACAACGATGTAAATGAAATCGCCATCCGACCGGGCCGACACATTGACTGTGCCGCCCTCATCGGTATATTTCAGCGCATTGTCGATAATATTGACGAACACCTGCCGCAGCCGGTTGCCGTCGCCGTAGACCGGCGGCAGCGCCTTGGGCGGCTCGTACAGCAGGAATTTGTGTTCTGCCTTGGCCCGGTCGCTGAACAGGTAGACTGTTTCGCCCAATTCCTCCAGCAGATCTGTCTTTTCCATGTTGGTTTTCATCTTGCCGCTCTGCATCCGGGAAAAATCCAACAGCTCCTCCACGATGCCCGACAGCCGCTCCGATTCCCGGATGATGATGCTCATGCCCCGGTCGAAGGTCTCGTCGTCCATGGTGCCGCACTGCATCGTCTCCGCCCAGCCCTTGATGGCGGTCAGCGGCGTGCGCAGCTCGTGAGACACCGACGAGATAAACTCGTTTTTCATGTTTTCCATGGTATCCAGGGAGACGGCCATATCGTTGATGGCGTCGCACAGCTCGCCGATCTCGTCGTCCTTTTTCTTTTCCAGACGGATGTTGAAGTCGCCCTGGGCAATGCGGCTGGCCGTCAGATTGATCTCCTTGAGCGGCCCGGTCAATTGGCGCACAAAGCGGCGGCTGACCAACAAAATAGCGCCCATCAGCAGTAATCCTCCGCCGATCATCCCGAGGCACGCCCACAGCACCGTTGCAGAAGCGCTGCCCAGAGAGGTAAAATACCGGACGCCGCCGTAGACCTGCCCGCTTTCGTTTTTCAGCAGCAGCGTCACCGCCATGCCGTAATCGCCGTCGGGAAACGTTCCCGTCCAGCTGGCCCAGCCGTCCTTACTCTCCAGCGCCTTTTGGAAATCATCGCCTAAAGAAGCGCTGGCCACGGACGAATCTGACGCAGACAGCACTGTGCCGTTTTCATCTACTGCCGCCATGGCCACATCCTTGTCCCCGTCTGCCGACTGGACAAGGACCGGCGCCATCTGATACCAGCTTTCGCCGTCGCCGTGGTAGATCTGGGTGATGGCTCTCCCCCGGCCGTAAAGCTGCTGTCGAACACCGTCATAGGCAAAGTGCCGCACCATCAGGGTGATGCTGGTGATCAAGACCAGCAGGAACACCCCGATCAGCGCGGCTGTGCGCAGCGACCAACGGCGGGCCAGTCCGCCATGACCAGATGTATTCTTTTGTTTCACCGGCAGACCACCTCGCTCCCGCCCGTTGATTTTTGTCTGTGGGTCTCTCCCCGATCAAGTCTCCCAGCGGTAGCCCAGTCCCCACACGGTGACGATGTGTTTCGGGTTCGACGGCTCATCCTCGATCTTCATCCGCAGGCGGCGGATGTTCACATCGACGATCTTTTCCTCGCCAAAATAATTTTCGCCCCAAACGTGCTTTAAGATCTCCGTTCGATCCAGCGCTGTGCCCGGATTGGAGAAGAAGTATTCCATGATCTGGAACTCCACCTGGGTCAGCTCGATGGGCTTGCCGTTTTTCAGCAGCGTCCGATTGCGCAGATTCAGGGCGAAATTGCCGGACTTGATCTCCTCCTGGAACACGCTGTCGCCCTTGGATTCGGTCATGGCTACCCGGCGGTAAACGGCGTCTACCCGGGCCACCAGCTCCGACGGACTAAAGGGCTTTGTCACATAGTCGTCGGCGCCCATCATCAGCCCGCTCACCTTGTCCATCTCCTGGGTCTTGGCCGTCAGCATGATGATCCCGATGGAACTGCTCCGGCGCCGCAGCTCCTTGCACACCGCCAGACCATCGTATTGTCCGGGCATCATGATGTCCAGCACCGCCACGTCAAAATCCCCGTTTTCCCGCTCGTAGATCTCCAGCGCTTTTTCCCCGTTTTCCGCCTCATAGGCATTATAGCCGGCCCGCTTCAGATTGATGACCACAAATTCCCGGATGGCCTGTTCATCCTCCACTACCAGAATTTTTTTCATAGCATTCTCATCCTCTCTCCTCTGCCGAGGAGTCCCGTTTTTGTGAAAAGCTCCAGCTTTTTGCCGGATGGCTTTGTTGTTTTCCACATGGCTTTAACGTTCTGATGACCTGCGTCATCTTATTACAATTATGATTTATTATAACAGTTTTGTAAACAAAAATATAGTATCAATCCTGTAATAAAATCGGATTTTATCGTAAAAAGCATACCATTTGCGCACTTTATGATAGAAAAATCACAAAAGGTTTACAAATATTTCACAATTTCTGCCAGCACTTTTTTGCGATTAGGTAGTGCGCATCCAGGGGATTTATGGTATAATAACACCATTGTGAAAAAAATCAGTCATCAAAAAGGAGTTTGTTGCAATTATGGAAAGAACCTATATCATGCTCAAGCCAGACGCCATCAAGAGAGGCCTCATGGGTGAGGTCATCTCCCGCATCGAGCGCAAGGGCTACAGAATCGTGGACTGCAAAATGATGCACCTGGACGAGGCCATCCTCCGGGAGCACTATGCGCACATTGCCGACAAGCCATTCTTCCCGGAGATCGTGGAGTATATGACCTCTGGCCCGGTCCTCGGCATGATCGTCGAGGGCGAGAACGCTGTGCAGGGTATGCGCATCATCATGGGCGCCACCAAGTTTGAGGAAGCTGCCGCCGGCACGATCCGCGGCGACTATGCGTTCTGCACCGGTCAGAACATCATCCACGGCTCCGATTCCATCGAGAACGCCGAGATCGAGATCAAGCGTTTCTTCGGCTAAATCAAGCGCCGCTGTAAGAAGCCCTCAGTCGCAATCTCCTCTTGCCTCCCCTTTGAGGGGATTCTTGCTATAATAACCCCTCAGTCAGATGCTGCGCATCTGCCAGCCCCCCCTACGAGGGGGGCCGGGAACGGGTTTGGCGCAAGCCCCTTGCCTCCCCTTTGAGGGGGCCGAGAATGGGCTGGGCGCAACGCAAAAACTCCCCCTTGTAAGGGGGAGTTTTTTCTATTACCAGCACAAAAGCGTTGGATTCTTTCTCAACTAAATCCATGATCTTTACAGAAAAGACATCACTGATTTTCAGCAAAAGGGGAACATCCGGGCTCTGTTCTCCCGCTTCATATCTTTTATACGCTGGACAGGTCATCCCCAGCTTTTCTGCCATTTGTTCCGGTGTCAGTTCTTGTTCTTTGCGTATTCGTCGAATCGTTCTGCAAAAATTGGATGGCCTGATCATCAAACGCACCTCTAAAAACATTTAGTAAATGTCATTTATTTTCCATCTTACATCACAATAATAAGAAAGTATTTTCAGAATTTCAAAAGGTGATGTAATGTACAAAAACAAGAACAAAGATGGGACGTTAAACCTTTGTGGAAAAAATGTTGCCGCATTGAGAAAAGCCTTGCCAGAGAAAACATCGCAGCAAAAACTGGCGGCAATGCTGCAATTAGAAGGAATCGACCTGGATAAAAACGCCATACAACGGATCGAAAGCGGCCAGCGATTTGTCACCGACTTGGAATTGAAAGCGCTTGCAAAAGTTTTTCACACAACAGCCGACGCATTGTTGAAATAAATCTCCCGTTCTGACATTTACTAGATGTCATTTTATGGTTTTAATTATACACCTCTCTTTAAAAAAAGCAAGCACAAA
>JAQXNV010000026.1 GCA_029098185.1 Oscillospiraceae bacterium
GGCTGGAGACGGCCCGGGAAAATAGGTAGATGCCAACTTTTTTATATTCCTCAATAGCTCAGCCGGTAGAGCATGCGGCTGTTAACCGCAGGGTCGTTGGTTCGAGTCCAACTTGGGGAGCCAGAAAAAATAAGAGCAGGGTGTTTGCCCTGCTCTTATTTTTTCTCCCTAAAGCTAGCCGCTCGAACAACGCCCCTGTGTTAGCAGTCATTACACGGCTGTTAACTGGCTCCATCATTCGTCCCGCCAGCGGAGGAATAGACGAATGACGGAGCAGGAAGAAATACAGAGCATTGCGACCGGCAGGGAGCAAGGCGACAATATTTCTGACCGAACCGTGCTTATTTTTAGGGACAACTTCATCGCCTTTTTACATTCTGACCCGCAAGGGTGGTCTTTCTTTTTCTCTCTCTAACTTAGCACACGACCTACGATTCTTCGTTAAAAGTCAACCATCATATGTTCATCAGTATGTGTTTTGACATTATTGCACCATATAAAAAGTGAAAAAGCTCCTCTCTTGGGAGCTTTTTTGCGCGGGAGCTTTACATGGATCGGATCACACCGCACCCAATCATCGGGCCGCTGTTGCCGCTGGGCTGGGTGGTGAAATCGTCAGGACCTGCATGGAGAATCACTGTTTTCCCGATAATATCACAAGTGCGGAGCCGGTCTGTAACTACAGCGCTCCAGGCGCATCCCCGATTGCTGAACAGCGGCGGCAGATCGCCCCGGTGGAGTGGATGCGGCCGGTTTTCCGGGTTTAAGTGACCATCGGGAGATTGACAGGTTTCCCCGGCGTGGATGTGCATGGCAAATACATTGGTTTCGGTCTGGGGCAGCCCCTGTATGGCGGCAGTGACCAGTGTGCCGGCACAGGTATCATAAAAGGAAACACAACCGGTAATGGCCCCTTTTCCTTCCATTGGCCCCATGGTAGCGACTGCGTGGGGCTTTTGCCGCTGGAGGATGTGAACGATGTCCATAGTAGATAAAGAACGTGGGCGCATAAATGATACTCCTTTCCGATTCTCCCTTAGTATATGAACCATTCCTGCAAAAAATTAGTGTCTCTTTTGGTAGAAAGCTCGTCTTTTTCGGAAAGATTTATAAATTGTTCACGGATTCTTCAAAGGGCCTTGGTATGATGACACCAGGGAACTTTCTCGGAGATTTGTCGTGCAATTTTACACGCTTTGTGATATACTACTATATTATGGATTCTTTTGGGCAAAAGGAGGCATCGAGCCATGGATGTGCGGGTAGGCGATATTGTTCGCATGAAAAAACCTCATCCCTGCGGAAGCTGTGAGTTTCAGGTTTTGCGGGTGGGCATGGACTTTAAGATCAAATGCACTGGCTGCGGCCATGAGGTGATGCTGCCCCGTCTGAAATGTGAAAAGAACATCAAGAAAATCCTGCGGGAAACCAGCGCGGATGAAGCGTAGGACGGTCTTTTTCAGGTCAAAGAGTTCAGAAGGAAAGGGGAAGCCATCCCATGTTTGAAAATTTAAGCGTCTTTGAGGATCGCTATGAGGAGATCAATCAGAAGCTGTACGATCCGACCATTGTATCGGACCAAAAGCAGTATGCTGAGCTGATGAAGGAGCATAAAAATATCACGCCTATTGTGGAGACCTATCGGGCGTACAAAAAAGCCGAAGAAGGATACACTGAGGCTAAGACCATGCTGTCGGAAGGCGGTCTGGATAAAGATTTTAAAGAAATGGTGGAGCAGGAGCTGGAGGATTCCAAAGCGAAGATGGAAACATTAGGCGACGAGCTGAAGATCCTGCTTTTGCCCAGAGATCCCAATGATGACCGCAATGTCATCGTGGAGATCCGGGGCGGTGCCGGCGGCGAAGAAGCGGCGCTGTTTTCCGGCGTGCTGTTTCGGATGTACAGTATGTACGCCGAGACCCAGGGCTGGAAAGTCGATGTGATGAACAGTAACGAAACGGAGTTGGGCGGCTACAAGGAGATCTGCTTTATGATCACCGGCGACGGCGCGTACTCCAAGCTGAAGTACGAAAGTGGCGTCCATCGGGTGCAGCGGGTGCCGGAGACGGAGACCCAGGGGAGGGTGCATACATCCACAGCAACGGTAGCTGTTTTGCCGGAAGCTGAAGATGTAGAGATCGAGATCAACCCGGCGGATCTGCAGATCGATACCTACCGGGCCAGCGGCGCCGGTGGCCAGCACGTCAATAAAACGGAGTCGGCTATCCGCATCACCCATCTGCCTACGGGCCTCATCGTCGAGTGTCAGGATGAGCGGAGCCAGTTTAAAAACAAGGATAAGGCCATGAAGATCTTGCGTTCCCGGTTATATGAAGCGGAGCAGGAAAAGCAGAATGCGGAGTTTGCCGCCGAGCGTCGGTCCCAGGTAGGCACCGGCGACCGTTCCGAGCGCATCCGTACCTATAACTATCCCCAGGGACGGATCACCGACCATCGGATCGGCCTGACACTGTATAAATTCGACGATATTCTCAATGGGAACCTGACAGAATTGATCGACGCACTGATCACTGCGGATCGGGCAGCAAAGCTGCAAAACGCGGTAGACGGACAATAAGAACATAGAGGAGAGAATTTTCATGGAAACAAAAGAACTGAACCTCATTACCAATCGGGAAAAAGCCATCGAGGAGGCCGGTGAGCTGCTGAAAAATGGCGGCGTCGTGGCGATCCCCACCGAAACGGTTTACGGCCTGGCGGCAGATGCCTTTAACGCCGATGCCGTGGCAAAGATTTTCGAGGCCAAGGGCCGCCCCCAGGACAATCCGGTCATCGTGCATATCTGTGATCGGGACCAGCTTTCCAAAGTGGTTTCCGCTGTGCCGGAAAAGGCAGAAAAGCTGATGGACGCCTTCTGGCCCGGGCCGCTTACGCTGGTGATGCCCAAAGCAGACGCTGTGCCATCAACGGTCTGTGCCGGGCTGCCCACTGTGGCGGTGCGCTTCCCGAGAGATAAGGATACCCAGGACATTATCCGTGCTGCCGGTACGCCGTTGGCAGCGCCGTCAGCTAACATTTCCGGCAGTCCCAGCCCGACAAAAGCGCTCCATGTCATGTCCGACTTAAAAGGCAAGATCGACGCCGTGGTCAAAGCCAGCGGCCTGTGTGAGGTGGGCCTGGAATCCACTGTCATCGACATGACAAAGGAGCCGCCTGTCCTGCTGCGTCCCGGCGCCGTGACACCGGAGCAGATCGAGAGCGTCATCGGCAAGATCGAGATCAGTGAAGGCGTACTCCATCAGCTTCCGGAGGGAGAGACCGCTGCGTCTCCCGGCATGAAGTACCGCCATTACGCGCCAAAGGTCAAGGTCGTTCTCGTCAAGGGCAGCTACGAAAAGTACCGCGATTTCCTCAACGACCGTCAGTCCAGTAAAAATGTGGCCCTCTGCTACAAGGGCGAAGGGACCGACATTGGCTGCCCGGCCATTTCCTACGGCCTGTGCAATAGCCCCGAGGAGCAGGCAAAAGAGCTGTTCGACGCATTGCGCCGCATTGATAAAATGGCCGTCAACGTGGTGTATGCCCGCTGCCCAAAGCCGGAAGGCATTGGCCTGGCACTGTATAACCGCCTGATTCGCGCGGCTGGATTCGAGGTGTTAGATCTTGGAGAATAGTGTTATCGTCGGCCTCACTGGCCAGACTGGAGCGGGGAAATCGACAGTTTGTTTGGAGCTGGCCGCCGAAGGCTGCGCCATCATCGACTGCGACGTGCTGGCCCATAAGGTAGTGGAGCAGAGTGAGCCCTGTAAGGAAGCGCTGGCGCAAAATTTCGGGCAGGACATTCTCGACGAAAAAGGCCATCTGGACCGAAAACTCCTGGGCAGCCGTGCTTTTCGCACCAAAGAGGAAACAGCGCTGTTGAATCAAATCACCCATCCGTATATCCAAAAGGCACTGCGCAAAGAGATCCAGGACCGCCGGGCGGAAAAGCGGAAATTTATCGTTTTAGACGCGCCAACGCTGTTGGAATCGGGTTGTGACAACCTGTGTGATTTCATCATCGTGGTGACAGCGCCGAAAGACATCCGGAAACAGCGCATCATAGATCGGGACCACCTGACAGAAGCAGAAGCTGACAAGCGTATAGCGGCTCAGCAGCCGGAGGAATTTTACACCCATCCGGCCGACTTCGTCATTGACGGCACCATGATGCAGGGAACGCTGTCCCGGAAGGTGCGGACGATCCTGCGCTCCATCGAAGGGGGATGCCATGACTAAGCACTGGAAGCGGGGACTTGCCCTGATGCTGGCACTGGTGATCTCCATGAGCGTAGTGCTCTTTTCCGGATGCGGCTTTTCCGATTGGGAAAAATATCAGTATCCCAGAGAGTACAGCGACATCGTCAGCCAAGAGGCCAGAGACAACGGTCTGGAGGAAGCACTGGTCTATGCGGTCATCAAGGCTGAGAGCAATTTTGATGCTGACGCCGTGTCGAGAGTTGGAGCCGTTGGGCTGATGCAGCTAATGCCGGATACCTTTCGATGGATGCTGTACCGGGAAGGCAACACGGAGCTGACCACTGACGACATGACCGATCCGGCCATAAATATCCGCTACGGCTGTCACTATCTGGCGTATCTCAGTTCCAAATACACCGCCCTGAAAACCATTGCGGCGGCCTATAATGCTGGAGATGGGGCGGTCGACGGCTGGCTGGAAGATCCCAGCTATTCCGATGATGGGGTAAATCTAAAAGAGATCCCCTATCCGGAAACAGCGTCCTATGCGGAGAAAATTGAGAAAAATTACGCAAAATATAAAGAACTGTATTCCTGATTTGCGATAGAGGAGGAATTTTTATGAGCAATTCTGTTGAAGAAATGAGCAAAGACCTGTTGATCTCCCGCCGAAACGGCTTTTTCGATGTAGAGGATTCGGTCATTGCAGAGGCAGACGCATTCTGCGAAGAATACAAACACTTTTTGAACACCTCGAAAACCGAGCGGGAGGCCGTGCGGTATGCTGTGTCCCATGCGGAAAAACTGGGTTTTGTGCCCTTTGATCCAAAGCAGACGTACCACGCCGGCGACAAGGTATATTACAATAACCGGGGCAAGGCGCTGATCCTGGCAGTCATCGGTGAGGAAGGCTGCAAAAACGGCGTGCGCATCGCTGCGGCCCACATCGATTCTCCCCGGCTGGACTTAAAGCCTTATCCACTGTATGAGGCCAACGATCTGGTGCTCTTTAAGACGCACTATTACGGCGGCCTGAAAAAGTATCAGTGGACAACGATCCCCCTGGCGATGCACGGCCGGGTCGTTAAGCGGGATGGCACCTGCGTCGATATTTCCATCGGTGAGCAGCCTGGCGAGCAGCAGTTCTGCGTTACCGATCTGCTGCCTCACCTGGGCAATGAGCAGATGACAAAGACCCTCGCTAAAGCTATCGAGGGTGAAAATCTCAACGTGCTCATCGGCAGCCGTCCAGTCCGTTCCGATGACGGCAAGGATCTGTTCAAGCTGAACATCATGAAGCTGATCCACGACAAGTACGGCCTGGTGGAGGAAGATTTTGTCTCTGGCGAGATCGAGTTTGTTCCGGCATTCCAGGCAGCGGACATCGGCTTTGACCGCAGCATGATCGGCGGCTATGGCCACGACGACCGTGTTTGTGCTTATCCGGCGCTGGAAGCCATTTTCCGCTGTGAGCATCCAAAGCAGACGATCCTCACCGTTTTGGCCGACAAGGAGGAAGTGGGCAGTGACGGCAATACCGGCATGAACTCCTCCTTCCTGAAGTATTTCATTTGCGATCTGGCCCGGCAGGAGGGCCTTGCCGGTTACGATGTCCTGCGCAAGTCCAAGTGCCTTTCCGCTGACGTCACCGCAGCTTACGATCCGACCTACGCCAGCGCCTATGAGCCGTTGAACTCCTGCTATCTCAACAACGGCGTCGGCGTGATGAAGTACACCGGCGCCCGGGGCAAGAGCGGCACCAGCGACGCTTCTGCCGAATTTATGGCAGAGATCCGCAAGCTGTTCTATGACAACAACGTGCTTTGGCAGACCGGTGAACTGGGCAAAGTCGATGGCGGCGGCGGCGGTACCGTTGCCATGTTCATCGCCAATCTGGACATCGATGTCGTAGACGTCGGTGTGCCGGTCATTTCCATGCACTCTCCTTTTGAAGTAGTGGCAAAGCTGGACGTCTACATGGCGTACCGCGGCTTCTTGTCCTTCTTCCAGGCGTAAGCGATCCCCGTGCAGGTGGAACGGGTACGCCGATCCCGCCGGAGCAGGCAGAAGCGCCCCCGTCCCAAAAGACGGTCCCGCCGCCGTCCCATGGAGCAGATCCACAAGCTGCGCTTCTGGATGGTGTTGTTTGCCCTGGCAGCTACCGGTGCGGCAGTCGTTACCGCCCTTTACTTCTGGCATCAGTTTTCCGAGCCGTTCCGCCAGGCCGAGGAACGAAACCAATCTGCCGCTTCCGCTGTTTCCCAGCAAACGGATACGCTGCCTGTCTATGACGACAGCTTTAATTTAATGCTGGTCAACCGGGAAAACAAGCTGCCGTCGGAATTTATGCCCCGCCTGACGAAGGTGGACGGCGTTTTGGTCGAGGAGCGGGTAGCGGTGTATTTAAAAAAACTGCTGGCCGCAGCCAAAAGCGACGGCGTTGTTCTGACACTACGGTCTGGCTATGTCAGTGAGGAGGAGCAGAACGCCCGTTATGAAAAAGTGCTGCAATCGCTGCTGGACAGCGGCTTGTCCCGGATGAAGGCGGAGGATCAGGCTCAGCGTACCGTGGGCAAGGGCGGCTATAACGAGGCGCAGACGGGGATGTCTGTCTGCTTTGGCGATGAAACAGGCGCCAGCTTTGAGACGACCGACGGGTATCACTGGCTGCTGAACCACTGCATCTCCTACGGATTCATCCTGCGGTATCCGGAGCGGAAAGCGTCGGCCACCGGTGTGACGTTCCGGCCGGAACAGTTCCGGTTTGTGGGGGTAAAGCACGCCGCCAGAATGCGGGAATTGGAGATGTGTCTGGAAGAATATGTCCATTATGTCAAGATGCAGGCTGTTTCATAAAAATAATGGTTGCAATTTGAGGCGGATTGTGCTACAATCAAATCATTAGTGTTGTATATTAGCTGAAAGAGGTGACAAAAATGAAAGAGAACATCCATCCAAAGTATGAGAAAGCGACTATCAGATGCGCTTGCGGCAATGTCATTGAGACGCGCAGCACAAAGGGCGACATCAGTGTGGACATTTGCTCCAAGTGCCATCCGTTCTTTACAGGTAAGCAGAAGCTCGTCGATACCAGCGGCCGTGTAGACCTGTTTAAGAAGCGCTATGGTATGAAGGATAAATAAGAAGCGTTCTGTTGAACCGAATGTTATTTCTTTTAGTTTGTCTTTTCTGTGGAAGCGGTGCAGTTGATTGCACCGCTTTTTTCAGCATGAATGGTGGAAAGGGGAAAGACCATGGCAGAAGCGTATAAGACCGTGGGGCAGCAAGCGTGTGATGCGTTTACCGAAAAACGTTCCCGGTTCATCGGATATATTCAGCCGGTGCAGACAGAGGAAGAAGCGCTGTCGTTTATCCAGTCCATCAAGTCTAAGCACTGGGACGCTAAGCACAACGTTTATGCTTATTGTCTGCGAGAAGGACAGATCAAGCGCTACTCCGATGACGGTGAGCCCCAGGGCACGGCGGGCATCC
The DNA here is from genome assembly GCA_029098185.1 of Oscillospiraceae bacterium. Lineage (GTDB taxonomy): Bacteria > Bacillota > Clostridia > Oscillospirales > Acutalibacteraceae > UMGS1071. Next base: position 7,693 of record JAQXNV010000026.1, read on the forward strand.
CCACCTTGGATGTTTTGCTCAAGACCGGCGTCACCGATGTGGCGGTAGTCGTCACCCGCTACTTTGGCGGGATCTTGCTGGGCGGCGGCGGATTGGTCCGGGCTTATTCCCACGCTGCCCGTCTGGCGGTGGAAAAGGCCGGTGTGATCACCATGGCCGTATGCAAGCTGTGCACGTTGACCTGTGACTATAACCAGTATGGCCGGGTGGCCGCTTTGATCCCCGAGTGCGGCGGCTTTCTCGATGACAGCGATTTTGGGGAAGCGGTGTCCCTGTCGTTTCACATGGCAGAAGAAGCACTGCCCGCTTTTGAAGCTCAGCTTGCCGACGCTACTTGCGGCAGCGTCAGCGTGCGCATCGATGGGGAACGATTTTTCCAGCTCCCGTAAAATCGGGATGAAAAAGGGACAGTTTTGAAAATTGCGAAAAAATTTCAAGAAATAAAAATTTTTTGCAGGGTTTTTCCGGTTTATCCCGTATATCTCTATAGAAGTATGCGAAAATAGCGAAAAAGGCTGTTTTTAGGGAGGTGAGACCTTGCAGACGATTCGTGAACAAACCCAGGACTTTGAACGCCAAATGCTGTCGCCCTGGGCGTCGCTGTCCAGTGAGACGAAGGGCCGGGCGCGTCCGGAGGAGGAATGTCCTCTGCGCACGCCGTTTCAGCGGGACCGGGACCGGATCATTCATTGCAACGCCTTCCGACGGCTGAAGCATAAGACCCAGGTCTTTCTCTCGCCGGAGGGCGACCATTACCGCACCCGGCTGACCCATACCCTGGAGGTGTCACAGATCGCCCGGACGATGGCGGTGGCCCTGCGGCTCAACGAAACGCTGACCGAAGCTATTGCCCTGGGACATGATCTGGGCCATACGCCCTTTGGTCATGCCGGCGAGCGGGCGCTGTCTTTGCTTTCGCCGGATGGGTTTCGCCACTACGAGCAGAGCGTCCGGGTGGTGGATGTGCTGGAAAAAGACGGCGCCGGGCTGAACCTTTGCTGGGAGGTCCGGGACGGTATCTTGCACCACACCACAGCCCCGGATGCAAAAACCCTGGAGGGACAGTTGGTGTTGTATGCCGACCGCATCGCCTACATCAATCACGACATTGAGGACGCTGTGCGGGCAGGACTGCTGCGGGAGGACGCCATTCCCAAGGAGATTACGGAATCTTTGGGCAAGACGTAATCCCAGCGGATCACCACGTTGATCCACGCTGTTGTAGGTAGCAGCAAAGAGGGGCAGATCCGGATGGAGCCGGCAGTGGAAGCGGTCTTTGAGGCGCTTCAGGCGTTTATGCTCCACCAGGTGTATCGTAACCCCATCGCTAAGAGCGAGGAGGAGAAGGTCCCGCTGCTGATGGAGACCCTCTACCGCCATTATTGCAGCCATGTGGAGCAGCTTCCGCCGCTGATGATGCGCATTGCCGAGCGGGAAGGCGTCCAGCGGGCAGTGACCGATTATATTGCGGGCATGACCGACCATTTTGCGGTCAATACGTTTGAAGCGTTGTATATTCCAAAGTTTTGGAAGGTTTAGGGATTGGAAGTGTCAATATGGCTTTGCCAGACCAATTTTTACAGGAATTAAAGCTGCGCAGCGACATGGTAGATGTGGCGTCTGGCTACGTCAACCTGAAAAAGCGGGGCCGGAATTACGTTGGTCTGTGTCCGTTCCACAGTGAAAAAACGCCGTCCTTCCACGTGTATCCCGACAGTAATTCCTACTATTGCTTCGGTTGTCACGCTGGCGGCGATGTGATCAATTTTATCCGGGGCATCGAAAATCTGGACTACATGGAAGCGGTAAAGTTTCTGGCAGACCGGGCCGGGATGCAGATGCCGGAAGCATCTTTCGACAACAGCCTTTCCAAGCTGCGGGGCCGCATCCTGGAGCTGAACCGGGAGACCGCCCGGTTTTATCATCGCTGTCTCATCGAGAAAGAAGGCCGGGAAGGATTACTGTATTTCCGCCGCCGAGGGCTCAGCGACCACACGATCCGCCGGTTTGGGCTGGGCTATTCCCCGCCCTCCCGGTTTGCCCTGACCGATCATCTGTCGAAGCTGGGCTACACGCCACAAGAACAGATCCAGGCCAATGTGGCCTTTTCATCCCGGAGCGGCCACCTTGTGGATCGCTTTGCCGGACGGGTCATGTTTCCCATTATCGACCTGCGGGGGAATGTCATTGCCTTTGGCGGTCGAATTTTGACGGATGGAACACCAAAATATCTCAATACGTCGGATACCCCGGTCTTTCAAAAAAGCCGGAACCTGTTCGCCATGAACTTTGCCAAAAACACCAGGGACAACCGTCTGTTGCTGGTGGAAGGCTACATGGATGTCATTGCCCTGCACCAGGCAGGCTTTCAGAACGCCGTGGCAACGCTGGGAACGGCCCTGACCCAAGAGCAGGCCCAGCTCATGGCCCGGTATGTGGAAGAGGTCGTCATCTGTTACGATGCTGACGACGCAGGACAGCGAGCCGCTCAGCGGGCCATCCACTTTTTACGGGACGTCGGAGTGCGGGTCAAGGTGCTGGTGGTGCCGGATGGCAAGGATCCGGATGAATACATCCGCTCCCACGGGGAACAGGGCGTCGTCCGGTTCCGCCAGATGATGGACGACAGCGACAACGATGTCCAGTATCAATTGCACAAGATCAAAGCCCGGTGCGACCTGTCCCAGCCGGAGGGGAAGATCGCTTACCTTAATGGCGCGGCGGAGATCATTGCCCAGCTAGATAACTCTATGGAGCGGGACGTTTATGCCGGGCGTTTGGCGGAGGAAACGAAGATCGACCGAAACGCTGTCATGCTGCAGATCAATAAGCTCCGGCGCAGCCGGGAAAAGAATCGGCAGAAAAAAGAATTTCGGGAATACCAGCAGCAGGTCACGGGCATGAAGGATGCGGTAAATCCGGAAAAATTTCACCATCTGCGGTGCGCCAATGCAGAGGAAGGCATCATTGCCTTTTTGCTGCAAGGGCCCAGTGACCGGGAGATAAAGGCCATCTGGCAGGCGCTGCCGCCGGAAAAATTCCGCACCACCTTTAACCGGCGGGTATATGAAGCGATTATGGGCAGACTGTTAACCGGCGCTCCCTGTGGGCTGACGGAGTTATCCGGTGAATTTTCGTCGGAGGAGATCAGCGCCATTTCGAGGATGATCGCCAAATACAGTGACGGCGCGCTGCGGTACGCGGACGCACTGGAGTACAGCACCATTATTGAGCAGGAATATTTAAAATCGCGGGCAGAGAATGTTACCGATGCCAGCGCGGAGGATGTGCAGTCGTATCTGCAAACCTTAAAAGAGCAGAAAAAGTAGGAGGATACGCATGAACGTACCAGATAAAAAATCCGTAATGAAAGTTTTGATTGATACCGGCAAGAGCAAGGGACAGCTCACCACAAAGGAGATCTTGGATGCTCTGGGCGAGTTTGATTTTGAGCCGGAACAAATTGAAAAAATCTATGATAATCTGGAAGCGGAAGGCATCGAGATCATTGATGATTTTGACTATCTCCAGGACGATGCTTTGGAGGTGGACAGCAAAGACGATGACAATGCCGACATCGAAAGCGTTCTCAGCACAGAAGGCATCGCTATCGACGACCCGGTCAAGGTGTATCTCAAGGAGATCGGCCGTGTGCCGCTGCTGTCTCCGGAAGATGAGATCGACCTGGCTATCCGCATCTCTAACGGCGACGAAGCCGCCAAGAAAAAGCTGTCAGAAGCCAACCTGCGTCTGGTCGTCAGCATCGCCAAGCGGTATCTGGGCAGAGGGATGCAGTTCCTCGACCTGATCCAGGAGGGCAATCTGGGCCTGATCAAGGCTGTGGAAAAGTTTGATTACACCAAGGGCTTTAAGTTTTCCACTTACGCTACCTGGTGGATCCGTCAGGCCATCACCAGAGCCATTGCCGACCAGGCCCGGACCATCCGGATCCCGGTCCACATGGTGGAGACCATCAACAAGGTGAAGAAGGTTTCCAGTCAGCTCCTCCACACCAACGGCCACGAGCCAACAGCCGACGAGATCGCCGACGAGTTGGATATGCCGGTGGATAAGGTGCGGGAGATCATGCGGGTAGCGCAGGAGCCGGTTTCTCTGGAAACGCCGATCGGTGAGGAAGAGGACAGCCATCTGGGCGACTTTATCCCCGACGACGATGCGCCGGCCCCGGCAGACGCGGCTTCCCACACACTGCTGCGGGAGCAGCTTGCCGAGGTGCTGGATACCCTGACACCGAGAGAAGAAAAGGTGCTGCGGCTGCGCTTTGGCCTGGAGGACGGCCGCTCTAGAACACTGGAGGAAGTGGGCAAGGAGTTCAACGTGACGAGAGAGCGCATCCGGCAGATCGAGGCCAAGGCACTGCGGAAGCTGCGCCATCCCAGCCGCAGTAAGAAGCTGAAAGATTTTCTGGACTAAGAGGATACACTATGAACATTACTTTGGAAGCAGATTACGCGGTGCGGATTGTGGAGATGCTTTCCCATTGTGTCCAGCGGACCGATGCCAGCCACATTTCCGCAGAGACGCAGGTGCCCCAGCGGTTTGCGCTGAAGATCCTGCGCAAGCTGGTCAGCGCCGATCTGGTGCGGTCTTACCGGGGAGCGTGCGGCGGATATGAGCTGGCTCGGGCGCCGGGGGAGATCACTCTGCGGCAGGTCATCGAGGCCATCGAGGGGCCGTTCACCATCAGCAGGTGTCAGGACACAGATTACTGCTGTACCAACAATGCCTGCAAAGTACATAAGATCTATCATGAGATCTCTCAGCTTGTGCGGGAGAAGATGGATACCTATACCTTTGCCTGTGACGAAACACAGGAGCCGACGAAAAAAGCATAACCGATTTGAAAATTGCCAAAACTGACAGGAGACATTCTGTCAGTTTTTTCTTGTTTTTCAGACTGCAATCCATGAAATAGCCAAATTTTCAAAAAAAGATTTGATTGATATTGACAATCCCCATGGAGTGCGATATAATATTAAACTGCACCATTATGGATAATTGCGTCTTCAGAATCGTGATTTTAGACAGGAACCATAAACAAGCCGGATAGATTTTGTCAAAAGTTCCAGCAGGTTCCCGCGAAAAAACGGCATGGAGCGGGATATCAACCATATACGGTAAATATAGGAATGGAGTGATTGAGCGAATGGTGAATGTGAAACCGAAGCAATTGGGCAGAACAACTCGCATGAGTTTCTCCAAAATTGAAGAAGTTTTGGATATGCCAAATTTGATTGAGGTACAAAAGAACTCTTACGAATGGTTCCTCGATGAAGGGCTGAAAGAGGTATTCAAGGACGTTTCCGGCATCACAGACTATACCGGGAACCTTGTGCTGGATTTCGTCAGCTATCACTTGGAACGCAACAAGCCCAATTACAGTGTAGAAGAATGCAAGGAGCGGGACGCAACCTACGCCGCGCCTCTGCGCGTGACTGCACGCCTCCTGAATAAGGAAACCGGCGAGATCAAGGAGTCGGAAGTCTTTATGGGCGATTTTCCGCTCATGACCGACAGCGGCACCTTTGTCATCAACGGCGCGGAGCGCGTGATCGTCTCCCAGCTTGTCCGTTCTCCCGGCGTTTACTACAAGATGGAGTACGACAAGACCGGAAAGGAGCTGTTCAGCGCCACCGTCATCCCAAACCGCGGCGCTTGGCTGGAGTACGAGAACGACGCCAACGACGTATTTTATGTCCGGATCGACAAGAACCGCAAGATCCCGATCACGGTGTTCATCCGTGCGCTGGGCCTCGGTTCCGACGCGGAGATCCGGGAGTATTTCGGCGATGATGACCGCATCAACGCCACCATCGAAAAAGATCCCTGTAAATCCACAGAGGAAGCGCTGCTGGAGGTTTACCGCAAGCTGCGCCCAAGCGAGCCGCCGACCATTGAAAGCGCTCAGTCCCATATCAACAGCCTGTTCTTCGACGCAAGACGGTATGATATGTCCCGCGTCGGCCGCTACAAATACAATAAAAAGCTCAATCTGGCCGGCAGACTGGCCAATCAGATTTTGTCCCGTCCGGTCGTCAATCCGTCCACCGGCGAGATCATGGCGGAAGCTGGCGAGAAGGTCACGCTGGCAATGGCCACCGAGATGGACAATGCCGGTGTCTGCAATGCCTATGTCACGGTCAATGACCGGGAGGTCAAGATCATCTCCAACGGCATGGTGAACATTAACGATTTTGTCTCCTTTGACGCCGAAAAGGAATGCGGCATCCGGGAGCGCGTCCGCTACACCGTGCTCATGGAGATCCTGGAATCCCTCGACGATGAAAACGAGATCAAGGAAGCGATCCGCAGCCGAGCCGATGAACTGGTGCCAAAGCACATCATCATCGACGACATTTTCGCTTCCATCAACTATATGAACTGCCTGGCTATGGGTCTGGGCAACACCGACGACATCGACCACCTGGGCAACCGCCGCATCCGTTCCGTCGGCGAACTGCTGCAGAACCAGTTCCGCATCGGTTTCTCCCGTCTGGAGCGTGTCATCCGGGAAAGAATGACGCTGCAGGCTCAGGATATGGAGGTGCTGACACCGCACTCCCTGATCAATATCCGTCCAGTCGTAGCGGCTATCAAGGAGTTCTTCGGTTCTTCACCGCTGTCCCAGTTCATGGATCAGACTAACCCTCTGGCAGAGCTGACCCATAAGCGTCGTCTGTCCGCCCTGGGCCCTGGCGGTCTGTCGAGAGACCGGGCCGGTTTCGAAGTCCGTGACGTTCACTACAGCCACTACGGCCGGATGTGTCCAATCGAGACGCCAGAAGGCCCGAACATCGGTCTGATCTCTTATCTTGCCACCTTTGCCCGCATCAACGAGTACGGCTTCATCGAGGCGCCGTTCCGCAAGGTGGACAAGGAGACCGGCGTCGTGCTGCCGGAGGTCGTTTACATGACTGCCGACGTAGAGGACGATTACATTGTGGCACAGGCTAACGAACCGCTGGATGAAAACGGCCGGTTCGTCAACCAGAAGGTCAACGGCCGCTGCCGTGACGAGTTTGTGGAAGTGGACCGTTCCCAGGCCGACTTCATGGACGTTTCCCCAAGAATGGTCGTCTCTGTAGCAACAGCCATGATCCCCTTCCTGGAAAACGATGACGCCAACCGTGCGTTGATGGGTTCTAACATGCAGCGGCAGGCTGTGCCGCTGATGAAGACCGAAGCGCCCATCGTTGGTACCGGTATGGAGTATAAGGCCGGCGTTGACTCCGGCGTCTGCGTCATCGCCAAAAATGACGGCGTTGTCCGCAGCGTCTGCGCCGATGAGGTCGTTGTCACCTGTGACGACGGCACCATCGACAAGTACCACATCATCAAGTTCATGCGCTCCAACCAGGGCACCTGTATCAATCAGGTGCCGGTGGTCGAGGTCGGTGAGCGGATCCACAAGGGCGATGTTATTGCCGACGGCCCCGCCACGAAGGACGGCGAGATCAGCCTGGGCAAGAACGCGCTCATCGGTTTCATGACCTGGGAGGGCTACAACTACGAGGATGCCGTTCTCATTAACGAGAAGATCGTTCGGGACGATGTGTACACCTCTATCCACATTGAAGAATACGAGATCGAAGCCCGTGACACTAAGCTGGGTCCGGAGGAGATCACAAGAGATATTCCAAACGTCAATGAAGAGCTGCTCAAAGACCTGGACGAGGACGGTATCATCCGTGTGGGCGCCGAAGTCCGTGCCGGCGACATCCTTGTCGGTAAGGTTACCCCGAAGGGCGAGACTGAGCTGACTGCCGAGGAGCGGCTGCTCCGCGCTATCTTTGGCGAAAAGGCCAGAGAAGTCCGTGACACCTCTCTGCGTGTGCCGCACGGCGAATATGGCATCATCGTAGACGTAAAGGTCTTTACAAGAGAAAACAGCAACGACGAGCTGAGCCCCGGTGTCAATAAGGTGGTCCGCTGCTATATTGCCCAAAAGCGGAAGATCTCCGTCGGCGATAAGATGGCTGGCCGTCACGGCAATAAGGGTGTTGTTTCCCGGATCCTGCCCCAGGAGGATATGCCATTCCTGCCCGACGGCAGACCGCTGGACATCGTGCTGAACCCACTGGGCGTTCCGTCCCGTATGAACATCGGACAGGTTCTGGAAGTGCACCTGGGCTACGCTGCAAAAGCGCTGGGCTGGAAGATCATGACCCCTGTTTTCGACGGCGCTCACGAAGGCGATATTGCCGAGTGCCTCAAGATGGCGGGCTATCGGGAGGATGGCAAGACCATTCTCCGGGACGGCCGTACCGGCGAGTTCTTTGACAACCCGGTCACTGTCGGTTATATGTATTACCTCAAGCTCCACCACCTGGTCGACGATAAGATCCACGCCCGTTCTACCGGTCCATATTCTCTCGTTACCCAGCAGCCTCTGGGCGGTAAAGCACAGTTTGGCGGCCAGCGGTTCGGTGAAATGGAAGTTTGGGCCCTGGAGGCTTACGGCGCAGCTTACACCCTCCAGGAGATCCTGACGGTCAAGTCCGACGACGTAGTGGGCCGTGTCAAGACCTACGAGTCCATCGTCAAGGGCCAGAATATTCCGAAGCCAGGCGTTCCGGAGTCCTTCAAGGTGCTCATCAAAGAGCTCCAGTCTCTTGGCCTTGATGTCCGTGTGCTGGATAAGGACAATGCAGAGATCGACCTGCAGCAGGATTTCGATGACGATGACGACATCGGGTTCAAGCCGTCGGATACCAACTTTGAAGAAGAGAACGTGGATGCCGGCGATTATGACGGTTACACCATGGAGAACGCCGAGGACAGCATCGCCGATGACCTGTACGGAAGCGATGACGATGATTACGGCGATGAGCGGTCCTATGACGACAGCTATACCGGCCAGGAAGATCTGGATGACTAATCGAAAGGGGACGTATAATGGAATTTAACGTATTTGAATCAATAAAAATTGGAATTGCTTCCCCGGATAAAATCAGAGAATGGTCTTACGGTGAAGTGAAAAAGCCGGAGACGATCAACTACCGGACCCTGAAGCCAGAGCGGGACGGCCTGTTCTGCGAGCGGATCTTTGGTCCAACAAAGGACTGGGAGTGTCACTGCGGCAAATATAAGCGCATCCGCTACAAGGGCAAGATCTGCGATCGCTGCGGCGTTGAGGTCACCCGTTCCAAGGTGCGCCGGGAGCGCATGGGTCACATCGAGCTGGCCGCGCCGGTATCCCACATTTGGTACTTTAAGGGCATCCCATCCCGGATGGGTCTGCTGCTGGATATTTCCCCGAGAATGCTGGAGAAGGTCCTGTATTTTGCTTTGTATATCGTCACCGATCCAGGCGACGTACGGGAACTGCAGAAGAAGCAGCTCTTGACCGAAAAAGAATACCGGGATATGCGGGAAAAATATGAGGATGATTTCGATGCCGGCATGGGCGCCGAGGCCATCAAGAAGCTGCTGGCAGAAGTCGATCTGGAAGCGACCTCCGCTGAGCTGAAGGAAGAACTGGCCACCGCTACCGGTCAGAAGAAGGTCCGTATCCTGAAAAGACTGGAAGTAGTCGATGCTTTCCGTCTGTCCGGCAACCGTCCCGAGTGGATGATCCTGGACGTGATCCCGGTCATTCCGCCGGACATCCGGCCAATGGTCCAGTTGGATGGCGGCCGGTTTGCCACCTCCGACCTGAACGATCTGTACCGCCGTGTCATCAACCGGAACAACCGCTTGAAGAGACTGCTCGAGCTGGGCGCGCCGGACATCATCGTCCGCAACGAAAAGCGTATGCTCCAGGAAGCCGTTGACGCCCTCATCGACAACGGCCGCCGCGGCAGACCGGTCACCGGTCCCAACAACCGTCCGCTGAAGTCCCTGTCCGATATGCTTAAAGGTAAGCAGGGCCGGTTCCGTCAGAACCTGCTGGGTAAACGTGTTGACTACTCTGGCCGTTCCGTTATTGTCGTCGGCCCAGAGCTGAAGATGTATCAGTGCGGTCTGCCAAAGGAAATGGCGCTGGAACTGTTTAAGCCTTTTGTCATGAAGCGTCTCGTCGAGACCGGTGCCGTAGGTAACATCAAGGCTGCCAGAAAGGCAGTAGAGCGCGCAAAGCCAGAGGTCTGGGATGCGCTGGAGATCGTGATCAAGAACCATCCCGTGCTGCTCAACCGTGCGCCAACGCTGCATAGATTGGGCATCCAGGCCTTTGAGCCGGTGCTGGTCGAGGGTAAAGCGCTGAAGCTCCACCCGCTGGTCTGTACGGCATATAACGCCGACTTCGACGGCGACCAGATGGCTGTTCACGTGCCGCTGTCCGCCGAGGCGCAGGCCGAGGCCCGTTTCCTGATGCTGGCCGCCGGCAATCTGTTAAAGCCTTCTGATGGCCGTCCGGTGGCTGTGCCGACCCAGGATATGATCCTCGGTTCCTACTACCTGACGCTGGAAAAAGACGGCGAGCTGGGTGAGGGCAAGGTATTCCGTGACGTAGACGAAGCCATCATGGCTTATGATAACCACCTGGTCAGCCTCCACGCCAAGATCCGTGTCCGCCGGACACTGGAGATCGACGGCGAGATGAAGTCCAAGATCGTCAACTCCACCGTTGGCCGGATCATCTTCAACCGTCCGATCCCGCAGGATCTGGGCTATGTAGACCGCACCAACCCGGATACCCAGTTCGATTTTGAGATCAGCTTCCTGACCGGTAAAAAGCAACTGGGCAAAATCATCGACAAGTGCATCAAGGTCCACGGCGTTGCCAAAACTGCCGAGGTGCTGGATGAGATCAAGGCCCAGGGCTATAAATATTCGACGAGAAGCGCCATCACCGTGGCTGTCTGCGATGCGTCTATTCCGCCGCAGAAAAAGCAGATCATCGCTGATGCCGAGAAAGAGATCGACGCCATTACCACCGATTTTGAGGAAGGCTTGCTTTCCGATAACGAGCGTTACAACGCCGTGCTGAAAACATGGGAAAAAGCCACCAACGACGTCACCGACGCCCTGCAGAAGAATCTGGATCAGTACAACCCGATCTACATGATGGCTGACTCTGGTGCCCGTGGTTCCATGAGCCAGATCCGTCAGCTTGCCGGTATGCGTGGTTTGATCGCCAACACCTCCGGTAAGACCATCGAGATCCCGATTCGTGCCAACTATCGTGAAGGCCTGAACATTTTGGAATACTTTATTTCTTCTCGTGGCGCCAGAAAGGGTCTGGCCGATACAGCTCTGCGTACTGCCGACTCTGGTTACCTGACAAGACGTCTTGTAGACGTATCTCAGGAAGTCATCATTCGGGAGGACGACTGCGGTACCGACCATGGCCTGGAGGTCTTTGACATCCGGGAGGGCAAGGAGACCATCGAGTCTCTGGCCGAGCGTCTGACCGGCCGGTATCTCGTTCACGACTTTGTGGATGAAGCCACTGGCGAAGTGCTGGTATCGAAGGATAAGCTGATGGATGAAAAGGACGCTAACCTGATCGTTTCCCACGGCGTGGAGAAGATCGAGATCCGCTCCATCCTGGGCTGCGAAGCAAAGCACGGTATCTGCAAGAAGTGCTACGGCTCCAACCTGGCCACCGGCCAGTCCGTCAACGTGGGTGAGGCTGTCGGTATCATCGCCGCACAGTCCATCGGTGAGCCTGGCACTCAGTTGACCATGCGTACCTTCCACACCGGCGGTGTTGCCAGTGCCGAAGATATTACCCAGGGTCTGCCGAGAGTTGAGGAGCTGTTTGAAGGCCGTAAGCCGAAGCACCTGGCCATCATCAGCGAGATCGGCGGCGTTGTTTCCTTCACCGATGTGAAGAAGAATAAGCACGTTGTCATCACCAGCCCGGAGGGTGAGCAGAAGTCTTACCTGATCCCCTTCGGCTCCCGTGTCACCGTCAAGGAGGATCAGATCATCAAGGCTGGTACCCGCTTGACAGAAGGCTCTGTCAATCCCCATGATGTGCTGGCCATCAGCGGCCCACAGGCCGTGCAGGATTACCTGATCCAGGAAGTCCAGCGCGTTTACCGGATGCAGGGTGTTGACATCAACGATAAGCACATCGAAGTCATCGTCCGTCAGATGATGAAGAAGGTTCGGGTAGAGGATGCCGGTTCCACCAATCTCCTGCCCAGCTCTCTCGTCGATAAGAGCGAGGTGGAGGCAGAGAACAAAGCCATCCGTGATCGCATCGCCGCTGGCGAGACAGAACTGCGGGAGGTCACCTACACACCGGTGCTCCTCGGTATCACTAAGGCATCTCTGGCAACCGATTCCTTCCTGTCCGCCGCATCCTTCCAGGAGACCACCAGAGTGCTGACCGACGCCGCCATCAAGGGCACGGTCGATCCGCTCTTGGGCCTGAAGGAGAACGTCATCATTGGTAAGCTGGTGCCAGCCGGTACCGGTATGGCCTGCTACCGTGACGTCAAGCTGAAGGAGGAGTCGGAAGCGCCTCTTTCTGTTGAAGCAGAGGGCAGCGAGGATACTTCCGCGGCAATTTGAGCTTTAAAAAATAAAATAAAATAATCGTTGACATTCTCCCACAGGATATGCTATAATCTGATATTGTGGGGAGTTTGTCCTGAACGTGTGAAAACGACCCATCAAATGTTCTGATATTTGATGGGTTTTTTTCATGAATTTGGGGAAAACTAACAACAAACACAAAAAACGAAGTTAGGAGGTGTCGTATGCCAACATTTAACCAATTGGTGCATACCGGTAGAGCAGTTCACGAGAAGAAAGCAAAGGCTCCTGCACTTTTGAAGGGCTGGAACTCTAAGAAGAGAGTATTTGTAGACCAG
>JAQXNV010000027.1 GCA_029098185.1 Oscillospiraceae bacterium
CCCCCTTGTAGGGGGGCTGGCGCAACGCAGTTGCGACTGAGGGGTTACCATAGCAAGAACTGCCGCTGGGCAGATACTTCCGTGATACCCTGCAAAGAGAAAACCCCCTCGATGTGAGGGGGTTTATCCTTTACATCACGATGATGCCAAATTGTGCCAGAGAATAGGTCACGAGGATCAGCACCAACATGATGGGGGCGATAAATTTAATAATCACATTATACAGCGTTTTCCGCGACAGCCGCTCGCCATTGCGGGTCATTTCTGTCGTCACATACTCCGGGCCGACTACCCAACCGATGAGGATACACGTGATCAACGCCACGATGGGCATCAGCACGCTGTTGCTCAGGTAATCGAAGAAGGTCAGCAGATCCATACCCAGGATGGTAAAGTTGGACCACACGCCAAAGCCCAGGGAGATCGGGATGCCCATGGCAACGGTAATGGCCAGACAGATAAGGACCGCCACCCAGCGCTTAACGTGGAACTTGTCGATAATCGACGACACGATGGCTTCCATGACGGAGATCGAACTGGTCAGCGCCGCAAAGAACACCATGATAAAGAATACTGCGCCAATGATCGCGCCGCCAGGCATCTGCTCAAAGACCTTCGGCAGCGTTTGGAACATCAGGCCGGCGCCGCTGGACTTTGTACCTGCTTCGCCGCTGAACACATAGACAGCCGGCACGACCATCAGGCCCGCTAAGATTGCCACGACCGTGTCGAAGATCTCGATCTGGTTAACCGATTTGCTCAGGTTGGTGTCCGGTTTCGTATAGGAGCCATACGCCACCATGATGCCCATGGCGATACTCATCGAGAAGAACACCTGTCCTGTAGCGGCACACACCGTCGTCAGAGAGAACTTGGAAAAGTCCGGCAGAAGGTAATACTTCAGGCCGTCCATAGCGCCGGGGATCGTCAGAACATAGATGGAAATACCGACACACATGAGCAGCAGCACAGGCATCAGGAATTTACTGAGCTTCTCGATGCCTTTATTGACGCCCAGCAAAATGACTGCCGCCGTCAAGCCCAGGAAAATAGCGAAAAACAGCAGCGGGGGCCAGGTGTCCCCAATAAAGCCGCCAAAATACGCTTCTCCCGCCGCCGCGCCTGCGCCGCCGCTGACGAAGGACACCATATATTTGATGACCCAGCCGCCGATGATGCAGTAATACGGCAGGATGATCACCGGCACCAGCGACGCTAAAATGCCGAGAAAGCCGAACCGTTTATCTACTGCGCCATAGGCCAACAGCGGACTTTTGCCCGTCTTTCGGCCGATGGCGATCTCTGTGGACAACAGCGCAAAGCCAAAGGTCAGGGCGATAATGATATAGACTAGGATAAAAATACCGCCGCCGTACTGCGCCGCTAAATAGGGAAACCGCCAAAGGTTTCCCAGGCCGACGGCACTTCCCGCCGCGGCCAATACAAAGCCGATGCCGCCGGTAAAGCTGCCTCGGCTTTTCTTTTCATTCCCCATAATGTTAAAACCTCTTTTCTCCGGCGAATTTTGGCAGATGCCGGAGTTTTTCTTCAGTTCTTCCTCATCGCAAAGGACGAAACCTGGTTAAAGGATACCGTCCTATGCAACAAATGTCAATGGTTTTACCGCTTTTTCCTGAAAATCTACGAAATTGCTCTGTGGATCTTCGCCAATTGGAAAAGCATTTCCCTTTGCCTAACCTAATCCCACGATCAAACGATGGGCAATCCCGTCAGGTACCGGCGGGCCATATCCAATGCAGCGCTGGCGGCACGATTGCGATAAAAGCTCCGCTTGCGGGGCACTGGAGACGGCTTTAGCCCTTTGACCCAGGTCTCTTTTCCGTCGGACAGGGCAACATAGACAAGGCCCACCGGTTTTTCCTCGCTGCCGCCGCCAGGGCCGGCGATGCCGGTAACGCCGACGCCCAGCGTACTGCCGGACCGCTTTTGCACGCCCTGAGCCATGGCTGCTGCCACCTCCTCGCTCACGGCGCCGTGCTGACGCAGTAAGTCCTCCGGCACATCGACGAGCAGCGTCTTGATGCGGTTGGAATAGGTGACAGCGCCCATCTCAAAGACCGCCGACGAGCCGGGCAGATCGGTGATCCGCTTGGCGATGAGGCCGCCGGTGCAGGATTCCGCCGTAGAGATGGTCTTGCCCTGATCCATCAACAGGTGCAATACGGTTTCCGCTAAAGAATCGTACTCGGTGGTGTAAACGTAGTCGCCGACGATGCCGCAAAGCGCCTTTACGACCGGTGCGCAGAGGGCTTCTGCCGCTTCTTTCGTATGGGCCCGGGCCGTAACACGGATATACATCTCGCCTTCCTTTGCGTAGGTGGCCACGGTGGGATTTTCCCCGTTGACAAATGACGCGATCTCCTGGGCTACTGTGCCCTCTCCCTTTCCAAAGACATGGATATTCCGGGACAGGATCACCGTTTTGTCATCGCCCCGCAAATAGGGGATCAGATAATTTTCCAGCATGGGCCGCAGTTCTGCGGGCGGGCCGGGCAGCATGGCGATCTGTTTTCCCTCCGGCGTTTGGCAGACGCAGCCCGGCGCTGTGCCTTCGTCGTTGGGCAGTACATAACAGCCCTGGGGCAGCATGGCCTGCTTATATTGGTTTTCACTGCAGGTGCGGCCTTTAAAATAATCTACGATCCGCTGAAGGCTCTGCTTATCCTCCACCAGCGTTTTGCCGGCCACTCTGGCAATGGTCTCCTTTGTCAGGTCATCCTCCGTAGGCCCAAGGCCGCCGGTGGTGATGACTAGATCACAGCGGGAAAGGCTGTCCCGCAGGACCTGCTCCAAACGCTGAGGATTATCCCCAACCGTGCAGGCATACTGCATAGACACGCCGATCTCCGCCAGCGCTTTGGCAACGATGGTGGTGTCGGTATTCACCACGTCGCCTAACAGTAATTCGGTACCGACCGAAACGATTTCCGCTTTCATCGCAATGACTCCTTTCAATCATAATTGTGTCCATAATTGTGTCACAAAGCCCATTCTCGGCCCCCCTCGTAGGGGGGACTGTCACCGGAGGTGACTGAGGGATGAAGAATTTACTGGGCTGTCTGCGAAGCAGACTGAGGGGTTACTATTGCAAGGCTTTCCTTTGGCAGCCACTCCCGTGATACCCTTCCGTCTGCCGTCTGCGACGGCATCCACCTCCCCTTAGAGGGGAGGCAAGGGGCTTTGCGCTAAGCCCATTCTCGGCCCCCCTCCCAGGGGGGCTGGCGCAACGTAGTTGCGACTGAGGGGTTTTACTTTTAGATACTCCCGTGATGCCCCTCCCATCCCCACAACCTTTGAAAAGGTTGACGAAACATTTGTTTACTGTGTCTTTCACCCTTCCTCGTGATACCCGATCTTGCAATAACGGGTCTCTGCCACGCACCGCTCTACCAGCCCTTCTACGTCCATGGCCTCTTCGGCAAATTCCACGAATTTCCGGTCCGGACGGGTTCGGGGATGCTTCGGCGTAAAGACAGTACAGCAATCCTCATAAGGCTCAATGGAGGTCTCAAACGTCCCGATCTTCCGGGCAATGGACACGATCTCCGTCTTGTCCATGCCGATGAGCGGCCGGAATACCGGCATACTGGTCACCGCATCGGTACAGCCGATGGCCTGCATCGTCTGGCTGGCTACCTGGCCTAAGCTCTCGCCGGTGATCAGCGCGCCGCATCCCTCTTTTTTGGCGATGCCCTCGGCGATACGCATCATAAAGCGCCGCATCAAAATGGTGAACAGCTCCTCGGGACAGCGGTCGCGGATCTGCTCCTGGATCTCCGTAAAATGGACGGTATACAGCTTCATCCGGCCGCTGTAACGGCTGACCAATTCCAGGAGCCGATGGACCTTGTCCTCAGCCCGTGGACTGGTGTAGGGCGGGCTGGCAAAGTGGACCGCCACCAGCTCTACGCCTCGCTTGGCCATCATCCAGGCGGCCACTGGGCTGTCCAGGCCGCCGCTGATGAGAATGGCGCCCTTACCGCCGGTACCAACGGGAATGCCGCCGGCGCCGGGCAAAGGTGTGCCGTGGACAAAGGCGGCAAAATCCCGGATCTCCACATGGACAACGACGTCGGGGTTATGGACGTCTACGGTGAGATGGGGGAATTTCTCCAGCAGATACCCGCCTACCTCCATGGAGATCTCCGGCGATCCTAAGGGGAATTTCTTATCGGACCGCTTCGTTTCCACCTTAAAGGTACGGGCCGATTCCAGCTCCTCCTCCAAATACGCCGCCGCTGCCTGCTGGACCGATTCCAGCGTTTTCTCCGTCATGGCCGCTCTCGAATACGCCACGATGCCGAAGATCCGGCCGATCCGCTCGGCGGCCTCATCCAGATCGGCGCTCTCATCTTTGGGCAGGATATAAATGGTGGACTGGGCGATGCGCACATCAAAGGCGCCGGCACCGGCCAATCGGTAACGGATCGTCTTGAGCAGCACTGCCTCAAAGGTCTTTCGGTTCAATCCCTTGAGGACGATCTCCCCCAGTTTGATCAACAGCATTTCGTTCATTGGTTTCTCTCCTTCGGCCCAAAGGCCTTTCTATGTTCTTTTTAAAATTTTATGATTTTTTTATAGCTTTCCGCTGGCCAGCGTTTCCATGCCTTCCCGCACACCCTGCACCAAAGCGTCCACATCATGCTCTGTGGAATTTTGAGAGAAGCTCACCCGGATAGAAGTGAGGATCGTCTTTCGGGGCAGGTTCATGGCGGTGAGCACATGGCTTTCCTTGCTGCCGGAACAGGCCGAACCGCCAGACACAGAGATATTCCGCGCTGCGAGGAAGTGGACCATGGTCTCCGACCGGATGGTCTGGGTGGAAAAATTGACGATATAGGGCAGGGCGTCCGGCGGGGAATTGAGCACGATGCCGGGGATCTCCCGGAGCGCATTGCGGCAATAGTCGCTGAGCGCCTGCATACGGGGCAGCACATCTGTCGGCTCCGGCAGGGCTTTCACCGCCGCGCCAAAGCCGCAGATGGCCGGCACTGCTTCTGTGCCGGACCGCAGTCCCCGCTCCTGGCCGCCGCCGTAATTCATCGGCGGAATGCGCACGCCGTCAGCTAGATACAGTGCGCCGACGCCCTTTGGCCCGTGGATCTTGTGGCCGCTCATGGAGAGCAGGTCGATCTTCATCCGCTTTACCTTGATGGGCAGCTTGCCCAACGCCTGCACACCGTCCACATGGAACAGGGCCGGCGACTTCTTTTTGGCGATGGCTTTGGCCGCCGCCTCAATGGGCTGGATGGCCCCGGTCTCGTTGTTGACCAGCATCATGCTCACCAGCACGGTCTTGTCGTCGATGGCCTCCAAAAGCGCTTCCGGTGGGATAACGCCGTTGCTGTCTGGACGCAGGCGCACCACTTCATAGCCACGCTTTTCCAGCTCATACATACATTGCAAAACAGACGGATGCTCAATGGCTGTGGTGACGACCTTCTTGCCGCTGTGGCGGCGGGCCTGCACGGCGCCGAAGATGGCCAGATTGTTGGCCTCAGTACCGCCGGAAGTGAAAACGATCTCCTCCCGCTTGGCGCCGATAAACTTAGCGATAGTCTCTCTGGCCTGGGTCATCTCCTGCTCCGCTGCAAAGCCCATCTGGTGCAGAGACGATGGATTGCCGTAGCAGCGGACCATCATATCGACGACCTTTTCCGCCGCCTCCTGACAGACCTGGGTGGTGGCGCTGTTGTCCAGATAGATCTGGCCGCCGGTCTGCTTTTGCTGCTGGCGCTTTTCCCGGTAATGGCTTGCCATGGACTTGACCAGCTCTGTCAGGTTTTCCCGGCAGTTGGAAGTATCGAAAGCATGGCAGGCCTTGTGCATCAGCGCCAGCTTCTCCGGATACTTGAGCAGCCGCTGGATGACCTCTGCGCCATTTTGATTTTTCCCAATGCGCACCGCCATGCCCCGGTTGACGAGGAACTCAGCGTTATCTTCCTCCTGGCCGGGGATAGCGTTAAAGAGCACCATGGGCAGATCACAGGCAATGGCTTCCGAGATGGTCAGGCCGCCGGGCTTTGTGATGATCATATCGCTGCACTGCATATAGTTTTGCACAACGTCGGTGAAATAAACCAGCGTCACCGGCTTTGGGGCGTCGGGCACCACTTTTTCAAAGGCTTCGTACAGCTTTTTGTTTTTGCCGGTGATGATGACTAGCTGAAAGTGCTCCTCCAGCTCCATGAGGGACTTGAAGATCTCCAGGATATTGGTAACGCCAAAGCTGCCGGCCATCAGCAGCAGCGTGGGCAAGGTCGGGTCCGGGTCCAGGCCTAACTGTTCCCGCAAAGCAGGCACATCCTCTGCCGGGATGGGATGGAACACGCTGAACACAGGGATCCCGTAGGGGTGGATCTTCGGCCGCTGGATGCCCAGCTGCACCATGGGCTCTACGCACTCCGGCGCCGGGACGATATATGCGTCGACGCCCTTGGCCAGATAGCTCCGATGAGGACCGTAATCGGTCATGATGGAGACCAGGGGCTGGTCGATCTTATGCCGCCGCTTCAGGTGAGACACCATCTCTCCCGCAAAAGGATGGGTCGTGATGATGACATCCGGGTCAAATTCATCGATCACCGGCAGCAGCTTCCGGCAGGCCATGGCCGACAAGGGCTTGCTGACGTCCCGGCCTTCCTTCTGGGTCTGGTCATAGATGGCCCCATAGAGCTTTGGCGCCCGCATGGCCATAAATTCGTAGCTGCCGCAGATGGTCTTGTCCACCACCTTGTTCACTTCTTTGATCGCGTCTACGATCCGCACCTCCACGCCGGGAATATGATTCAAAAAATAATCTTCCATGGCTTTGGCTGTTCGTTTATGCCCGCCGCCGGTAGCAGCGGTAAAAATCAAAATGCGCATCCTTGCATCCTCCATTCCGACTTTCTGTTTGTTCTGTTCCCATTTGGATACAGCTTCCTAATTTATAATTGTATCACAAAAGCTTTTTCTTTGCACGGCTTGGGCCAAAGAAATTTTGATTGCGAATCTGTCACATTTCTTTACTTTATGGCGAGGGTACATTATAATAGGAATGATACAATTTTTGACACCCGGTTGCGCAAAGGAGGATCATCATGCAAAAGAAAGGGAAAGTTATTTTGGCAGCGCTGTTCTCGTCGCTGCTGCTCGCCTCTCTTTCCGGCTGCGAAGGCTCGCCCATCGACTGGGTCAAGGGATGGTTCCAAAAAGAGGAGGAACCCGCTGCGGACTTGCGCGTCGTCACCGACACCACCTTCTGCGATGGGGTCATCATCTGCGGCGTGAACATGGGCGGCAGGACGAAAGAACAAGCCCTGGCCATTTTGTCCCGGAGCCAGCAGGAGCCGGAATCGTTTTCCATCACCCTGAAAATGGACGAGGAGACCTACCAGTATACCGAAGCGGACTTCACCATCGATTCCGACTACGAGACAGCCATCCAGGAAGCCTACGATTATCTTTATTACGGCACGCCCATGCAGTACTACGGCAAAAAGTTCATGCTGTCCCAGTACCCTAAGGAGTTCGGCGCCAGCCAGTCTATCAACAAAAAATCCCTGGAAACAAAGCTCAACGCCCTTTGCGATTCCCTCGACAAGGACGTTGTTGAGCCCAATGTCCTCTCTTTTAATGGAAAGCGCTTCACCTTCTCCGACGGCGAGACCGGCATTTCCGTCAACCGGAAAAAGCTGATCGCCGATGTGGAGAGCGCCTTGCAGGACAGCCACGATGTAACGGTGAAGATCGACTACAAGGTGACAAAGCCCAAGGGAGACAAAAAAACATATGCCGGCGTCATGCAGAAGCTGGGGACCTTTTCCACCACCTCTACCAACAATGAAAACGGCAACCTGAATATGAAGCTGGCTCTGGATTACGTCAACGGCACCACCATCGGCCCGGGAGAAACCTTCTCCTTTAACGAGATCGTCGGCGACAGCACCAACGATTCCCGCGGCTTTGTCAAGGCCGGCGCCATCGTCAACGGCAAGCTGGAGGATTCCTACGGCGGCGGTATCTGCCAGGCCTCCACCACCATCTACGGCGCTGTCATCCGCTCTGACCTGACCATTGTGGAGCGGAACAACCATATGTGGCCGTCGTCCTATGTGCCCATCGGCCAGGACGCCGCCATCGACTACGGCATCCAGGACTTCCAGTTCCGCAACGATACCGACTACCCGGTCTACATCCAGTGCGGCATGGAGGGCAGCAAGCTGACCGCCACCATCTATGGCTACCAGTCACCGGAATACGATGAGATCGAGATCACCTCGGACCAGACCGGCACTCTGCCCGTTCCCGACCCGGTGTATGAACTGGACAACTCCCTCAAAAAAGGCGAGATCGAAACAGACCGGGAAGCCCGGGAAGGCCAGACGGCTTCGGCCCAGGCCATCTATTACAAAAACGGCAAGCAGGTCAAAACAAAAGACCTGCCCAGCAGTTATTATCCGGCCATCGGCGCCATTTATCGCTACGGCCCCGGCACAAAGCTGGATCGGTAAAGCAGCACAACAGAAAAGAACGGCGAAACCTATACCGACCCATTGTATTTTTTTGACGAATTTGGTACAATAATCAGTAATATCAACGCTCGGAGGGAACCAGTATGAAAAAACGAAGCATCCTCCTGTTGGCCGCCATGGCCGCAGCTACTCTGTTGACCCTCAGCGGCTGCGGCAGCAAGGCTACGGTCACCACCGCCGATTACACCGAGGACGAGACCGCCATCGTTGGCTCTGTCACCGATGTAGCCGCCCGCTTTGCCCTGCCCACCACAGGCAGCGCTACCATCAAGCTGGAAACATATCAAAAGGGCCAAAAGGTCTCCGAATCGGAAATGCGCAACGTCCAGGGCGCTGACGGCAACAATTATCTGTACGTCAGCGGCGTCAACAGCTCCGGCCTCGATTATGTCTGGACCATCACTGCGCCCGGCGGACGCATGACGTATCCCACCCCCTACTTCAACGTAGAGGATGGCGCATCCATGATCCGCATCACCGATGTGGGCGAAACAGAGTTCTCCCTCGATGATGGCAAGACCCATCTGCTCTACTATGTGGCGTACAAGAGCGGGCAGGACAGCTCTACTATCTCGGAAAAACCGTTCCACGAGTGGAGCAATCAGTCCAATCAGGAACAGATCCTGGAACAGTTTGACTGCGCATATCTCATCACCATGACCCAACAACAGGAGCAATAAGGCAAGTCCCCCGCTTTGGCGGGGGATTTTTGCGTTTGCCCCTTCTCTTGACAGCCTCGATGCCTGTTGTGTAAAATGAAATGGAACACAATCCCTCTCCACAGAAAGGAGATTTTTTATGGAATCCACTGCTTCTGCCCCAAAAAAGATCACCCTCATCCTGCCGGTCTACAACGTGCAAGACTATCTGCCCCGGTGTCTGCTGTCCATCGACCGCCAGACGTTCAGGGATTTCCGGGTCATCGCCATAAACGACGGCGCTACCGACCGCTCTCCGGAGATCCTGCGGGATTTTGCGGAAAAACATCCCTACTGCACCGTTGTCCATCAGGAAAATCAAGGTCTTGCCGCCGCCCGCAACACGGGCCTTTCTCTGGCAGACGGCGAATATATCGCCTTTGTCGACAGCGATGATTTTCTTGCCCCTACCTTTTTGCAGGAGCTATACGACGCCTGTGAGAAAAATGATGCGGATATTGCCTGCTGTTTCTGCTATTACTACTATGAGGAGCTGAAAAAACGGGTAGTACATCCGTTCCGCTGTCACGGCGTTTATGATCGGCAACAGGCCATCAAAAAGCTATTGCAGGACTTGCAGGTGCAAAGCTATGCCTGGAATAAGCTGTATAAGCGCACCCTTTTTTCGGACAACCACATCACCTATCCCACCATGGCTTTTGAAGATCTGGCCACCACCCACCGATTGTTCCAGCACGCCCGGCGGGTCGCCGTCATCGACCGGCCGCTGTACTACTACGTCCAGCGCAAGACCAGCATCCTCAAAACGCCCAATCCCAAAAAGATCAACGACTTTATCCGGGCCGCCGCCAGTGTGCGCATCTCTCTTGCCCAGAGCGGAGACTTCCCCCAATATCGGCGGGCCTATAGCGATTTGTGCCGCAAAACCAATTTTTACTGCGACTATTATTTGTTGAAATATCATCTGAGCCGCCGCTCCCTGAAGGGACTGCCTACCCAGCTTCGCAAGATCCACAGTCACCTGCATTTTTACCGGAGCGATCGGTTCCACCCGGAACGGCTGACCACCCAAAATCTCAGCGTTCTGCCCGATGCCTTATCTGTTACGGAATGAAAGGAGTATTTTTATGAAAGACGGTTTTCTGAAGGTCTGTGCGGCCACGCCATCCATCACTGCGGCGGACTGCGCAAAAAATGGTCAGGCCATCCTATGCCAGATCCGGGAAGCGGCCGGCCTTGGCGCAAAGATCATCGTATTCCCGGAGCTTGCCATCACCGGCGCTACCTGCGGCGACCTGTTTTCCAGCACGGTGCTGCTGCAAAGCGCCAAACAAACGCTGCTGCATTTGGCCGCGGAAACAGCCCCTCTCGACATCCTCTGCGCAGTGGGCCTGCCCCTGCAAAAGGACAGCGTTGTCTACAATAGCTGCGCCCTGTTCCACAAGGGCAAGCTGCTGTGTGTTGCGGTCAAATCGAACCTGTCTCCCTTGGAGCGCCGGGTGTTCTCCGTGCCGGCAGAAAGCATCTATCTCCCCTTGCAGGGCGAGGATGTGCCCTGCTTTGTCGGCGCCGATGTTCTGCTGTCTATCCCCTCTTTAGGTGACGCTACGGTCACTGTAGAGATCGGCAGCGACAGTAGGCTGCCCGTTACGCCGTCTGCCCAAAACGGGGCCCTTGTGGTGCTGCATCCCTCGGCTACGCCGGAAACCGTCGTTTCCAGCGCAGAACGGCTGTCTTTGTGCCAAAGCGACAGCCGCCGCCTTTGCTGCGGTATCGTCACTGCCGAGGCGGGACAAGGCGAATCCACCACCGATTTTGTCTGGGGCGGCCAGCGTTTTCTGGTGGAAAACGGGCATATTCTGGCTTCAGGCGACCTGTTCACGACCGGGCTGACCATCTCTGAATTAGATGTGGATTACCTGCAAAATAAACGGCGGGCGCAGACGTTCCCGGCGCCTACAGCGCACGGCTTTCCCATCGAAGTCCCGCTGGAAACCGGTGACACCACCCTGACCCGCACCATTTCCCCTACGCCGTTTTTGCCGTTTGATACGCCATGTGCCATCGCCCAGCGGGTGGAGCGGATCTTAGACCTCCAGTGCGCCGGCCTTTCCCAGCGCCTGACCCACACCCACTGCAAAACAGCGGTCATCGGGCTGTCCGGCGGCCTGGATTCCACTTTGGCCCTGCTGGTCACCGCCCGGACTTTTGATCTGCTCCACCGGGACCGGAAAGACATCCTTGCCGTGACGCTACCCTGCTTTGGCACCACCAGCCGTACCAAATCCAATGCCCAAAAGCTGGCGGAAGCCCTGGGCGTTTCGTTCCGGGAGATCCAGATCGGTGACGCGGTACGCCAGCATTTTCTCGACATCGGCCAGTCTATGGACTGCCATGATGTGACCTTTGAAAACAGTCAGGCCAGAGAGCGGACTCAGGTGCTCATGGATGTGGCCAACCGACTGGGCGGCATGGTCATCGGTACCGGCGACCTGTCTGAGCTGGCCTTGGGCTGGGCTACCTACAACGGCGACCATATGTCGATGTACGGCATCAACGGCAGCATTCCGAAAACGCTGATGCGCGTCATTGTCCAGCACATGGCCCAGCGGGGAGATCCGGCGCTTTCGTCTGTGCTGCTGGATATTCTCGACACGCCTGTAAGCCCGGAGCTGCTGCCAGCAAAGGATGGTGAGATCGCCCAGAAAACAGAGGAGCTGGTCGGCCCCTATGCGCTTCACGACTTCTTTCTCTATCACGCTTTGGGCAATGGCTTTACGCCGGAAAAGATCCGCCGTCTGGCAAAGATCGCTTTTGACAACGTTTATGATGACGCGACCATCGACCATTGGCTTAAGAATTTTTACCGCCGGTTCTTTGCCCAGCAGTTTAAACGCTCCTGTCTGCCCGATGGCCCGGCTGTTGGCAGCATCAGTTTGTCGCCCCGCACCGGCTTAATGATCGGCAGTGATCTGTCCGGCGCCATGTGGCAAGCAAGACTTTCTTAACGTGGCCCTTTACGGCAAAATAAAACTATGGTACACTAAAAAGAGAAAGAAAAGATCCAAAACCCAGCATATAAGGAGAGATGACAAATGAATTGGCTGAGCAAACGATGTATCGCAATTTCATCGGTACTGTTTGCCCTGCCGATCCTTGTCTACCCGGTGCGGGGCAGCATTGGCCAGAACATCACCACCTACACCTACGGCTTTCCTTTTCCGTGGTTCTCTGTCCACTTTACCGCCCGCGGCGGCCGGCTGTTTTTGTGGCAGGCGCTGTCGTCTCCCTTTCAGAGCTTTCACATCGACTTCATCACTGCCATCTTAAATTTCATCATCCTGTATGTGGCGGTGCGGGCCATCTTCATTGTCTTTGGCCAGAAAAAACAGGCCTATCACGAAAAGAAATCGAAAAAAGAGGAAAATAAGTTGGAATGACCCCTAATTTTGCGGACATCCTAAAGACAGAAGGGAGGCCGAACACATGATCCAACTGCAAAAGGCGCCGCCCTCATCATTTGACGCCATCTACAGCCTGTTGGAGCGCAGCTTTCCGCCGGATGAGCGCCGCTCCTACGAGGGCCAAAAAGCGCTGCTTTTAGAACCGAACTATGCCATCTACACCACAAAAACCGATGGTGATAATTGTGAGGCTCTGCTGACGGTGTGGCAGTTTCCCACCTTTGCCTATGTGGAACACTTTGCCGTAGACCCGGCCTGCCGGGGACAGGGCCTTGGTTCCCAGATGCTAAACGCCCTAAAAACCATGCTGCCCTGCCCCATTTGCCTGGAGGTAGAGCTGCCGGAAACGGACTTTGCCCGGCGGCGCATTGGATTTTACCAGCGCAACGGCTTTTTTCTCAACGAATACCCGTATCTTCAGCCGGCCTACGGCCCGGGCAAAGCGCCGGTGCCGCTATTGTTGATGACTTCCGGCGGCCCCATCTCCCCGGAGCAGTTTGATACCATGAAAACCGCCCTTTATGAAACGGTCTACCGCCAAAAACCACGGTAAAGCAAAAGAGAACCCACAGCTTGCGGGTTCTCTTTTTTGCTGTCGTTTTTATTGTGCCATGCGCAATTTGGCTTCCTGCTCGTCTAACAGCTCCACCTGGCCGGTGGTACCGTTGACGCAAACGTAATCTCCCGTATGGATCTGGCTGGTGATGCCCGGCAGATCGACGACCAGGGGCAGAGCGTACTCTCTGGCGACCACTGCCCCGTGGGACAGCGCCGAGCCGACCTCTGTCACCAGGCCGTTGATCATGCAGTAATAGGGCGACCAGCCAATATCCGTAAAGGGCGCTACCATGATCTCGCCCTTTTGCAGCTTGCCGGCATCCTCCATGGAGCGGACCACTCTCGCCCTGCCCACGGCGATCCCCCGGCTGACTGGGACGCCCTGGAACACGGTGCCAGACGGCTCTGGCTTCACGGTAACCGGTTCCGGCCGGCCAATGGAAATCTCCGGATAGCTGAGCTGTTTTTGTTCCGGCATCAGCCGGCGGCGGGACAGGGCTTTTTTGTTGAGGGCCGTTTCGCCATCGATCAATCGGCCGATCTCCTCATGGGTCAAAAAGAAGATGCAGTCCTGGTCCACCAGGAGATTTCGCTCCACCAGCAGAGACGACAGATCACGATACGCCTGCTTAAAGGGATCGATGACCTTGATGATGAGGGATTTCGTCTCTTCCCGCTCCCGCACGCCCTTGCGCGCCTGACAGATCAATGTTTCCAGCCCTTTCCGGGCAGATGGTCTCACCGCAGAAAGCAGCTCTTCCTGGTTTTGACGCCACTGCTCCCGGTCTATGTCCGACTCCTTTGCGCCGGACGCAATGACCACCCGCAGATATTCCATCAGCGCCCGCTCGTCGTCCTTCCAGGCTTTGCTGCGCAGCTCTGCTTCCCGAATGGCCCGGTGGCCGTGGCGGCGCAGGAATTTCTGGTAATCGTACTTTGCTTCGCCGCCGTCGTGATGGATATATGCGGAAAGCTCCTCTGTCGTCCAGCTCTTGGCCTCTGGGTTGCGGGACAGTACCGCCTGGGCGATCTTTCGCAGTGAACGGAGGATGTCTACACTCTCAATATCATCGATATTTTCCAGCACGCCGGCGATCTTTGCCTTTAAAGCGAGTTTATCCGGCTCATGCTTTTCCAGCGTCATATACAGCGCGCTGTTCATGGCCCCGGAGAAGGAGCAGGCTGCATAGTGGCAGTACAGCGCTTCATCCATCAGGGGCAGCTTTTCACTGATACGGCGATAATATTCCACAGGGTCATCTACCGGCAGGATCTTTGCTTCCTGTACCAGCTCCTCCAGCCGTGCCTTCTGCTTTTTTACCGACAAAAGATACTTTCCGTACCGCTTGCCGTTAGACAGCTTTGTGGCCATGCTGGCCGTGGGAAAATCCGTGTCGGGCGCCTCCCCCAGCACCCGGCCGCAGATGGACAGCTCGATGCCTTCTTTATTGGCCATCACGATCCGCTTGCCCATACTGTACAGCGTTGTCAGGTCGATAAACAGCGTGTTCCCGATGGAAAGCACGCAGGCGCTGGGCGGGATCCGATCCAGCGATGGGTAAACGCCTACGTCTACCAGCATCTTGCGCATTCCCCAGTCGATGCCATTGACGCTGGTGGATAAGCTCAATGGCGTCACCACGCCAGGCAGCATCTCGCCGATATTGCAGGTGGTCAGCACATGGTCTGTCAGATCCCGCTTACAGTCCAGCTCATGGATCGTTGCGCAGTCTGTGGTGGTGATGGGCCGGGCCTGCAGATACCAGAGCTTTCCGTCTTTATCGATGGCCCATTCCAGATCCAGCTCTCTGCCCAGTTTTTCTCGGGCAAGCTGAGCGCCTTTTGCGATCTCCGTCAGCTCTGATGCTGTCAAAAGGGAATCTTCCGGCACGCTGATCGCGGACAGCTCTCCCTTTGGAACGGTATACCGCTGGGCACTCTGTTTGCCGCTGACCAGCCCTTCGCCCAGGCCGCTGACGGCTTCTATACGCATCGTCTTACCATCATCCATAGGATCGCTGGTAAAGCACACGCCGGATTTTTCTGACTGGACCATCTTTTGCACAACGACCGTCATGGGCGACCGCTCTGCGCCGAGGAAATCTTCTGCATAGTGGCGGGCCCGGTCGCTGTCCACCGAGCGGAGACAAGTCTCCACCGCATCGAAAAAAGCAGCCCGATTTCTGACATTTAACACGGTGGCGTACTGGCCGGCGCTGGAAAATTCCACGCCGTCCTCCCCTTTGGCCGAGGAGCGCACCGCTACAGCCTCCATACCGCTCCAGACGTAGTGATCTGCCGCAATGGTCTTGTCCAGCGCAGTCTGCAGATCGTATAGCACAAAACCATCGGCTACCGGCAGTCCGGCCTTGTGGAGCAAGTACAGTCCACGGGCCTTGCCGCCCACCTCAGGAAGCAGCGCTTTGGGCAATGCAAATAAAGGGATAAGTCGCATCTTCGCTCCTCCTTACCACCGGGTCCAATCGTGATGGAACCCGAATTCCATAATGCCTCTAGCCTTGCGGCCGTCAACAGAAAAGGTGCCCAGTCCTTCCCGCAGGACATACCCGTTGCCCAGCGGATAGACGATCTCCCCTTCCTTTTTCGCATACAGGTTCAGCTTTCTACCATTTTCCAGCACACAGGTCATGTGCAGATGATCCGGGCCTTTGCCCTCCTGGATCAGGTCACCGTGGGGGATCACCTGCACCAGACTGATGGCCTTGCCGTTTATCACCACATTGCCGGCGTCTAGCTGGTGCATGGCGGGATAACTGACCATGCTGACGTTGAGCATATCGCCGTTTTCCATCAGCGCCATGAGCCAATAGTGCTTATTCATGTAATCCCAGTCCCGCTTGCCAAAGGAGTGGTCCCGTACCGTGTGCAGCGCAATGGGGATCTCCCGCTCTCCCAGCATCAGCGTACCGGTCATGTCGCCAGGCTGCTCGTAGTGGGTCTGGCTGTTTTCCTTCAGCTCTGCAAAAAAGGATTTGCTCCACTTTTCGTTGGCCATGGCTCTGGCTAACGTCGTCGGGTTCATGTGATAGGAAAAGTCGAAAATCGGCGCGCCGGCGGTAAAGATACAGCTCAATTTGGCCTGCACACATCGGTCTGGCTGATGCTGGTCTTGCATCGGCCCCTGATACGTCACCTTCCAGCGCTTGCTCGTCTCCAGGCAGGACACCGTCAGCGGAAGCGCTTCCCCTGTTTCGTAAAGCGTTTTGGGGTTGGCGTAAAAGGTGTCGCCGTTTTTATAGGCGCACCACACCTCACAAAAATGATCGTTTCGCAGTCCCAGCCGCAAAAACAAGCTCTCGCCGGATACACTGTGGCCGGAAAAATAATAGCTGTTGTTGTAGTGGTCGGGCGCGTTTTCCGGCAGAGTGTATAGCTCAGAGAGCTTTTCATGGAAAGGCTCTTTTTTCTTTTTGGCCGTCAGCATTTTCTTCATTAACGCTGTTTTCAATTGGGTTTTCAACAGGTCACCTTCTCTTTGTCAAAATGGATCGAATTTTATCCTATGTTCCAGTTCATTGTAGCACATCCATAAGAAATGTCAATTTCTGAAAAAGAAATTTTCCGTAAACAAAAAAGAAGTGATTAACGCACTTCCAAACCCCATTAAATGATCAGCCCGCCGTTGACGCCCAGCACTTGTCCTGTGAGAAAAGACGCGCCATCGCCAGAGAAAAAAAGGACGGCCTCCGCTACATTTTCCGGCGTGCCAAGGGCACAAAGCGGCGTTTCCTCCCGCAGCTCATCCAGGATCTCCGGCGGGAGAGCGCTGTTCATCTCCGTCTGGATAACGCCGGGACAGACACAATTGACGGTGATCCCAGACGGGCCAACTTCCTTTGCCAGCGCCTTTGTCATGCCGATGAGCCCGGCCTTTGCCGCCGAATAGTGGACCTCGCAGGACGCGCCTACCTGCCCCCACATGGAAGCGACATTGACGATCCGGCCGGTATGGCGGGGGATCATGCGCCGCAGCGCCTGCTGACTGCAATAAAAGGCCCCGTCCAGGTGGACGCCCATCATGGTGCGCCAATCGGTTTCCGTCAGGTCGGTAAACAGCTTCTGCTGGGCGATGCCGGCGTTGTTCACCAAAAGATCCAGGGTAGAAAAATTGTCGTCCAATGCCTGAAACAGCCCTTCTACCTGCAATGGGTCCGACACATCTGCTTTAGCGATGATGGCCCTTTGGGGAACGTCCTCCCCATTGAGCGCTTCTGCCAAGGCCCGGGCAGTGTCCCCGCTTTTGTGGTAATTGCAGACGACGTTCCAGCCGTGATGAAATAAGGCGGTGGCAATGGCCCGGCCGATGCCCCGGCTGGCGCCGGTCACAACGGCAGTTTTCCGATGCTCCATAAGATACTCCTTTCCCTTTTGCGGTTTACATATTGCCGGTCAGGGCCATGATGGCCGCAAGCGCAGCCGTGGCGGCTGTTTCTGTCCGGAAGATCCGTGTGCCGAGAGAACCGATCTTTGCGCCGTAAGACTTTGCCAGGGCCACTTCCTCCTCTGCAAAACCGCCTTCCGGCCCAATGAAAATGGACACCTGTTTTGTGTCATCGGAGACGAGCTGCCGCAGACTGGTGCCGCCGCCCTCGTAAAAGAAAATGATCTCTCCCCGCTCTGCGGCTTCCTTTACCGCATCGGAAAAGTCCATCAGCATCGCCACCTCCGGCAGCCGGCCCCGGCCGCACTGTTTGGCCGCTTCTTCGGCGATCTTCTGCCAGCGGTCCCGCTTTTTGCCGGCGGATTTGCTGTCGGGACGAGAGACACACCGCGCTGTCATCATGGGCACCAGCCGGGTGACGCCGGCCTCGACGGATTTCTGGGCGATCCAGTCCATTTTGTCGGATTTCGGCAATCCCTGATACACCGTCACCTGAACACTTGGCTCACCGACGCTGTCCCGCCGCTCTAAAATGTCTAGTGTCACATTATCGCCGCTGATGTCGGTGATCTCACACAAAAAATCGTCCCCGTCTCCGTTGCACAGCGTCAGCTTTTCGCCGGGCCGCATCCGCAGGGAGCGGGCAATGTGACGCCCGTCCTCCCCGCCGATGACCGTCTGTCCCTGTGGACATCCTGTAATAAAAAATCTTGCCATACCTGCCTCCTAATATTCGATGCCCCGCCGGGCCTGTACGCCCCGGTCAAAGGGATGCTTCTGCTTTTTCATTTGTGTCACATAATCGGCCCGCTCTATCATCCAGTCCGGGGCATTACGCCCCGTCAAGACCAGCTCCGGCCCATAGGGGCCGCTCTGCAAAAACGCTTCCAGCCGGGAACGATCCAAAGCGCCTAGCTGGTACGCCCCAATGCTCTCGTCCAGGACGATCAGATCATAACTGGAATGAAGGGCCGCGCGGCAGATCTGCTCCAACTGCTCGGTCTGCTCCCGATACAGCGCTTCCCGGTCTGCTGGGCTGAGGGTGTGAAAAAAACCATACTGGCGGCTATTCCGCAAAACAGGAATGCCCAGGCGTTCCAGGGCGTGGAGTTCTCCCGTGTCGCCGCCCTTTAAAAATTGTGTGACCAACACCCGCTTGCCGCAGCCGGCAGATCGCAGCGCCAATCCCATAGCGGCGGTGGTCTTGCCTTTGCCATCACCGGTATAAATGTGTATGCAGCCCATGGCGCACCTCCTTATGTGGTATCCTGTTTAGTATAACAAATTTCGCCGCGAAAAAAAAGACATCTTCCAAAACGAGTGGCGTGCTGTCGTTTTTTCTTGTATAATGAAAGCAGGAGGGATGCCCATGGAACTTCGAACTTGGGGCGCAAAAGCATTTGCCTTCATCCGGAAAAATCTGGTGCTGTGTCTGGCCGCTGCGGCAGCCATCGTCACAAGCTGTATCGTTCCGCCGGACAGCACCTATCTCACTTACTTTGACTGGAAAACGTTAACGTGTCTGTTCTGCGTGCTGGCGGTAGTCTGCGCGCTGAAAAATATTCGATTTTTTTACCTGCTGGCCCGAAAAGTCGTCCAGTGGTTCCGCAATGCCCGACTGGCCATCCTGGCCCTGGTGACCATCACCTTTCTCGGCTCCATGCTCATCGCCAACGACATGGCTCTGCTGACGTTCCTGCCCTTGGGCTATCTCGTTTTGACCTCTACCCACACCGAACAATATATGGCCGTCACCTTCATCCTGCAAAATATCGCCGCCAATCTGGGCGGTATGCTGACGCCTTTTGGCAATCCGCAAAATCTGTTCCTTTACTCCAAATTCAACATTCCCACCGGCGAATTCATGCTGATCCTGCTCCCGTGCTTTGTGGTGGCCATCGCCCTGATCACCGGGTGCTGTCTGCTGTTTATCCGGCCTGTCCCCTTGCATCTGGATGACGAACCAGTCCATCTGCCGCTGGGACGCACCGTTTTTTATTTGCTGCTGTTTGCCCTGGCCATCGCCATTGTGTTCCGGGGGATCCCGTATTGGATCGGGCTCATCGTCATTCCCGTCTGCCTCTTTTTTGCCGACAGAAAAGCGCTGCGCATGGTGGATTATCCCTTGCTGCTGACCTTTTTCGCATTTTTTATTTTTGCCGGCAATATGGGCCGCATACAGGGCGTTAACCATCTGTTTGCTTTCCTGCTGGAGCAGAACACCCTGGTGTTCAGTGTGCTGTCCTGCCAGGTCATCAGCAATGTGCCGTCGGCGATCCTGTTATCGCAATTCACCACCAATTATCCCGACTTGCTGGTCGGCGTCAACATCGGCGGCACGGGGACGCTCATCGCTTCGCTGGCCAGTCTCATCACCTTTCGGGAATACACAAAGCATAATCCGGGCAAAGCGGGAAAGTATCTTGGAAAATTTTCTCTCTTTAACTTCGGATTTCTGGCGATTTTGTTAGCATTTCAGTTGGGGTGGAACGCAATATTTTAAAAAGAAAAGGCTCCCATAGCGGGAGCTTTTTCTCGTTTATTTCGTGTTGCGCTGGATGAGATCTTTCATCAACGCTTGGGCTTCCTTATCGGTCAAATCACTGCTGGTGCCGATGCTGTAAGTTCCGTCGAAAGCGGTGAAGTAAGCAACATGGATCTTCTCCTCGCTTTCGCCCCGCAGGATTACCATGATGCCGGAAACGGTTCTGCCGCCGGTATACGGGTACTGGTTCAGATCTCCGCTGTTGTCGCCGTCTGTTGGGCTCTTGCGATAGACCAGCTCTTTGCCGTCCACGTTTTGGATGACCTCGATCATCTCATTGGGCAGTGCTCGATAGACAGCGTTGCTGCCTTCCGGCACCTGAAAATCAAAGCCGGCTTTTTCGATGGCTTCTGTTAAAGTGGCGCAGTCGACCCAGGGGTTCTCCATGCCGGCGCTGGCCTCGGCGGTAGTTTGTTCCCCGGCAGATGAGGCCGTCTCAGTCTGCCCATCACCGCAGGCCGTTAAGCTGACAAAGGATGCTGTAGCCAGCAGGGCGGCCAAAATCAGAGAAGTGATCTTTTTCTTTTTCATGTGAAATTCTCCTTTCAAAAACACGCCTTGTGTCGTATTGGGAAAATTGTAATCCTTTTTGGAGAAAAGTGCAAGTAGAATTTTCAGAAAATGGAGAAAATAGGAGAAAATCATCCGTAAAATAAGCACGGTTCGGCGGGACGAATGATGGAGCCAGTTAACAGCCGTATAATGACTGCTAACACAGGGGCGTTGTTCGAGCGGCTAGCTTTAGGGAGAAAAAATAAGAGCAGGGCAAACGCCCTGCTCTTATTTTTTCTGGCTCCCCAAGTTGGACTCGAACCAACGACCCTGCGGTTAACAGCCGCATGCTCTACCGGCTGAGCTATTGAGGAATATAAAAAAGTTGGCATCTACCTATTTTCCCGGGCCGTCTCCAGCC
>JAQXNV010000028.1 GCA_029098185.1 Oscillospiraceae bacterium
CCTACAAGGGGGCCGAGAAAAAGATTCGCGCAAAACTGCTTGCCTCCCCTATAAGGGGAGGTGGATGCCGTCGAAAGACGGCAGACGGAGGGGTATCCCGGGAGCGGCTGCCCTACGGGAGTTTTTGCTATAAAACCCCTCAGTCACCTTCGGTGACAGCCCCCCTACGAGGGGGGCCGAGAAAAAGCTTCGCGCAAAACTGCTTGCCTCCCCTTTGAGGGGAGGTGCCTTCGTAGACGGCGGAGGGGTATCACGGGAGCGGCTGCCCTACGGGAGTTCTTGCTATAAAACCCCTCAGTCACCTTCGGTGACAGTCCCCCTACGAGGGGGGCCGAGAAAGGGCTTCGCGCAAATCCCCTAGAACGGAAAATAAATGCGCAAAGAAAAAGCTCCCTTTCGGGAGCCTTTTTTATGTTCTGGTTATTTTGACGCTTGCTGCGCTTCCAGTTTTTCGACAACGTATTTGTCCAGCGCTCTAAAGAGCACACCGCCGACGGCGTTGCCCAGGGTGACCATACCGATCACCGCAAAGCCTTGGCCGGTGAACATATTGCCGGAAACCATGTAGTAGTACATATCGGCAATGCTATGCTCAAAGCCGCAGTGGATAAACATCATAACGCACAGGAAGATGCCCAGATAGCCCAGCAGATTGGGGCCGCCGATCTTTTTGCCCTTGGCGTAGCAGGCAACGGCAATATACATCAGGATGCCGCAGTAGATGCCCAGGACAAACAAGCTCCACAGATTGTCGCCGTTTTTGATGTCGACCAGCTCCTGTCCTTTGGCGGCCAGGGTCTCACCGATACGGGTAGTCCGCAGGATCATGGAAGAGCCCAGCATACCGACAAAGTTTCCGCACCAGGAGATGATGACCAGGGGCAGATTTTTGATGGGGTTGTCGGCCAGATACCCTACCTTACCGGTGTACAGGTTCAGCCCAAAGGTACAAACAACGACCAGACCCAGGGAGAACAGGAAAGAACTGAACATCCGATTGTCCTGCATGAGGAACACGGTAGCGCCAAAGCTGATGACAACACCGGAAGCGATGGCTTTGATGCAGTCGAAGATAAATTGCTTTGCAGAATTCATGACTTTCACCTCGATTATTCTGGAATTTAGAAAAACAATGATACCATTATAGCAAAAAACCGAGCAAAATACTATAGTGAGATTCGTAGGAATTTTTGGCAGCAGAATGAGAAAAATTTCACAATCCTACAACGGGATCGAGGAAAAATACGGCCAAAAAGACCATAAAGATCCGCTTATTTTCGACGGGATAAGACAGATAACAGCAATTCTCTAGCTGTTTTGCAGGCTACGGCAGTGGAGACGCCGCTCTGGTCGTAGACGGGACAAAGCTCCATCAGATCCATGCCGACGATGTTCAGCCGCCCCGCCGTGATGATGGCGTTTAGCAACTGCAAGAAGGTGACGCCGCCGGCTTCCGGTGTGCCGGTGCCGGGGAACACAGAGGGGTCCAGCACGTCGAGATCGATGGAGAAGTAGACCGGTCTGCCCTGGAGTTTTTCCACAACGGCCTCCAGATGATCGAAATTAAATTTTTGCAGGAAGGTGTGTTCCTTTGCCCAGTAGAATTCCGCCCGCTCACCGGAGCGGATGCCAAATTGATACAGCCTATCGTCGCCCAGCAGATCCCATACCCTGCGCATGACCGTGGCATGAGACAGCGTTTCGCCCAGATAATCCTGCCGCAGATCGGTGTGGGCGTCAAAGTGGAGGACGCACAGATCCGGGTATTGTGCGCTGGCCGCCTCAATAGGGCCTAAAGACGCCAGATGTTCACCGCCCAGCATCATGGGGATCTTGCCGTCCCGGAGGATCTGCTGTGCCGTGTCGTGAAGCTGGGAGAGCACCCGGGGCGAATTGCCAAAGGGCAGCTCCAGATCGCCCAGGTCGCAGACGTTGTAATCTTCCAGATCCAGGTCTTGGTAGGGGCTGTACGTCTCGATGCCAAAGGAATCGCTCCGCATGGCCTTGCTGCCGAACCGGGTGCCTGGACGGAAGGAGGTAGTGGAGTCAAAGGGCGCGCCAAAGAGAACGACGTCTGCTGTTTCATAGGGGCAGTCGCAGCCGATAAAGGTTTCGTAGGTTGGATTCATCGTGTTGCCTCCTGTTCCGGTTCCTCCAGCAGCCGCTTGACGTAGGTAGGCAGGGCAAAGGCGCCGATGTGAAGGTCCGTGTTATAGTATCGGGTATCCAGGCCCAAAGCGTTCCATTGGGCCTGTTTTTCCGGGCCAAAGTCCAGGATGGGGTCGAACTTTTTCGACGCGAAGCCAAACAGCCAGTGGCCGGAAGGATAGGTGGGGATATGGGCCTGATAGACGCGGCACAGAGGGAATGTTTCCGCAATGCGCCGGTGCGCCCGCTTCATGGACTGGGCGTATTTTTCATAGTAGGGACTTTCGTGCTGGTTGATGAGGATGCCGTCCTCGGACAGAGCGGTGTAGCAGTTGCCGTAAAATTCCTTGGTGAAGAGTCCTTCGCCGGGGCCAAAGGGGTCGGTAGAGTCTACGATGATGAGGTCGTAGGCATCATTTTTGTTCCGCACAAAGGGTAATCCGTCGGCAATGGTGAGATGGACCCGTGGATCGCTCAATTTGCAGGATGTCTGCTTCAGATATTTTTTGCTGACGTCCACCACCATTTTGTCGATCTCCACCATGTCGATGTGCTGGACGCTGTCATAGCGGCAAAGCTCCCGGACGGTACCGCCGTCGCCGCCGCCGATGACCAGTACGCGATGGATGTTGGGATTGGTGGCCATGGCCACATGGACGATCATATCATGATAGATGAATTCGTCTTTCTCGGTCACCATCATCAGGCCGTCCAGGGTGAGGAACCGACCGAATTCCTTGCTTTCCATGACGTCGATCTGCTGGAATTTGCTGTGTTTTGAAAAGAGCTGCTTTGTCACCCGAATGGTGAAGCGCACGTCCTTTGAATGCTTTTCCGTGTAAGATAATTTCATAGAAGGTCTCCTTTCCAAACTCATTTCCTTTTCGGGGAGATGAGAGATTTGCACTTAGGCCTTTGTCCCGGGAGCGCCTGGGCGCTTAGCGCTAAGCCCATTCTCGGCTCCATGATACCCCTCCGTCTGCCGTCTGCGACGGCATCCACCTCCCCTCAAAGGGGAGGCAAGGGCTTTCCGCCTAGCTCATTCTTGGCTCCCCTTGTAGGGGAGCTGGCGCAACGCAGTTGCGACTGAGGGGTTACTATTGCAAGGCTTGCCTTTGGCGGTTGCTCTCATGCTCCCCCTCACTTTCTGTCAACAACATTGATCTGCTCAATGCGGATGTCCTCGGTGCCGGTCATGAAGCATCCCTTTTCCTTGGCGTAGCCGATGTATTGCAGGATCTCCGGGGTGATGCGTTCTCCCGGCGCCAGGATCGGGATGCCCGGCGGGTAGCACATGACAAATTCACTGCAGATCTCTCCGGCGCTGTCTGCGATGGGGATCTGATGCTTTGGCGCGTAGAACGCCTCCTGCGGCGTCATCACGACTAAGGGATTGATGTATTCGTGGTCGAACATCCCCTGCTTGTCTTTGGCATAGAGCCGCCGGATCTCCGAGAGAGCCGACACCAGCCGCTCGATGGCCGGATATTTGTCGCCGACGGACACGATGGCCAGCAGATTGCCGATGTCGCCAAACTCGATCTGAATATTATATTCATCCCGCAGCAGGTCATAGACTTCAATGCCGGCCAGCCCGATGTCCCGGGTGTGGACCGACAGCTTCGTCTCATCGAAATCGTAGACGGCATCTCCATCGCAGATCTCCTTGCCAAAGGCATAATAACCGCCGATGGCGTTGATCTCGTCCCGGGCGTACTGAGCCAGCGTTTTGACTTTTTTAAAGATCTTTTTGCCCTTTAAGGCCAGGTTCCGCCGGGAGATGTCCAGCGACGACAGCAGCAGATAGGAACCGCTGGTGGTCTGCGTCAGGTTGATGATCTGGCGGATATAGCCGTCGGTCACAGCGCCGTTAGAGAGCAGGAAAGAGCTTTGGGTCAATGAGCCGCCGGTCTTGTGCATACTGACGGCCGCAAAATCGGCGCCGGCAGCCATGGCGGACAGGGGCATATGCTGTCCAAAATAAAAATGGGTGCCGTGGGCTTCATCCACCAGGACCTTCATGCCGTGTTCGTGGGCCAGGTCGGTGATGGCCTTTAAATTGGAGCAGATGCCGTAGTAGGTCGGGTTGTTGACCAGGACGGCCTTGGCATCGGGATGGGCAAGGATGGCCTGTCGGACGTCCTCCAGACCCATGCCCAGAGGGATGCCCAGTTCCTTGTTGGTGCCGGGATTGACGTAGACCGGGACAGCGCCGCTGATGACCAGGGCATTGATGGCGCTGCGGTGGACGTTTCGGGGCATGATGATCTTTTCCCCCTGCTTACACACGCTGAGCACCATGCTCTGGACGGCGGAGGTGGTGCCGTTGACCATAAAAAAGGCGTGTTTGGCGCCGAAAGCGTCGGCGGCGATGGCTTCTGCTTCCCGGATGACGGACACGGGATGACACAGGTTGTCCAGGGGCTTCATGGAGTTGACATCGACAGCCAGACAGTCACGGCCGAGAAATTCCCGCAGTTCCTTGTTGCCGCGGCCCTGCTTGTGGCCCGGCACATCGAAGGGGACGATTCGATTTGCTTTATATTGTACCAGCGCCTCGTAGATGGGCGCTTTTTTTTGCCATTCGTGATTCATAGAGACCTCCGGGGGAAAATTGTCATCATCAGGTTGTGTGGATAAAGGACGATGGAGAACTGCTTTTTGAAAAGCAATAACGATACTTTTTGCGCTTTCCCGCAATAGATTTCGAGCCGTTCAGGCTCGCCGCGCATGCCGATTCTCGGCTCCCCTTAAAGGGGAGCTGGCAGATGCGCAGCATCTGACTGAGGGGTTTTACTTCTAGCTGCTCCCGTGTCACCTCCCCTAATAGGGGAGGCAAGGAGCAAGAACAGTTTACAGGAGACGCGTACGTCGGCGAAAAAGGCAACCGCTAAAACTGCAGTTGCCTTCCATTTTTAATAGATATTGGTGCCGCTGAAGATCTCGATCATCTCCCGGCGGAGCCGTTCACTGATGGCCAGCCGTTCCCGTGGGGACAGCTCATAGGCATCGGTGTTGAACAGGTAGTTCTGCAAATTGATCTCTTTGATGAGCATCTTGGTGTGGAACAGGTTGGACTGATAGACGTTGACGTCGATGGCGTCGTACCGTTCCAGCGTTTCATCATCAATATAGTCCTGGATGGAAGTGATCTTGTGGTCCATAAACAGCTTTTTGCCGTGCATATCCCGGGTAAAGCCCCGAACACGGTAATCGGTGGTGATGATGTCCGAATCAAAGCTGCCGATGAGATAATCCAGGGCATTGAGGGGC
Organism: Oscillospiraceae bacterium; assembly: GCA_029098185.1. Classification (GTDB taxonomy): domain Bacteria; phylum Bacillota; class Clostridia; order Oscillospirales; family Acutalibacteraceae; genus UMGS1071. The sequence goes on from JAQXNV010000028.1 coordinate 5,422, forward strand.
GAGACCTCACCGCAGGTGGAAATATCGATGTCTACCCGAAAGGTGGAGATGGAGTTTTCCGGGTGATATTCGGGATAGGTGTGAACGGTCAGATGACTTTTGTCCAGATGGCCGTGGACCATGGCCCGGCGCTGGAGCATTTCCAGTTCACCGCGGTTGCAAGAGGGATCAATATCCTCCACGGGCAGATTATTTTCGCTGATGAGGATGTTGACGCTGGCACCCTGGGGGTCGTAGTCCTGCTTGCTGACGTTGAGCACATGAGCGCCGATGATCTCTGTTACATCGTAGAGGATGTTGGTCAGACGTTCCGAATTGTACTGCTCGTCGATATAGGCGACGTAATCTTTTTGGGCCCGTTCACTGCGGGCGTAGCAGATGTCGTAAATGTTGAAGCTGAGGGTCTTTGTCAGATTATTGAAGCCGTATAATTTCAGCTTATTTTCCAACCCTAACATCCCTGCCTTTCTGTGAGGTATATCGTAATGTGATTCTAGCATTAAAGCGACAGGAAAGTCAACCGCTTTTCCATTGTTTTGCCGGATTTTACGCATTTTTATTCATTTTTTGTCTCCGCCCTCCATAAAGCCTTTTCTTTGCCCCTGTTCATCCCGCCTTAAAGGCCCTGCGCTAAGCTTTTTCTCGGCTCCCCTTTGGCAGCTACTCCCGTATCACCCTTTCGTCTGCCGTCTTACGACGGCATCCACCTCCCCTCAAAGGGGAGGCAAGGAGCTTTGCGCTCAGCCCATTCTCAGCGGAGGGAGATCTTTTACTGCTGGGCAATAAAAAATCCCTCCCCAAAAGGGAGGGATCCTTACCGGAGCCGGGAAAAGCTGTAGGTCATTACACGCTCCAAACGGCGGCGGGCCTTTTTTAAATGCTTGGACACCGTCGAGGGCTGAACGCCCAGCAGCTCGGCGATCTGGTTCAGCTTCATGCCCTCAAAATAGTACAGCCGGACACATTCCTGCTGTCGCTGGGTCAGCTCTCCGCTGAGGATCTTCGGCACAGCCTGCAACAGCCGACGGTATTCTGTGTCGTTTTCCTCCTGCAAAAGTCCTCCGGACATCTCCGCAGACGAGCCGAGACAGCTTTCCATCAAATCAAAGCTGAGCAGCTTTGTCTGCATGAGCGTCCCCTCCATCCCATTGCCGTGCCGGGTGGGACGACAAAAGCAGTCCGGTGTGGCGGCATTCCAAATACATCGTATAGAGCATCGCAATGCGCCGGTTCAGTTCGTTGCGCTCCGAGCAGCTTGCCCGGCGCAGCGCTTGTCGTAAGGTATCCACCCGCCGCTTCAGCGCAGCGGCCTCGCGCAGATATTCCTGTGCCAATTGTGTCAGATCTTCCATGTGCGTTCAACCTCGTTTCCTTTGCGTATTCGTGAAATCCGAACAATTGTTCGCTTCCTATTTTTATTTTAGCAGAGATTTCCAATTGTGGCAAGGGAAAATCGAACATATATTCGTACAGCGTATACGCAGGGACAAAATTGGGACAACGATGGCAAGAGAATAATTTTCAACATTGTCATTTTTGTTGTAATTTCCCATGGGTTTGCGCTATAATAAAATTGTATTGTCATACCGATCCGCCCCTAGGGGCTGTCATACATCAGCAATGGAGGGATTCATATGCGTATTCTCAATTCTGTACGCGACGGCGTGTCCGGCGCGATCAACTTTATGGTGGACAAAAACCGGAAGCTCTCATTGGTCAGCAAAGTAAAGCACATCATCCGGGACGAGGAACAGCGGGCCAATGAAGCTTATATTGCGTTGGGAAAATATTACTACCACAACCTGCGGGATAAGGGCAACAGTGAAACAGAATTTTACTGTGCCGAAGCGGATCATGCCGAGCGCCGGTTGCAGCGTGCGGAGCAAAAGCTGGAGGAGCTGACCCAGTGTCAGAGCGAGATCTACAACTTTGACGACGAGGCTTTTGAGGAATTCTGCCGGGAGTGCGAGGAAAACGGCTGTGACGGTTGTGAGGGCTGCCGTCCGTTAGATGTCGCCGAGGAAGATGACGTTACAGACGAAGCTGAGAAAGCGGATGAGCAGTAACCGATGAAACAAAAGGTCATGATTGGAATGAGCGGCGGTGTGGACAGTTCAGTGGCGGCCATGCTGCTGCGGGATCAGGGCTATGCGGTGACAGGCGTCACCCTAAAGCTGCGGCCCAATGAATATATGCAGGAAAATAGCTGTGGCGGCTGTTGTTCTCTGGAGGACATCGACGACGCCCGGCGGGTAGCCTACAAGCTGGGCATTGAGCATCTGGTGTTCAATTTTACCGAGGTGTTTCAAAAGACGGTGATGGATTACTTTGCCGACGCTTATTTTCACGGGAAAACACCGAATCCCTGCATTGCCTGCAACCGCCATGTGAAATTTGACGCCATGCTCCGGCGGGCCATGGAGCTGGGCTTTGATTATGTTGCCACCGGCCATTACGCTTCCATCCGTCAGCGGGAGGACGGCCGTTATCTGCTGGAGCGGGTCGATTCCGCAAAGGACCAGAGTTATGTGCTGTATAACCTGACCCAGTTCCAGCTTGCCCATACGCTGCTGCCCATCAGCGGCTATGAAAAGGCGGAGATCCGCCGCATGGCAGAGGAAGCCGACCTACCTGTGGCCCACAAGGCCGACAGTCAGGACATCTGCTTCATTGAGGATCACGATTACGCGTCGTTCCTTACCCGGTATACGGGCAAAACGACGCCGCCCGGCGATTTTGTCGATGAAGCGGGCCATGTGCTGGGGACCCATCGGGGTATTGCCCATTACACCATCGGCCAGCGGAAGGGATTGGGGATCGCTTTCGGGCAGCCCATGTATGTCACGGGCATCGACGCAGAGAAAAATCAGGTGATCCTGGGGCCGGCGGGGAGCCAGTACCGGAGCAGTCTTATTGCGGGGGACCTGAACTGGATCTCGATCCCATCGCTGACATCGCCCAGGACCGTTTGGGCTAAGGTGCGCTATCAGGCTGAGCCATCGCAGGCTACGGTATCGCCGCTAAAAGACGGTACCGTGCAGGTGACGTTTAAGGAGCCGCAGCGCTCCGTCACGCCGGGACAAGCGGTGGTGTTTTACGACGGCAAGACTGTCGTCGGCGGCGGAACGATTTTGTGAGGGTGGCGAGAAGATTTTTCTCGGCCCTCTGGCAGGGGAGGCAAGGGGCTTTGCGCTAAGCCCCTTCTCGGCTCCCCTTGTAGGGGAGCTGGCAGATGCGCAGCATCTGACTGAGGGGTGACACGGGA
>JAQXNV010000029.1 GCA_029098185.1 Oscillospiraceae bacterium
TTCTATCCTTTTAGAAAGGCTTGCTTTTTTAAGCAGAAATTGTTATCATATTCACAGACCATTTTGATAGGAAAGTACGGTGATGAAAATGAAAATGGGATTGGGGTCCAAGCTGGACCGCCGAAAAAACGGCAAAAAGGGCTTTACGTTGGTGGAGCTGATCGTTGTGATCGTCATTATTTTAATTTTGGCAGCGGTGGCGGTGCCTTTGCTGATGAACTACATCGGCCAGGCCAAGGAAGCCAAGCGGATGAGTGAGCTTTCCACGTTCCAGACGGTTGCTGCTGCACAGACGGCGGAATATATGGTCGATCCGGGTGGATTGCCAAGTGATTGGCGTGATCAAGAGAATAACAATCAGCAAGCAGGTAAGAAATTTAGTTTTATTAAACAATTGGATAAATCCTATCATTTTGATTGTAATTTTTATTCTACGATTACCTATGGTGAGCCTGGAACTTCCCATGAATACGATATTATTAAGATTCAATTTATTTATCAAGATGATCAATATAATCCTGAAGCTACTTATATTTATACTTCAGAGGCTGGATGGAAGCGTGATGATAACTTTGACTGGGCACTAGTATCTGATAATAATACTATAATTTATAGCCCCTTCTATCTTGGGCTGACTTGAATACAAACCCCCGACTCAAACGAGCCGGGGGCCTTTTTACGTCTTATTCAATTTTCAACAAATCTTACTTCATCGCCTTGACAGCTTCAAATTCGTCGATGACGTCCTGTGATGGTTTCTTTGTCAGCAGGCTCACAATGACGTTGACAATGATCGCAGCCAGGAATGCCGGCAGCAGCTCGTAGATATTGAGCACGCCGCCCAGTGGAGCCAGCAGGTACTTCCAAATGAATACCATGGCGCCGCCGACGACCATGCCGGACAGGGCGCCCCACATGGTGCTGCGCTTCCAGAACAGTGCCAGCAGAACAACCGGCCCAAAGGTTGCGCCAAAGCCTGCCCAGGCGAAGGACACGATCTGGAACACGGAACTGTTCTTATCCCACGCCAGCAGAACGGCCACGGCCGCAATTGCTACCAGGGTGATCTTTGCGATGACCATGGATACCTTTTTGGAGGTCTTGATGCGGAACAAGCCGCCGATGATATTTTCTGAAACACTGGAGGATGCCGCCAGAAGCTGGGAATCCGCCGTGGACATGGTCGATGCCAGGATGCCGGCCAGGATCAGGCCGCCGACCAGGGCTGCCAGCCAGCCGTTTTTGCCTAACAGGTCAGCAATGTTGACGATGATGGTTTCCGGATCGCTGAGGGCAGGCATTGCGCCGGCGCTGACCATACCAAGGCCAATGACGCCGATGCAGATGGCTACAGCCAGAGAGATGACGACCCAAATGCTGGCCACCCGACGGGAGGTCTTGAGCTTGCGGCTGTCATCAATGGCCATGAACCGGAGCAGAACGTGGGGCATACCGAAGTAGCCCAGGCCCCACGCCAGCGTGGAAATAATGGTCAGGATGCCATAGGGATTTGCGCTGTTGGTTTCCGCATTGTAAGTAGCGCCCATGCTCAGGTAACCGGGCAGGGCAGAAGCATTTTCGATGACCGCACCGGGGCCGCCGGCAACGGTGATGCCAAAGCCAAAGACGATAAACAGAGCGATGGTCATGACGATGCCTTGAATAAAGTCGGTGGTGCTGGCGGCGAAGAAGCCGCCGATTGACGTATAGCCGACGATGACGACTGCACTGATGATCATCGCCAGGTGATAGTCGATGCCGAACAGGGCAGAGAACAGCTTACCGCAGGCGGCAAAGCCGGAAGCCGTGTAAGGCACAAAGAAAACGATGATGATGAGGGCAGCCACCGCCATGAGGATCTTATGTTTGTCCCGATAGCGGTTAGAGAAAAAGTCTGGAATGGTGATGGAATTATTACATACATGGGAATAATTCCGGAGACGTTTTGCGACGATCAGCCAGTTGAGATAGGTGCCGACCGCCAAACCGATGGCTGTCCAGGTAGCGTCTGCTAGACCGGTGGCATAGGCCACGCCGGGCAGACCCATCAACAGCCAGCTGCTCATATCAGAGGCTTCGGCGCTCATTGCGGTGACGAAGGGGCCAAGCTGTCTGCCGCCAAGATAGAAATCATCGACGGTATTGTTTCGCTTGGAGCACCAAACGCCAATGAGCAAAACCAGCACCAGATAGCCACCGATGGTGACCAGCATGAGGATTTGTTCACTTGTCATAGGTTTGCTCCTTTTCTGTAATGGATTCTGCTGCAACAGCAGAGAGGTAAAAGTTATCTTCAGTATAGCATAATTTCCGAGAAATAGACAGAGAAAATTGACAAAAAATGAACTTTTTGTAAAGAAAACGAAAAAAATACCGTCCCAAACGGAACGGTATCTCAAAATGCGGCAGCGCTTACAGAATATTGCTGGTGTAAAGGATGTCGAAGCTGGCGTCTGCGGTATGGAACACATACAGCTCTTTGCTGGAACCAGCTTGATATTCGGCGGGAGCGTCGGGACTATCGTCGGTCTCCACATGGAGGTAGAGATCTGCTTCACCGTTTTCGTGGAGGGCAAAGCCTTCGATGTCCACTTCCGAAACGCTTCGGTATTGATTGTTTTCGTTCAGCGCCACATAGTATTCCTTAAAGTGGGAAACGATTTGATTTTCCGGTTTTTGGGTCATCTGCAGCACTTCGTCCAGAGTGACGATCTTCTCGTTACCAATATCATAGACAAAGGACTCGATGTCGCCCTGGTCGCCATAAGTGGGATAGGTGTTGTGGTGGACGACGATGGACAGATATTTGCTGTTGGTCTCGGAGAAAGAACGATATTCCGCCCAGGAGCCGTCACCTTTGGTGGATTCCTCACGATATTCGTCCATCAGGTCGTCGATCTCGCTGTTGATTTCCGAGACAGCGCCGTTTTCCACGCCACTGATCTGGAAGAACTTGCCCACATTGTTGCCGTCCTGCTCGTCCAGGGCCACTGTGATCGCAGCAGTGCCCGTGACAGGCGCAGAGGGAGCAGCAGAGGAGCCTTCTGGCGCAGATTCGCTGGCAATCTCGGATTCCGTAGACGTTGTGGATTCCACCGCAGAGGATGGTTCACTGGAAACAACGGCAGAGGAGACCGGCTCACTGCTTTCCGAAGCGGTCTGCGTTGCACTGCAGCCGGCCAGGATAGATGCGCACATCCCACCGAGGATCAGAAAGATGCCTAATTTTTTCATTGAGAAAACCCCCTTTCAAGTTGAGACTATGGTACTCTGTTTTGGAGAAGAAGTCAAGAGGATTTTGCGCATAAAAGATACAATTTGTAATATAATATAGAAAAACTACTAATCGTATCAAAATAGAAGATTACAATTTAGATAAAATCGAAAAATAATACAAATAGGAATAAATTAGAACAAAAATTTACGGATCCCCGGGGGAGATCCGTAACAAAGCTTAAGAGAGCAGGAATAAAATGGTGGTATAACCGATGGGAAAGTAGGCCAGCAGATGGAACAGGAACTCCCAGATCCCCTCGTAGCCGATGATGGTATCCCGACACTCCAACCGGTCTGACATATTGTAGATAGCAAAGAGAAAAATAGTAATGAGACACAAAATAGAGAAGATAGCGCCCCGCATATCGTGTCCCAGTTCAAAGGCGGTAGCGGCCATACAGAGGGAAGTGATCTGCAAACAGATGTGGCCGAACAGGTAAAAGAGGTTATGGACCCTTGCTGTTTTGGAGTCTACATATTTGATGTCGGTGAGACTGAGAAAAGCCGGCAGGATACAGCCGAACACGCCGTAGCCGATCATGGCGTATTGGGTGATGATGTCGATGAACAGGGTACTTTGCAGATTGTGGCCCATCATGATGCCGCCCAGAATGAAGATGGTCCCCAGCACCACGCGCCAGAGCCGCTGGAACCAGCGGACAGGACTGTCGGGATCGCTGAGCAGGATGGTGTCTTTTCGGAGCGGATCATAATCACGCCAGACCTTGCCCCAGCAGTAGGGAAGGATCAAATTGCCCGCCATGCCGCACAGCAGCAGGAGGTAGAGAAACAGAGAATGCCAAAAATCCATAGTCATGCCTCATTTGATGAAAGTAGAAAGGGAGCATTCCGTTGACAGAAAACTCCAATAAATAACAGTATAGCACAGTTTGCGGATAAATTGCAAGATACATCGTATAAAAAGACTTGTTTTACGGTGTGGTGAGCGCAATTTTTTGCTAATATTGCCAAATTCAAAAAGAAAGCAAAAAAATTTGTAAAAAACACTTGCAATTTGTAAGCGGCTGTGATAAGATATAAAAGTCGTCAGGAACGACACGAAAACATAAGTTGGTGTTGATTACGATGAGGGTCCACCTGTTCCCATTCCGAACACAGAAGTTAAGCTCATTGGTGCCGAAGATACTTGGCTGGAGACGGCCCGGGAAAATAGGTAGATGCCAACACTTGAAAGCGGCCACCCAATAGGGTGGTCGTTTTTTTGCGTTAAATGTGCCTTGGGAGATGGCACGGGAGGATCTGCCCTGCAAAAAGAAAACCCCTCAGCCTGCTGGCTCAGTAAATTCACCCCTCAGT
>JAQXNV010000030.1 GCA_029098185.1 Oscillospiraceae bacterium
AGAACATCTGCGCTAAACGGCGTCAGACGGCCCATCAATTCCTTGTCCAGATTCAGACGGGAATCGGTCGGGAACGCTTTTTCCGCCGCATAAAGATAGATCTTTGCGCCGGTGCGCTGCTGGATGTCCGCTACGCCTCCAATATGGTCATAGTGGCCGTGGGTCAGCAGGATCTTCGTCACCTTCCCCTGCCCTGCGCCGTCGATGGCACAAAGCAGGTCTGCCTGCGGTGCACCGGGATCGACAACAGCCGTTTCACCGGTAGATCGGTCGGTGATGACATAAGCATTGGTGCCCAGCATCCCCACAGGAATCGTTTGTACATTGAGCATAACACTCGCTCCTTTCTAGGTTTTAAACGGTATCTGAACAGTAGTTTACGACCGCCGGATGGAAGTGATACCGGAGATATTGGACAGCCGATGGATCACCGCTGCCAGATGCTCGGCGCCGCCGATGGTGATGGACACGGTGATGACGGTAGAGCCATCCTTGGCCACCCGGGAATTGAGGCTGTGGACAGGCACCCGCATATTGTAAAACTGCTGGGTCACTTCCATGAGCAATCCGGTGCGGGTGTCTGCCACGATCTCCAGCGTCGCCACAAATTCCTCCTGCACCGTGCCGACCCAGTGGGCCTTGACCCAGCGCTCCGGCTCCTCCGCTTTAGATAGATCAGCGGGCACATTGGTGCATTCCCGCTTATGGATGGACACGCCGTAGCCACGGGTAATAAAGCCGATAATGTCATCGCCGGGCAGAGGACTACAACACTTGGCCAACTTGGTCAGGCAGTTTTCCATGCCCTCTACCAAAATCCCGTTTCCTTTATTGCGCACAGGATGGGGCTCCAGGATAGCTGTCCGCTCACTGCGGCTGGGCAATCCCTCACGCTCCCGCTTTTTGGCGTAGGCTTCCTTGATCTTCGGCATGATACTGGTCAGCGCAATGCCGCCGTAGCCGATGGCGCAGAACAGATCCTCCAGCGAATTGCAGTTTTTCTTCTTCATCGTGCCGCTTAGGATCTCCGTCAGCTCGCTGTCGCTGAGCGAAATGCCGCTGCGGCGCAGTTCCCGCTCTACCTCGCTGCGGCCAGCCTGAACGTTTTCCTCCCGGCGCTCCCGCTTGAACCACTGGCGGATCTTGTTCTTGGCTTCGCTGGTCCGGACGATGTTGAGCCAATCCCGGCTGGGACCGTTGCCCACCTCTTTCGTGGTGAGGACCTCGACGATCTCGCCGTTTTTCGGCACATAATCAATGGGGACGATCCGCTTGTTCACCTTGGCGCCGATCATCCGGTTGCCCACGGCGCTGTGGATGGCGTAGGCAAAGTCGATGACCGTAGAGCCTGCCGGCAGACTGATGACCTCGCCGGCCGGCGTAAAGACAAAGACCGTTTCCTGAGACAGATCTGACTTGATCGTCTTGACTAGATCCGTGGCGTCATCGCTGGTCTGATTCTCCAGCATCTGACGGACCCAGGCAAGGCTTTCCTCCAGATTATCGCTCTTGGAGCTGCTCATGCCCAGCTTATATTTCCAGTGGGCAGCGATGCCATACTCCGCCGTGTGGTGCATTTCCCAGGTACGGATCTGCACTTCAAAGGGAATGCCCTCCTTGCTCAATACCGTTGTGTGGAGCGATTGATATAAGTTGGGCTTTGGTGTGGAGATGTAATCCTTAAAGCGGTTGGGCAGTGGGCAGAACAGATCGTGGACGATACCCAGGGCATTGTAGCAGTCGTTGACGGTATCGACAATGACGCGGATGGCGTAAACGTCGAAGATCTCGTCCATGCTGCGGCCCTGGATAAACACCTTCCGATAAATGCCGTTGATGCTCTTGACCCGGCCCTCCACATAGACTTTCGGGATGACTGGCTGCATCCGCTCCATGATCCGCTGCTCGATGTCGGCAATAAACTTTGCCCGCTCTTCCCGCTTTAGGTCGAGATTTTTTTCGATCTCCGCATATCCCATAGGATCGAGACACCGCAGAGACAGATCCTCCAGTTCCTCCTTCACGGTACGGATACCGAGACGGTGGGCAATCGGCGCGAATACCTCCATGTTTTCCAACGCCTTATCCCGCTGCTTCTGCGGCGACATATACTCGATGGTCCGCATATTGTGCAGTCGGTCTGCCAGCTTGATGATAATGACCCGAATGTCATCGGCCATAGCGATAAGCATTTTCCGGATATTCTCCGCCTGCTCCTCCTCCCTTGTGTGATAGGGGATCTTGCCCAGCTTCGTCACGCCGTCGATGAGATGGGCCACCGATGGATTGAACAGCTTCGTGATCTCCTCCAAACTGACTTTCGTGTCCTCTACGACGTCGTGGAGCAGACCGGCCGCCACACATTCCGAATCCATGCCCAGCTCTACCAGAATGATGGCTGTAGCAATAGGATGAGAAATATAAGGGTCCCCCGACTTCCGTTTTTGACCATCATGGGCCTTCTCCGCCACATGATACGCTTTCTCGATCATTTCCATGTCAAAGGATCGGCCCGATCCCGCAATGGCATCTAACAGATCCTGATACGTCTTTACACTGCTAGGCATTCTGCCCGCCTCCTTTTTCCAATCTCTCGATCTCCTGCAAAATCGGCGCCTGCAGCAGGTCTACTTTTCCCGTCGTCTCCCGCAGGGCGATCTGCATGGCTTCTCCCCGCTTGCGGCAAACGATAAGCCGAAGCTGGTGCATGGCCTGCAGCGCCACCAACAGACGGCACAGCGTGATCTTACCGCTCAGTTGCTTGAGCAGCACCAGCACATGATCGTCCCAGCCGCCGTAATGATGGAGCGCCCGATACACCAGAGCAAATTCTTCCCGGCAAGGCGTGAGCCGTTCTTTTTCTTCAGCGGTGAGCGCTTCCCGCCGCTTGTACTTTTCAAACAGGTCGTAGTCCCCCAATAATTCCAGGTCATCAAGGCCAGACACCCGCATCTCCCGGATGACGATGGAAAGCTGCTCCTGCCCTCGGAATTCTTTTGCCGAAAGCTGTACCGCCAGATCCAGCACATCGCCTTTTTGATACGGAAACTGCTCCAGCGTCATGCCAAATTTCATACACGTTACATGGCTGCCCTGCTTAGTAAACGTCAGGCGCAAATGCTTGCCGCCGCCGACCGGCGTGATCTCCTCCAAACGCATTTGGAACAGCCCAAACAGCGGCTGCGGATTATCGGTGCCAAAAGGCTCCAGGTACTGCATCTGATGGGGGATCTCTACAGAAAGTCCCGCCGGACGCAGCTTACAGTCCAGATGGATCGTCTGGGCCGGCACCTCTGACAAAGACGCGGCATACGCATTGATGGCCTTGCGGAAACGGGGGATGTTCTCCTCCACCATGCTAAAGCCTGCCGCCATGGGATGGCCGCCGTATTTTGTGAACAATTCCCCGTTTTGGTGGATGGCGTCAAAGAGCGAGAACCCCTCCACGCTGCGGCCGGAGCCTTTGGCCTCGCCATCGCCGTAGGAAATGACGATACAGGGCTTCCCGTACTGATCCAGCAATCGGGACGCTACGATGCCAATGACGCCGTGGTGCCAGTGCTCGCCCTCTACGACCAGAACGCGATCATTGAGGCGGTCCGGTTCCGCTTTTAGCAGCTGCGCCGTCTTTTCCAGGATCTCCTGTTCCACTTCTTTGCGGAAATCGTTGTTGCGGCAGACTTCCTCCGCCAGTACTTCCGCTTCCTCCACATCCTCGCAGAGCAGCAGCTCCACCGCCCGCTGAGAAGAATCCATCCGCCCTGTGGCATTGATGCGGGGCACGATGCCAAAAGCTACGTCCGAAGCCGTCAACATCCCCTGCACGCCGGCCCGCTCCATCAAGGCCCGCAAGCCAATACGGTCTGAGTTTGATAGGTAATGAAGTCCCGCTTGTACCAACAGCCGGTTTTCCCCTGTCAGAGAAACAATATCGCCAATGGTACCGATGGCCACCAGATCAGCGTAATTTTCCAGCAATCCCTCTCGGTCGCCGTCGTCACCCTCCAGTGCCGCAATAAGCTGAAACGCCACGCCGACACCGGACAATTCCTTAAACGGGCTGGGACAATCCACCCGATGCGGGTCCACGACTGCCACCGCTTCCGGCAAGATCTCCCGGGGACGGTGATGGTCTGTCACCACCACATCGACGCCCAGTGTTTTGGCAAAGGCCACCTCCTCTACAGAGGATACGCCGTTATCTACGGTGATAATCAGCGTTACCCCGTCGTCGGCCAGCTTTTCAATGGCCCCTTGGTTCATGCCATAACCCTCCGCCTCCCGGGACGGGATATAATAGCACACATCTGCGCCGATGGACTCCAGGTAGGAATACAGCATAGCTGTGGCGGTGACACCGTCGGCGTCATAGTCTCCGTAAACTGCAATCCGCTCGCCGTTTTCCATAGCTTCGTGGATCCGCTGGGCCGCCGCTTCCATATCGGCAAACGCCATTGGGTCTGAAAATCCCACATCATCCTGCTCCAAAAAAGAACGGATCTCCCCCTCTTCCCGGATCCCGCGGATCTCCAGCAGCATGGCCAGAAAATATGGCACGCCAAATTGGTCTGCGATCTGTGCGGCACGTTCCTTATTGAGGGTGGACACATGCCATTTTTTTAACTTCATCGCTGTATCACCTGCCTATACTGGATTCAGTATATCATTTTTTTGTGGAAGATTCAACAAATTCCCGCCGGAACCTTGTCTGAGTCAACCCGTTGCCAACAAAAAAACAGACCGCCTAACCTTTCTGGCGATCTGTTGTTGGAACTGGGCGCAAGCACGGTCACTTATTGCATTTGTTGACCCGCACCACATTGACTTCTTTTTTCTCTCGGCGATCCTCTTTCGGCGGTGAGGACAGATCCTCATAAGGCAGGATGTTCTTCCGCACGACTAGACCGTCATATTTTAGTTTAAACTGTAATTTCCCGTAAAACCGGTTGTGGCAGTTGCGGCAGAAAAAATTGGCCCGATAGCTTTTATTTTTCAGCACCCAATCTGTTTCCCGGTGGGCCTGCCGCCCGCAGCAATCGCAGTAGAACAGCAGATCCTTCCGCTTGATCTGCGGGTTGGACAGGTCACAGACGATGACCGTCTTAAACGTGATCTTTTCATAAAACTGCTTATCGGCCTTCTCTATCCGCGCCAATACCGCTTCCTTATCATACAACCGGCGGAAGCATCGCAGAGACAGCAGGCTGTCGTCCAGCGCCCGGTGATGCTCGATGTCATCCTGGTCAATGCCGAGCTGTTCCGCCAGACTGGACAACCCCATGAGCTTGCTGTCATCGCCGTACACCCGGTCGGCGCAATAGGCCTGCAAATTCATATAACGCCGCAAAAAGGGGATCTTTCCGTTGCCGCAAAAATATTTACAGTTTTCGATGAGCGTCAGGATGTCCGCCGAACCCCAGGTCAGCAGCACAGCATTGCCCATCCACTTGCGAAACCGGCTGACCACCTGCATAAAGTGCATCCCGTGGGAAAGCTGCTCGTTCGTCAAGTTGGTCAGCGACTTGATCTTCCCGCTGATCTTCTTGCCGATCTGGGGCCGCACCAGGTGGGAAAAGGTGCTGATAATATTGAGGTTTTCGTCTACCTTTACCGCCCCAAACTCAATGATCTCATTGATAAAGCCTTTCAGCCGGCGGCTGTAGGTGCCGTTCCATTCCAAATCCAAAATTACAAATTCCATGGCTCGCCCTGATCCCACTTACTTTTTGCTGGCCTTCTTCATCCGCAGCTCCTTGCTGAGAATCGCCTTGCGCATCCGGATGTGCTCTGGTGTGACCTCCACATACTCGTCGTTCTTGATGAACTCCAGGCACTGTTCCAGACTGAGCACGCTGTGGGGCGTCAGCTTCAGGGCTTCATCGGAACCAGCAGCACGGGTGTTGGTCATCTGCTTTTTCTTGCAGACGTTGACGGTGATGTCCTCAGACTTGGGGCTGACGCCAACGATCATACCTTCGTACACCTCTGTGCCAGGCCCGATGAACAGACGGCCCCGCTCCTGGGCGTTAAAGAGACCATAAGCGGTGGCTTCGCCGGTTTCGTGGGCAACGAGAGAGCCCTGGGGCCGCTGGGGAATATCGCCTTTGTACGGCTCGTAGGAATCAAACACATGGTTCAAAATGCCGTTGCCGTTAGTATCGGTCATAAACTCGGAGCGATACCCCATAAGGCCGCGGGCCGGGATCTTAAATTCCAGGTGCGTGGTGCCTGTATCCCGGGTGCCCATATTGAGGATCTCCGCCTTGCGCTTGCCCAGCTTCTCCATGACGGCGCCAACGTAAGATTCCGGCACCTCGATCATCAGATGCTCCATGGGCTCCAGCAGTTCTCCGGTATTCTCGTCCTTTTTATAGATGACCGTCGGAGAAGATACCTGGAACTCAAACTGCTCCCGGCGCATATTTTCAATTAAGATGGAAAGGTGCAGCTCCCCTCGGCCGGACACTTTAAAGGTATCGGTGGAATCGGTCTCCTCCACCCGCATGGCCAAATTGGTCTCCACCTCTTTAAAGAGCCGTTCCCGGATATTTCGGGAAGTGACATATTTGCCCTCCCGGCCGGCAAAGGGGCTATTGTTGACCATGAACATCATGGAAACTGTCGGCTCATCAATCTTGACAAAGGGCAGCGCCTCCACGCAATCGGGAGAACAGGCTGTCTCGCCGATATTCAGATCGGTGATGCCGGACACGGCCACAATATCGCCAATGGTGGCAGACTCTGCTTCCACCTTTTTCAGGCCCTGATACTGGTAGACCTTACCGATCTTAGCATTGCGGGTGCTGCCGTCTCTGCCGCAGACCACCACCTGCATATTGGGCTTTAAAACGCCCCGCTCAACACGGCCCACACCGATGCGGCCCACAAACTGGTCGTAGTCGATATTGGAAAACAGCACCTGCGTCGGGCCGTCAAAGTCGCCTTCCGGCGCCGGGATCTCCTTGACGATCGTTTCGAACACCGGCTCCATGTTGCCGTCCCGGCAATCTTCCTCTGGGTCATAGGTGGCATAGCCGTCTCTGCCGGAAGCGTAAACTACCGGGAATTCCAGTTGGCTCTCATCGGCGCCCAGCTCGATGAACAGATCCAGGATCTCATCCACCACCTCAGCAGGACGCGCGCCGGGACGATCGATCTTATTGACGACGACCACCGGCTTTTTGCCCAAGCCGATAGCCTTTTTCAGCACGAAACGGGTCTGGGGCATACAGCCCTCAAAGGCATCCACCAGCAGGATGACACCGTCTACCATCATGAGAATCCGCTCGACCTCTCCGCCAAAATCGGCGTGGCCTGGCGTGTCGATGATGTTGATCTTCGTGTCGTGATACATGACCGAGGTATTCTTTGCCAGAATGGTAATGCCCCGCTCCCGCTCCAGATCGTTGGAGTCCATTACACGGTCGGCCACTGTCTCATTGGCCCGGAAGGTACCGCTCTGCTTTAGGAGCTGGTCTACCAGCGTCGTCTTGCCGTGGTCAACGTGGGCAATGATGGCAACATTTCTTAGATTCGTTCTGATTCCCATGGTTATCCCTCTTTTATTGATTCAATACTGTAGATTTCGTTAATGGATTGGCAAAAAGTGTTTTACACGCAGAAAGCGCCGGTAACTTCTACCGACGCTTTCAAAAAAATGGAGCGGATGACGAGGCTCGAACTCGCTACCTCCACCTTGGCAAGGTGGCGCTCTACCAGATGAGCTACATCCGCATGGGGTGTTTCCCGCCCGACAGTTATGATTATACGATAGCCTCAAGAAAAAGTCAATACCTTTTTTAAAAAAATTAAAAACTTTTTTCTTTTCGGTCGATTTGTCTGTTTTTGCCGTTTCCTATCCATGCAAAATATGATACAATAGAAAAACGATTCCAGCACACTGGAACCCCTTACATTACAGTGACAGAAAGGATGGATGAGGGTGGCACAGCCGCACTATACCGTTAATTTTTCCGCATGGGATGGCGTGTTCGCCGTGCCGGACTGCGTTGTGGACCAGCACATCAAGCTGGCCGGCGCTGTCCAGTTAAAGGTCCTGTTGTGGGTCCTGCGCCACGGCGGAAAACCGTTCTCCTCTCAGGATGCTGCCGAAGGACTCCATCTGCCGGAGGGCGATGTGACCGACGCTATCCAATATTGGGTCGCCGCCGGACTGATCTCCTCTCCCGGTGAGGAGAACGCTCCTGATACGCCAGAGCCGACGGCTTTCTTTACAGAAGAAAAAGAAGCGCCTGCTGTTAAGACGCCCCTACCCCAAAAGGTCCGGCGATCGCCAAAACCCACCGGTCTGGTGCTGGCAGAGCGGATCAGCCAGTCGGAGGAGATCTCCTTTTTGATGCAGGAAGCCCAGCGGATCCTGGGACGGACCATCTCCCCCGCTTTGAGCAGTACCCTCTTAGCCGCCCACGACGATTACGGATTGCCGGTAGAAGTGCTCATCATGCTGCTGATGTATGTAAAAAGTGTCGGCAAGATCAGCACCCAGTACATAGACGCCGTGGCACGGGGATGGGCAGAGGAGGAGATCTTTACCCACGACGCCGCAGAGAAAAAGCTCCATCAGCTTTCCGAAGTAGCAAAGGCATGGCGGCATATCGAGAACGTCATCGGCATCGACCACCGCTCCCCCAGCAGTCGAGAGGAACAATATACCGAGCGATGGATCTTCCAGTGGAAGTTTTCTGATGAAATGGTGCGGGAAGCCTATGAGCGCTGCGTCGACGCCACCGGCAAGATGACATTGGGGTATATGAACAAGATCCTGGAGCGGTGGCACAAGAGCGGCATCACTACGATCCAGCAGGCCAAGGCCGAACAGGAGGAACGTAACGCCAAACGCGCGCCCAAGCCGGAGCAGGGGCGCACCTATGATATTGACGCCTTTAATGACATGGACTTTACCAATGAGATCCATTTTCCAAAATAAACGGAAAAGGATGTCTATTTCTGTTTTTTGGTGCGTAAGAATTTGAAAACGGTGTTCTCCCCGGATTGGAGCCCCGAAAAGAGGAAAGGAAGGAACGAGCGTGGGTTACAGCAAGGAAATTTACAACAGCGCCATGGAGCAGCTCAACCGGCAGCGCATGGAGGAAGAACAGGCAGCACAGGTGCGCCGGGCCCGATTTTTCACCCAATGTCCCCGGGGCGAGGAGATCGAGCATCAGCTTGCAACAACAGCACTTCAGGCGGCAAAGGCCGTCCTGAAAAAGGGCGGCGATACCGTGACCGAGCTGCAAAAGCTGCGGGAATCGAATCAAGCTCTGCAAAAGGAGCTCAACGATCTACTGACCGCCCAGGGCTTGCCGCTGGACTATTTAAAGCCCCACTATCGTTGTGAAAAGTGTCACGACGAGGGGTTTTGTGACGGGATCATGTGCGACTGCCTGAAAAAGCTGCTCCGCACAGAAGCCTGCCGCCGGCTCAACGCCACGACGCCTTTGGCGCTGTCCACCTTTGAGAGCTTCGATCTGCGCTATTATCCCGATACGGTAGAGGATGGCGCCAGGACCTCTCCCCGCAAGCACATGGAACAGGTCTTTTATTACTGTAAAAATTACGCCGAGAATTTCTCTCTCCAGTCGCCGAGCCTGTTGTTTTTCGGCGGCACGGGCCTGAGCAAGACCCATCTTTCCCTGGCCATTGCCAACGTGGTTTTGCAAAAAGGATACGGTGTGGTCTACGATTCTGTGCATAACCTGATGACCGCTCTGGAGCGGGAACGGTTCAGCCGGGACAGCTACTCCGAGGACACCAATCAAGTGCTGTCTAGCTGCGACCTGTTGATCCTCGACGATCTGGGAACAGAATTTCGCACCCAGTTCGTCACGGCGTCTATCTACAACCTGGTCAACACCCGCATCATGGCCCATCGGCCTACGATTATCAGTACCAATCTGACAACAGAGGAGATGGAGGACTACTACACCCGCCGGTTCGTGTCCCGGGTCAACAGCAACTATACGCGGCTGCCCTTCTACGGCCGAGACATTCGACAGATCAAAGCAGCAGAACGACACAAACGGTGACGATTTTTTGCTTCTCTTTCTGGCGAAAGAGAAAGCTGCATTTTCGGCCGAGACATTCGGGAAATAATCGTGCTAGATTATCCCAAAAGACGGTACTCACTTTCTTTTTCACAGAAAGAGTGGGTGCTTTTCATCGAGATGTTCTAAAAATGATCGTGCTAGATTATCCCAAAAGACGGTACTCACTTTCTTTTTCACAGAAAGAGTGGGTTCTTTTTAATCGAGATATTCTAAAAATGATCGTGCTAGATTATCCCAAAAGACGGTACTCACTTTCTTTTTCACAGAAAGAGTGGGTGCTTTTTAATCGAGATAT
>JAQXNV010000031.1 GCA_029098185.1 Oscillospiraceae bacterium
GGTTCCGACCTGTACTTGAAAGAGAAAGACGTTACTGTGACCTATAAAGGAGAGAAGCTGGAAGAGGGTCTGGATTATTATGTCCGCACCTTCAATGATGACAAGATTGGTCTTGCCACAGCAATGATCGTACCAACGGAAATGAGCGACTTTGTGGGCGTGAAGTTTGCACAGTTTGCCGTAGTCCCCCAGGCCGTGGCCAACGTAAAGTACACCGATCACACCTCCACTTCCGTCACCATCCAGTTTAACACTACCAAAGGCGCAGAGCGTTATGCTGTGTTCACCGCCGATTCCATCGGCGCACAGGTAGCGGATGTCGCTGCTAAGAAGGGCGCCAAAACCCAGTCGGTGACAATCAAAGATCTCACACCAAACAAGACCTACAAGCTGATCGTTAAGCCATACTTTGAGGAAGACGGCGAAGTATGGTGTGGCCCAGACAGCAATGTCATCACCACCAAGACCGATACCAAAGCACTGGCAACACCTGCTTCCGTTAAGAACGTGAAGCTGGTAAAAGCCACCAAGACCTCCGCGCAGATCTCCTTCAGCAAATCTTCCGGCGCAGACGGTTATGCCATCTTTGGCTTCACAAGTGGGAAGAAGTACGCTACCGTTTCCACCCAGAAGGGTGCATCCACGCTGAAAAAGACCATCAGCGGCTTGAAGGCCGGCAAGACCTACAAGTTTACTGTCAGACCGTATAAGAAGATCGACGGCAAAGTCTACTACGGTGACACCAGCAAGACCGTCGTTGTAAAAATAACAAAGTAAGCGTTATCCAACTATCTCTCCCTGCAAAGGAATGTTCAGAAATTTCGATAGATGTTTCGACGGCATTGGGGATAGAGATGATTTTACGATGATAGAAGAAAGTTTCGCATAAACAGCAGATGTTTAGCGGACAGTTCTATAAAAAAGGTGAAAAAGTCGTCAGCGAAAAAGCGGAAGGCCTTGGCTTTCCGTTTTTTGCATTCTCGAAATATGCGTGCATTTTTCAGCAAGGTGTGGTATAATAAAAGTCCAACAAAGAAACAAGGAGGGAAAGTAATGGCGCTGCGATTGCCGACGGCTGCGGCGAAGGGATTACTAGACATCACCCCGGAATTGTTGCGGGAGTGGCATTGCAAAGCGATTTTGCTCGATGTGGACAACACCTTGTCTCACCACGGCAGCCAAACGCCCTTTGATGGCAGCGTCCAGTGGGTGCGAAAAATGGAAGCGGCGGGCTTTTCGCTCATCATCGTTTCCAATAATACAAAGGAACGGATCGCTCCCTTTGCAAAACAATTTGGGCTGCCGTTTCTCTGGCGGGCCTGTAAGCCGCTGCCCATCGGCTATCTAAAAGCCGCAAAGCAGCTTGGCGTCCGGTGCAAGGAAGCCGTGATCGTAGGCGATCAGGTGTTTACCGACATCATCGGCGCCAATGTCATCGGGATGAGATCTATTTTGCTGGAGCCGGCAGAAAAGGAGCATGGCTGGAGCTTTCGGGTGCGGCGGCGTTTGGAGATCCCCGTGCGCAAAAAAGTAAAGGTAAAGGGACGATGGATCGAACACAGCAAACAGAAAGGAACTGGTTTCGAATGAAAACAATGATAGATCGTTTGCAGGAAGCGCTGTTTGGCAGCGGCAGTGATGTAGAGGCAGACGGCGCGCTGATCACCTCTGCGCCAAACTGTCGGTATTTGTCCGGATTTCCGGCGACCTCCCGGATGGTTTTCGTCACCCGGGACGCAGCGTATTTCTTGACCGATTTCCGTTATGGCGAAGCGGCAAGAAAAAAGGTCCAAGGCTGTACGGTCGTAGAATATCAGGATTCCCGGCAGACGCTGCGGGAGCTGGTCCGGCGCCACGACTGCAAGCGGATCTTATTTGAGTACGATAATCTGCGCTACAGCGAAGCAGAGCGCTACCGGAAATTCTGCGACCATCTCAGCGTGACGCCGGTCTTTGACAAAACGCTGGATTCTGTTCTGCAGTCGCTGCGGGCCATCAAGCAGCCACAGGAGATCGCTTCCCTCAAAGCCGCCCAGGCCATCACCGACGCTTCCTTCCAGCACATCCTGCCCTACTTAAAGCCGGGCGTCACTGAGCGGGAACTGGCGCTGGAGATCGAGTTCTTTATGAAAAAGCAGGGCGCTGAGGACATCGCTTTTGATCTGATCGTCGTGTCCGGCGAAAACGGCTCCCAGTGCCACGGCGTACCGGGGGACAAGCCGGTCCATCCCGGCGACTTCATCACCATGGACATCGGCGCTGTCATCGACGGGTACCATTCCGACATGACCCGGACCGTGGCTCTGGGCTATGTCACCGAGGCGCAAAAGCAGGTCTATGACACGGTGCTGCAGGCCCAGCAGGCAGCGGTGGAGGCTGTCCGGCCGGATGTGCCCTGCCGGCAGATCGACTGGGTGGCCCGGAGCATCATCAACGAGCACTACAGCGGCGCTTTCGGCCACGCCACCGGCCACAGCGTCGGCATCGAGATCCATGAGTGGCCCACGTTTTCGCCGTCCTGCGAAACGCTGACCCAGCCGGGTATGGTCATCACCGTAGAGCCGGGGATCTATCTGGAGGGACAGTTCGGCGTGCGCATTGAGGATATGGTGCTGGTGATGGAAAACGGTCACGAAAATTTGACCGGATCTCCCAAAGAACTGATAATCCTTTGAAAAATTCACATATTTTCCTTGAAAAAAAACCAAAAGTGCGATAAACTTATACCGTATACTAGAAACTGGAGGACAGATTTATGATTTCTGCTGGCGATTTTAGAAATGGCGTAACCTTTGAGATGGACGGCAACGTCGTATCCATCATTGAGTTCCAACACGTCAAACCAGGTAAGGGCGCTGCTTTTGTCCGCACAAAGATCCGCAACGTGATCACCGGTGCCGTGACAGAAAAGACCTTCAACCCCAACGACAAGTACCCGACCGCTTACATCGAGAGAAAGGATATGGAATATCTCTACTCCGACGGCGATCTGTACTACTTCATGGACTGCGAGACTTATGAGCAGACTCCGATCAACAAGAGCATCCTGGGCGATGGCTTTAAGTTCGTCAAGGAAAATATGATCTGCAAGGTGCTCTCCTACAAGGGCAACGTTTTTGGCGTAGAGCCGCCGAACTTTGTAGAGCTGCAGGTCACCAAGACCGATCCGGGCTTTAAGGGCGATACCGCTACCAACGTGACAAAGCCCGCTACTCTGGAGACTGGCGCAGAGGTCAAGGTACCGCTGTTCATCAACGAGGGCGAAATGATCCGGATCGACACCCGTACGGGAGAATATATGGAGCGTGCATAAACTGCCCGTTTTTTTCCAATCCTATGGACAATGAATAAGGAGGGGTCCCTATGACAAACTTAGAGAGAGTTGCGTATATCCGCGGCCTGATGGATGGCCTGGAGCTGGATGCGGACAAAAATGAAGTCCGTGTGATCAATGCGGTGGTAGAGCTGCTGGAGGATCTGGCGCTGTCCATCCAGGACCTGGAGGAAGGCTACGATGAAATGGCCGATCTGCTGGAGACAGTAGACGATGACCTGGCCAATCTGGAGGATGACTTCTATGGCGAGGACGACTGCGGCTGCTGTGACGACGATGAGTGCTACTACGAAGTCACCTGCCCGTCCTGCGGCGATACCATTTGCCTCGACGAGGACATGGTCGCTGAGGGCCAGATGGATTGTCCAAACTGCGGTGAGACACTGGAGTTTGACCTGGAGGATGTAGAGGACGTTTGTGACTGTGGCTGTGACCACGACCACGACGACAAATAAGACGCATCGACAAAGCCCCCACTGCTTATGCCAGCGGGGGCTTTTCTGTTTTGTGCACAAAAAAGGAGTCTGCCATGGAACCAAAACGAAATTATCAGCGGGAGCTGGACGACATCATCAAGGGGCTGCACCAGCGTGTGCCGACGCTGCTGCTCCATAGCTGCTGCGCACCCTGCAGCAGCTATGTGCTGGAATATCTGTCTCAATTTTTTGCCATCACCGTTTTTTATTACAACCCCAATATTTATCCCAGCGAGGAATACGACCGCCGGGTACTCGAGCAGCAGCGGCTCATCGGAGAGCTCTCCTGCGTGCACCCTGTGTCCTTTGTGGAAGGCCCTTATGACACCGACCGGTTTTACGAGATGGCAAAGGGCATGGAAGCTTTACCGGAGGGCGGGGAGCGGTGCTTTTCTTGCTATCGGCTGCGTTTAGAACAGGCGGCGGCGCTGGCAAAGGCGGGCGGCTTTGATTATTTTACCACAACGCTGTCCATCAGCCCCCACAAAAATGCCCAGAAATTAAACGAGATCGGACAGGAATTGGCGGAAAAATACGGCGTTGCCCATCTGCCGTCAGACTTTAAGAAAAAGGAAGGCTACAAGCGCTCCATCGAGCTTTCCCGGGAGCATCACCTCTACCGGCAGGATTACTGCGGCTGTGTGTTTTCCAAAGCCGAAGCCGAGCGCCGCCATAGATCCCAGCAGGGCAAATAAAAAAGCACCTCCCAGAGGAGGTGCTTTTTCCGCAAAGACGACAGGCGATTATTTTTCTTTGATCTCCGGCTCCAGATGGAACTCGTGGTTCTTCAGCTTTTCCTCCTCTTCCTTCTGGATCGCTTCGGCGGCAGCTTTTTTCTCCTCTGCCATCTTCGGCGTCATCAGTTCCCAGTCGGCTTTCTTCTGGAGCGGCACAAAATCGCCGTCCTCGATCTCCGGCATCTCCAGTGTGCCGTCGGCCAGCTTCTGATCCATCTCCTCATATTCGGCCAGCGTCATGAGAAAATCGGTGGTGTACAGCGTGGCGAACAGCTTGGCCTCTGCCAGGGAGAAGGCCATCAGACCGGTGGTGTCGATGGTCTGGTCCGGTTTTGCGTATTTCTGCATTCGTTCCATTTTGCCAACTTCCATCTGCTGGGTGATGCGCTCCTGAATCTCGTTGGAAAGCTGTGCGACTAATTCTTTGTTAAACATCCTTTCGTCTCCTCCATTTCGTCAAATTTTATCCCCCTCATTCTACCACAAAGGGGCCGGCAGATGCAAGAGGCGGCCCCAGCTTTTCCCAAAAATGAATATTGCGTAAAGAAATACACTTTTGGATTGAAGAAAAGGTCAAAATATGATACAATAAACTGATTATTTTCACAAAGGAGCGTGCTGGCTTGACAGACGAAAAAAAGCAGAACTGGGAACGCTTCCCCTCGAGAGAAGCGTGTATCGAGCAGGTGGCGGAGCTGATGTCCGTCCGGGCCACGGGAGCAGAGCCTCTGGCCCTGGTGCGGACTTACGGCTGCCAGCAGAATGTGGCCGACAGCGAAAAACTGCGGGGACAATTGCGGGAGATGGGCTTTTCCTTCACGGAAAACGAGGAGGAAGCCGATCTGATCCTGTTCAATACCTGTGCCGTGCGGGAAAACGCAGAGTTCCGTGTTTACGGGAACGTCGGCAATTTAAAGGGACTCAAGCGGAAAAAGCCATCCCTCATCATCGGCGTCTGCGGCTGTATGATGGAACAAGCCCACGTTGCGGAAAAAATCAAACAAAGCTATCCTTATGTCAACCTGGTGTTCGGGACCCATGTGGTCCACAAATTGCCGGAGCTGCTGTATCAAACGCTGACCTCTGGCAAGCGGGTATTTGCCCGGGGCGACGACAGCGAGGACAAGACCATCGTGGAAGGGTTGCCGATCCACCGGGACCGGGACATCCGGACCTGGGTGACGGTGATGTACGGCTGTGACAATTTCTGTTCCTATTGTGTCGTGCCATACGTCCGGGGCCGGGAACGCAGCCGTACGCCACAGGCTATCGAGGAGGAGGTTCGCTCTCTCATCGCAGCAGGCTATAAAGAGATCGTCCTGTTGGGCCAGAATGTCAATTCCTACGGAAAGACCCTGGAGCAGCCCATTTCCTTTTCGGCGCTGCTCCGGCGTCTGGACCAGATCCCCGGCGACTATCGGCTGCGCTTTATGACGTCTCACCCAAAGGACGCCACAAAGGAGCTCATCGACACCATGGCAGAGAGCAAGCATATTTGTCACAGCCTGCATCTGCCCTTCCAGTCCGGCAACGACCGGATCCTGCGGGAGATGAACCGGCATTACACACGGGAGCAGTATCTTTCCCTTATCGCTTATGCCCGGCAGAAGATGCCCGACATCGCTTTTTCCAGCGATATTATCGTGGGCTTTCCCGGCGAAACGTATGAGGAATTCCGGGATACTGTCTCCCTTGTGGAAGAAGTGGGCTTTGCATCGCTCTTTACGTTCATTTACTCCCCCCGAGTCGGCACCCGAGCCGCCGATATGGAGGACCCGGTACCGCCGAAAGAGAAATCCCGGTGGTTCCAGGAGCTGCTGGATGCCCAGGAAGCTACGGCCGACCGGCTCACCGATACCATCGTCGGCACGACCCAGCGGGTGCTGGTAGAGGAAGTCAGCGAAAAGCGGGGCGTCCTCTGCGGCAAGACAGAGGGCAATCTCAACTGCGATTTTCCGGGGCCGGAATCTCTCGTTGGGCAGTTTGTAAGGGTAAAGATCACCGAATCCCGGAACTGGGTGTTAAAGGGAACGCTTTTGACAGACACAACAGACACAAAAGCATAAACAAACGATAAACGATTTTTTGGAGGTACAAAATAATGGATATGATTCAAATGGCAAGAGAACTGGGTAAGGCAATTCAGCAGGACGAGCGGTATATCCGTCTGCAAAAGGCAAAGGCAGACAGCGACAATGACCAGCATCTCCAGGAGCTCATCGGTGAGTTTAACTTAAAGCGTCTGGCCATCAACAACGAGGCCGTGAAGGATGACCGCAGCGAGGATAAGCTCCGGGAGCTGAACACAGAGCTGCGCCACATTTACGGCGAGATCATGCGCAACGAGAACATGACCGCATACAATGAGGCAAAAGAGGCGCTGGATGCTGTGCTCAAGCGAGTCAACGCCATCATTGCCCTCAGTGCCGAAGGCGAGGACCCGGAGACAGCCGACCTGGATGAGAGCAGCTGCGGCGGCTCCTGCTCCAGCTGCGCAGGCTGCCACTGATCGGCCCTATTGACAAAACCATTGGCCGGAAGGAGTGGGAACCATGGCGGATTTATCGCCAATGATGAAACAGTATTTTCAAATGAAAGAACAGCATCCGGATACCCTGCTGTTTTTCCGGCTGGGGGATTTTTACGAGCTGTTTTTTGACGACGCCAAGATCGCTTCTAAGGAGCTGGAGCTGACGCTGACGGGCCGGGACTGCGGTTTGTCGGAACGGGCGCCCATGTGCGGCGTGCCATTTCACAGCAGTGAGTCCTACATTGCCCGGCTGGTGGCAAAGGGCTACAAGGTATCCATCTGTGAGCAGATGGAAAATCCAGCCGAAGCGAAAGGCCTAGTCAAGCGGGATGTGATCCGGACCATTACGCCGGGCACCGTCATGGAAAGCAGTATGCTGGACGAGACGAAGAACAACTACATCAGCGCTATTTATGTGCAGGATGGCCGGGCAGGCGTGTGTTTTGGCGACATCTCCACCGGGGAGCTTCACGCTACGGTGCTGCAACATGGCGAAACGCTGGAAAACGCGCTGAAAAACGAGCTGTCCCGCTTTGGGCCAAGGGAGCTGCTCCTCAACGGGGAAGGCGCAAATCTAGCGGGGCTGTGTCCTTTTTTAAAGGATAAACTGTCAGCGTCGGTAGAACTGCTGGACGATGAGGCTTTTGCGCTGGAGACGTGCGAAAACCGGGTGCTGCACCAGTTCCAGGCGCAGTCTTTGGATGAGCTGGCGCTTTCCCATCAGCCGGAGCTGGTCAGGGCCATCGGCGCACTGCTGTCCTATTTGCAGCAGACCCAGCGCACCGGCGTAGAGCGGCTCAATCGGCTGGATCTGTATCAGAATTCCCAGTTTATGCAGCTGGATCTCCACGCCCGGCGCAATTTGGAATTGTTCGAGACCATGCGGAACAAAGAGAAAAAAGGCTCTCTGTTGTGGGTGCTGGACAAGACAAAGACCGCCATGGGCAAGCGGCTCATCCGCAGTTGGATCTGTCAGCCTTTGCTCAGCCCGGCCAAGATCACCCGCCGTCACGACGCGGTGGAAGAGCTGGTGGGGCAGATGGTCCTGCGAAACGATTTGATGGATGAGCTGCAGGGCGTGCCGGATATGGAGCGGCTCATGACCCGCATCGTCTACGGCACGGCCAACGGCCGGGAGCTGCGAAGCCTTTACAGCGCTTTGACCCATCTGCCCATGGTGGCGGCCATTCTCAGCGATGTGCAGTCGCCGCTGCTGCGGGAGCTGGTGGATCGGATCGACCTGCTGGAGGACGTCAAGGACCTGATTGGCCGTGCCATCGTGGAGGACCCGCCCTTTTCCATCCGGGAAGGCGGCATGATCCGTGCCGGCTACCACGAAGAGCTGGATCGGCTGAAAAGCGACATGAACAACGGCAAGGGGCTCATTGCCCAGATCGAGGCGCAGGAGCGGGAAAAGACCGGCATCCCCAAGCTGAAGGTGGGCTACAACCGGGTGTTCGGCTATTATCTGGAGGTCAGCAATTCCTACAAAGATCAGGTGCCCCAGGAATACATCCGCAAGCAGACTCTGACCAATTGCGAGCGGTACATCACCCCGGAATTAAAGGAGCTGGAGGGACGCATCTTAGGCGCCCACGATAAGTCCATTCAACTGGAGACCCAGTTGTTTGAACAGGTCCGTGCTACGGTAGCAGACCAACTGGATCGGGTACAGCAAACGGCGTCATCACTGGCTCAGCTAGATGTGTTATCGTCCTTTGCGGAGGTATCTGTCCGGTATCGCTATACCCGGCCCATCATCAATCTCAGCGGGAAGATCATTTTGCAGGACAGCCGCCATCCGGTGGTAGAGGCACTGCTGGACGGCGCGCCCTTTGTGCCCAACGATGTGCTGCTGGATCAGGGAGAAAACCGGGTGGCCATTATCACCGGCCCCAACATGGCCGGTAAGTCGACGTATATGCGCCAGGTGGCGCTCATCGTCATCCTGGCGCAGATCGGCTGTTTTGTCCCGGCGTCATCGGCGGAGATCGGCATTGTGGACAGCGTGTTCACCCGTGTCGGCGCTTCCGATGATTTGTCCTCCGGCCAGTCCACCTTTATGGTGGAGATGAGCGAGGTGGCCGACATCCTGAAAAACGCCACGCGGAACAGCCTGTTGATCCTTGATGAGATCGGGCGGGGCACCTCCACCTTTGACGGCATGAGCATTGCCCGCGCCGTGCTGGAGTATGTGGCTTCCCCGAAAACGCTGGGGGCCAAGGCTTAGTTTGCCACCCATTATCATGAGTTGACGGCGCTGGAGGATCTTTTGGACGGCGTGAAAAATTATAATATTGCCGTGAAAAAGCGAGGCGACGACATCACCTTTTTGCGCCGGATCCTCCGGGGTGGCGCCGACGACAGCTACGGCGTCGAGGTGGCCAAGCTGGCCGGTGTGCCCAATAAAGTGGTGACGAGAGCCAAGCAGATCTTAAAAGAGCTGGAAAGCGGCGGGGATGTTTCCGCGCCAAAGGGCATAGGGAAAAAGGTGCCGAAGGACGACGGCGGACAGATGACCTTTTTGTCCGACCAGCAAAGGGAGCTGATCGGGCGGCTGAAGCATCTGGACGTCAATGCCCTGACGCCCATTGAATGTATGAACGTCCTGTTTGAGCTGACGAAATTAGCCAATTTAACATAACTTATCGAAGGAAAAGGAGGCGGGAGCATGGCAGAAATTCAGGTGTTGGACAAGCACGTTGCGGAGTTGATCGCCGCGGGGGAAGTCATTGACCGTCCGGCATCGGTGGTGAAGGAGTTGGTGGAAAATTCCATTGACGCCGGCGCCACGGCAGTCACTGTAGAGCTGAAAAATGGCGGCGTCACCTTTATCCGGGTTACGGACGACGGCTGCGGCATCGAGGCAGACCAGGTCCCTACAGCCTTTTTGCGCCACGCCACCAGCAAGGTCCAAGCAGCGGAGGACCTGGAGCAGATCACCACGCTGGGCTTTCGCGGGGAAGCGCTGGCTTCTATCTGCGCGGTGTCGAAGGTGGAGATCTTCACCCGCACTGCCGAGGAGTTGGCCGGTGTCCATCTGCAAAACAGCGGCGGAGAAGTCCTCTTGACGGAGGACGCCGGCTGTGCTGTAGGGACGACCATCGTCGTGCGGGACCTCTTTTTCAACACCCCTGCCCGGCTAAAGTTCCTCAAGACCGATGCGGTAGAGGGCGCTGCCGTCGGCACGGTCATGGACAATATCGCCCTGTCTCACCCGGAGCTTTCCGTCCGGTTCATCAAAGACGGCAAGGAAACGCTGCACACGCCGGGAGACGGCAAATTGAAATCGGCAGTCTACGCCGTGTTCGGCAAGGAATTTACTGCCGGTCTGCTGCCGGTAGACTATACCCTTGACCATGTGCGGGTATGGGGGTTTGTGTCAAAGCCTACAGCCGCCCGGCCCAATCGCCGGATGCAGCACTTTTTCCTCAACGGCCGCTACGTCAAGTGCAAAACGGCCATGGTGGCCATGGAACAGGCCTTTAAGACCAGCATCATGGTGGGGAAATTTCCCGCCTGCGTGCTGCATCTGGAGGTCAACTGCCGGGCGGTAGACGTCAACGTTCATCCCACAAAGCTGGAGGTGCGGTTCGTCAACGAGCGTCCCATCTTCGACGGGGTGTATCACGCGGTGAAAACAGCCCTGCAAACGGAGGATACTCCGCCGGTCATGACCTTCCGAGGGCCAAAAGCGACGACTTTTGCCAAAGACGATAACGTCAGTCAAATGACCTTTGTGCCAAAAGAACCCCCAGCAGTCCCGTCTGGTGAAAAATCGCCTGATAAAAGATGCAAATCAGCCCAGTCCGCCCCATCCTGGCGTATCTGGGAGGCAAAACCGGCCACGCAAAATGCCGTGTTCCGGGATAGCGGTCAGACCTTTGCCCAGCGCGCAAACGGAGGCACCAAAGCCCCTTTGGAGCGGGCAAAAAGAGAACCGGAGATAGCTGCTTCTGTGCAGGTCACAAAGGAAGCGCCGGACATCGTGCCGGAAGAAAAAGTGCTGCCGAAAGCCCGCCTGATCGGGGAATTGTTCCAGACTTACATGGTAGTAGAGCGGGACGACGACACAGCGCTGCTGATCGATAAGCACGCCGCCCACGAGCGGTTACTGTACGAAAAGCTGAAAGATGAGCGCGGAGAAAGCTGCGCTCAGGTACTGCTGGAGCCGGTGACGGTGACGCTGCAAAAGGAAGAATACCGGCTGGTGCTGGAAAATCAAGACGTATTTTCGTCAGCGGGCTTTGCGCTGGAGGACTTTGGCGAGGGAACATTGTTGGTGCGCAGTGCGCCGCTGTTTCTGGAAGGGGCGGACATCGGCTCTACCGTGCTGGAAATGGCCGGGTATCTTTGCAGCCACAAGACGGATCTGTCCAGTGAGCATCTGGATTGGCTGTATCACAACATTGCCTGCCGGGCGGCGATCAAAGCGGGGAACCACACCTCTGCCCAAGAGCTGATCGCCCTGGCCAACCGACTGGAGCAGAATCCCGATGTCCGGTACTGTCCCCACGGACGGCCCATTTCCATCGTCCTGAGAAAACGGGATCTGGAAAAACAATTTGGCAGAATTACGTAAGCTTGCAAAAAAAGGAGGGCGCCCCTTGACAACAACACGATCTATTCCGGTCATCGCCGTGGTGGGGCCCACGGCCTCGGGCAAGAGCGGTCTTGCTGTAGCGCTGGCCAAGTGGCTAAATAGCGAGGTGGTGTCCGCCGATTCCATGCAGATCTACCGGGAGATGACCATCGGTACAGCAAAGCCGACAGCAGAGGAAATGGACGGCGTAGTCCATCACATGGTGGATTTTCTGCCCATGACCGAATCCTTCAGCGTTGCCGATTACGTCGCCATGGCCGGGGAATGCCTAAAGGACATCGCCCGTCGGGGAAAGATCCCGATCCTTGTTGGCGGCACCGGGTTATATGTCCGTTCTCTGCTGCAAAATCTAGACTTTTCCGATGGCGATAAGGATCCGGCTCTGCGGGAATCTCTCCGGAAAAAAGCGGAAACAGAAGGCCCTAGCGCCCTTTTGGAGGAGCTGCGTTCCGTTGACCCGGAATCGGCAGAGCGCATCGAGATGCGCAACGTGCCCCGGGTCATCCGGGCCATCGAGCTGTATCGCACCACCGGCAAGACCATGACCGAGCATCTGCGGGATTCCCGCAAAACGCCGTCGCCCTATGTATCCTGTATGCTGGGGCTAAATTACCGGCAGAGGCAGACGCTATACGACCGCATCAACCGCCGGGTGGACGACATGATGGAAAAAGGACTGCTGGACGAAGCGAAAAACATCTTTCAGCAGCCCGGCGGACAGACGGCGCTGCAGGCCATCGGCTACAAGGAGCTAAAGCCGTATCTGGACGGAGAGATCTCTCTTTCAGAGGCGGTGGAAAAGATGAAGCAGGGCACACGGCGGTACGCCAAGCGCCAGCTCACCTGGTTCCGCCGGGAGGAGGACATCCACTGGCTCTATCCCGACGATTACATCGACGAAGCATCGCTTGTAGACGCGGCCAAATCAGTGGTCACCCAGTGGTTTCAAAAGAGGGGGATCTGATCCATGAACAAAAAGCTACTCAAAAGAATCCTGCTGATCCTTGCGATCCTGCTGGCGGCGGTGTATGTGGGCGTACAGGTGTATAACCTGTTTCGTCCCGGCATCAAGACAGAGACAGCGACCCATGCTACCGTCACCGATTCGGTGCGGGTAGAGGGGCTCGTGGTGCGCAAGGAAAAGCTACTGGAAAACACCACCTCGGGCGTCATCTCTTACGAGGTCTCCGACGGAACGAAGGTGGCGAAAAACGGCGTCATCGCATCGTCCTATGCCAGCGCCGAAGCAGCAACGGCAGAATCTCAGCGGGTGGAGCTGAAAAACGAGCTGGACAAGCTGGAAAATCTCAACAAATCAGTAGGGACAACGGCCGTCAATCCGGACAATGTCAGCAAGCAGATCTACCAGCGATTGTACAGCCTGAAAACAGACATCAACGACTATAATCTCAGCAAGATCCTCAGCGACCGCACCGACACACTGAATCTCATCAACCAGTGGCAAATGGCCACAGGCAAGACAAAGACCTTCAGTGAGCGGATCCAATCGCTGAAGGAGGAGGTGGCCGCCCTGGACAGTCAGTCCAGTAATGCCACCGGTACCATTCGCGCTTCGGCCGCCGGCTACTTTGTGAAAAAAACAGACGGCTATGAGAACGTTTACGATTATGACGACGTTAAGCAGCTTACGGTGGAGGACCTGAAAGAACAACGGGAACCGAAGGCTGTCAGCGAAAACACCATCGGCAAGGTGTGCGAGCAGTTTGACTGGTACATCGCCTGTGTCGTCCCGGCGGATACAGCTATCCGGGTGGCCGTCGGCGACCAGATCAGTGTCAGCCTGCCCTTTGTCACCAGTGCCGAGGTGCCGGCTAAGGTAGTGGCCGTAAACCAGACCGATGTGGATTCCGAGGCGGCGCTGATCCTGCGCTGTTCCTATATGGATTCTACCCTGGCCAACATCCGCAACGAAACGGTGCTGCTCAATATCGGCACCTTCGACGGCATCAAGATCAGCCAGAACGCCATCCATTTTGAGACAGTGACGGGAGAGATCAGCGATTCCTCCGGCAGCACCACCACCGAGACGAGGGAGGTCAAGGGCGTGTATGTGGTCGAGGGGAGCGAGCTGAAGTTTGTCCAGGTGGTGCCCATGTACTCCACCGGCAATTACGTCATCTGTGACCCGGAGCCGGATCCCGGCGAACTGCTGACAGAAAAAACCATTTCCCTGTATGATACAGTTGCGATAGGAGGTAATCTATATGACGGAAAGAGCGTTGGATAAGGAAGTGCTGGCCCAGCGGTGCCGCGATGTGACAGAAAATCTGAAGGCGATCCGGGAGAACATTGCCCGGGCCGCGGAAAAAAGCGGCAGAAGCCCTTCGGACATCACGCTGTTGGCGGCGACCAAAACGGTGCCGCCGGAGGTCATCAACCATGCCATTGTCAACGAGGGCCTGACCCATATCGGCGAAAACAAGGTCCAGGAGCTGTGCAGCAAATATGACGAACTGAAGCTGGAGCACTGTTCCTGTGAATTTATCGGTCATTTGCAGACCAATAAGGTAAAGCAGCTCATGGACAAGGTGGACCGGATCCAGTCGGTGGACAGCGTGAAGCTGGCAAAGGAGATCTCCCGGCTGGCCCAGAGGGATGGCCGGGTGATGCCCATTCTCATCGAGGTGAATATCGGCGGCGAGGAGAGCAAGTCCGGCGTTGCGCCGGAAGCGCTGGAGGAATTGCTGGGGGAAATCGCAACACTGCCCAATCTTTCGGTGCAAGGGCTGATGACAATCCCGCCAATTAGTGAAAATATTGTAAATACAGGTCGTTTTTTCTCAAAGATGTACAAAAATTTCATTGACATTAAGGCGAAAAAATTAGATAATATCTGTATGGACTATTTATCAATGGGGATGTCGTCGGATTATGAATTGGCGATAGAGTCCGGAGCGAATATTGTCCGAATTGGGTCATCAATATTCGGAAAACGTGTTTACCGATAAATGTTAAAAATTTTGAGTCGTTTTGATTTAGGAGGAGATGGAGTATGTCCAATTTTGCACAGAAGTTTAAGAATATGTGGAATCCGCCGGAGGATGAGTTCGATTACGAAGAGGCCGGCCAGGTAGAGCACAACGAGGATGCTGACACCGATACACAGGCAAGCGCTGCCAGCGAGGACAGCTACCGGGATATTCACAGCAGTTCCTATGAGGAGGATCACCGGAGCAGCCGCAGCAATGTGGTGAATTTTGGCCATTCCGGCAACCTGGAAGTGGTGCTGTTTAAGCCCATGGATTACGGCAAGGACACAAGAGCCATCGCCGATGAGCTGGTGCGCTCCAATACCGTGGTACTCAATCTGGAAGTGACCCCAAAGGATACCGCCCGCCGGATCCTGGACTTTTTGGGCGGCGTAGCCTATGCTAAGGACGGCACAGTAAAGCGTGTCTCCACCAATACATATATCATCACCCCAAGCAATGTGCGCCTGAGCGGTGACGATATGACCGAGAGCAACGAGACAGAAGAGACGTACCTCTAAACCGCGATGCAAAGAGAGGACGCCCTGCTGGAAGCAATGATCTGGGATGCGCTGCAGCAGTGTGACCGCCGGGGAAGCGGATGCTTTGTCGGCTTTCTCGATGAGCGGGAACAGCAGCTCGTACGAAATTTAATGGAACACGCAGGAATCGAAAACTATATGCTCTGGGGCGGCTATGACGGTGCGGAGCGTGTAGTTTTTGGTGCGTTATCGGCCTATGCAGAAAAAGACAGCAGCGTTTTTCCTATCATGCCGGTCAGCGTCACGTTCCGGCAGCAGGATACCCTGTGTCACCGGGATTTTCTCGGTGCGCTGATGGCTCTGGGCATCGAGCGCTCCACTGTGGGAGACATTCTGGTAGAACCGGGCCGGTGCGTTTTGTTCCTGCGGCAGGAGATCGCTCCCTATGTGCTGTCGCAGCTCCACAAGGTCGGCGCTGTAGGCGTTTCTGCTGTGGAGGGCGCTGCGATGCCCTACCCGCCGGGACGGCGGTTTCAGTCCCTTTCGGCGGTGGTCTCATCTCTGCGGACCGACTGCGTTGTGGCTGCCTGCACCGGCTTTGGCCGGGAAAAGACAAAGGATGTCATCAAGGCGGGGCTGGTCAGCGTCAATGACCAGGTGTGCCAGTCGGTGTCATCGCCCTTGTCGGACGGCGACCGCATCGCTATCCGGGGCAAGGGGAAATTCCGCCTGGAGCGCACCGATCACCGGACCCGTAAGGGCAGGATCTGTATCGAACTGAAAAAGTATCTATAAACGAAGGAGATGGTTCAACATGCTTACACTGAACGAAATCGCAAATGTCAGCTTCCGGAAATCCAATTTTGCCGGATACAAGCCGGAGGACGTCGATGAGTTCATTGATAAGGTCGTAGAATCTTATGATCTGCTCATTAAAAAGAATATTGAGCAAAAAGAACTCAACGAACAGCTTGCGGCGGAAAATGAGCGGCTGAAAAGCTCCCTCAAAACGGCACAGTCAGCCCAGTCTGCCGCCCCGGCAAAGCAAGCACCGGAGGACGTCAAGCTGTCGGAGGAGTGCGAGTACACCCAGGAGGAGATCAAGAACGCATTGCTCAGCGCCCAAAAGCTGGCCAACGCCACCATTCGGGAAGCGCGGCAAAAGGCAGAGGCCCTCATCAACGACGCTAACGCCAAGGCAGAGCGGATCGTGGACATTGCCCAGAGCGAGGTCAATGACCAAAAGGCAGAGCTGGATCGGCTCAAAAAGCTAGTGTCCGATTTCCGGGCCAGCTTGCTGGACAGCTACAAGGAGCACTTAAAGCTGGTCAACGCATTGCCAACGCTGCGCAATAATCGGGT
Source organism: Oscillospiraceae bacterium (assembly GCA_029098185.1). GTDB lineage: Bacteria > Bacillota > Clostridia > Oscillospirales > Acutalibacteraceae > UMGS1071. The sequence continues at coordinate 16,515 of JAQXNV010000031.1, forward strand.
CTCCACCCAGCAAACAGCGCCTAAAGCGCCGGTAGAGCCATCGCCTAAACAGGCAGAGACTCCCGCAAGTGCGGCAAAAGCGCAAAAGGATCCGGTACCGGAAACACCAAAGGAACCGGAAAGTAAGGCAAAGGAGACAGACGAAGAACTGTCTCACACAAAGAGTTTTCAGATCGGCAAGCAAAAGGATGAGACAGGCGAATTTTCCGAGTTAAAATTCGGCGCAGATTACGACATTCGAAAAGGCTGATCTATGATACAATCAGCGCAGGGAGGATCTGCGCTGGAACACGATAACAATTGGAAGGTTAAGGAGAGAGTGACCGGATGGCACAGGATTATAAAAATACGCTGAACCTGCCAAAAACGGGATTCCCCATGCAGGCAGGATTGCCTAAGCGGGAGCCGGAGCGGCTGGCAAAGTGGGAAGCGGAACACATTTACGATAAGCTGATGGAAAAGAACGAGGGCAAGCCGCTGTATGTCCTCCATGACGGACCGCCGTACGCCAACGGCGATATTCACCTTGGCACCGCACTCAATAAGGTGCTCAAAGACATTATTGTCCGCTATAAGAACATGACCGGCTTCAAGGCGCCGTACGTTCCCGGCTGGGACACCCATGGCCTGCCCACCGAGCTGAAAGCCCGGAAAAAAGCTGGCGTTGGCAACTCCACCACCATTTCGGATGTGGAGCTGCGGCAGATGTGCCGGGAATTTACCCTGGGCTATCTGGACGACCAGCGCACGCAGTTTAAGAGATTGGGCGGCATCGGTGACTGGGATCACCCCTACATCACCCTGAAAAAGGAATTTGAGGCAAAGCAGATCGAGATCTTTGCAGAAATGGCCACTAAGGGTTACATCTATAAGGGATTAAAGCCAGTGTATTGGTGCTCCGACTGCGGTACCGCTTTGGCAGAAGCCGAGATCGAATACGCAGAGGATCCCTGCTATTCCATCTATGTCAAGTTCCAGGTCAAGGACGACAAGGGACTGCTGACAAAGCTGGGTGCAGATCTCAGCAAGACTTACTTTGTCATCTGGACCACGACCACCTGGACTCTGCCGGGCAACGTGGCCATCTGTGTTGGTCCGGAGTTTGAATATTCCCTCATCAAGTGCGGTGAGGAATATTACGTTATGGCCACAGAGCTGTTCAAAAGCGCTCTGGAAGCTGCCAACATCACCGAGTATGAAGTCATCGGTACCCTCAAGGGCGCCGAGCTGGAACGCATGACCACAAAGCATCCGTTCCTTGACCGGGAATCTCTCGTCATCGTCGGCGACCACGTTACGCTGGAAAGCGGTACCGGCTGCGTTCACACAGCGCCTGGCCACGGTGTGGAGGACTATGACGTCTGCCACAACCATTATCCGGAGCTACCCATCATCGTCCCAGTGGACAACCCGGGCAAGCTGACCGATGAGGCCGGTCAGTTCAGCGGCCTCACTACCGACGAGGCCAACAAGGCTATCGCCCAATGCCTGGAGGACAGCGGCGCGCTGTTTGCCATGCAGAAGATCATCCACCAGTATCCACACTGCTGGCGCTGCAAGAACCCGGTGCTGTTCCGTGCCACAGAGCAGTGGTTCTGCTCTGTGGAGGGCTTTAAGAAAGAGGCTGTAGACGCCATCAACACCGTAGAGTGGATCCCCGGCTGGGGCAAGGACCGCATCACCTCCATGGTCATGGACCGCAATGACTGGTGTATTTCCCGTCAGCGCCGTTGGGGCGTGCCGATCCCGATCTTCTATTGCAAAGATTGCGGCGAACCCCTCATCGACAAGGAAGCCATGATGGCTGTAGCGGAGATGTTCCGCACCGAAGGCTCTGACCAGTGGTATGTAAAGCCGGCAGAGGAGATCCTGCCAGAGGGCACCAAGTGTAAAAAGTGCGGCTGCACCCACTTTGACAAAGAGCGGGACATCATGGACGTCTGGTTCGATTCCGGCGTGACCCATGCCGCTGTCTGCGATACACGAGAAGATCTGCATTGGCCGGCTGACCTGTATCTGGAGGGCGCCGACCAGTACAGAGGCTGGTTCCAGTCCTCTCTGCTGACCTCTGTTGCCTGGAGAGGCAAGGCTCCCTACAAGGCTGTCGTCACCCACGGCTGGGTGGTAGATGGCGAGGGCCGAAAGATGTCTAAGTCTCTGGGCAACGGCATTTTGCCCAGCGAGATCGTCAACCAGTACGGCGCCGATATTCTGCGGCTGTGGGTGGATTCTTCCGACTACCACGCTGACATCCGCATCTCCAAGGAGATCTTAAAGCAGCTTTCCGACGCTTACCGGAAGATCCGCAACACGGCCCGGTACATTCTGGGCAACACCAGCGACTTTGATCCCAATACGGACAAGGTATCCCTCGACGAGCTGCTGCCCATCGACCGCTGGGCACTGGCACAGTTGGATAAGCTGAACAAGAAGGTCCGTGCCGGTTACGATTCCTTTGAGTTCCATCAGGTGTTCCACGCTATTCACAACTTCTGCGTTGTGGATATGTCCAACTTCTATCTGGATGTCATCAAGGACCGCCTTTATGTCGAAAAGGCCGACAGCAAAGAACGCCGCGCGGCACAGACGGCTATGCACATCATTCTGGACAGCATGACGAGAATGGTGTCGCCGATCCTGGCCTATACCGCCGACGAGATCTGGGAGTCCATGCGCCATGAGGATGGCGAGGATACCACCGGCGTTGTCTTTAACCAGATGCCGGAGCTGACCGGCGTAAACGCTGACGAAGCATTCACCGCTGTTTGGGATCGCATCCACGCCATTCGCGATGTGGTGAAGAAGGCGCTGGAGCTGGCCAGAAACGAGAAGGTCATCGGCGCTTCTCTCGATGCGAAGGTACAGTTGTTCTGTGAAGGCGAGCTGTACGACTTTGTAAAGTCTGTAGAAAATGAGCTTGCTACCGTATTTATCACCTCTCAGGTAGAAGTGATCAACGGCACCGGCGGCAGCTTTACCAGCGGCGATGTGGAAGGACTGTCCGTCACGGTCCTGCCGGCAGAGGGCGAAAAGTGTGCCCGCTGCTGGAGCTACAGCAGCACCGTCGGCAGCGACGAAAATCATCCGGACCTGTGCGCCCGCTGTGCGGCCGTACTTGGCTAATTCCATAAAAGCGATAGAAAATCAGGCGAGCTTCGTTGTTCGCCTTTTTTTCTTAAAAGAGGAGGCCGATTCATGGTATTTGCAATTTTATCCCTTATCGTCACTGGGGCGCTGGTCGTTGTGGACCAGTTGATCAAACTGGTGGTGACGACCCAGCTTCAGCCCATCGGCAGTGTGTCGGTGATCCCCGGCCTGCTGAACCTGACGTATACACAGAATTTCGGCGCGGCATTCAGTATGCTGTCGGGCAAGACCTGGTTTTTCATCATCGCTACAGCCGTGGTGTCGGCGGCGCTGATCCTGGGGCTGTTCCTGTATAAAAAACACAACTGGCTGTCCTATACCGCCTGCACCATGATCGTTGCCGGTGGTGTGGGCAATCTGATCGACCGCATCTTTAATCCCGGCCATTTTGTCACCGACTATATCCAGATCTCCTTTTTCCCGGCCATCTTTAACTTTGCCGACATCCTGGTGGTCGTTGGCACGATCCTGCTGATCTTGTTCGTTTTGTTCTATATGGGCCGGGATAAGGAAAAATCGGAGAAACACCGCCATGGAGCATAAGGCGATCCCGCAGGACATGGAGATGCTGGAGATAGGAAGCGAAATGATGACGGTTACTGTTCTGCCGGAAGAAGGCGGCATTCGGCTGGATAAGCTCCTGAGTGAAAAGCTGCCGGACTGTACCCGTTCCGCTGTGCAGCACTGGATGGAACAGGGGCGGATCACGAAAAACGGCAAAGTCCTGCGCAAAAGCGGGAAATCGTCTCCGGGAGATGTGCTGACGATCGAGATCCCGCCGCCGGAGCTGCTGGATGTGACGCCGGAAAATATCCCCTTAGACATCGTTTACGAGGATAAGGATCTGCTGGTGGTCAATAAGCCCAAAGGCATGGTGGTCCACCCGGCGCCGGGACATAGCAATGGTACCCTGGTCAATGCTCTGCTGTATCATTGCGGCGATTCTCTTTCGGGGATCAACGGCGTTATCCGGCCGGGCATCGTCCACCGCATCGACAAGGACACCAGCGGTCTGCTCATCGTGGCGAAGAACGATACAGCCCACCGCCATCTGGCAGAGCAGATCAAGGCCCATACCTTTACCCGGCTGTATGAAGCGGTGGTCTACGGCAAGTTAAAAGAAGATACCGGCACCATAGACGCGCCCATCGGCCGCCATCCTACCGATCGAAAACGGATGTGCGTCACGGAGAAAAACAGCCGCAATGCCGTCACCCATTACGAGGTGCTATCTAGGTACAATGGCTTTACCCATGTGCGCTTGCGTTTGGAGACCGGCCGCACCCACCAGATCCGGGTCCATATGGCTTATCTGGGGCATCCGGTAGCCGGAGACCCGGTCTATGGGCCGAAGAAGGTCCTGACAGCGCTGGGCGGCCAGTGTCTCCATGCCAGAGTCATCGGCTTTATCCATCCTGCGACGGGGGAGTACCTGGAATTTACCAGCGAGCTGCCGCCTTACTTTACGGCCTTTCTCAAAAAGCTCACCTAAGGAGTTATCACCATGGATACGGGAAAACAAATCCGCGTACTGCTCAGTGTTTGTCTGCTGTTTTGCGTGTTGATCCTCGGCTGTAATTTGTTTTTCACCAAGGAACCGGCAGAGACGATCCTGCTCACCGATGTCAGCGAAAGCGCTTCGTCTAGTGCCGTTTCGCGTGAGAGCGCTGCTGTTGCTGTCAGTGAAGCGGAAGCTGTGGTATCATCTGCTTCTGCTGAACCTGCGGCGCAGTCCCATAGCACGCAACAGGAGACGCCCGCTACAGCAGACGGCGGCAAGGTCAACCTCAATACGGCGGATGCAGCAGAACTGGAAACGCTCTATCGCATCGGCCCAACCCTGGCCCAGCGCATCATCGAATACCGGGAGGCAAACGGCGGATTTCGCTCTATAGAGGAGTTGACCAATGTATCCGGCATCGGCGAAAAGATCTTCGCCGCAATTCAAGAGGACATCGAGGTGGATTAGGATGGCAAAGCACGCAAAGCCTTTTGCGGGGAAAGAACGGGTCCGGATTATTCTCCTGATCCTGACAGCGCTGTGTGCCGTGGCGGCGATTTTTGTGGGCGCAATGATCCTGACGGGCGACCGGGAAAAGCTGTATCAGGGGCAGATCTTACCGCCAGAGCAGGTCTTGTCAGAAAAGCAGGTACTGCTCCCGCAGGCAAACGGCGGCTATCTGCTGCTGAGTACCGATGGACAGATGACCGATTGCCTGTTCTTGACAGGAGACGGCGCCGCCGGTGACAGCGAAAGTGATTTTCGTCAGCTCCTAGGTAGTCTGGAACGGGTAGTCGTAGTGGGAGAAACAGCCTATGTGGTGACTGCTTCTGTCGATGAAGCGGAGACAGAAACGGCGCTGCTGGCGGCCATTCCTTTAGATGGCAGACGGTTTTCCGAGGAGATCTCCCAGACGTTATTTAACAACACCACCATGCAGCTCGACCTCCAGTCGGTCAATGTAGATCTGCTCGGCAATGTATATGCCTTAAATCGGGAGTTTTCTATGGCGATGATGTTCCCGATGGCAGATCCGGACGATCGAGTGATCCTCTCCATGCCGGAGGATGTTCCCTTTGACGGTATGGCCTTTTGCGGCGACGTTGTTTATCTCAGCGGGAAAGGAGGATCAGAGGGCCCGTCCCTGTGGCGGTGTTCGCTGTCGCCGGGCAGCTTTAATGATCCCACTGCGTTGCAGGGCGGCCCGATCCAATTCCCGCTGACGTTCCTATCTGACCAACTGGCATTAGATAAAACCGGCGCAGTCTACTTTCTCTCCGATGCTGCGATGATGATGCTGTCTAACGGCCCTGTTTTTGCGTCAGGCTGCGCTGTTCTCGACGGCGATCAAAATGTGGTGGGCATTACGGGAGAGCGGGTGCTGTCCCAGTTCTCCCAACAGGATCTGGGAAAGCCTCTGGGGAGCTATCGCGCCGATGGAAAACTCTGCGCCATTGCCGGCGGCGACCCGATCCTTGCCCTGGTGTATGACGGCGATGTGTACCGTACATTCCGGCTAAATAGCGATGACTTTGTTACCGGAGAGGAAGAAGCTTCTTCAGAGGAAACAACAGAGAGCGTAGATGGCTCGTCCCCTTCTTCGTTGGAAAGCGTATCGGAGATACCATCTAGTAGCCAGAGTGAAAGCACATCGTCGCAGGTATCGTCGGAGATAGAAGTGCCCATTGAATCGGGTCAGGAGAGCAGTGCTGAGGAAAGCAGTTCTTCTGCCATTTCCTCTGCGTCCTCATCGGAGAGCTCTTCTAGCGAGGCGGAAGAACCGCTTGCGTTTATCGTCAGTTCCCGGTTCGACATCGACAGGGGCAGCAACGTTGTCGTTCTGCCCCAGGGCATCACCGTTGCCCAGTTTCGCAAAACTGTACCGCTGAAGGGCGCGACCCTCACGGCCGTGCGGCCCGATGGCGGCAGCTATTCCAGCGGCGCGCTGGGAACGGGGATGCGCTTACAGCTTTACAACGATTGGGAGCTGATGGATGAGATCACCGTGTTGGTCGAGGGCGATTTAAACGGCAACGGCGCGATCAATTCTGCCGATGTGCGTCTGCTGTTCCAGCACCTGACGGAGGATGCTCCGTTGACAAGCTATTGGTATACGGCGGCGGACATGGATAACGACGGCGTTGTGGATACAAAAGACCTGGTGCTGTTAAAGCGCCTTGCGCATTGAGATGGGAGGAAAATTTCAAATGCAGAATTTATTGACAATCGAGAATCTGCTGGATTTGGAGCATACCATTGCAGCATCTTATTTTGCAAAGCTGACCTATCCGTGGGAAGCGCTGCCGGAGATTTCCCGGTGGATCCTGGAGCTGGGGCAGACGCTGTTTCCGGAAGAATACGAACAGCGGGAAAAAGATGTCTGGATCGCCCGGTCCGCAAAGGTGTATCCGTCGGCCTATGTGGCGGGGCCGGCCATCATCGGGCCAAATACCGAGGTGCGCCATTGTGCCTTTATCCGGGGCAATGCCCTGGTGGGCGCTAACTGCGTCGTGGGGAATTCCGTGGAGCTGAAAAACGTGGTGCTGTTTGATAACGTACAGGTGCCCCATTACAATTATGTGGGCGATTCCATTTTGGGGTACAAAGCCCATATGGGCGCAGGATCCATCACCTCCAACGTGAAGTCGGACAAAACGCTGGTGACGCTGCGGGCCCACGGGAAAACCATCGAGACGGGCCTGAAGAAATTCGGCGCGATTTTGGGCGATGGCGTGGAGATCGGCTGCAACACGGTGCTGAATCCCGGCTCCATCGTGGGACGGGGAGCCAGTGTTTATCCCGTTTCCATGGTGCGGGGCTATGTGATGGCCCATTCTATTTACAAAAAAGCAGGGGAGATCGTCCCGCGGGAAGATCGGTAACGATGACCTAAACGACAAAAGACAACCACAACGCAAAAAAATTGCGCGGGTTGTCTTTTTTGTTTGCCGTTACAGCTTTTGCCAGAACAGCACCAACGTCAGCAGAGCGCACCACAGAGCAGCGTGAAGCAACACCATCAGCGGCAGGCCTACCATGAATTTTTTGCGGGTGGTCTTGTGGTGGATGAGACGCATGGTGAGCCATTCCAGCAGCGCGCCGCCCAAAGCGCCCAACAGCATCAGCCGTGTTTCTGAAATGCGCCAGCCGCCCTTTTTGGCGCGATGTTTGTCGAGCAAGGCGGCCATGACGCCGATGAGATTGAGGGCGCCAAAATAAATTCCGGATAATAGGAAAAAAACAGGCATAAATCTTCTCCCAACTGCATTATACATAGAATAGGGACTTTTAACTGTTGTGTGATACGTTTATCCTACAGGAAATTTCCGCATCTGTCAAATCTAATTTTCCAAAGGAGGATGTGCAATGGGAAAGCGTTGGCTGGATCGATATGGCGTAGTGGTGTCGGTAGCGCTGTTGGCGGCCGTTGTAGCGCTGGTGATCTTCACGGCGAAAACGACACAGGAGCATCCCGAGGCAAAATCTATCGCAGCCCAGGCTCCCCTCACCTCCAGCGGCACAGAGGTATTTGCCAGCGCCGACGGGGAACTGCGGGGAATGTGGGTGCCTTATTTCAGTTTGGATATGAGCCGGGAAAACGACAAGAGCGAAGCGGCCTTCCAGCAGAAGTTCGATACCATCATCGAAAACAGCAAAGCCTATGAGATGAACGCCCTCATCGTCCAGGTGCGCCCCTTTGCCGACGCCTTTTATCCATCAAAGCTGTTCCCCTGGTCAGGGTATCTCACCGGCACACAAGGCACAGACCCAGGCTATGATCCGTTAGCGTACATGGTGCAGTCTGCCCACAAAGCCGGGATGCAGCTCCATGTGTGGATCAACCCCCTGCGCATTCAGGTCCATGATGTTCCCCAGACTATGGCCGACAGCAATCCTTATGTTTTGTGGCAGAAGGACAGCGAAAAGCAAGACTGGTGTTTGCCCTGGGCGGAAAGCGAAGGCGTGTATTTTAACGCTGGGATCCCAGAGGTACGGCAGTACATTGCCGATGGCGTAAGGGAGATCGTGGAAAATTATGCTATAGACGGCGTTCAGTTTGACGATTATTTTTACCCCACAGAGGACAGCGCTTTCGACAAAGAAACGTATCAATCGTACTGCGATTCCCTGGCCGAAGGCAAGACGAAATTATCCCAGCAGGAGTGGCGGCGGGCCAATATCAGTTCTCTGGTGTCGCTGGTATATACGACCATCCACAGCATCGACGACAGCGTTCAGTTTGGCATAGCGCCCCAGGGCAATGTGGAAAACGATCTGGCCATCGGCGCCGATGTGGCTGCCTGGTGCAGCACCAGCGGTTATGTCGATTACATCTGCCCCCAGCTTTACTATAACTTTGAAAACCCCACGCTGCCCTATGATACAGCGGCCAAACAATGGCGTGCCATGGTGACAAATCCGGACGTCCGGCTTTACTTTGGCCTGGGTGTTTATAAGGCGGCCTCCGATGCAGACGGCGGAACGTGGAAAAAGGAAAACAAGATCCTTTCCCAGCAGGTCCGGCTGGGCCGCACCATAGGCTGTGACGGCTTTTTGTTCTATTCCTACGATTCGTTCCAGCGGGAGGAAGCAAAGGAGGAGATCGAAAACGTCCTGAAGGTGTTGTAATACGCAAAATGCCCGCTCCAAAATGGAGAGGGCATTTTTTACGGCTTTGCGCCGATGCAATGGTCGCCCTCTACACCGGTAATGGTGATGGGGCAGAGCTTACCGCCAAGGGGGCCTTCGCCGGAAAAGTGGACCGGCGTATAGTTGGGCGTGTAGCCCTCAAAGCATCCGGGAGCGATCTCCCGCTCGGCCAGCACCGTTTGGGTGGTGCCTACCTGCTTTGTCAAAAATGCTTGCTGGGTGGCTGTTGTCACGGCGATCATTTCCTTGCTGCGGGCGGATTTTATTTTGTTGGTCAGTTGATTCGGTGCGTCGTTGGCCTTTGTGCCGGGACGGCGGGAATAGGCAAAGACGTGTACCCGGGCAAAGCCGATCTCCTTTGCAAAAGCAAGACTCTCACCAAATTCCTCGTCGGTCTCGCCGGGAAAGCCTACCATAATGTCGGTGGTGATGGCGCAGTTTGGAAAGGTTGCCCGGAGATCAGCGACGATCTTCCGATATTCTGCCGTGTCGTAGTGACGGTTCATCCGGCGCAGCGTGGCGTCACAGCCGCTCTGGAGAGACAGGTGAAACTGCGGACACAGCTTATCCTGCTTTGACAGCCGGGCGATGACATCGGGGCTGAGCTGTTCCGGCTCCAGAGAACCGAGCCGTACCCGTTGGATACCCTCGACGGCACAGGCAGCTTCTACAGCGTCGCACAGGTGCAGCCCCAGGTCCTGCCCATAGCAGGACAGATTGATGCCGGTGAGCACGATCTCCTGAAAGCCATGGCCGGCCAAAGCGGCCACTTCCTTTTGTATGTCAGCAAGGGGCTTAGAGCGGACCCGGCCCCTGGCGTAGGGGATGATGCAGTAAGCGCAGAACCGGTTGCAGCCATCCTGGATCTTGAGGAAGGCACGGGTGCGGTCGTGAAAGCTGTCGATCTCCAAAGGCTCAAACTGTTCGCCGGTTTCGTGGGGGACGATGTCGATGATGCGCTGACGGGTAGATAAGTACGTCATGATGTGGTTTAGCAGGGAAGCGCGATTGCTGTTGCCCAGCACGATGTCCGCATCACTGAGGGCTTCCGATTCCTCCGGAAAGGCCTGGGGCATACAGCCGGTGAGCACGATGACAGCGTCGGGATTTTCCCGGCGGGCCTTGTGCAGTGTCTGGCGGACTTTTTGGTCGCTGGCGGCGGTGACGGTGCAGGAATTGAGGATCACCACATCGGCTGCTTCGCCCTTGGGACAGAGGGTACAGCCTGCCCGGCAGAGCTGAGACAGCATGGCTTCCGATTCATATTGATTGACTTTGCAGCCAAGGGTAATGGCAGAGATTTTCATAGCGTTCCTTCCTAAATCGTGAATTTTCTTCTCATTCTGAGAATTAACAGGGATTCGGTTGACCTTTCGGAAAATATATGATATGGTAAACACATGATGATGAAATTGGAGGAAAATCAAAGTGCAGACAACACATTCCATGAAGGTGCTTTTGCTGGGCGGAGATAAAGTCAATGATTTCGTCAAGATCGCCAGCGGGTATTCCTTCCCGATCTTTCTGACTTGCGGCCGGTACCGTATCAACGGGAAATCGCTGATCGGTATCTTCAGTTTGGATCTTTCCAGACCCCTGACCGTACAGGCGGAAAATTGTACCGACGAGGAAGCTGACGACCTTTTTCAGGAACTGCAAAAATTTGCTGTTGGGCAAGACCAAGGCGAAGAGCAAGCCAAGAAATCAGACCGGCGCTTCAGCTTGTTTGGCAAAAAATAACAGCCAAGGATTCCCGATGTTTAAGCAGGACGTTTTGATGCGTCCTGTTTTCTTTTTGCGCAGATTTTCTTGTCAGGCGCTGCCGTCGATCCGCTCGGACAGCACTGCCCATTCCTCCATCTGTAGATCCAGCTCTAAGCGCAGATCATCCATGCTCTGGGTCAGCTCGGTCACAGCGCCGTAATCGCTGGCGATCTCCGGCTGGGACAACTGGGCCTCCAGTTCCGCAAGCTCCCCTTCCAAACGCTCGATGGTGTCCTCTGTTTTCCGCAGGGCCACCCGGAGCTTTCGCAGCTCGGCCTTGTTTTCCTTTTGCTGCTTGTAGCTGTTCTGCTTTTCCGGTGCCGTCTCTTTCGGGGCGCTGGGTGGGGCTGCCTTTGCTTCTTCTCGAACAGCCTTCAGATAATCGTCGTAGTTGCCGCTGTATTCCCGGATGCCTTGCGGCGACAGGGACACGATGCGGGTGGCCAGTTGATTGATGAGATACCGGTCGTGGGAGATGAGGAACAGCGTGCCGCTGTAATCCCGCAGAGCGTCCTCCAGCATCTCGCAGGACTTGATGTCCAGATGGTTAGTCGGCTCGTCCAGCATGAGGAAGTTATCCTTTGCCATCATCAGCTCCAGCAGCAATACCCTTGCCCGCTCGCCGCCGCTGAGGGCGCCTACCAGCTTGAACACGTCGTCGCCCTTGAACAAAAACCGGGCCAGCGCACTGCGCAGCTCCGTTTCGGTCAGCATGGGATACCGGTCCCATACGGTGTCCAGGATCGTCTTGTCCGGGTCGAGACCCTCCTGGATCTGGTCATAGTAGCCCACATCGATGTTGGCGCCCAGGCGCACGCTGCCGGATCCGGCTGTATATTGGCCCAGGATCGTCTTAAAGAGAGACGTTTTGCCGCAGCCGTTTGGCCCCAGCAGAAAGACTCGTTCTCCCCGGCGCAGGTGGAGGTTCACGTGCTGGAACAGAGGCTCTTGACCGAAGGAGAGGGATAGATCTTTAACCTGCAAAACATCGTTGCCGCCACGGTTGCGGGGCGTAAAGTCAAAGCGGATCTGTTCGTCGTTGCGCTGGACCTCCTCCAGAGAATTTTCCAGCCGCTCGATGACCTTCAGTTTGCTTTCCGCTGTCTTGATGTTCTTTTCCCGGTTCCATTGCCGCTGCTGGGCCACGACGCCCTGTAAGCGGTCGATCTCTCGTTTGGTGTTGTCGTACCGCCGTTGGGCGGCAAGGCGTTGTTCCTCCTTTAGCACACGGGAGCGGGAATAATTCCCCTTGTAGCTGGTCAGCTTTTGATGCTCGATCTCCCAGGTCTGGGTCGTCACCTTATCGAGAAAATACCGGTCGTGAGAGATGACCACGAATGCGCCGGAATAGTCCAGCAGAAACGATTCCAGCCACTCTACTGCTGCAATATCCAGATGGTTAGTGGGCTCGTCCAGCAGCAGGAGATTGGCCTGACTGAGCAGGAGCTTTGCCAACTGGAGCTTAGCTTTCTGGCCGCCAGAGAGAGACATGACTGGCAGGGCCATTTTATCGTCGTCAAAGCCCAGTCCCTGCAAAACAGAGCGGGTGCGGCTGCGATATGTAAGGCCACCTTCCCGCACATAGGTGTCGTTCAGGTGGGATTGCTCGGCGATCAGCGCAGAGAGCTGTTCCGCTGAGAGCAGCGACGGATTGCGCAGCTGAAGCTGGATGCACTCCAGCCGTTCCTCCATGTCCATCAGCGGGGAAAAGGTGGTCAGCACCTCGGCAAAGGCGCTGATCTGCTGATCCCGGCAGACGTGCTGTTCCATATAGCCGATGACGGTGCGGTCATCTTTTTGTATGACGCCGTCCTCGTAATAGGATTCCTCCAGCAGCACCTTTAGCAGCGTCGTTTTGCCGCAGCCATTGTCGCCCACCAGACCGATGCGGTCTTTGGACTCGATGGCGAAGGAAACGTCCGAAAATAAAACGTCCGTCCCAAAAGATTTTTTTAACCGTTCCGCTCGCAGCAGTGCCATAAGATTCTCCCTTTCCGAAATTGCGTATTTTCTTATTATAATCGAAATGGGAGGGAGAATCAAGCGGAGTCTTTCGCTTACAGATATTTTTTCATGGAAGCGATGTGTTTTTCTTCACAGTGGAGATATTCCTCCGCCAGCTCTTTGGCGCCGCCGTTAGCGTCCGGCAGATCGTTGAGCTTTTTCGTCACATCGGTAATGCCCATGTTGGCGCCCTGGATCATCATTTCCGCAATGTGGGTGGTGGAGTTGTCGGTCAGGGTGTTCATCTGCACCGACCCCCATAGGCCCATCCGTTCCATCAGCGTCGTCTTTTGGGGGTCCTGCTGCTGATGGCGCAGCATCCGGCTGGATTTTCTGGCAATGCGGTCGTAAGCGTCGCCCTGGCTCTCGATCTTTTCCCGAAGCTGCAAATTGGTCACCTTGGGCAAAACGGTCAAGACCGCCTGTTGTCCCATTTTGGCGGTGTGATAGATCTCATTGAGCAAATCGGTGTTTTCCTTTGTCATGGTATGATCCCTCCAAATCGTTTTTTCTAGGATTGCCGGAGATGGGGGGATTTATGTAGTTTCAAAATCGTCCAATTCGTGGTATACTGAAAGAAAACGGAAGGCGGTGTTTTTGTGAAGGGCGGAATCTCCACAGCCTGTTTCTATCCCATGGAAACTTCGGAAAGCTTAGCGCTGCTGCTAAAGGACGGCCACACCCACTTTGAATTGTTTTTCAACACTTACCGGGAGATGCGGCAGCCGTATCTGTCCCGCTTGCGGGCCATGCTGGAGCAGTACGGCGGAACGATCCAGTCAGTCCATCCCTTTACGTCCGGCTATGAAAGTATGCTGCTGTTTTCCAATTATGAAACACGGTTTGAGGACAGCTTACAGTTTTATCGAGCATACTGTAAGGCGGCCAAAGCCCTCGGCGCAAAGCTGGTCATCCTCCACGGGATGCGGTGTGAGTACCACAGTGAGGAAGCCCAGAACCGCTATTTTCGCCGCTATCAGGCGCTGTACCGCATGGGTCAGTCCTTGGGCATCACCATCGCCCAGGAAAACGTGGTGCATAATTTCAGCCAATCGCCGTCGTTTATCCGCCAGATGCGGGAAGCGTTGGGGGATGAGTGCGCTTTTTGTTTTGATCTAAAGCAGGCAGTGCGGGCTGGCGTTGATGGTGACGAGATGCTGGATGCCATGGGCGACCGGCTGGTCCACATCCATTTAAACGACAACGCTCCCGGTGAAACGTGTTTGGTGCCGGGGGAGGGAAGGGTAGATTTTCCAGCGCTTTTGGGCCATGCGAAACGAAATGGCTTTGACGGCAGCGTCATCATCGAGGTATATCGAAAGAACTTTCAGTCGCCCCAGGCGCTGCGGGAAAGCCGGGAACGGCTGGAAAATTGGATTTTTGCAGCAGAAATCGGAAAAAATCGCAAAAAATAGGGACAATCTGTGCAATTCTATCTTGTTTTCCCACAATATCTTGTGCTATAATAACAACAGGTATACACATACAGGAGACTTGTCAAGGAGGAATTGGGGATGAAATGTCCATTTTGCGGTTTTGAAGAAAGTAAGGTCATCGACTCACGCCCGACAGACGAGGGCGAGCGCATCCGTCGCCGGCGGGAGTGCTTAAAATGCGGCAAGCGGTTTACCACCTATGAGATCATTGAGACAGTGCCGGTCATCGTCATCAAGAAGGATGCCTCCCGGCAGCCGTTTGACCGCAACAAGCTGCTCAATGGATTTCTGCGGGCCTGCGAAAAGCGGCCCATTTCTCTGGATGTACTGGAAGGGCTGGTGGATGAGATCGAGTCCTCCCTGCAAAATTCCATGGACCGGGAAGTCACCTCCCTGACCATCGGCAACCTGGCCATGGAGAAGCTCCGCAATCTGGACGAGGTAGCTTATGTGCGCTTTGCGTCGGTGTACCGGGATTTTAAGGACATCAATTCCTTTGTGGAAGAGCTGGACAAGATGATCAAAAATAAATAAGGATAACAAAGCAATAAGAAAAATAAAGTAACTTAAAAAAATAAAATCACAATAAAAAGTATAGTGAACGAGGAGGAGATACTATGGTAAAGCACGTTTTATTTGTCAAGCTGAAAGAAAATACGCCGGAGCAGTGTGAGAAGGTAAAGTCGCTGTTCCTCTCCATGAAAGACAAGGTCCCCATGGTGCGGGACATTGCGGTGGGCATCGATTATCTCCACTCCGAGCGCTCCTATGATGTGGTGCTGGAGCTGGTGGTGGATGACCGAGAGGCCCTGGAAGCATATCAGGTAGATCCTTATCATGCCGGCGTCGTAAAGCCGTACATCGCCGAGGTACGGGATGGCAGCACCATTGTGGTAGATTACGAATTTTAACGCAGCGCAAAAAAGGTCCCCGGAAAAACCGGGGACCTTTCTATGTTACAGCTTTTTCAGCCGGGCAAAATTGGCCATGATCTTTTTGGTGCCCTCACTGTCAAAGGCGATCTCCAACAGTGTATCGTTGCCCATAGGCGTGGCGGAGAGCACCATGCCCTCACCGAAGGTCTTGTGCTGGACCTTGTCGCCGGGACGGAATTTTGCGGGCGCAGCCTTGCCCATGTTCTGGCCGAACCGGTGGGCCGCCGCCGTGGTTTTGCGTAGTTGCTCCGCAGCAGATGGCCCGGTGCTGGCCATAGGTTTGGCAAAGGGACGGGACCGGCTCACCGCGGTCAGCTCCGGGGGGATCTCCTGGAGGAACCGGGACGGCTTGTTCCGGGATGTGGAGCCAAAGATCATCCGGCTCTCTGCGTTGAGGATGTACAGTTCCTCCTTGGCTCGGGTGATGGCCACATAGGCCAGCCGCCGTTCTTCCTCCACTTCTTCTGGATCGAACATGGTCTGGATGCCGGGGAACACGCCTTCCTCAAAGCCGGGCAGGAACACCACCGGGAATTCCAGTCCCTTGGCGGCGTGCATCGTCATCATCACAACAGCGTCGCTGGCATCGTCCAGTTGGTCGATGTCCGTCATCAGGGAAACTTCCTCCAAAAAGCTGGATAAGGACGCTTCTTCGCCGTAGTCTGTTTCGTATTGGATCAGGTTGGAGGCCAGCTCATTGATGTTGTCGATCCGGTCCTCCGCTGTTTGGCTCATCTCGCTGTCCGACTGGACAAAGGCGATGTAATCGGTCTTTTCCAGCAAAAGCTGGTACAGCTCTTCCAGAGAAGTTTCCGGATCCTCGTTTGCCGCCATCAGTTCCTTCATCATGGCAGCAAACGCCATCAGTTTGCCGGCAGAGCGCTTGAGCGGTTCGAATTCGTCGGCGTGGTCGATGACATAAAAGAGCGACTCTCCAATGGTCTGGGCGATCTCCGATGCCACAGCCACAGTCCGGTCGCCGATGGCCCGCTTTGGCTGGTTGATGATCCGGCGCAGACGGATCTCATCGGTGGGATTGTTGATGACGCTGAGATAAGCGATCATGTCCCGGATCTCCTTGCGCTCGTAAAAGCGCAGACCGCCGAGCATCCGATAGGGAATGCCGCTTTTTGCAAAGACGGTTTCCAGTGCGCTGGACTGCGCGTTGGTGCGGTAGAGCACCGCGAAATCGCGATAGGGGCGCTTTTCGCGGATTTTCAGTTCCATGATTTTATCGACAATATATTTTGCCTCGTCGATCGCGTTGTCCAGCTTGCGCAGCACGATTTTTTCTCCCGCACCGCGCTTGCTCCACAGTTCTTTCCCGCGGCGGCCGAAATTGTTGCGAATGATGTTGTTTGCTGCGTTCAAAATTGTTTCGCTTGAGCGGTAATTTTGCTCGAGCTTGACGATTTGCGCCTGCGGATAGGAGCGGTCAAAATGGAGAATGTTCTCGATGGTCGCACCGCGGAATTTGTAAATACTCTGATCGTCGTCGCCGACAACCATCAGATTGCGGTATTTGTCGCTGAGCAGGGCCGTGAGAACAAACTGCGCGTGGTTGGTGTCTTGAAACTCGTCCACGCAGACATAGCGGAACCGGTTTTGATAGTATTCTCTTGCCTCTGTATCCCGGCGCAGCAGGCGCACGGTTTGCATGATGATGTCGTCAAAATCCAGCGCGTTGGCGTCTGTCAGCTTTTTCTGATACAGCTCATAGGTGACGGCAATCTGTCCCATACGGAAATCGCTGCCCGCCGATGCGGAATATTTCTCAGCGTCGATTAGCTGATCCTTGGCGCGGCTGATGGCGTTGATCACGGTTTTGATCGGAAGCTGCCTGTCGTCAATATTCAGCTGCTTCATGCATTCCGCGATCAGCTTTTTGGAATCGTTGGCATCATAAATCGTAAAGCCCGGGGTGTAGCCGATGCGCTCGCCGTATTTGCGGAGAATCCGCACACAGACGGAATGAAAGGTGCCTGCCCAGATCTGATCGGCGCTCTCCTCGCCCACTGCCGCTTGCAGACGGCTTTTGATCTCATTCGCCGCTTTGTTGGTGAAGGTGATGGCGAGCAGCGCCCACGGCGGACAGACCTGCTCGGCGTATTGCTGCGCCGTGTGACGCATCAGCTCCCGGTCGCCGCTTTGGGTGATTTGCGCCAAAGCGCGGATTTCTTCTTCGGTGATTGTGTCAGGCACGCGCTCAGACTGATAGGCGTTGCCGTATTGCAGAATGAACGCGATAC
>JAQXNV010000032.1 GCA_029098185.1 Oscillospiraceae bacterium
AAGGCTTACCTTTGGCAGCTACTCCCGTATCACCCTTTCGTCTGCCGTCTTACGACGGCATCCACCTCCCCTTAGAGGGGAGGCAAAGGCTTTTCGCCCAGCCCCTTCTCGGCCCCCTTGTAGGGGGGCTGGCGCAACGCAGTTGCGACTGAGGGGTGAAGAATTTACTGGGCTGTCACCGGAGGTGACTGAGGGGTAACTATTGCAAGGCTTACCTTTGGCAGCTACTCCCGTATCACCCTTTCGTCTGCCGTCTTACGACGGCATCCACCTCCCCTTAGAGGGGAGGCAAAGGCTTTTCGCCCAGCCCCTTCTCGGCCCCCTTTGTAGGGGGGGCTGTCTGCGCAGCAGACTGAGGGGTGATTACGGCAAAAAACTCCCGCAGATCAACAGCGTTACCTTTATCGTTCCATAAAAAGGGGGTGAAAATGCAAAACTCCCTCGCTTGAGGGAGTTTTCTGCGCAGTATTACGGGCTGACAAACTGCTCTGGGTCGCAGATAGCGCCGTTGTTCCGGATCTCAAAATGCAGGTGAGGGCCGGTAGAATCGCCGGTGCTGCCAATGTAAGCGATGGTCTGTCCCTGAGACACCTTATCGCCCTGGTTGACGATGACGCTGCTTGCGTGGCCGTAAACGGTGGTATAGCCATTGCCATGGTCGATCATGACATGGAGGCCGTAGCCGCCGCCCCAGCCGCTATGTACTGCCACAATAACCGTACCGCCATCAGACGCTACGATGGGGCTGCCATAAGCGTTGCCGCCGGAAATATCGATACCATTGTGGTTGGTGCCCCAACGGGGACCAACACCGGAGGTAATGACGGTAGTGCCCGGTGCCGGCCAGATGAACTGACCGTTAGATACGCCGCTGCCCTGGGTGGAACTGCCGCCGGAGCTGGAGCTACCGCTGGAACCAGAATCATCGCCGGAGCTGCCAGAACTGCTGCTGTAATCCGGATTATAGTTGTCGTCGTCTGCGGTAACCACCTTCTGGGCCGCCGCCTTCCGCCGGGCCTGCTCTTCCTTAGAGAGGGCGTTATTATAATCCTGATAAGCCTGAGCCAGCTCATCGGAACGAGAATTGAACTCGTCCTCCAGCTGCGATGCCAGAGAATTTGCCTCGTCGACATTGGCGTTGATCTCCGCGATGACGGCGTTGCTCTCTTCTACCAGCTTACGGACTTCTTCCTGCTTGGCTTCCAGCTCGGAACGGGCATCGGATACCTCCTGCCGGTTCTGCTCGATCTGGGCCTTCTGTTCCTTTACCTTAGACAGCTCCGCCTTTAATTCATCGATAATGTTGCCGTCGTGGGCTGCGATGCTCTTCATCACTTCGACTTTATCGGCAAAATCCGCAATGTTTTGCGCATTGAGCAGGATCTCCAGATTGGACGCTTCACCGGCCAGGTACAGGGCGCGGACGCGCTCCTTGAGCTGACCAAAGGTATCTGTGATCTGCTTTTCGTCCTCTTTGATCTCCGCCTTCTTTTCCTTGATCTTCTTGTCTAAGGCTTTGATCTTCTTGTTGATGACATTGACTTCCTCTTGAATGGAAACCATCTGCTCATCGAGGGCCTGCTTGTATTCCAGTTGTTTCTTCTTGTCTTCCTTCAGAGAGGCAAGCTGCTGGGACACTTCTTTTTGCTGCTTTTTCAATGCTTCCTGCTCTGCTTCCAGTGTATCGATGTTGTTCTGAATATCACTGGAGGACTCCGCATGGACAACGTTTGTATTCCAAGCGAAGGTGGTTGGCACTGCGGCGATGGATAACACCAACGCTGCCGCAATGATTCGTTTTAAGATCCGCTGTTTAATCAACGGTATCGCCTCCTTCTCTTCTCAAATATTTGCCGATGGAAATGACGCCTGCGCACAAGCCGAACAAAATGCCGATGATCAACGCGCCGCCGATGACCCACCAGAAGATGCTCTCCAGCGGAATGGGCTGGAAGAACGTCAGCAAACGGGACACCGTTGACGCAACGCCCTGATACAGGGGCAGCACAATGGCACAGGCAATGGCGCCGGACAGCAATCCGAGGATCATGGCCTCAATGAGGAACGGGATCCGGATAAAGGTATTGGTGGCGCCGACAGACTTCATGATGCTGATCTCCAACTGGCGGGAGTGCATCGTCACCCGGATGGTATTGACGATGATCAGCAGCGACACGATGGCCAAAAATGCCACGGCGCCGATACCGCCATAAAGGATGACCCGATCCATGGTGGTCAGTGTTTTTGCGATGGAGGAGTAATCGTTGATCTTCATGACGCCCTTGATGGACTTGATCTCCTCCGCTGTCTGCTTGTAGATGCTCAGATCTTCAAAGGATACCCGAAAAGCGTTGGGCAGCGGGTTATCTTCGCCGGTCAGGCCGTTTAAGATCTCGCCCTCGCCGTCCAGCATATCCACATACCGCTGGATGGCTTCATCCTTGGGGATGAACTCGCAGGTGGCCACGTTGTCGAGCTTTTTGATCTCCTCGCCCACCTGGATGCCCTGGAGGGTAGAAAGGTCATCCTCCAGATAGACCTGCACCGAGTTGGTGTTTTCCAGGGACTTCATGGCGTTGCCAACGTTCATGGAAAGGAGCAGCGCCGCGCCGGTAAGCACCAGGCAGCACACCAGCACCGCCACCGACGCAAGGGACATCATCCGGTTGCTCCAGATGTTTTTCACGCCTTCCTTCAGCAGGTATTTGAAACTACTGCCGCTCATACAGCACCTCCTCCGGGGACGCCTTCAGGTCGCCGTACATCGTTGCCGTATCGGCTACCACGGTACCGTCCTGGATCTCCACGATCCGCCGGCCAAAGTGTTTGACCAGGCTGTGCTCGTGGGTGACCATCAAAACGGTTGTGCCCCGCTTATTGATCTCCGTCAGCAGATCGACGATCTCATAGGAAAGCTCTGGGTCAATATTACCGGTGGGCTCGTCAGCAATGATCATCTTCGGGTTGTTGACCAATGCCCTGGCAAGGCCTACCCGCTGCTGTTCGCCGCCGGAAAGCTCGGCTGGCTTACACTTCATTTTGTCCTGCAGGCCCACCATGCCCAGCACATAGGGCACCCGCTTGCGGATGACCTTATCGGACACGCCGATAACGTGCATGGCAAAGGCCACATTCTCATACACTGTCATGTGATGGATGAGCCGAAAATCCTGGAACACGATGCCCATAGCGCGACGAAGGTACGGAATCTTTTTCTTTTTCATGTGGGAAAGGTTTGTTCCGTTTACAATGATCTCGCCTTCATCAATGGGTTCCTCGCACAAGATGGTCTTGAGCAGTGTGCTCTTGCCCGCGCCGGAGGAGCCGACGATAAAGACGAATTCACCATCATCAACGCGCAGGTTCACGTTTTTCAAGGCCTGTGTCCCGTTGGGATACGTCTTGGAAACATTTTTAAATTGAATCAAGCAAATCTCTCCAAATCTTTCTTTTTGGTTTCGTTCTTTCATCTGACAAATCCCGGTGTTTCGCGGTTTTCCAGGGAAATGCAAACAATGCCCACCGGTATTCTCCTTTCATGATACCAATGGGCACTGCCGTTATAATTCTTTTATGGAATTAAAAGTGAACATTCTGTAATGTAATTGTTACCATCTGAAATGCTATTGTGCAATTTCACTAAAATTTTACCGGATTTGAGGATAAGTACTTCTTGACCATCAGCGCCACCTTAAAGACGATGGCATCCTCAAACTCCCGCAGATCCAGTCCGGTGATCTTCTTGATCTTCTCCAGACGGTAGACCAAAGTGTTCCGGTGGACGAACAGCTTACGGGAAGTTTCCGACACATTGAGGTTGTTCTCGAAGAACCGCTGGATGGTGAACAGCGTCTCGTGATCCAGCGACTCAATGGAACCGCGCTTGAACACTTCCTTCAGGAACATCTCGCACAGCGTTGTGGGCAGCTGATAGATCAGCCGGGCGATGCCCAGATTGTCGTAGCTGACAATGGTCTTTTCGGTGTCGAACACCTTGCCGACCTCCATGGCCACCTGGGCCTCTTTAAAGGAACGGGCCAGATCCTTGATGCCGGTGACGATGGTGCCAATGCCCACCATGCAGCGGGTGTAGAACTCGCTGGTCAGGGTGTCCACGATGGAGCTTGCCAGCTTGTCCAGATCCTTTTGCTCGATGTCGCTGCGGATCTCCTTGACCAAGGCGATGTCCGTCTCGTTAATGTTGATGACGAAATCCTTGCTCTTATCCGGGAACAGGTTCTGGATCACATCGTAAGCGGAAACATCGGTCTTGTTGGTGATCTTCACCAGCATACAAACGTGAGAGGCGTCGGAGTTGAAGTGCAGCTCTCTTGCTTTCAGATAAATATCGCCGGGCAGGATGTTATCGAGAATGACGTTCTTGATAAAGTTGCTGCGGTCGTACTTTTCATCATAATACTGCTTGATGCTGCCCAGAGAAATGGCCAGCAGATTGGCGTATTTGACGGCTTCGCTGTCGCTGCCGGAAACGAATACGGCATATTCCGGCGTGGGATGGTTACCGAAGGACTTGTAAGTATAGCCGTTAATGGTAAACGTACCGGCAGAAGCCATGGTTTCGGCGGTAATGCTTTCATTCACCTCGCCGATCCGGCCCAGCTCGCTGCAAGCGATGATCACGGAAGTTTCATCGATCACACCGATGGTGCGGTCGATGGCGTCGCGCATTTGATGGATCACACCTTGAAATAATCTATTGGACATTGTAATTCCCTCACTTATTCTCCATATTTTGGGGACTCCCCAGATTACCAGAAAAAAGCAAAGACAATATTCACGGCAAATCCCGTTTGGCTTTGTTCACTTTGTCTTTTTCTTCATCATC
>JAQXNV010000033.1 GCA_029098185.1 Oscillospiraceae bacterium
GTATAATCCAAATAAGAACCTGAATTCGAACCACGTTTTAAGGAGGAATCGTTATGGACAGATTAAAAGGAAAAGTAGCAATTGTCACTGGCTCTACTAGCGGTATCGGCATCGGCATCGCAAGACTGTTTGCAGCAGAAGGCGCAAAGGTCGTCATCTGCGGCCGCCGTCAGGAAAAGGGACAGGCTGTTGTAGATATGATCACAAAGGAAGGCGGCGAAGCGACATACCACTTTATGGACATCACCGCACCGGAAAGCATCGAAAAGCTCATTGCGGATACCGCCGAGACCTATGGTAAGATCGATGTGCTGGTCAACAACGCTGCCAATGTTGCCCTGAAGGACGGCCGGGTAGACGAGTTGACCCTGGAGATGTGGGACGCTATTTTCCAGAGCGATATGCGGGGAACCTTCTATGCCACAAAGTGCGTTCTGCCTTATCTTGAGAAGAACGAGAACGGTGGCTCCATCATCAATATCGGCTCCATGGCATCTTGCGGCGGCGACCTGGGTTCCACCGCTTACGCCTGCGCCAAGGCTGGCGTCGATAAGCTGACCGAGTACACAGCACTCCAGTACGGCAAGAAGAACGTGCGCTGCAACTGCATCCGTCCGGGCCTCATCGTGACGCCGGAAAACGAAGCAAAGGTGCCGCAGCCGCTGAAGGACATCTTCACCAGCAACATTATGGTCAACCGCTATGGCTGTCCGGAGGACATCGGTCATATGTGCGTTTTCTTCGCTTCTGACGAAAGCGCTTATGTCACCGGCCAGATCATCAATGTAGACGGCGGCCTCAATTCTCATGCGCCGACTGTTGCCCAGTTCCGGGAACTCAATTCTCGTACCTGGTAAAGTTTATCCTAAAGAGAAAGACACGCTTCCATTTGTGGGAGACGTGTCTTTTTTTCTGGGATCAGTTCCATTTTTTCCGGATAAGCGCTAAGAGCGGCTCTTTTTCATTGGGAACAGCACCGTCGATGACAGCGGCTAAAAGCTGATTTAAAAGCTGTCCTAATTCTGGTCCCGGCGGGATGCCCAGTGCCAGCAGATCTTTCCCGTTGACGGCTAGATCCCGAAGCTGAAAGCACTGCTGCTGCGCTAAGATTTCCCGGGCAATAGCAGCGCAGTCTAAAATGGTTTGCAGCCGTGGCTGGCATCTTGCGCTCTGGGCCAGCGTGTCGCTGCGATGCACCGCCAAAAGCTGGAAAAACACCTCCTGCCCAAACCGGTTGAGCTGCCGTTTGATCCATTTCTCCTCTGGCTGTAAAACTAGGTCATGGTGCCTTACCAGCAAGCAGATCCGCTGACTTGTTTTGTTGTCCATGCGCAGCCGGGCGGTGATCTGTTCAGCGATGGCGGTACTATATTTGGCGTGGCCGGGAAAGTGGCCCACGCCCTGCTCATCCTCTATATATACAGCAGGCTTGCCGCTGTCGTGGAGCAGCATCGTAAAGCGCAGCGTCAGATCCGGCGGTGTCTGCGCAATGGCGTGAAGGGTGTGTTCCCAAACGTCAAAGCAGTGGTACGGCGTATTTTGCAAAAAGTGTTCCATCGGATGCAGTTCCGGAAAGAGAGAAAAAATCACATGGCTGTTTTCCCGAAGCACATCGCTGCAGCCTGGAGAACATAGCAGTTTGCAGAATTCTGCCTGGATCCGTTCCGGGGAAATATGACGGAGCAGGGAACACTGGGATCTCATGGCAGCTTTCGTCTCCGGCATAATAGAAAATGAAAGTTGACCGGCAAACCGCAATCCCCGCAGGATGCGCAGGCCGTCCTCCTGAAAGCGCTTTGTCGGGTCGCCAACGGTACGAATTTTTCCGTGCAAAAGATCCGCAATACCGCCGAAGCAGTCGATGAGCCCCGTTTTGGGGTGGTAGGCCATAGCATTGATGGTAAAATCTCGCCGGGCCAGATCCTCTCGGAGGGAGGTGGTAAACGACACGCTGGACGGATGGCGGTGATCGTGATAGTCGCCCTCGATGCGGTAGGTAGTGATCTCAATGGGATGACCATGGAGGACGACAGCAACGGTACCGTGCTGCTTGCCGATGGTAATGGTGGGCAGGTCCGAAAAAATCTCACAGAGCGCTTCGGGCAGAGCGTTGGTCGTCACATCCCAGTCAGACGGCGTTTTGTCCAGCAGTGCATCCCGGACACATCCGCCTACAATAAATCCCTCGTAGCCGGATTGTTCCAGTCGATCCAATACAAATTGAACATCCTGCGGCAGTGTGATCGATTTTCTCATTCCTTACGCCTCCGATGGTTCTGCTTTGCTCTGGGTGCAAAGGCAGTTATACTTCCATTTTTCCCATGACATCCTGTAGGATAGGGTAGGTATCTACGCCATCCAGGTCCAGTCCTTCGGCGCAGTACTGTTCTACTTCCGTGATCCCCACCATCCTCGACAGGGCACGGATGTAATCATAGCCAAAGTTTCGCCCGCCGACAAATCCGCCAGCAGTCATGATATAGACCAGTTTGTCTGCCTTGCACAGTCCAGTGGCGCCGTTTTCGGTAAAACGGAATACCACATGGTTGACCATAATGTGTTCCAAATAGACCTTCAGCACCGAGGGAAAGGAAAGATCCCAGTATGGTGCGCCGATGACGATGCGGTCCGCCTGCTGAAATTGGAGTGCCAGTGCCAAAGCGGGATCTTCCCAGCGGTGTTCCTTTGCAGCTTTTTCCCGCTGTTGCAGGACATCGGACGTCAGGGGCAAGAGAGAAAGGGCGGTGAGAT
>JAQXNV010000034.1 GCA_029098185.1 Oscillospiraceae bacterium
GTCACGATGCTGTGGCCCACCAGATCCAGCACGCCGTAATTGTTGTCCTTCAGTGCGCCGGGGTTCATCCAGTATAGGCCGTCACAGTACCCCGTTTCCGGTCGGTGCGTGTGTCCAAACAGCACTACGTTTGCCTTTTCCTGCCGGGCGTGACGGTCCAGCTCCTCCAGGGTGTATTTCACCCGGAAAGCATGGCCGTGGGTAAACAGGAGCTTCACCCTGTTTAAGGTGATGGTATCTTCTACCGGAAATGGACAGCACCGGTCACAGTTGCCGCAGACCTGGTAAAACGCGACCTCCGGATGCTCGTACCGTGCGTACTCCAGATCGTCAGCGCCGTCGCCTAAATGGATGAGCACTTCGGCTGTGGGCTGCTGCTGCAAGACGCGATCTATCTTTCGCGGTGCGCCGTGGCTGTCAGAAACAATGATCACGCGCATAAAAACGCCTCCTTTCAAACTGGTTCTCGTACTATTTTACAGGATTTCCACATAGAGATAAATAGGGTTTCCATAAATCGTTTCGACAATGGAGGGTTTTGCATGAAACAAAATGAACTGGAACGACTGCTGCAAATTGCTTCTCAACGGCTGGGCACCACGCCGGAACAGCTCAAACAAGACGCGCAGCAGGGGCAGATTTCCGACCTCATCAGCAACCTGGACCCGGTAGATGCCCAAAATCTCCAGCGGGTGCTGAGCGACCGGAACGCCGCCCAACAGCTCCTCGATACGCCGGAAGCGCGGGAACTGATGAAACGGCTGAAGCTGCAATGACAGGGAGATGACACCGTGGATGATCTGGCAGGAAAACTGAACGAATTATTGAATGATCCGAAAACGATGCAGCAGGTCAGTGCGCTGGCGGGGATGCTGAACGCCAATCCGCCCCAAAGCGCCCCAAAGCAGGAGTCCCCGCCCCAGAACAGCGGCGGGACGGGCCTTGCCAATCCAGCGGCGCTCAATGCGTTGGCGGGGCTGTTGGGACAGCAGTCCAACGCCCCCACACCGCCGCCCCAGCAAAATCAGGAGCTGATGCAGACGGTACTACAGATCGTGCCGATGCTCAACAGTTTTCAGCAGGAGGATGATGGGACCCGACTGCTGCGGAGCTTGCGGCCTCTGCTCAGTGCCGAGCGGCAGCGCAAGCTGGATGAGGCGACGAAGATCATGAAGGTGTTCCGACTGCTGCCGCTGCTGAAATCGAAGGGGATGCTTTGAGATGGCTATGGATAACGAAACACGAAAAATGCAGCAGGATGCGATCCATCGGGTGCAGGAGATGCAGAGCCGGGCTAAACAGCATCTGCGGGAGGAAGCCGCGCCGGAAAAAGAAAAGAAGTCTCCGGCGCCTAGGCCTACAGAAGATCCGCCGGCAGCACCGCCAGCGGGGACGCTGTTTGACGGATTGATGCAGGACAGCGAGCGGACCATGATCCTTTTGCTGATGATGCTTCTTTTTACAGAGAACGCTGACCCTTCCGTGATCTTTTCTTTATTGTACCTGATTTTATGACCCCTTGCTGCTTTTCTTTTTTATCTTCTGATGATGAGAAAAAGGACGGTATCACGCCGTCCTTTTTGTTTGCGTTATTTGATGCCGAACAAGCCGATCTGTAAATAGGATAACCAAAAGACTTCCGCCGTCTGGAATCCGGCCTCGTGGAGCACCTGTAAATGTTCCGGCAGGGAGATGGGAAAATATGCTTTGCCGTAGCGGTCGATGTGTTCT
This sequence comes from Oscillospiraceae bacterium, assembly GCA_029098185.1. Lineage (GTDB taxonomy): Bacteria > Bacillota > Clostridia > Oscillospirales > Acutalibacteraceae > UMGS1071. The sequence goes on from JAQXNV010000034.1 coordinate 1,732, forward strand.
TTGGCTGCTTCCGGCGATTTGCCGTGGGCGATCTGGAATTGTTCCCAGCGGCGCAGGTTCATCTCTTTGCCTGTTTCCGTCAAAGGCGCCATGTTTTCCACCGTCAGATAGATGCCCCCGGGCATCAGCGCTTCCCAGCACCGTTTGGTGGCCAGCAGCCGTGTTTCCCCATCCAGATAGTGGTGGGCCTGGATGGCGGTCACCACATCGAAGTCCTGACAGAACAGCAGGTTCTGACTGGGCTGCTGTAAAAAGGTCACCGGGATGGGAGCATCGGCCAGCGCTGCTTTGGCCTGCTCCAGCATAAAGGGCGATGGATCACACAGCGTCAGCTTTTTTAGGCTTACCTGCTGGACGGCTGCCGCTGCCAGTGTGCCGGTACCGCAGCCGGTGTCCAGCCAGGTGACGGGCCGGTTGGGGTAGCGGGTGCGGACAAGTTCCAGTACCTGCTGATGGATCTCCCGATAAAAGGGGATCGTCTGGGTGACCTGTTCGTTGTAAGCCGGCACCTGGAAGGGCTGGGCCGTATGGTCTGCTTGTGCGGCAGTTTTCTTTCTGTACTTTGCCATGGGATCGCCTCCGTCCGTTTTCTTTCTATTGTATCACGCAATGGAGCGTTCGACAAATTTTTTTGAAAAATAGAGCGGGAGAAAACGAGAGAAAACAAGAGAAAATAAGAGAATGAGAGAGATTGCGTTTAGCGGATTAAGAAAATCAAAAATTCCCCTTGACACCCTTTTGGGGATGTGGTACTATAACAAAGCATGATGTCGGACTTTGCAGTGGCAAACCGGCATGGATTGTTGAAAAAAACAACAGAACTTTGTTTTGAATGGAATGTTAAGGAGGAACTTGCGATGTCCACATTTATGGCAAAAGCTGGTCAGGTAGACCGCAAATGGTATGTGCTGGACGCTGCTGGTAAGCCGCTGGGTCGTGTTGCGACAGAAGCTGCCAAGCTGCTCCGTGGTAAGCACAAAGTGACTTTCACACCACACGTTGACTGTGGCGATCATGTCATCATCATCAACTGCGCAAAGGCAGTACTCACCGGCAGCAAGCTGGAGAAGAAGTACTATCACCGTCACACCGGTTATATCGGCCACCTGAAGAGTGTTCGGTATGACACCCTGATGGAGAAGAACCCAACCAAGGCAATGGAGCTGGCTGTCAAGGGAATGATCCCCAACAACCACATCGGCAGAGATGCCCTGACAAGACTCCGCCTGTATGCAGGTCCGGAGCACAAGCACGCAGCACAGCAGCCAATCGTTTTGGATAAATAAGAGAGGAGGCAACGATTATGTACCAGAAGGATCCATATTTTTACGGCACAGGCAGAAGAAAGAGTTCTGTAGCCCGTGTAAGACTGTACCAGGGTACCGGTAAGGTAACCATCAACGACAGAGATATTGACGATTATTTCGGCCTTGAAACACTGAAGCTCATCGTTCGTCAGCCGCTGACACTGACCAAGACTGACGAGAAGTTCGATGTTGTTTGCCGTGTTGCAGGCGGCGGCGTTACCGGCCAGGCCGGCGCAATCCGCCACGGTATCTCCAGAGCACTGCTCCAGTACGATACAGAGAATCTGCGCCCAACTCTCAAGAAGGCAGGATTCCTCACCCGTGACCCAAGAATGAAAGAGCGTAAGAAATACGGTCTCAAGGGCGCACGGCGTGCTCCGCAGTTCAGCAAGAGATAATCATCTTTTCGCATATGCTTTTCAAACTCCGAACCCGGCAGATTTCCGGTTTTCGGAGTTTTCTTTTTGTCTTGCGCCCAGGTCCTGTTTTGGCAGATCACGACAGTTTTCTTTTTCTTGACAAAAAGGAAACAAAGTGTTCCTTGCGCGGGGGAGGGAAAATCTGGTATACTAAATTGGTACATGATTTTTGCCATAGGGCAGTAGGAAGGAACGATTCCCCGATGAAAAAGATGATTTTGGTCACTTCGCCGCCAGGCTGCGGAAAGACCTATATTTCCAAGCAGCTTGCCAAAAATTTGCGGCACGTTGTTTACCTCGATAAAGACACGCTGATCCCCTTGTCTAACCGGGTGTTCGACGTAGCGGGACAACAGCGCAACCGCAGCTCTGATTTTTTTGAGGAGAACATCCGGGATTACGAATATGAGACGATCATCAACGTGGGCATGGAGGCGCTGGAATACGATGACATCGTGCTGATCAATGCGCCGTTTACAGAGGAAGTCCACGATGAACTGTTTTTGATCCTGTTCAGCTCCATGCTTCGGGAAAAGGGCGCGGAACTGGTGGTGGTGTGGGTGGTCACAGACCCGGAAGTGTGCCACCAGCGGATGATCCAGCGAAATTCTGACCGGGATACCTGGAAGCTGGCCCATTGGGATGAATATGTCAAGGGCGTAGATTTTCAGATCCCGGCGCCGCTGCAGCGGACGGATCTGGGCCATACGCTGCTGTTGTTTTATAATTCCACCGAAGAAGAATATCGCACCTCCATGGCACGGATCATCCGGTGGCTGGAGACATTGGATTGAGTCATCCCCTGCGCTTTGCGGGGGATTTTTCCGTTTGTGGAAAAATTAAGGAAAATCCTCTTTCCTTGTGGAGAAGATTCTGTTATAATAAACTGGAGAAAGGTGGTATACATTATGGATAAGAAAAAAGTCGTTTGCACCTGTTACGGTGTAACGAATGGAGATTTAGAAAAAGCAGTGAAAAATGGCGCTCAGTCGTTTAAAGAGGTAAAAAAGGCCACGAAGGTAGCCTGTGCTTGCGGCCACTGCAAGGATAAAGCGAAAAAGCGGGTGAAAAAGCTGCTGGAAGAAGAAAAGTAAGGAAACCAGGGAGATCTGTGCCCGGTGAGAAAAGTTTCCGTAAAATGCGGAAAAACACCTCTTGAATTTTCAAATAGACTGTGCTATAATAAAAAAGATGCAAAGGTCATCATCCGCTCGTAGCGCAGTCCGGATAGCGCAGCAGATTCCGATTCTGAAGGTCGGGGGTTCGAATCCCTCCGAGCGGGCCAAAGCAACCCTCCGTAGAAAGCGGGGGCTCTTTTTTTGCAAATTTTTTGCAACTTGCCGTCTATTTTCCAGAAAAAACAGCCCATAGGATCACCAAACCCAAAGATGAATAACGAAAATTCGAC
>JAQXNV010000035.1 GCA_029098185.1 Oscillospiraceae bacterium
ATGTATTTGCAGACAAGTTTTGGTCATAGCGCATAGATCCGGTTGAAGTCCGCTGTACATCGTATGCATATGAAAACTCCATTGACTCCGGCGCTGTTTCAGCCCTCGCAGACATGCTCACCGCCGGGATCAGTGCTGCCACCATCACCAGCGCCAAAAACAGCGAGATTAGTTTTGGAAACAGCGTGGGTTTGTTTGCTGTTCTCTGTTTGTCTTTCATCAGTCATTCCTCCTAACAATTTTTCTTGCCTTTGAATATATCATCTTTTTTCGCCATTTCTCGATCGAGGAATGAAATACCGTTTAGAGGGAATGAAATGCAGGGAAACTGTCGTTCCGGCTGCCAGTTTTGTGCTATAATAGAGCCATGGCCGCTGTTCCTGTCGATGGTGCAAAATCTGGCCGGAAGGAGAAGGGATCATGCTGCGTGTTGCTGTTTGTGATGATATGAACGAATTCTTGACCTCCACCCGCGCTCGTCTGGAGCACTGGGACGACCCGCCTACCGAACTGACAGTGGAACTGTTTCAGGACGGCGACGGGCTCATCGAGCGCCACAAGGAAAACCCCTTCGACATTCTTCTGCTGGATGTGCTGATGCCATTGCAAAACGGCATCGAAACGGCCGCCGAGATCCGCCGGTTTGATCCATCGGTGAAGATCGTCTTTCTCACCGCCACGTCGGATTTCGCGGAAGAATCCTATGCGGTCCACGCCAATAATTATTTAATCAAGCCGGTGTCGACGGAAAAGTTGTACCGCTGCATCGACACGCTGTATCAGGAATTGCAGGAGCAGTCCAAATGGATCATGGTATCCACAGCCGCCGCCATTCATCGGATAGAGATCCGCAAGATCGAATATCTGGAGGCCCAGGGTAAAAAAGTCCTCGTCGGATTATCTGATGGCCGTTCCCTCTTATCCAATCACCCCTTTTATTCTTTCGAGAAACAACTGCTGCTGGAGGATGGCTTTTTCAAATGCCACCGCAGTTATCTCGTCAATATTTACCGCATCATCACCTATACCCAAAAGGAGATCCAGATGCAGTCCGGCATCCGGATCCCCATTTCCCGAAGCTGTCACAGCGAATTCGAAGCTGCTTATTTTGACCTGCTGTTCCGAGAGGGGGCACAGCTATGATGGAAGGGATCCTTTATTTTCTCCACGGCGCCGTTTTAGTATTGTTCGGCGCGTTTTTATCCGGCGCCTTTGCGGGTGTCAGCTTCTCCCGCCGGAAAAACAGATGGGTCTTTGTGATCGTCTGCGCCTTGTGCGGCGGATTACAGCTGTTGACCTCTCTGTTGCTGGGGGAAGAAGCCGTCTGGAAGCTGTATCCCATAAACACCCATTTGCCCCTGGCGCTGCTGCTGTGGCTGGGGTATCGGAAGCATCCTATCACCGCTGTGTCTGCTGTTGTCACCGCCTATCTGTTCTGCCAGCCGGTCAAGTGGATCGGACTGCTGACATTCACCATCACCCATAGCGCCATCGCAGAATACATTGCGCGAATCTGTTTTCTCATGATCATCGCCGTGCTGACACTGCGCTTTCTGGCGCCGTATTTTGCCCGCATCTATCAGCAGCATCAGCGTAGCGCGTGGATTTTCGGCTTGACCCCCGCCATCTACTATGTGTTCGATTACGCCACCATGATCTACACCGATCTGTGGATGCAGAATAACCGGCTGGTAGCAGAATTTCTTCCCTGCTTTCTGGGGGCAGCCTATCTGGTGTTCTGCATATTGTACTGCATCGAAAACGAGCGGAAGATCAACGCCGAACACAAGGCAGAGATCACCAGCATCGCCGTAGAACAACAGAAAAAAGAACTGGATGCTATGAAGCGCAAAGAGCAGGAGATCCGACGGCTCCACCACGATATGCGGCTGTTTCTGAGCACCCTCTCTGTCTGTTTGGAGGAGGGCCAGACAGACCAGGCAAAAGCGCTGGTGTCCTCTTATCTCACTGACGCAGAACCGACGAAGGTACAGCGATTTTGCAGTATCGATCTGATCAACTACATCCTCTCCGATTTTGCAGCCAAATGCGACGGACATCACGTTGCGTTTCAGCACAAAGTGGAGATTGGTTCTCTCGATCTGGATCTCAACATGGTAGCTTCCATTTTATCTAACGCATTGGACAATGCCCTTAACGCCCAAAAGGATTTGCCACAAGGGGATCGCCGGGTAAAGCTGACCATGAAAACCGTCAACGAAAAGCTCCTTCTTTCTGTGGAAAATCCCGTGGCCACCCAGCCGGTTTTCCGGGATGGATTCCCCGTTTCCCATCGGGAGGGCCACGGCTACGGTACACAGAGCATCCGCTACCTGACAGAGCGGCTCAACGGAAAATGCCAGTTTCAAGGGGATGATTCCACCTTTATAGTGAAGGTGATCCTGTAACAAACGAATATGGATAAAAAACACTCCCCGGCGGTCTCGTCGGGGAGCGTTCCATTTCCTATCGTTATTCTTAGACAATGACGAATCAGGGCTACTTATGTTTAGTTGTTGTTTTTTGGACTTTGTAATGCTCCCTTGATGAAAGACAGGTTTATTTTTTCACTGTCTCTCACAAAGGGAGCATATCGCTTTTTTTGCGTTTTGCTTTTTCAGGTGTCGCTGTCTGGCACCGCACGATAATCCTTCGCTACGTCCAGTTGCAGCTCGTCGATCTTTTTTCGCAGCGCAAGGAAATCCTCGAATGCCGCCGGTTTGTTGTTGGGATTGCGCAGCAGGGCAGCAGGGTGGAGGGTGGCCATCATCAGCACACCGTTTCGCTCGATGAAAACGCCGTGTTCCTTGGTGATCTTAATTTGCGGATTCATCAGCTTCATGGCGGCAATGCGGCCCAGACACACAATGATCTTCGGCTTCATCAAAGCCACCTGATTGCGCAGCCAGTTGAGACAGGCTTCCTGTTCTTCTGGGAAAGGATCCCGATTGTGGGGCGGACGGCACTTGACGATGTTGGCAATATAGATGTTCTTTTCCCGGCTTAGATCCACCGCTGCCAGCATCTTGTCCAGTAGCTGGCCACCTCTTCCCACAAACGGTTCTCCTTGCAGATCCTCGTTTTCGCCGGGGCCTTCTCCAATAAAGAGCACCTTGGCGTTCTCATTGCCCACACCAAAAACCACATTGGTGCGGGTTTCACACAAACCGCACTTGCGGCACTGCAAACACGCCTGTTCCAGCGTGTTCCAATCCTGATACATACCGATCCCTCGCTTTTCGTTATTTGCTCTAGTATACCACAAAAGAAAAAAGATTGCATTAAAAATGGAAAAAGACCGGTCGTAATTCGAAAAAAGAAGTAACTGTGAACGAAAAAACAATAATTTCGGGAAACAGTTGCAATTTGAGAAAAAATAAGGTACAATAAACCATGTATAATAGCAACAAAAAAAGGGGATGCAACCATGAAAATTATAGTTGAAACTTCTGCGCGCCATATTCATGTTACAGAGGCGGATTTTGCAGTACTGTTTGGTGCAGGCAAAAGCCTGACCGTAAAGAAAGAACTGTCTCAGCCAGGCCAGTTTGCCGCAGAGGAGCGTGTGGCGATCGTTGGCCCAAAGGGCGAGATGAAGGGCGTTTCCATTCTTGGTCCGTTCCGTTCTGCCACACAGGTCGAGGTTTCTCGTTCCGATGCGCGGAAGCTGGGCATCGACGCACCGATCCGTGAATCCGGTGTTCTGGACGGCACACCGGGCTGTAAGCTCATCGGCCCGGCTGGCGAATTGGATCTGGACAGCGGCGTGATCATTGCAAAGCGCCATGTACATCTTGTGCCGGAAACAGCGGAGAAGCTGGGCATAAAGGACAAGCAGACTGTGCAGCTCAAGCTGGAATACAATGATCGTTCCTTGATCTACGGCGATGTTGTTGCCCGTGTCAGCGCTTCCTACAGCGATGCTGTACATCTGGACACAGACGAAGCCAACGCCGCCGCATTGCCATTTGTTGCGCAAGGCGAACTCATCGTCTGATCTTAGGGAAAAAGCGAGGACGGTTTCTTCGGGAGCCGTCTTTTTTGGTATCTGGACATGGAGAAAACGGGCAAAACAGGCAAAAGTTTCACAAGTTTCCAGAAGAAATTTGCATTTAGGACTTGTCTTTTTGCAGGAAGTACGATATAATTAGGAAGTTAGCTGGAAACGAAAAGCAAGGCAGAGATGCATGCATTAGGATATGCGGGCGAGCGGGCCCTGCGCGACAGAGCGCCGGGAACCATGTCAGGCGGGGAACCGAGCAGCATTAAACGGAGTTGCTCTGTGCGATGCAGGTCGTCTGTTCGTTCGCATATCCCAATGCATGGGTACCATGGAAAGATTCATGGCTCTGCTTTGCTTTTTTCTTTCTCATCCATTGCAAGCGGGAGGTGTCGGTGTGTATCAGGTTTTGTACCGCAAATGGCGGCCAAAGGTCTTTGCTGATGTCGTCGGCCAGCCCCAGGTGACGGAAACGCTGAAAAAAGAGCTTTCCGCCGGGCGCATTGCCCACGCATACCTGTTCACCGGCTCCCGAGGCACCGGCAAGACCACCTGCGCCAAAATTTTGGCCAAAGCGGTGAACTGTCTCCATCCCGTAGACGGCGACCCTTGCGGTGTCTGCGAGATCTGCCGGGAAGCCGATGCCGGTTCTATTCTGGACATTGTGGAGATCGATGCCGCCAGCAACAACGGCGTCGATAATATCCGTGCTTTGCGGGAGGAGGCTAACTTTACGCCGTCCTGCGCCAAATACCGGGTGTACATTATCGACGAAGTCCATATGCTGTCTCAGGGGGCGTTCAACGCTTTGCTGAAAACGCTGGAGGAACCACCGGCCCACGTGATCTTCATCCTGGCTACTACAGAAGTCCACAAGCTGCCGGCAACGATCTTGTCTCGCTGTCAGCGATTTGATTTCCGGCGGATCCCACCGGCAGACATTGCCGGTCGTTTGCGCTATGTGGCGGAGCAGGAGGGTGCTTCTATCGACGAAGAAGGCGCTTTGCTCATTGCCCGTCTGGCCGACGGCGCCCTGCGGGATGCGCTGTCTTTGCTGGACCAGTGTATTGGTCTGGACAGAACAGTGACGACGGAGGTAGTCAATCAGACGGTGGGAATTGCCGGCAAGACATATCTTTATCAATTGACAGAGGCCGTGGCAAAGGGGCAGTCCGCAGAGGCGTTGGCTCTCATCGATACGCTTCACAACGGCTCAAAGGATATGATGCGGCTGTGTGAAGAGCTTTGCGGCCATTTCCGCAGCCTGATGATGATCAAGACAACGAAGGCAGCGGAAAAGATTTTGATGGTGTCCTCTGGGGAATTTTCAGAGCTGAAGCAACAGGCACTGCCCATTCCATTGCCGACACTGCTCCACGCCATCGACACATTGCAAAGCGCCATGGAGCGCATGAGCCGGGGAGCCGATCAGCGTATTGCCCTGGAAATGGCCCTGATAAAGCTGTGTGATCCATCGCTGGATGCTTCTCCCGATGCCCTGTTGCGTCGAATCGATGCGTTGGAACGCCGTCTCTTGTCGGGACAAGCTGTTGGTGTCGCTGCCGAAGCGGTTGCGGCACCGCAGCCCTCTTTATCGGAGGAGCCGGCAATAGCAGATGAGCCGGTCGATGGAGAGCAGCTTGTAAAGCGATCGGAAGAACCGGTACAGGAAGGGCCGCAGATCGTTCCGGCTGAGGAGACAGCGCCGCCAAAGAAGCGGACGGCTAAGGCTGTTTCTGTGGAAGCGCTTTCGGCAGAAGCTGTGCCCTTTGACCGATGGCCGGAGGTACTGCAATTGCTGAAGGAATCTTCCCGTTCCGTATCGGCGGCTTTTACCGGTTCTTCGGCGTACATCAACGGCAGCTATCTGCTCATTGACGCTACGAATTCCATGGCTTTTGAATTGTTGCGGCGGGAAGAGCAGCGGCAGAAAATGCGGGATACCATTCGGCAGGTCACCGGCAGGGACTATAAATTGGGGCCTTATAAACGGCCGCAAACAGAAGCAGAAAAAGACGATCCGCTGGAATTGCTTGCGCGGCAGGCGGAACAGGCGGGCATCGAAGTGATAAAAAATACTTAATTTTGGAGGTACCAAATTATGAAAGCAAGATTACCACAGGGATTCGGCGGTGGCCCGAATTTACAGCAGTTGGCAAAGCAGGCACAGGCACTGCAGGAGAAGATGGACGCAGCCAGCAAAGAGCTGGAGCAAAAGGAATATAGTGCTTCTGCCGGCGGCGATATGGTAAAGGTCGTTGTGACTGGCGCCATGGAAGTGAAGTCCATCGACATCAAGCCAGAGGTCGTTGATCCGGAGGACATCGAGATGCTGTCTGATCTGGTGATCGCGGCGACAAATGAGGCACTTCGCGCGGCTGCCACCGAAAAGGCAGACACCATGGATGCACTTTCCGGCGGACTGAATATGCCAGGCGTATTTTAATGGCGGGATACCACGTAGCGCCGCTGGAAAAGCTGGTAGAACAGTTTGAACAACTGCCCGGTATTGGCAATAAAACGGCCCAACGGTTGGCATATTTTGTGCTGAATCTTCCGAAAGAACGGGCGCAGGCCTTTGCCGACGCTATTTTGACGGCTCATGAAAAGATTCATTACTGTAAGGTTTGCTGTAATCTGACCGACGGAGAGCTTTGTCCCGTCTGTCGGGACGAGAGCCGAGATCGATCCGTGATCTGTGTCGTAGAGGATCCACGGGATGTATTTGCCTTTGAGCGTACCCACGAGTTTAAGGCGACATACCATGTGCTCCACGGTGCGATTTCACCACTCAGCGGCATCGGACCGGATCAGCTTTGCATCAAAGAGCTGCTGGCCAGAGTGCAGGATGGTACGGTGAAGGAAGTGATCATGGCGACAAATCCCACAGTAGAGGGGGAGGCCACCGCCATGTACCTTTCCCGACTGCTCAAGCCTCTGGGGATCAAGGTCACACGACTGGCCTATGGTATTCCTGTCGGCGGCGATTTGGAATATGCCGATGAAGTGACCTTAAGCCGTGCCATTGAAGGCAGGAGCGAAATGTAAAATTCGACTTGTTTTTCCCGAAATTTGTGGTAAACTAGATGGGGAGTTGTGAAAGGAGAGATCATTTTGGCAGGCAAAACGAGCACAAAAACCATTGCGCAAAATAAAAAAGCCTTTCACGACTACTTTGTAGAAGAAAGCATGGAGGCAGGTATCGAGCTTTGCGGCACAGAGGTAAAATCTTTGCGGCAAGGCCGAGTAAATCTAAAGGATTCCTGGTGTTCTATCGTAGAGGGAGAGCTGTTTTTAAACGGCGTGCACATCAGTCCTTACGAGCAGGGCAACATTTTTAACCGGGATCCTATGCGGGTGCGCCGATTGCTGATGCATAAACGGGAGATCATGCGATTGCTCGGTTATGTCAAGCAGGAAGGCTATTCGCTCATTCCGCTGTCTCTGTACTTCAAAGGGTCTATCGTCAAAGTGCAGCTCGGTATCTGCAAGGGTAAAAAGCTGTATGATAAACGTGCCGATTTAGCTGAAAAAGCGGCTAAACGGGATATTCAGCGGGCCATGAAAGAGAAAAACCGATTCTAAAGATATGGCATTCCCCTATCGGGGTGCCTTTTCTGGGGATGCAATGGTTTCGACGGGGATCGTAAGCCCTGGTAAGCGAGTAGCGGTGCGGAACCGCTATAAAATCCGCAACTTTAAAATTAAACGACAAGAATCAAAAAGTTCTTTTAGCAGCGTAACTTAGCTGCTCGTCCTTTCCGAGAGTACCGCGGCTCGGATCAGGGCGTCGATTAGCGGTGCACGTGAACAGTGGAACGCCTTTACCACCGTCATGACTTAAAGGATACCAAAGCAGAAAGCCTGCCGTTTGGGCGTTCTGCGGCGGGAAATAAAAAACAACGGCTACACTCGTAGAAAGCCTCGGTAAGCGGTTTTCGGACAGGAGTTCGATTCTCCTCATCTCCACCACCAAAGCAATATCCGAACTCTTTATTCATCGTAAAGCACTGTTTCGGGTTTGCATTTGACGTCAGAGAAGTATGACTGCGGTCATGCTTCTTTTTTTATATCTTCGATCGAAGAACATGGGGCTTTGCCCGCGTAAGAATCAATACCAGCTTCGCTGATGGACATTTATTGCCCCACACCAAAATATAATTGCCTCACCCCCAAAAGAGATTGACATTGTTCGAGGGAAAAGATATAATAAATCAAGAAAACTTGATTTGAGGTGACCGCATGGCAACAGTATATGAAGAGAGAGCAAAGGTATTCAAAGCCCTCTGTGATAAACGGCGGCAACGGATCTT
>JAQXNV010000036.1 GCA_029098185.1 Oscillospiraceae bacterium
GTGGCGTATAGCTTCCGAATGGCGTGTACCGTGGTCTTTTGATACTTGTCGGAAAGTCTCAGCTTCTTCAAATGACAGCGAACGGCGCTGTTCAAACTTTCTTCTCGGATGGGGCAGACACGACCATTGTCCACCAGTTCCTTGATGCCTTTGATGTAGTCGAAATCCTTCGGACGAATCGGCACATCCCGATGCTTTCCGTTTTTGCAATAGTCGCCAAGATGTAGAACTTTACTCTGCAAATCAATGTCCTCCGCACGCAATCCCACCACTTCGCAGGAGCGCAGACCGAATCGATACGCAAGCTCGATGCCCTATCGGTGCGCTATCTTCAAAAAAATCAGTCCATTCTATTAGCAGATAGAAAGGAGCGATTTCAATATGAAACAGATTCAAAATATCACCCAGAACATGGGCAGCAATTTGCAAAAAAGAAAATTACAGACCGTGTCCATCCCCTCCGGCTTGGAGCCGCTGGACAATCTCACAGGCGGATTCCCCATCGGGTTGACGGTGCTTGGGGGCAATACAGGCATCGGAAAAACTGCCTTTTCGCTGCAAGTTGCGGGACAAATCAGCAGTGCGGGAAAGCCTGTGTTATTTTTCGAAACGGAAACATCGCAGGATATTTTGGCATCGAAGCTCGTCAGCCAAAAGCAATTCACACAGGACAGAAAGACAGCCTTGACCACCGACCAAATTCTTTATGGAATCGAACCCACAGAGGAGCAATCAGCCGCCTACGAAGCAGCGTTATCTCAGGTGGAGCAATGCGGCAATCTTCACTTTTTCGTTGCAGATGAAACCGGCATCACGGTATCGGATATAGCGGAAGCGATTCAAGAGGTGAAGGCGGAAACGAATCAAAATCCCGTGGTGTTCGTCGATTACCTCCAATTACTTTCGCCTCCGGAGGGCGTGGATATTGCGGACGAAAAGACGATAACCGGCAGCAACGTGGTGTCTCTCTACCGCTTGGCGCACAAGGAGCAAATCGCTATCGTTGCGTTGTCTGCGTTCAATCGAGAGAACTACACGGCGGAGGTCAACACGGCGAGCTTCAAGGGCAGCGGGCAAATCGAGTACGTCGCCGACCTTCTCTTGGGCTTGCAATTTCACAAAGACGCACCCACCGACGAGCCATGGAACGAGAACCCCCGCCCCATGGAATTGGTGGTCATTAAAAACCGCATCGGCCCATCGAAGCAAACAGCGGTGATGGAGTTTTATCCCGAGTACGGGTACTTCACGAAACCCCTTCCGCCAGAGCGAACAGACGGCGCTGACATCATCATCACCAACGGCAAAGACGATGACGACGAACTGTTTCAATGAGAAATGTAAACTGGATTTTTGGCGCCATACTATTATCGGAACCCCCTGCTGACGATGATGGACACCGACTGCCAATCGGGACAAAGAGATTCCGCCGTCCATCGTGGAATCTCCGCACCAAGCAAGACCTGCGACTTGGCTTGGGGAAATATACGGTAAATGAGCAGGATCGACGGTAGGGTGGAATGACGACCGGAGTACAACAACACAAAAATAAGGGCTATCCCAATGAGGGAGGCCCTTTTTATTTGGATCTGCGATTGATAAATCACAGAAAATCATGTTTATTGTAGAGAACCACTGAACGGGTGATTGCCCAATCGGTGGTGGTTCTTTTTGCTGGGAAGATAAAAGCGGGAACATCTCCATCATCAGCTATTCTTCGCATCCTCCAACGCTTCCTGGTATTCTTCTTCTGTCTCAAAATCTTCTGGGTCGATGCCATATTCGAAGCCATCTTCGCAGTCTTCCCGCCAACTGTATTTCGCTTCGTTCAAGGCTTCCATATACTCATCTTCTGTTTCGTAAAAGTCGGGGTCAATGCCATATTCGAAGCCGTCTTCACAATTTTCCCGCCAACCGTATTTGGCTTCTTCCAGCGCTTCTTCGTACTCCTCCTCGGTTTCGTAGTCCTCTGGGTCGATGCCATATTCATAGCCATCCTCACAATATTGCCGCCATTGGTACGCACGGCTTTCATCATCCTCATCCTCCCACTGTTGGAAGGCCAGCGATTGTTCCAGCATGGAAGATTCGCCATCGCCGTTTAGGTCAAATAGTTTATCAAACAGCCCCATAGAACACACTCCTTTGTCGGTTTGAAATCATTATATACCCCGCACATGGAAAAAGAAACCCTTTTCGACAACGTAGCACAGACCGTACCAATTTTGTCCCCACGGACACTACTTCCAACACTTCCCTTATTCTATTTAATCCGCAATACTTTAATACTTTAAATTATAACAGTATAGCGCGCAAACGAAAAGAAGTTAGAAAAGTACCGTAAGTACCGTCCATAGCGTCCAGTGTGGGTGAAATAGAAAAAGTCCCCGATTAAGGGGACTAATGTTTTTGTTATTCACTTAGGGCGCGCAGACGAATCCCTTTCCAGACCGTTTTTACTGGACTTGTTCACGATCACGGTTTGCGCAATTTGGGGATGATCAGGATCGCTGCCAGCCAGAAGGCTTCGTAAAGGAGGATGGCCAACGTGGAGAGCTGCTGCAATCCGGCGTAGCAGCTCAGGAACGCCACCAGTACAAAGCCTAAGATCACCGACACGATCTGCATGATGACGGCCAGGGCAATGTTGTGCTTTTGCCGCACGCAGGCCGACAGCATCCGCATCATGGAGAAGGATTTACCGCGGGTGGCCAGCAGGGCATCGCAGCTTTGGGCAGGAGTCTGCAACGCTTCGTCGCAGCAGTCGCCCAGCTCTGCCGGCAGCACCTTGATGGCGTGTTCATCCATGAGGAACAGCGTGGACAGGAACTCTGTGGTCAGGTTGGGGTCCAGTGTGCGCACGATAGCCGCAATGCCGCAGCTTTCCAGCCGCTGCATTTCGTGGACGGTATGGGGATCTGGGTCGTAAGCCACCGTCAGCATGGCCATGAGCTCCTGCTCCTCCACAAGGAACAGGATACATTGATTTGCGCTCAGCTTGGCGTTTTTATCCTCGTTTGGCAGCTTGATGTGCTGCTCCTCCATCATCTGCCGGTTGCCGATGAGCACCCGTTTTCCGCCGACGATGCCCATCATGCCCTGACCTTCTACATAAACGATGTCCGAGGCTTTGGGCAGCATTTCCTTCTGCGAGGTGATGACGCCTTCAAACAGATCCCGCAGTGTGCCGCCGATATTGGACATGATGGCCGCCGCACTGAGGATGGCCCGTTCCGTCTTTTTGCCGGCGTAAACTTTAACATCGGCCAGGGAGACGGAATCCTTGGGGAACAGGTCTGTGGAATCCAGCATGACCGCATTGGTATTGGACAGCTTTTCCACAGCCTCGTAACCAGAAAGCATAGCGCCATGGCGGCGAGCCAGCTTACAGAGCTTGGCCACAGGCAGATTGACGCACAGCAGACTGGCGATAGGGGCAGAGATACAGGTGGCGATGGAAAGGGCCGTCAGGCCGGACAAAACGCTGCCGGTGATGATGAAGGTGACGATAGAGAGCACCACCGACGCCACCAGGGCGATAGGCGCCACCAGTTGGGAGGTCCACATACTGGGGTCGCTCTCATAGGAATGGCGCAGGAAGTTGCATAGGAAGTTGGTCTTGCGCTGATAGGCGATCTTTGGGGCTTCGCTGACGCAGCCCTTGGCCAGTTGAATGGCTACATTGATGTCCGCATAAAATTCCACACTGCATTGGCTGTCTGCCGAGGTGACGAAGATAAAGTTTCGGCTGATGCGATTCATCATGGACAGCTTGCCCAGGGTATTGAGGAACAGGGCGCCTACCGCAATGGACGAATAGATGTGGATGGCGCCGGTCATGACGAGACTGCCGTCGAAGAATAGGGCGATGCTCTGGATGATGGTTGCCAGTACCGCAATGGCTATGCCGCTGTCGGTGTTGCCCTGGAGACCGAACAATGCTTTGATGCCATTCCACAACGTTTTGGCGCAGACGGCGGCCGGCACCACCAGGCAGAACAGATTGAGGATGAGATAGGGCAGGGGAGAAGCTGTCTGGGGCACGAACCACTCAAAGATGGCGCTGAGCACCAGCAGGGCGCCGGTGAAAAAGCCCGTCACCACGGAGCGGATCTGTAGCTCCTTTGTGGCGGTCTGCAATTCCTTAGAGATCTTCTTCGGGTCGCTGTTTTGTGTGTATTCCTCCGGGTCCGGCGTGTCCGGTGATTCGGCGGCGGCGGTTACCTGCTTATGTACAAAGGGGAAGGGTGGTTCCTTTGCCGCTTCTGCTCGATCATCAGATGGCGCTTGCGGCGCTTTTGTGGACGTCATGGCCGTAGGCACGGGATGGGCCAGCGTATCCGGCTTTTCCGGGATTTCTGTAGCAGGTGCTGCAGTCGGTTCTTCGGTAGGTGTTGGCGCTTCTTCTGCGCTTTCTGCTGTAGCTTCCGCAGGGTTTTCTGCGGTTATCGTCGTCTCCGGGGCACACTGTGCCGTGACGTTTGCTTTTTCGGCATCTTCCGTCTGTGGTTCTGCTTTTGCATCGTTTTCTGGAGCGGCGCTTTCCGGCGTTTCTATCTCTGCCGGGGCAGTGCTTGTTTCTTCTGCTGGATCTACCGGCGTTTTTTCTGCCGTTTCCGTTTCTTTTGCTTCTTCTGCTTTTGCCGGTCCTTCTGCTGTCTCTTCTGCTTTTGCCACCGGTGTATCCGCAGGCGGCATAGGCTCCGGCGTTTCTGCTGCCGGTTCTGGTTCTGCCTGGGCGGGTTCTGGTTCTGCCTTTGTCTCTTCCTTTGTCTCTTCCGAGGGGGCCTGTGTGACCAGTGGCGTTTCCTCCGGCACGTTTTCCGGCGGTTCTGGTTCGGTGGCCGCTTCCTCTGCTTTTTCGGCAGAGGATCGTGGCGCCGGTTCTGGCGTTGGCGTTACAGCAGGCGAAACGGGTGCTTCTTTTTCAGCAGGTGCATTGTTTGCTGATGGAACGCTTTCTACTTGCTGTTGATCGTTTTTATCTGCTTGTGCGATGGCCGCCGCGATGGCCGCTTCGATTCCACCAATGGCGTCTGCGTGGATGGAGATCCGCTTGCCGTAAGTGGGTCGATCCTTCTGGGCACTCGGCGGCTGAGAAGGGTCCGGGGAAACGGCCTCCTCTGCTTTGGCAGCGTTGGGATTTCGATAGGTTTCCAGCTCAGCGGCCAGCAGCGCATTGATCTGCTCCAGACGGAAGGTCCGCACGGGGATGCGCTGGAAACGATAGCGCTCTGGGTCGGATACCGGCACAAAATGCGGCACGGCCTTTTGGACAGGGACTTCTGTTTTGGCCGCCGGTTCTGCTTTCTGCACGGGCGCTTCTGCTTTGGCTGCCGGTTCTGCTTTTTGCATAGGCGCTTCTGCTTTGGCTGCCGGTTCTGTTTTCTGCACGGGCGCTTCTGCTTTGGCCGCCGGTTCTGCTTTTTGCGCAGGGGCTTCTGCTTTGGCCGCCGGTTCTGCTTTTTGCATAGGCGCTTCTGCTTTGGCTGCCGGTTCTGTTTTCTGCACAGGCGCTTCTGTCTTGGCTGCCGGTTCTGCTTTCTGCACAGGGGCTTCTGTCTTGGCTGCCGGTTCTGCTTTTTGCACAGGGGCGTCTGCTTTGGCCGCCGGTTCTGCTTTTTGCACAGGGGCTTCTGCTTTGACTGCCGGTTCTGCTTTTTGCACGGGGGCTTCTGCCTTGGCCGCCGGTTGTGCTTTCTTTTGCACGGGGGCTTCTGCTTTGGCCGCCGGTTCTGCTTTCTTTTGCACAGGGGCTTTCGGTTTGCTTGTGGGATGCACCACCATGGCTTCCGGCGTAGCCAGGGCCTGATCCAGCAGTTCTTCCAATTCCTGGATCTCCGGGTCCTCAGTTTCCGGGTCCATAGACAGATCCTGGCCATCGACCTGAACAGGCAGTCCACTGCCGTCATCGCTGCTGCGGACCTGTACCGGCAAGGTATCGTCCATGGCGCTTCTAGCGTGGGCGGCCAGAAGATCGTCGTCGATGACCGGGATCTGCTGGGTGGTACGCTTCCACTCGGTATAGTCAAAGCCATCGATGATAATGGGACGGTCATCGGGCTTTGCCGCCTGGCGATGACCAAATTCTGGCGCCAAAGGCTTGTCCGCATCTATATCCGCCGATACCTCTAGTGTCTCCTCGCTATCTGGGGACGATAGACCCGACAACGCTTCTTCCACGGCGTGCTGGGCACGTTCCTCCCGTTCCCGCTTTAGCTCCTGTGGGTCTTTTGTCAGCAGCACGGTGGGCAGCTCTACCGTATCGTCAAACAGATAGGTAAAGGTCGATGTCGGTTCCGACACCTTCGGCTTGTTCTGCTCCAGTTCCCGCTTGATTTCGTCGTAGGAGCGGATGTGAATGCCCTCGTAAAGATCTTCCTCCGTGTCGTCGCTGACGCCCTTTTTCTGTTTGCGCTGGGCTTTCTGTTCCTTCTTCTCTTCTTTCCGCTCCTTCTTCAGCCGCTTTTTTTCTTCCTTGGCGGCTTTGCGGTCCAGTTTCTCCTGCCCGTGCTCTTCCGATGCGATTTCCGGCCCAGCAGGCACCTTTGTTGGCATTTCCTTCTGCGGCGGCGCAGGCGGCGTTGGGATCTCCCGCTGCGGCTCGTTTGCTGGCTTTGGGATCTCCGGCGCAGGCGTCTCTTTGCCGTCGCCGCCTACGGGACGCACCTCGCTGACAGAGCGTACCGGCATGGCCTGCTCCAGCTCCAGGGTGTCCTGTTCCACGCCGGAAACGACCTGGGTAGGGTCTGCCTTTTCTTTTCGCAGACGACTTACCGCAGAGCGGATCTCATCCACGATTTCCTGATCCTCCGGCAAGGGAGAGATTGCCGGCAGTTGTTCCTTTTTGTTATCCATATTGATGACTCTCCTAACATAATACCGATGATAAAATGCGCTTTATCGTGAGGGGATCTGCTGGCGCTGACGGGCGATCTCGTAGCAGAGAACGCCGCAGGCCACCGATGCGTTGAGGGAATTGATGTGGCCCGCCATGGGCAGAGAGACGATAAAGTCTGCTTTTTCTTTGATGAGACGGCTGACGCCGCTGCCTTCGTTGCCGATGACCAGTCCTACCGGGCCGCTGTAGTCGACGGTACACCAGTTTTGGCCATCCATATCGGCAGCATAGATCCACACGCCCCGGGCCTTTAGCTCCTCGATGGTCTTTGCCATGTTGGTCACCCGTGCCACCGGAACGTATTCCACCGCCCCGGCAGAGGCTTTGCCTACAGCGTACGTCAGGCCCACGGCCCGCCGGCGGGGAATGATGACGCCGTGGGCGCCGGTACATTCGGCTGTCCGCAGGATGGCCCCCAGATTGTGGGGATCCTCCAGCTCGTCGGCCAGCAGGATGAAGGGCGCTTCGCCCCGTTGTTCTGCCAGGGCAAAGATGTCCTCCACAGTGGCGTATTCCTTGACGGCGGCAATGGCCACAACGCCCTGGTGATTGGCGTTGCCGCACAGGAAGTCCAGCTTGCGGCTGTCGGCCTCCTTGATGGCGATGCCCTTCTTTTTGGCCTGGGCGATGAGGGACACCAGGGACCCGGTATGGGTGCCGCGGGTGACGTAAAGACTATCGATGGTCCGCCCGGACCGCAACGCTTCCTGCACGGCATTCCTGCCGGCGATCACATCACTGCGCTGCCCTTGTTTTTGCTGTTGTTCCATTTCCCGCAACCCCTTTGCTTTCTTTTTGATGCTGTATCGACAGCATGATTCATCATCATTATAGCATACAAAAAGGGAAAATCCCGTTACAATTTGGTAAATGTTTGCGCTTTTCTGACGGGAAAACGAGACGGCGAAAATCGGGGGAGACCCTGTCGTTTTGCGGGGAAAACATGGGGAAAAAGACAAAACAACGGGAGAAGATCCGCCTATTTATAGGAAAAGGACAGGGAAATGACGGTTTGCGCTAGCTTTACGCCAACATAGCGCAGGCAAAATGGCCCGAAACTGCCCGAAAAAAGGGGGAAAAGCGTTTGTAACCATTATAAAAAATTTGAAATTTTTCCGGGGAAAACAGACGGTATTCGACACCGATTTGTTACCGATTTGCCAGAAAACGGCAAGTCAGAGCAAAATGGCGCAGACGACCAGCGTAGCGATACCGGCGCCCAGCAGGGCGGGGAACAGCAGGCGCAGCCACGGCGACAGCTTACCGAACCGGGGCTTGATGCTGGAGGGCGCGTCCATGGAGCGGACCAGACGGCGGGCTTCCCGTTCCAGGATGGCCCGTTCTACGCTGGCAAATTCCGGCTTGACCACCAGATAAGCCGATTCATAATATCGGTTATCGGTGTCCTTGACTTCTACGATCTGCTTGTTGATACCTCGAATCATGAGAACCTCCCAAAACTGCGATTGTGATTTTACGATTTTTTCGAAAATGGTCTTGACAGTATTTTTGCGAATTTGCGGAAAATTATGCAAATATACAACCTGTTATTTCCCAAAGGGCAGATTTGCCCCGCCAAAGGGGACAGGCCCGTGGAGAAAAATCTCTTTGGGAAAAATAGGATTTCGACGATGAAAATCTTTTTCTTGTTGAAAACTCTGTTGAAAGTGTTAAAAACTCTGATTCTCATCCCATTTTTCCCATTGTGGACAACGGTGCAAAACCATTTTTGCAGAAAAGACACAGCCTGTTCCCCTAAAGATACACCGCTGGGAAATGAAATTTAACAATCAGTATAATTCGATTTTAGAATAATACGCAGAAAAAATCCTCTTGCCACAGCACCACTACATATGGTATCCTATAGCTTGTCAAGCCATATTCGCTCACAAAATAGCTTTTGGGTTATTTTTGTGGATTTTACAAAAAGGAGTGGGAAATGAAGCAGCAAATCATACAAATTCCTGAGGGCGTGGCCCTGCCCCGGCAGACGTCCTTTGACCTGGAACAGACCTTATTCTGCGGCCAGTGCTTCCGCTGGCACAAGCGCCCCGACGGGACGATCACCGGCATCGCCTTTGGGCAGTCGCTGACCGTTTCGACGGATTTTCAACGGGATCTTCTGATTTTCCACAATTTGACAGCGGAACGATTCAACAAGGTGTGGGCGCCTTACTTCGACCTTTTTACCGACTACGATGCCATTCGGGCACGCCTTTGCCAGGATGACCCCATTTTGACGGCGGCCGCCGCCTTTGCGCCGGGCATCCGCATCTTGCGTCAGGAGCCGTGGGAGGCGCTGTGTTCCTTTATTATTTCCCAGAACAACAACATCCCCCGTATCCAGGGCATCATCGACCGGCTGTGCCAACAGTTTGGCACGCCCGTTTACGGCGGGTTTGCCTTTCCCAGCGCAGAGCAGATGGCCCGGCTGTCTGTGGAGGACTTGGGGCCGGTGCGGTGCGGTTTTCGGGCAAAGTATCTGTGCAGTGCCGCCCGTCTCGTCGCCGAAGGCCAGGTGGAGCTGGAGCCCCTTTACACCATGCCTCTGGAGGAGGCCCGCCATATGCTGATGCGCATCCAGGGGGTGGGGCCGAAGGTGGCCGAGTGCACGCTGCTTTACGGCTTTCACCGGCTGGAGTGCTTTCCCATGGACGTCTGGATGAAGCGGGTCATGGCAAAGCTGTATCCCGGAGAGCGGGGCAGCCGTTTTGGCCCGTATGCGGGCATCGCCCAGCAGTATTTGTTTCACTACGGCCGCGCCAATCCCCAATTATTGGAGTAAATCATCAAAATTTCCTTGGGATTTTTACACAAATTTTTCCAAAAAAAGACTAGGATTTCTGCAGGAATTATGCTATAATCAAGAAGAAAACTAAAGAATTAGGAGTGTGATTACATTGGCATTAGTAACAACCAAAGAAATGTTCCAAAAGGCTTATGAGGGCGGCTACGCCATCGGCGCTTTTAACGTAAACAATATGGAGATCGTACAGGGCATCACAGAGGCTTGCGCAGAAAACAAGGCTCCTGTCATCCTGCAGGTTTCCGCCGGCGCCAGAAAGTACGCTAACCACACCTATCTGGTCAAGCTGGTCGAGGCTGCCATCATCGAGAATCCGGAGATCCCGATCGCTCTGCACCTGGATCACGGCGATACCTTTGAGCTGTGCAAGGACTGCATCGACGGCGGCTTTACTTCCGTTATGATCGACGGTTCTCACCACGACTACGAGGACAACGTTGCGCTGACCAAGAAGGTCGTTGAGTATGC
>JAQXNV010000037.1 GCA_029098185.1 Oscillospiraceae bacterium
GGACAAGGACTTCATCCTCTTCGCCGGGGATATGATCAATACGCCCTGGAAGGCGGGCGAGTGGTTCAACGTCGACGGCTGCTACGAGGTTCCTGGCGAGGCTGACCGCGGCTTCTTTGAGTGTATGCACCAGAGCACGGAAAATACACATCTTCTGCAGTACATGCCTATCTTCCCCTGCCCGGGCAACCACGAATTCGACGATCAGCGCGTCTGCTCGGACAAGACGATGGCTCTTGACGATACGAAGTACACCTGGCGGGTGTACATGCAGATGTTCCGCCCGCTCTATCCTCAGCAGGATTATACACTCAGCGGTCAGCGCTGGTACAGCGTGGACTATGGCGATATGCACATTTGCTCGTTGAGCATCTCCCGCTGGAACGCCTGGAACGGTTTTGAATACCCGGGCTGGATTACCAAGGACGACATCTCCGCAGACAGCCCGCAGGTGCAGTGGCTTGCCGCCGATTTGCGCAAAAGCGATGCAAAGTACAAGTGGGTGGTGCAGCACTGGCACATGCTCAACCGCGGCGAGGACGGCTACTATCCGGTCTCTACTGCCGTCGAGGACCCGCAGAACCCCGGCAGGGCAATCTATCCGGATGGCGATTACTGCTGGAACGTGCTGCGCCCAATCTACGAGGCATACGGCGTAAACGCGGTCAACTTCGGTCACAGCCATGTGTACGAGCGTTATCTCATCAATGGCGTTAACTACATCGAAGCGGCGAGCATCGGCAACAATTACCGCGCTACCGGCGATCCGTATCACTTCTCCGGCTATCAGCCCATCATTGAGGAGAACAACTTCCGTTCCTTCATGCGCGTGTGCGTGACGCAGGACGGCGTGATTGGCGAGGGCATTCAGGCCAGCGTCGAGACCTCCGATGTTCAGACCGCGGTCGGCTACTGCGGGCGGATATTTGAAACCTTCACCATTGCGAAGTAAAGCGGTCAAGGAGCTGTCCAGCCAAACCGGCATGATGCCGGCTGCATCGCCGACGAGTTGCTGTAAAATCCCGTTGCTTTGCGGCCGGGGCCGGAGCTTTTCTGAAGGATTTACAGAGTAAATATGGCTTTCAGTCTCCGCTCCTTTGCGGTATGATTCTCCCGCTGTATTTGGTTCATGCACAGCTTCAAACCACAACAGAAAGATGCGAGTTGGCAAGTCCTTCCCGCATCTTTTCATTTTCTTGCTCTGAAATACAAATTCGCAGTTAAAATGCTTCACAGCGCGCATCAGATTGCTGAAGAAATCGACGGGACTTGCACCAACAAGGTCATCTCACGATATGAAAAGGGAGACGTTGATATGGGGGGAATACAGGCTCTTATCGATGCAGATTGACAAAAACGGGGATTGACTTTCAATGTATATGGACTATAATAAGCGGCAGCGCCAATTGGGTACTACCAATTTACTCTGTAAGTCCTTCTGCAAAGCTTCGGACTCGACCACAAAGCAACGGGACTTACGTCACTTGGTCGGTGATGCAACCGACATCATGCCGGTTTTAATGAATTATATAGCAAGGAGAAAACATGAAGTATATCAAACAGTTTATCCTGATTCTTGCCATTTCCTTCGCTGGAGAGTTGTTGAAATTCCTGCTTCCCCTGCCGGTGCCAGCCAGTATCTACGGTATGGTGCTGATGTTTGCAGGGCTGCTGACAGGAGTCATCAAGCTGGAAAACGTGCGGGAAACAGGGAAATTTCTCATCGAAACCATGCCGCTGATGTTTATTCCGGCAGGCGTAGGGCTGATGTCCTCCTGGGGCACGTTAAAGCCGCTGCTTATACCGGTGTCCGTGATTACAGTGGTAACTATTGTGACAGTCATGGTGGTCAGCGGCCATACGGCACAGTTTGTTCTGAAACGGGAAGAAAAGAAGGGGAAGAATCATGTATGAGTTATTGACGGACAGCATGTTTTTCGGGGTAACATTAAGTATCACAGCTTATTGTCTGGGAGATTTTTTGAAAAAAAAGACAGGCCTTGCTATCTTTAATCCACTTCTGGTTTCTGTGGCAATCTGCATCGCGGTGCTGGCCGTGGCCGGAATAGACTATGAAACCTATAATGCCAGCGCTCATTATCTGAGCTGGTTTCTGACACCGGCAACCGTATGTCTGGCGATTCCGCTTTATGAGCAGCTTGAATTATTAAAGAAAAACTGGAAAGCTATGATTCTTGGCATTGGTGCCGGTGTACTGACAAGTCTTGTTACTGTGCTGGTGCTGGCAAAGCTTATGGGAATGTCTCATCAGGAGTATGTGACCCTGCTTCCGAAATCCATCACCACCGCCATCGGTATGGGGGTGTCGGAGGAACTGGGCGGTTATGTGACCATCACAGTGGCTGTCATTGTGATTACCGGCGTGCTTGGCAATATTTTTGCTGAACTGATTTGCAAGGTTTTTCATATCACGCACCCGATTGCAAAGGGACTGGCTATCGGTTCTGCGTCCCATGCCATCGGCACAGCAAAGGCCATGGAGATGGGGGAGATAGAAGGCGCAATCAGCAGCCTTGCCATCGCAGTAGCCGGTGTGTTCACTGTAGTGGGGGCCTCTGTTTTTGCCGGATTTCTGTAAAAAACTATGAATGAGCAAATCCCAAAAAAATGCACAAAATGACCCCCTTTACAGCGAAAAAGCATTTTGAGCAAGGACTACCTTCCATGTGTTTCCAGATAGACATCGGACAAAATCTTTCTGATTTGTCATACGTTTAGGGCCTTGCAAATTTCTTTTGA
>JAQXNV010000038.1 GCA_029098185.1 Oscillospiraceae bacterium
CGGCTCTGGTGCTGGCCCATAACAAAACGCTGGCGGCTCAGCTTTGCGGCGAGTTTAAAGCATTTTTCCCCCACAATGCCGTAGAATATTTTGTGTCCTATTACGATTACTATCAGCCGGAAGCCTATGTTGCCACCACGGATACGTATATCGAAAAGGATTCCGCCATCAACGATGAGATCGACAAACTGCGCCACTCAGCCACAACGGCCCTTTCCGAGCGGCGGGATGTGATCATCGTGGCCAGCGTGTCCTGCATCTATAGCTTGGGCAACCCTATCGACTATCGGACCATGGTGATCTCCCTGCGGCCGGGCATGGAGAAAAGTCGGGACGAGTTGCTGCACAAGCTGGTCGAGCTGCAATATGAGCGCAACGACATCGACTTTACCCGCAATCGGTTCCGGGTGCGGGGCGATGTGGTGGAGATCTTCCCGGCAGAATCCAATGACCGGGTGATCCGGGTAGAATTTTTCGGCGATGAGATCGACCGCATCAGTGAGATCAACCCCCTGACCGGAGAACTGCGGGCGGTGCTAAAGCACGCTGCCATTTACCCGGCCAGCCACTATATCGTGCCGCGGGAAAAGATGAACCGGGCTGTGCGAGAGATCGAAGCAGAGCTGGAAGAGCGGGTGCGCTATTTTAAAGCAAACGACAAGCTCATCGAAGCCCAGCGCATCGAGCAGCGGACCCACTACGACATTGAGATGCTCCAGGAGATCGGCTTTTGCAAGGGCATTGAGAATTATTCCCGTGTGCTGGCGGGCCGCAAGCCGGGCGAGCCGCCGTATACGCTGCTGGATTATTTCCCGGAGGATTTTATCGTCTTTGTCGATGAATCCCATGTGACACTGCCCCAGACCCGCTCCATGTATGCCGGCGACCGGGCACGGAAAACATCGCTCATCGACTATGGGTTCCGGCTGCCATCAGCCTATGATAACCGGCCGCTGAATTTTGACGAATTTTACAGCCATGTGAAGCAAGGTATCTTTGTCAGCGCCACACCCGGCGACTTTGAGCTGGAACGGTCGACGCAGGTGGTGGAACAGGTGATCCGTCCCACCGGCCTGCTGGATCCGGAAATTTTTGTCAAGCCATCAGAAGGGCAGATCGACGACCTCATTTCCGAGATCAATGTCCGTGTTGCCCGGAAGGAACGCACCCTCATCACAACGCTGACGAAAAAGATGGCTGAGGATCTGACAGCCTACCTGGAAAATGTGGGCATCCGGGTCCGCTATATGCACCACGATGTGGATACGGTGGAACGGATGGAGATCATTCGGGATCTGCGTCTGGGGACATTCGATGTGCTGGTGGGCATCAACCTGCTGCGGGAGGGGCTGGATATTCCGGAAGTCTCTCTCGTGGCTATTCTGGATGCGGACAAAGAAGGTTTTTTGCGGTCGGAACGGTCGTTGATCCAGACCATTGGCCGTGCCGCCCGAAACGCTGACGGCAAGGTGATCCTTTATGCCGATACGGTGACGCCGTCCATGGAAAAGGCTATCCGGGAAACAGAGCGCCGCCGAGCCATTCAGCAGGCGTATAATGCGGAACATCATATCGTACCGAAAACCATCCAGAAAGACGTTTCGGAGATTTTGGAGATCTCCACC
Source organism: Oscillospiraceae bacterium (assembly GCA_029098185.1). Classification (GTDB taxonomy): domain Bacteria; phylum Bacillota; class Clostridia; order Oscillospirales; family Acutalibacteraceae; genus UMGS1071. Next base: position 1,626 of record JAQXNV010000038.1, read on the forward strand.
CATCAGGAGGAGAAAACGTCGAAGCAGAAAGGAAAGAAACTGTCTGCCTCAGAGCGGAAGCGGATGATCGAGCAGTTGACGAAAGAAATGAAAAATGCCGCCAAGCTGCTGGAATTTGAACACGCAGCATATTTGCGGGATAAGATCAAGGAGCTGGAGGACCAGCAGTAGGAGGAAACACCATGAGCAGCATGAAGGACATTGTGGTAAAAGGCGCCAGGGAGCACAATCTGCAAAACATCGATGTGACGATCCCGCGGGACAAGCTGGTGGTCATTACGGGATTATCGGGTTCGGGCAAATCGTCTCTGGCCTTTGATACCATTTATGCCGAGGGACAGCGCCGCTATGTAGAGTCTTTGTCGTCTTACGCCCGCCAGTTTTTGGGACAGATGGAAAAGCCCGATGTAGATGCCATCGAAGGGTTATCGCCGGCCATTTCCATCGACCAGAAAACAACGTCGAAAAATCCCCGTTCTACCGTGGGCACCGTCACGGAAATCTACGACTATCTTCGCTTACTGTATGCCAGAGTCGGCGTTCCCCATTGTCCCGTCTGCGGCAAGGAGATCAAGCAGCAGACAGTGGACCAGATCGTCGATCAGGTGATGGCGCTGCCGGAGGGCAGCAAGATCCAGATTTTGTCGCCGATCATCCGGGGCAAAAAGGGCGAGCATCGCAAAGAGCTGGACAATGCCCGGAAGAGCGGCTTTGTCAGAGTGCGTGTGGACGGCATTATGTATGATCTTTCTGAGGAGATCAAGCTGGAGAAGAACAAAAAACACACCATAGAGGTCATCGTGGACCGCCTTGTGGTAAAGGATTCCGTCATGTCCCGGCTGTCCGATTCCGTAGAAACAGCATCCCACCTTTCCGGCGGTCTTGTGGTGGTCAATGTGGTCGGCGGGGAAGATCTGACCTTTTCCCAGAATTACGCCTGTCCAGAACACGGCTTCAGCATGGAAAAGCTGACGCCCCGGATGTTTTCCTTTAATAATCCCTTTGGCGCTTGCCCGGAATGTACCGGACTAGGTGTTTCCATGAAGATCGATCCCAACTTGATTTTGCCGGACCGCCGGTTATCCATCAATAAAGGCGGTCTCAAGGCCAGCGGCTGGGCCATGGAGGGCAATACCATTGCGTCCATGTATTTAAACGGTCTGGCAAAGCATTATCATTTTTCTCTCGATACCCCGATCGGGGAGCTGCCAGAGGAGATCATTGACATTCTCCTCTATGGCACCAAAGGCGAAAAGATCGAGCTGGAGCGCACCGGCGCCTATGGCAAAGGGGTCTACAGCCAACCCTTTGAGGGGATCATCACCAATTTGGAGCGGCGGTTCCGGGAGACCCAAAGCAGTTGGATCAAGGAGGAGATCGAATCGTATATGATGGCCGTGCCCTGTAAAGCTTGCGGCGGGCGGAGGCTGTCAAAGGAAAGTTTATCGGTCACCGTCGGCGGCATCAACATCAGTCAGTTTTGCGATAAATCCATTACGGATGCCCTAGGCTTTCTCGATACCCTGGAACTGACCGGCCGCAACTTGATGATCGCCGAACCGATCCTCAAGGAGATCCGGGAGCGGCTGGGCTTTTTACAAAGCGTCGGCTTGGAATATCTCACCTTGTCTCGGTCCTCTGGAACGCTGTCGGGCGGCGAGAGCCAGCGCATCCGATTAGCCACACAGATCGGTTCTTCACTCATGGGCGTGCTGTATATTTTGGACGAACCCAGTATCGGTTTGCACCAGCGGGACAACGATAAGCTGCTGGGAACGCTGAAACGATTACGGGATCTGGGAAACACGGTCATCGTGGTGGAGCACGATGAGGAAACGATGCTGGCGGCAGACCATATTGTCGATATTGGTCCCGGTGCCGGTGTTCATGGCGGCAAGGTGATCTATAACGGCCCAGCTAAGGACATCGTCCATTGTGAGGAATCGATCACGGGACAATATCTCAGCGGCAAAAAGAAAGTGGAGGTTCCTGCGCATCGCCGTCCCGGCAATGGGAAATTTCTGAAGATCGTCGGCGCCAAGGAGAACAACCTGCAAAATATTACCGTCAAGATCCCCCTGGGCACCTTTACCTGCGTGACGGGGATCTCCGGCTCCGGTAAATCCTCCCTGGTCAATGAGGTGCTGTATAAGCATCTGGCGTCAGCGCTCAACGGCGCCCGGCCACGGCCCGGCAAATTTAAAGAGATCCAGGGGCTGGAGCATCTGGATAAGGTGATCCAGATCAACCAGTCGCCCATTGGCCGGACACCCCGCTCTAATCCGGCAACGTATACGGGACTGTTTACCGATATTCGAGAGTTGTTCGCTTCTACCCAGGAAGCGAAAATGCGCGGCTTTACGCCGGGACGGTTCTCCTTTAACGTAAAGGGCGGCCGCTGTGAAGCCTGTCAGGGTGACGGCATTTTGAAGATCGAGATGCACTTTTTGCCGGATGTCTATGTTCCCTGCGATCTTTGCAAGGGAAAACGGTATAATCGGGAAACGCTGGAAGTAACCTATAAGGGCAAGAATATCAGCGATGTGCTGGAGATGACCGTAGAGGAGGGGCTGGAATTTTTCTCCAATCTGCCGAAGATCAAGCGAAAGCTGCAAACGCTTTACGATGTAGGCCTCAACTATATCAAGATCGGTCAGTCCTCCACTACGCTGTCCGGCGGCGAGGCTCAGCGGGTCAAGCTGGCAACGGAGCTTTCCAAGCGCTCTACTGGCAGGACGATCTACATTCTGGACGAGCCGACTACAGGTCTGCATATTGCTGATGTACACCGGCTCATTGATGTGCTGCAAAAGCTGGTGGATATGGGGAACACGGTCCTTGTCATCGAGCACAATCTGGACCTCATCAAGACAGCGGATTACCTGATCGACCTGGGGCCGGAAGGCGGCAGCAAGGGCGGCACCGTCGTCGCTGCTGGCACACCGGAAGAGGTGGCAGCAGTAGAGGCATCTTACACGGGGCAATACCTGAAAAAACTACTGTGATTTTGACGAAAACGTCAAAGATTTGGCGGAGATAAGGCAAAAGCGACAAATGTTTACAGTCTGTTAATTAACTGTAGGCGCAAAATGTAGTAGAATATTTCTATATGATTTCGAGGATGGTTGTGCTTTGTTTGGTTACATCAAACCGCTAACTGGGGAGCTTTTGGTCAAGGAAAGCGAACAGTACAAAAGTGTGTATTGCAGTCTGTGCAAGGCGCTGGGCACATATTACGGCAGGATCGCCCGTATGACGCTCAGCTATGACTGTACCTTTTTGGCGCTGTTTTCCCTGGGATTACAGCCGGCGTGTACCGGTTTTCACAAAGGGCGCTGCACCTGTAATCCCTTAAAGCGCTGCACCTTCTGCACACAGAACACAGAAGCGCTGCACTTACCGGCAGCACTGTCGGTCATCACCATGTACTATAAGCTCCAGGATGACCGGGCGGATAAGGGCTTCTGGAAAAAAGTGCGCGCTGTTTGTCTGATGCCCCTGGCCCGACGTCCGTTTCGGAAAGCCAGCCGGGATTATCCGGCGCTGGCCGAAGCGCTGGCCAAAATGGGGCAGGAGCAGCGTGCCATAGAGCGGGAAGCGTCGCCGTCTATGGATGCCTGCGCCGAGCCGACAGCACAGATGTTGTCCACGGTGTTCCGCCTGCTGGCCAATACAGAAACAGAACAGCGGATCTTCGAAACCATCGGCTACTTTTTGGGCAAATGGATCTATGGGATGGATGCCGCCGACGATTTGGAGGACGACCTGCAAAAGGGCGCGTTCAACCCGTTGATTTCCAAACTGGAGCTGACCAAAACAGCCGCTCCGGAAGCGTTGCAGCAGGCCAAAGCGTACTGTAACGGCACACTGAATCTGTGTGTGTCGCAGTTGATCGCTTCTGTGCGATTGGTCTCGTTTCACCATTTTGGGCCGATAATCCGCAACATTGTGGAACAGGGACTGCCGGATATGCAGCGGACCTTACTGTTTAAAAAGGAGAAAGACACATGACCGACCCTTACAAAATCCTTGAGATTTCCCCTAACGCCACAGATGAGGAGGTAAAGGAAGCCTACCGGAAGATGGCGAAAAAATACCATCCGGACAATTATGCAGGCAGTCCTCTGGCCGATCTGGCCAACGAGAAGATGAAAGAAGTCAACGAGGCGTATGACCAGATCATCAGCCAGCGAAAGCAGGCAAAAAACGGCGGCCAAAGCGGTAATGCCGGCGGCTATAGCGCTTATGGCTACGGCACCGGTTATACCGGCAGCAGCTCCAGCAGCAATTCCAGCTTTACCGATGTGCGCAATTTGATCAACAACAACCGTATCGCTGACGCAGAGCAGATCCTCAACGGCGTACCCCAGGATCAGCGCAATGCCGAGTGGTATTTTCTCAAAGGCACCGTACTGTACAAGCGAGGCTGGATGGACGAAGCATATCAGCATTTTTCCGCAGCCGTGCAGATGGACCCCAACAATATGGAATACCGCATGGCGTTCAATCAGGTCAGCAATCAGCGCAACGGTGCTTATGGCGGCTATAATCCAGGTATGCAGCAAAACAGAAGCGGCTGTGGCGCCTGCGACGTCTGCTCCTCGCTGATGTGTGCCGACTGCTGTTGTGAGTGCTTTGGCGGTGACTTGATCCGCTGCTGTTAAGGGGGAAGCTATGAATCGTACAGTTCAGATTGCGTTTTGCGGCATTACTGCCGCGCTCAGTACCGTCATTATGTTAATCGCCGGTGTAGTGCCAACGGCTTCCTATGCGCTGCCGGCACTGGCCGGCGTGATGGCGGTTGCTGTGGTGGTGGAGTTCAATGTTGGCTGGGCATTTGGCGTGTTTGCCGTGACAGCAGGGCTTTCTCTGCTGTTGGTGCCCGATAAAAAAGCTGTATTGCTCTACTTATTTTTCTTTGGCTACTATCCTATTTTAAAGGCGCTGATCGAGCGCATCAAGATCAAGATCGTCGCTTATCTGGTGAAATTTGCCATCTTTAACGCTGCTGTCATCGGCGCGTATTTTGTGGCCTTATGGCTGCTGGCTTTACCCGCTGATGCCTTTGTGCTCTTTGGCGTCAGCATCCCGTGGGTACTGCTCATTGTGGCCAATGCCATCTTTGCCATTTACGATTTTGCGCTGTCCGGATTGGTAGTGCTGTACTATAAACGACTGCATCCGATTTTTTCCAATTGGCTGCACAAATAACATGATATTTGGGGGAACGTTTGATGGGTCTTAGAACCACATTGTCTGTTTTGGCGTGCAAGACAAGCTGTGCGCTGCTGCGGAAATTGAAAAAGGGCGGCACGACGACGCCCGGTAAAATCGCGCTGAAGGTGTATCCGGAGGTGCTGCGGGATCTGGCCAAGGGCGTCAATGTCACTGTGGTGACGGGCACCAACGGCAAAACGACCACCTCCCGGATGATCGACGAAGCCATGGAGGAGGCGGGGCTACACTATTTCGCCAACCGTTCCGGCGCCAATCTGCTGAGCGGCATCGTGACGATCTTCTGCCAAAACGCGTGGCTTTCCGGCAAATGTCGGGAGCGTCATGCCCTGATCGAATGTGACGAGGCAGCCTTTCGGGTGGTCAGCAAATATCTGGACGCCAAATGCGTTGTGGTGACCAATGTTTTCCGGGACCAACTGGACCGGTATGGCGAGATCAGCCACACCATCGACTTGATCACAGAGGGCATCAAAAACTCTCCCGATGCGGTGGTGTGCCTCAATGCCGACTGCTCCATGACGTCGTCGATTGCCCAGAGAGTGCCCAATAAGGTGATTTATTTTGGCGTAGATACCCCGATTTACGAAAACACGAAGCCGGAACTTTCCGATGCGCCATACTGTATCCACTGCAAGAGCGAGTACAAATATGAATATGTCACCTACGGCCATCTGGGCGGGTTCTACTGCGAGAAATGCGGTTATCGCCGCCAGGACACCCAGGTCTCGGCGGAGAAGGTCCTGACAGCCGGCGCGGATTACTCCGATATTCGCTTAAAGCTGATGGACAAGTCCTATGACTGCCGCATCAATCTGCCCGGCGGCTATAACATCTATAACGCGGTCTCAGCAGCAGCAGCCTGTAAAGTCATGGGGATCCCCGATGAGACCATCGTCAGATCCCTAGGCAAGTTCCATTGTGGTTTTGGCCGTATGGAAAAGGTGGATATTCACGGGACAAGCGTGCGGATGATCCTGGTGAAAAATCCAACCGGCTGCAATCAGGCACTCAGCTTTGTGACCAATGTGCAGGAACCAACGACGCTGGTTTTTGCGCTCAACGACCGTTATGCGGACAGCACCGACGTTTCCTGGATCTGGGACGTCGACTACGCTAAGATCTGCGGCATGGGGACGCATCTTCGCAAGATTTACGTCACCGGCATCCGGGCCGACGATATGGCAGTCCGGTTAAAATATGACGGCGTCCCCGCAGACCAGATCATCAAAGAGAAGGATTACGACCGACTGTTTGAGAAGCTGCTGGCGGAAAAGGGCAATGTGTGCATTTTGCCGACCTACACGGCCATGCTGGAGCTGCGGGGCAAGATCAGTAAGCTGACCGAGATCAAGGATTTCTGGGAATAAGGAGGGGCAGAAAATGCAGGATTACGAAATCAAAATTTGCCACCTTTATCCGGATATTCTGAACCTGTACGGAGACAGAGGCAATATTATCGCCATGCAGCGCCGGCTGGAATGGCGGGGCATCCGGGCTACCGTTACCGACATCAATGTGCACCAGACCTTTTGCTGGCAGGATTACGATTTGTTTTTCATCGGCGGCGGACAGGATTTTGAGCAGGAAATTTTGATGCAGGACATCCATTCCGGAAAAGGAGAAGCCATCCGGGAAGCGGTGGAAGCGGGGAAGGTGTTCCTGGCCATCTGCGGCGGCTACCAGCTCCTGGGCAATTATTACGAGACTTGGGACGGCAAGCGGATGGATTTCATCGGCGCTGTCGACCTGTATACAAAGGGCGCCAAAGACCGGATGATCGGCAACTATCTTTTCCAGATGGAGGATGGCACAAAGGTCGTAGCTTTTGAGAACCACTCTGGCCGGACCTATCTGGGCCAGGGCGTGAAGCCTCTGGGCACCGTGCTCTATGGCGGCGGCAACAACGGGCAGGACGGCACGGAAGGCGCCCGGTACAAGAATGTATTTGGCACCTACGGCCACGGTTCTCTGCTGCCAAAGAACCCGGCATTGTGCGATCAGATCCTGAGTTTGGCCGTAGAAGCAAAATATCCCGGCAAAAAGCTCTTGCCATTAAACGATACGTTAGAGCAGGAAGCAAACCAGTATATGGTGGATCGGCTTTCGAAATAAGGTGTGAAGTCCCTGTGTGCACAGGGACTTTTTTATGGCTGAAAATGCAATTCCCGGGGCGAAAACTTGCAAAAATTACAAGAGATTACGGTTTTTTCACTTGCTTTTTGCAGGAAATCCAACTACAATAGGAATATGTGAGCAAAAAACTATCAGATACAAAGAGGGATTTTCTTTATGAACAGCCAGGTCACAGAACGGATCAAGCGGAAAATGGCGACATTTTCCAAAGGGCAAAAACGCATCGCCCAGTATATTTTGGAGCACTCTGACAAGGTGGCGTTTATGACGGCTTCTAAGCTGGGAACGACCGTCGGCGTCAGCGAATCGACGGTGGTGCGGTTTGCCACAGAGATCGGCTATGCCGGCTACCCCGAGCTGCAAAAAGCGGTGCAGGAGATGATCCGCAATAAAATGACATCGCTGCAGCGCTTGGAAATGGCGGCTAATCTTCACGATCCGGGCCACGTTCTGGACAACGTCCTGAACCACGACATTGAGGTCATCCGGCAGACGTTGGAGGAGACCTGCCGCCATTCCTTTTATCGCGCGGCAGAAGCGATCTCTGAGGCGCGGAAGGTCTACATCATCGGTGCCAGAAGTTCTCAGGCATTGGCCACGTTTCTGTCTTATTATCTCAACTTTATCGTGGAAAATCTGGTGACGATCAACGTGACCAGCACCGATGAGATCCTGGAGCAGATGATCCGCATCGATCAGAACGACGCTGTGATTGGCATCAGCTTTCCGCGCTATTCCACAAAGGTCATCAAGGCGCTGGACTTTGCGTCCTCCCGGGGGGCAAAGGTGGTGGCCATTACAGATAGCGCCGTGTCGCCCTTGTCGGAGTCGGCAGATTATCTTCTGTTGGCCCGCAGCGATATGGCATCCTTTGTGGATACGCTGGTGGCGCCATTGAGCTTGATCAATGCGCTGATCATCGCCGTGGCCATCAAGAAAAAAGACGAGGTGGCAGATCTGTTTGAAAAGCTGGAGGATATTTGGGATGCCTACGGCGTATACGAGAAAGTGGAAGACCGGTCAAATTGAGGGATGTTATGGAGTATGATGTAGTAGTCATTGGCGGCGGCGCGGCGGGAATGCTTGCAGCCGGCACCAGTGCGGAAAACGGCTATCGAACAGCCTTGCTGGAAAAGAATACACGGTTGGGCCGAAAGCTCCTGATCACGGGCAAAGGGCGGTGCAACATCTGCAATCACTGTGATGTGAATACGGTGATCGAAAATGTGCCCACCAATCCCCGGTTTTTATACGGCGCAGTGTCAAAGTTCCCGCCGGAAGAAGTCATCAATTTTTTTACCGCTCACGGATTGGCCGTCAAGACAGAACGGGGCAATCGGGTGTTCCCCCAGTCGGACCGGGCAAAGGACGTAGTCGATGCGCTGGCACGGTATGTTCATCAAAGCGGCGCAAAGATCCTCCACGGCACAGCGGAGCGCTTATTGCTGGAGGATAAAAAGGTCTGCGGCGTTGAAACAGAAGCGGGAGACCGCATTTTGGCAGAGAACATCATCATTTGCTGCGGCGGCGTTTCCTATCCGGGCACTGGCTCCACCGGCGACGGCTATCGTCTGGCGCAGCAGGCCGGCCATACCATCGTGCCGCCTCGGCCATCGCTGGTGCCCCTAATCGCTTACGGGACAGACTGTGGTGCGATGCAGGGCCTGTCTCTGCGGAACATCGCCATCCGTGTGGTGGATGCGCAAAAGCAGTCGGTGATATACGACGACTTTGGTGAACTGCTGTTTACCCACTTTGGCTTGTCTGGCCCGGTGATCCTCAGCGCCAGCAGTCATATGCAGTCCATGGCGCCGAGAAAATACGAGGTACACATCGATTTGAAGCCGGCCCTCAGTGAGGAGCAGTTGGATCTGCGGCTGCAGCGGGATTTTGAGAAAAACCACAACAAGGATTTCATCAATGCCCTGGGCGAGCTTTTGCCGCGGAAAATGATTCCTGTGATGGTGAAGCGGTCCCAGATCCCACCGGAGCGAAAGTGCAATCAGATCACGAGAGAAGAGCGGCATCGCTTTTTAACATTGCTCAAGAACTTCCCTGTTTTGATCAAGGGATTCCGGCCGGTAGAGGAAGCCATCGTCACTTCGGGAGGCGTTTGCGTCAAAGAAGTCAGCCCCAAGACCATGGGCTCTAAGCTGGTGTCCGGGTTGTATTTTGCCGGGGAAGTGCTGGATGTAGACGCCTATACCGGCGGATTTAATTTGCAGATCGCTTTTTCAACGGGAAAGCTGGCAGGCAATTCCGTTTACCAATACTAGATTGTGAGGAAAAAATTATGATAGCAGTTGCCATTGATGGACCGGCAGGGGCCGGCAAAAGTACCATTGCGCGAAATGCCGCAAAAGCACTGGGATTTATTTATGTAGATACCGGCGCGCTGTATCGGGCGATCAGCCTCTTTATGCTACAAAACCAGGTGGATGTCACAGATGCGCAAGCTGTTGCATCGCAATTGCCAAAGGTGCAGGTAGCGCTGGCGTTCCAGGACGGTGAACAGCACGTTTTGCTTTGCGGTAAGGATGTTTCCGCAGCCATTCGTACCCCGGAAGTCTCCATGGCTACCGCAAAGGTAGCGGCGATCCCAGAAGTGCGATCCTTCCTGCTCCAGCTACAAAAGGATATGGCAAAACAGCACAATATCCTCATGGATGGCCGGGACATCGGTACGGTCGTCCTGCCAGATGCGCAGGTGAAGATTTTTCTCACCGCATCGGCAGAGGAGCGGGCAAAGCGACGATTCCGGGAGCTGGAGGAAAAACAGGTCTCTGTTACCTTTGCGGAAGTGCTGCGGGATATTGAGGCGCGGGACGATCAGGACTATCACCGGGAAGTCGCGCCGCTGAAGCAGGCAGAAGATGCCGTGCTGCTGGACACCTCCCAACTGACGCTGGAGGAATCGATCGCGGCGGTGACATCGCTGATTACCAATTATTTGAAAACGCATCAATAATTTGATGATTTTGACATATCATAACCGAGGAATGATGAGGCATTTATGAAGAAAACAGGAATTTTTCGCGTTTCAAAAATCATCGCAAAGCCGATTTGTACGCTGTTGTTTCCGCTGAAGGTACAGAATTTAGAAAACTTTCCGGAAACAGGCAAGGTCATCATCTGCAGCAATCACACCTGCATGAAAGACCCGATCTATATTTCTATCAAACCAAAGCGGATGATTCGTTACATGGCCAAAAAAGAGCTGTTTGCAAACAAGCTGGTCAGTAAGATCATTACGGGCATGGGCGCATTTCCCGTAGAGCGGGGCAAGGGCGATCAGGAAGCTATCCACACCGCCGATCAGATCTTGCAGGATGGCGACGCCCTGGCGATTTTCATCGAAGGGACCCGCTCTAAGGATGGTAAGCTGGGACGGCCGCGTTCCGGCGCGGCGATGCTGGCTTATCAAAATCAGGCGCCGGTACTGCCGGTGTGTATCACCACGAAAGACGGTAAGCCGCCAAAGCTGTTCCATAAGGCGGTGATCTCTTACGGCAAGCTGATCCCCTTTGAAGATCTGGGCATCCGGGAGGGGACGGGTACTGAATTCCGGGAGGCCAGCCGTCTCATCATGAGTAAGATCGCAGAGATGCGGGAACACGACCAGCCTATTGCCGATTCCTTCCGATAACCTTTGTTTGGAAAAGAGGGAATGGTATGCTTTTTTATACCGTCTGCAGAGCATTGGCGTGGCCGCTTCTCCACGGTCTCTTTGCTGTGCACTGCACAGGCTTGCAGCAAACGCTGCCAGAGGGACGGCTCATCTTGTGCAGCAATCACCAGCAGGTGACAGACCCGCCGATTTTGGCCTGTCTGTTTCCCCGGCCCATCGCCTATATGGCAAAGTCAGAGCTGTTCACGGACCACGGAAAGGCAGCGAGTTTTTTCCTGCGTCACTTTGGCGCGTTTCCGGTAAAGCGGAGCCAAGCGGACACAACTTCGGTGAAAAACGCCATCTCGCTCCTGGAAGAAGAGCAGGTGGTCGGAATATTCCCTCAGGGCGGCTGCGTAAAGCCGGGAACGCCTTTTCGTCCAAAGGCCGGCGTGATCCTCCTAGCGGAGAAAACGAAAGCGCCGATTTTGCCCGTATGGATCTCCTATGGCGAAAAACGAGGCTTGCGGCAGAGGGTAACGGTGCGGTTTGGGAAGGTGTTGTCCTTTGCGTCTTTGCAAAAAGGCGGGGGAGAACAGCCGACAACTCGATCTATGGCTGCCTTTTTGGCCGAACAGATGAATCAATTGGGAGGTGTTGCAGTTTGCAAATCACAGTAGCAAAATCGGCGGGGTTCTGCTTTGGCGTAGACCGTGCTGTCCAGGTGGTGTATTCTTTGCTGGAACAGGGCAAAAAGGTATACACTTTGGGGCCGATCATCCACAATCCCCAGATGATCGCAGAGCTAACAGAAAAGGGTGTCACCATTCTCGACACCATCGACAATGCGCCAAAGGACGGGACCATCGTGATCCGGGCCCATGGGATTCCCCGGGAAATCACTGACCGTCTCCAGAAAGAAAACTATGTCTTTGTAGACGCGACCTGTCCTTTCGTCTCAAAGATCCACCGTCTGGTGGAACAAGCGGTGGATGCGCAGCGGACGGTATTCATTTTTGGCAATCCCGATCATCCAGAGGTCATCGGGATCCGCGGCCATTGTGACGGCCAGTGTTTTGTCTTTGAGAATGCGGAAGCATTTGCCGTTTTCACCAATAAATTTCCACAATGGAAAAATAAACCTGTCACTGTTGTAGTACAAACAACATTTCAGGTGGAAGAATTTAAAAATTGTTTGAAAATCCTAAAAAAGGTATATACAAATGCAACAATTTTTGATACAATATGTAATGCGACTGTTAGTCGGCAATCGGAAGCTGTGGAGTTGGCAAAAAAATCTGACTTAATGGTGATTATCGGCGGCAGGCACAGTTCCAATACAGTCAAGCTGTTCGAAGTTTGCAAAGACCTGTGTGAAACGGTGCTGATCGAGTCGGCCGAGGAGCTGCCCCTGGATAAACTGCGGGCGGCCAATCATGTTAGCATTACAGCAGGCGCGTCCACCCCTGCGGCAATTATAAAGGAGGTACTGCGATTATGTCAGTAGAAAAAATTGAGGAAACAAACGAAAACTTTGCGGAGATGTTGGAAGAATCTTTGAAGAGTTTCGATACCAATGATAAAGTCCATGGTGTTGTTGTCGGTGTGTATCCAAACGAAGTAACTGTTGATGTCGGCAGAAAGCAGGCTGGTTTTATTCCGGCAAACGAGCTGTCTTCCGATCCAAACGCAAAGCCGGAAGATCTCGTTAAGGTCGGCGATGAGCTGGATCTGCTCATCATGCGCACCAACGATCAGGAAGGTACCATCATGCTCTCCAAAAAGCGTCTCGACGCACAGAAGGGCTGGGAAGAGATCGCCAAGGCTGAGGAAGAGGGCACTGTCCTGACCGGTACGGTTACCGAGGTCATCAAAGGCGGCGTCATCGCTGTAACAAACGGCGTGCGCGTCTTTATCCCGGCATCCCAGGCAACTGCTTCCAGAGGCGATTCTCTCGACGATCTCCTCAAGAAGGAAGTGCAGTTCCGCATCATCGAGGTCAACCGTTCTCGCCGCCGCGCGGTAGGTTCCATCCGTTCCGTCCTCAAGGATCTGCGCAAGGAAGAGGCTGAGAAGTTCTGGGCAGAGGCCGAGGAAGGCAAGGAGTATGAGGGTGTTGTCAAGTCCATCACCAACTACGGCGCATTCGTAGACCTGGGCGGCATCGACGGCATGGTACATATTTCCGAGCTGTCCTGGAACCGCATCAAGCACCCAACAGAGGTCGTCAATGTTGGCGATACCATCAAGGTTTACATCAAGAAGCTGGATCGCGAAAACGGCAAGATCTCTCTGGGCTACAAGAAGGCTGAGGACAATCCGTGGGAGATCCTGAAGGAGAAGTATCCGGTTGGTACCGTTACCGATGTGACCATCGTTGGCATGACTACCTTTGGCGCTTTTGCGAGAATCATTCCGGGCATTGATGGTCTGATCCACATTTCCCAGATCGCCAACGAGCGCATTGAGAAGCCGCAGGATGTTCTGGAAATCGGCCAGGTCGTCAAGGCAAAGATCACAGAGATCGACTTTGACAAGAAGCGTGTAAGCCTGTCCATCCGCGCAACACTCCAGGACAACGCAAACGACGCTGAGTAATTTTTGCGCAAGCAGTAAAAGGCACAAGGAATTTTCTTTGTGCCTTTTGTCATGTTATCATATTTTTTCCGCAGCCCTACTATTTCTAATGATGGGATCGCAGATGGATCCCGCTTGGAAAGAGGGAGGGGAAGCGGATGAAAAAACGGTTTCGGCCGAGAACACGCCGAGAGAAGAAGATTCGCTTGGCGGTGAAGATCGGCATTGCGCTTTGCTTGATCGCACTGTTTTTTATCTTTGTCAGTGTGCGGCTCCGGCCCATCATGCAGAGCGTGACCAGCAACATTGCCAAGCAGATGATGGTTTCCTCCATCAATCAGGTGGTATTAAAGGAACTGGAGGAGAAAAACTACCAGTATGACGATTTTGTCAACGTAGTGCGGGACAGCGACGGGACGATCCAGACGATCTCCCTGAACATGGTCAATGTGAACACGCTGAAATCCAACATTTCCCTGACGATCCAGCAGGAGCTGGGCGATTCGCAGCAGCAGACCGGTGTCCCCATCGGGACGCTGCTGGGGGTAGATCTTCTGCGGGGACATGGGCCGCGGATCCCGCTGCGGATCTCGGTGCTGGGCAACAGCACGGTGGATTTAAAAAGCACCTTTGATTCTGCGGGGATCAACCAGACGCGGCACCAGATCTATCTGGACATCACAACGGCAGTCTATTCTTATCTTACCGGCGTGTCCGCTACGACTGACGTCACCACAGCTATTCCGGTAGCGGAAACCGTCATTGTCGGTGAGGTACCGCAGATGTATGCCAATTTATCACAAAATTCCGATTGGGAGCGCCTATCACAGCAGACCGTCAGCGGGGCGCCCACGGCATAAACAGAACATCCAGGAGGAAGCAACATGAAACAGGACGCCCTGCAAATAGCCAAAGCGCGCTGGGAAGCGCTGGTGGCGGAAATCAACTACCACAATGAAAAGTATTATGTGGAGGACAGCCCGGAGATCGACGACTTTGCTTACGATATGCTGTACCGGGAGCTGCAATCGCTGGAGGAACAGTATCCCGTTCTGCGCACACCGGATTCTCCAACGCAAAAGGTCGGCGGCGCACCGATCAATCAGTTTTCGCCCGTGGTGCATCAGGTGCCCATGGAAAGCCTCCACGATTCCTTCAGCCGGGAAGAACTGCTGGAGTTTGACCGCCGGGTGCGCTCTGTCGTGGAGGAGCCAGTCTATGTGGTAGAGCCAAAGATCGACGGTCTTTCCGTAGCCATCGAGTACCGGGACGGCAAGTTCTTTCGCGGCTCTACACGGGGCGACGGCACCACAGGCGAGGATGTGACGGAAAATATCCGTACCATTAGGAGTTTGCCGAAAGTGCTGAAAGAGCCCATCACCATCGAGGTGCGGGGCGAGGTGTATATGTCCAATGAGACGTTTCTGCGCCTCTGTGCTGAACAGGAAAATAACGACGAGAAGCCCTTTAAAAATCCCAGAAATGCGGCGGCCGGTTCTCTCCGGCAAAAAAACGCGGCCATTACCGCTAAGCGGTGTTTAGATGTGTTTATTTTCAACATCCAGCAGATGGAGGGGAATACCCAGACAGAGCACGACGCTTCTCTCGACTATCTCCATCGTTTGGGATTTCCGGTGCTGCCCTTCTATACGACCTGCCATACGATGGAAGAAGTGTGGGAGCAGGTCCAATCTATCGGGCAGCGGCGGGGTGAATTGGATTTTGCCATCGACGGCGCTGTGGTGAAGGTCAATGACTTTGCGCAGCGCAAGCGTTTGGGCAGCACGGCAAAATATCCCAAATGGGCGGAGGCTTACAAGTATCCGCCGGAGGAAAAGGCCACCACACTGCTGGATATTGCGGTCAACGTAGGACGGACCGGCGTTTTGACGCCCATCGGTGTTTTTGCGCCGGTCACCCTGGCAGGAACGACGGTGAGCCGGGCGACTTTGCACAACCAGGATTTTATTTTAGAGAAGGGCGTTGGCATCGGCGATACCGTCCTTTTGCGTAAGGCCGGCGATATTATCCCGGAGGTGGTGTCCGTCGTGGAACACGGTAAAAACAGTACGCCGTTCCGATTGCCTTCCCACTGCCCTTCCTGCGGAGAACCGGTCCTGCGGGACGAGGAGGAAGCGGCGACCCGCTGTACCAATCTGGACTGCCCGGCCCAGTTCCTGCGCCGACTGATCCATTTTGCTTGTCGCGATGCCATGGATATTGAGGGCCTCGGTCCGGCGGTTCTGGAACAATTGGTGGCAAACGGACTGCTCCATTCCTCGGCGGATCTCTATCATTTGACAGCGGAAAAGCTCCGGGATATGGACCGCATGGGAGAAAAGTCTGCCAACAACCTGATCGCCGCCATTGAAAAATCAAAGGAAAATGACCTGAGCCGTTTACTTTATGCTTTTGGCATTCCCCATATTGGCGCTAAGGCGGCAAAGCTCCTTGCATCCCATTTCCAGACCATGGACCGGATCGCGTCATCAACGGCAGAGGAGATCGTTGAGATCGAGGGCTTTGGGCAGATCATGGCCGAGAGTGTGGAGAGCTTTTTCCAATTGCCCCATACAAAAGAGATATTGCGGGAACTGAAAGATGCTGGCCTGAACATGACCTCCAAAAGCGTCGTTGTAGACCGGAGATTCCAGGGCATGACCTTTGTTTTGACCGGCACGCTGCCGACCATGACCCGCAGTGAGGCCGGTGCGCTGATCGAGCAATACGGCGGAAAGGTATCCTCCAGCGTTTCCAAAAAGACGACGTATGTGCTGGCAGGAGAGGATGCCGGCAGTAAATTGGAAAAGGCCAAAACCCTTGGCGTTTCCATTCTCGACGAAGCATCTTTTTTCGAGATGCTTAAAGCAAAGGCCTGATCTTTACCGATTTAAATCTATTCAAAATTTTTCAGCAGACATCCACTGGGGTGTCTGTTTTTTTATGGTTCTAATCCCGGCGGTTTGTCCATATGATTACACAGAAAGGGGACAAGGTGATTATGAGCAAACGATTTGATACGGCAATTTCCGCGTTGAGCAGTACAGTCAGCGATCCACTTTATCATTTGCCGGAGGCGATCAAAAGTGAGGTCTGTGAGATACGGCTGCGAATGTATCGCCCCATCTGTCTGCACACCATGACCGACTGCTATTTTTTAAACCGGGACAGCACAGTTTCTACTGCCATCACGCCGGAAACGCTGATGGCCACGAAGCTGGATCTACAGGAGAGCTTTCGCACATTGTGCGGGTATTCCGTTTACGCCCATCAAGCGGAGATCCAAAATGGGTTTGTGACGTATCTCTGCGGCCATCGGGTGGGCATCTGCGGGACAGCGGTGGTGGAACAGGGACGGGTAAAGAGCATCCGGGACATCACCTCGATGAATGTGCGCATCGCCAAGGAATCCTTTGGTATCGCTGACCCGCTGATCCGCCAGTTGGGAGATGATTTGCAGGACGGCTTGCTTCTTGTGGGGAGACCCGGCAGCGGCAAGACGACCATATTGCGGGATCTTTGTCGGCAGATCGCTTCCGGCGCGCTCGGACGTGCCCGCAAGACGGCGTTGATCGACGAGCGGGGAGAGGTGGCCGGCGTCTATAACGGGGAAGTACAAAATGACGTCGGCGCCTGCTGCGACGTGCTGGATGGCTATCCAAAAAGCGAGGGGATCTTGCAGGCCATCCGGTGCCTGTCGCCGGAATTCATTTTGTGTGACGAGCTGGGCAGCCGAACAGATGCCGCCGCTGTAGAGGAAGGCGTTCACGCCGGCGTGTCCATTGTCACCACGATCCATGCCGGCAGTTTGGAGGAATTAAAGCAGCGGCCCCAGGGGATCATGCTGCTGCGCACGGGAGCCTTTCGCCATGTGGCGCTGCTGGACAGCACCATGGAATTTGGCAAGATCGGCGAGGTGTACGAGATCAATGGCCTGGATCATTAAGCTCCTGTGTGTCTGCGGTGCTATGGGAGCAGCCGCCCTGCTGGGATTTTCCGAAAGCTGGAAGCTAAAACTGCGCGTGCGAGAGCTTGAAGATCTGCTCCGATTCTTTCAGGCCATGGAAGAAGAGATCCGGTATACGGCCCGGCCCATCCGATGGATCTTGTCTCAGCATCAGACAGAGCTGCCGTTTCTCGCCCAGTGTGAGGAGCGGATGCAGACCGGCGCATCTTTTGCAGAAAGCTGGCAGTGGGCAGTAGAGCATACGCTGATCCATAGCGGCCTGACGTCGGAGGATCGGCGGTATCTGCTGGAATTTGGAACGTCTTTCGGTATTTTAGACCAGGAAGGACAGCTTTCTAGCTGTCAGATGACCATCTGCCGGTTGACCCATCAATTGGAGCAATCACGACAGCAGGTGGCGCAAAAAGGAAGATTGTACGGCTCTCTCGGCATTTTATGCGGCGCAGGCATTTTGCTGATGGTCGTGTAACGCAAAGGATTGGGAGGGATTCCATTGGAGATAGATTTGATCTTTAAGATCGCGGCGATCGGGATCATTGTTGCCGTGCTCAATCAGCTTCTCATCCGTTCTGGCCGGGAAGAACAGGCCATGATGACAACGCTGGCTGGACTGATCGTCGTGCTCATGATGATCATCCAGGAGATCAGCACGCTGTTCGATACCATTAAATCGGTATTTGGGTTGTAGCGATGGAACTGTTTGAGATCATTGGACTTGCCGTGATCACGGTCATCATCACCCTGCTGCTGAAAAAGCATCATAAGGAATACGGTATTCTGGCTGCCATTGCCGGCGGTGCGGTCATCCTGTTTTCTGTCATCACCGCTCTGCTGCCCATTACGGAACAGATCGCAGATTGGTTTGATTCTGCCGGTGTGGTGGGCAGCAATCTGGCGATCCTGTTAAAATCCATGGGGATCTGTTTTTTGACCCAGTTCGCTTCGGATACCTGTAAAGACGCAGGGGAAAGCGCTCTGGCGTCCAAAGTAGAGCTGGCTGGAAAAGTGGCTGTTGTCCTGACGTCTCTGCCGCTGTTTCGCACCATTGCAGAAACGGCGCTGTCTCTGACAGGAGGTTCTTTATGAAGCGAAGGAAGCGATGGATCGTGCTCCTGTTTACTGTGTGCTGTGTCTTTTTCTGGGCTGCTCCAACGGTATATGGTGAGGAGGCCTCCCGGCCGGACAGCGCAGTATTGGAGCAACAACTGGAGGAATCCGGCGCCAAAGAGCTGCCGGATCGTCTGCCCGAAGAAACAAGAGAGGGCCTTTCCGAAATTGGCGTTGACAGCGTTGATCTGGAGCAGGTCGGCGCAGTGGATGCCGGGGATATTCTTTCGTCTATCGTGCGCAGCATCACCGAAAAGCTGCCGTCGATCCTGACTGCGTTTTTCTCCATGATCGCCGTCATGCTGCTCCTTGCCCTGGTCAATTCCATGAAGCTCTCTTTGGGCGAACAGCCGGTAGGCGGTGTCATCCATCTGGTGGGGATGCTCTGTGTCATCGGGATCGTTCTCACGCCGGTCGTCACCTGTATTACAGAGGCAGCCACAGTCATCAGCGGCGGGGCTTATTTCATGCTGGGCTGTATTCCGGTTCTGGTAGGATTTCTGTTTGCTGCCGGACAGGTCAGCGCCGGAACATCCTTTAGCGCATTGCTTCTGGCCCTTTGCAATGTGGTGTCCTTTGCAGCTTCCCATTTCATTGTGCCGGTGCTCCATATTTTTCTCGGTTTTTCTCTGGTATCGTCGTTGTCGCCCAATCTGAACCTAAACGGTATCTGCAAGAGCTTTTACGCTGTGCTCAAGTGGATCCTTGGATTTGCCATGACCATCTTTTCCGGTCTGCTGACCATGCAGGGCCTATTGGGCAGCGCAGTGGACGTGACGACCAATAAATCGGTAAAGTTTGTCGTTTCCAGCTTTGTGCCCATTGTCGGCACAGCCTTGGGAGAAGCATTTGGCACCGTGCATAGCTGCGCCAAAGCGTTAAAATCCGGCGTAGGCGCCTTTGGCATTTTAGCCATCGGCTTTTTGTTCTTGCCGATCCTGCTCCAGTGCGTTTTGTGGATGCTGTCGTTGTCCGTCGGCGCCGGCATAGGCGATGTGTTTGACCTGCGGGAGCTGTCCGCCCTGCTGCGTTCCATCGCAAAGGTGATCTCCATGCTGGTGGCTATCCTGTTGTGCTGTGTCGTGATGCTGGTGGTGTCGCTGGAGATCATCATGATGACGGGAGGTGGAACTGGATGAGTCAGGTGCAGCAATGGGCTGGTGCGTTGTGTTTGCTCGTGCTCATCAGCACAGTTATCCAATATGTGCTGCCCAGCGGCGCAATGGCGCGGTCCATGAAGCTGGTACTGGGCGGGTTCCTCGTTTTGGGGATGATCGTTCCCCTGGTGGAGCTGGTACAGTCATCGGATTGGGACATTTCCCTGGGACAATCTGCCAAAGCTTCAGAGGAATTGCTTTTGGAGGAAGCCAATGGACAGATTTTACGGCAGGCCCAGCGCAATGTAGAAGGCGTTGTGGCACAAACTCTGTCGTCCATGGGGATTTTTCCGGAAAATATCACGGTGGAAATGGATACCGACGAGGACAAAAGCATAGTTATAGAAAAAGTGGTCGTTGGGATCGGGTTTTCAGATCGGGCTCAAGGGGAGCACATCCGGGAAACGCTCGAAACGACGTTGGGTGTCAAAGCGGAGGTTGTGATCAATGGCGGAGGAGAAAAAGCGATCGTTCCAGAAGTGGATGACGAAGCTGGCGGGCAATAGCGCATACCGGCGGATATTAGTACTGGTGGGACTGGGCTTGATGGCGGTGATCCTGCTGTCCAGTTTCTTTACCAGGAGATCGGATACCCGTGCAGAGACAGAAGCGTCTGCCCAAACTGTCAGCCAGACCGTAGAGGACTATGCTGCTCAGCTAGAGCAAAGTCTGACAGCCATGCTGGAGCAGATCGAGGGCGTTGGAAAGGCACAGGTCATGGTGACCATTGAGAAAGGGGTGGAGAACATCTATGCCACAGAGCAGAAAACGAGCAAGCAGGTGACGGAAAATAGAAGCACGAGCAGTGACGGCAGGAACCAGGAAAACGATCAGGTGGAGACGACCTATATTTTGGTAAAGGATGCCGACGGCGGCCAAAGAGCCGTGGCGGTCACGCAGTTGCAACCAGTGGTAAAGGGTGTTGTCGTCGTGTGTGACGGCGGCAGCAGCACTACAGTACAGCAGCAGGTCATCAATGCAGTGACTACCGCATTGGATCTTTCCTCTGCAAAGGTTTGTGTTGTCAGCGCAAAATAAAAATGGAATGTGGGAGTGAGCAGTAATGAGTTTTGGAAAAAGACAACTGATTTTAGCAGCCTTAGTGGTTTCTCTTGGCGCAGCGGTTTATCTCAATTGGCAGTTTTCCGGCAAAAATGACTTGCAGGCAGTAGAGGCCAGCACATCGGAAAAAGAGCTGGGAACGGCGCAGCTGGTCAATGGGTCCGACGTGCTGACGAGCCAGCCGGAAACATCGGAATCCCAGGTCGAATCAGCACAGGGGGGTGTTCTTTCAAACGCAGAGCAGGAAAGCACTTCTGAAGGAGCAAAAGAAGATGCAATGGACGGGGAAGCAGAAGCCACAGCCGGAGAGGTGGAACAAGGCAGCGATGATTATTTTGCCGAAGCTTGTCTAGCCCGGCAAAAGACGCGGGATGAAGCAGTAGAGATGCTCAATCAGGTCCTCAACGACAGCGAAGCAACCACCGAGGAGACCCAGAAAGCGGTAGAGCAGTCCTCGGAGATCGCCAAAAATATGCTGGCAGAGAGCAACATTGAAAGCATGGTCAAATCAAAGGGCTATACAGACTGTGTGGCGTTCTTGCAGGACGGCACCTGTAATGTGGTCGTTGGGAAATCGTCAGAATTTACCGCAGAGGATGCGGCGACCATTCAGGATATTGTCGTTGGACAGAGTGATGTATCTGCGGACCAGATCAAAATCGTGGATCATCAGACAACAGAATAGGGCAAAACAAAAATATTTTGCTGCAATTGTTTTCTAACGGCGAATTTTATGGTATACTGAAACTGTGGAAGTTTGAAATTCGAATTTAGAAAAGAGCAAAGGCCTCCACACCCAGTGGCGGCCTTTTTTCGTTAGGAGGAAACATGAGCAGAAGGGAAGAACGGGAACAAGTATTTGCACTGCTGTTTGAGCGGTTAGTCAATCAGAATTCCGTGGAGGAGGTCATGGAAAACGCTGGCCTGGCACGGGATTGTCAGGTGACGGAGTTCATGAAAACGGTGGCCTATGGTGTAGAAAGCCATGAAGCGGAGATCGATGGGATCATCGAAGATAATCTGACCGGACGCTGGAAACGCAGCCGGCTCTCCAAAGTGACGATGGCACTGCTCCAGCTTGCTATTTTTGAGATGAAGTATCTGCCGGACATTCCGCTGAAGGTGTCTATCAATGAGTCGGTAGAACTGGCAAAGCTGTACGGCGGCAGCGATGATGCCGCTTTCCTGAACGGCGTGCTGGGCGGTGTGGTGAAAGGACTGGAAAACGCCAATGCGTAGTTTTCTCGGCATAGACACCAGCAATTACACCACCTCGGCCGCCCGTTACACCGATGGAGCCGTAACGCAGCAAAAGCAACTGCTTCCCGTAAAGGCGGGGCAGTTGGGCTTGCGCCAGAGCGACGCTGTATTTCATCATGTGCAGCAGCTTCCGACCATGCTGTCGCCACTGCTGCAAATGGAAATGCCCATCAGTGCCATCGGCGTTTCCACTCGTCCGAGGGATATGGAGGGCTCTTATATGCCGTGCTTTACCGTTGGCGCCGGATTTGCAAAGAGCCTTTCGGAAGGGCTAGGTGTTCCGCTGTACCACTTTTCTCATCAGGCGGGACATATTGCGGCAGCCCTTTATTCTGCCGGACGACTGGACCTGCTGCACCAGCGCTTTCTGGCCTATCACGTTTCCGGCGGTACGACAGAAGCCGTTCTGGTAACGCCGGAGACAGAACACGTTTTTCATTGTGAGATCGTGTCTCAGTCCCTGGATCTAAAAGGCGGCCAGGCCGTAGACCGTGTGGGATTGCTGCTGGGGCTACCTTTCCCGGCAGGAAAGCAATTGGAGGCGCTGGCGCTGCAATGGACAGAGCGTCTGCCGGTCCATGCCACGATGAAGGGAAACGACTTTTGCCTGTCCGGACTGGAAAATCAATGCCAAAAACTGCTGCGGGAAGGTGCGCCAAAGGAGCAGATCGCCCGCTATTGTTTGGAATCCATCGGGGTCGCGCTGGAGCGTTCCTGCGCTCAGCTTTTAAAGACATATGGCACTTTGCCGGTAGTGTTTGCCGGCGGCGTCATGTCCAATTCCATCCTGCGGGAGCGACTGAGCGGAAAATTTGGCGCTTACTTTGCCGCCCCGGAATTTTCTACAGATAACGCAGCCGGTATCGCGGTGCTGACTGCTGTGAAACAGGGAGCGATAGTATGATCCAAAAACCTGTGTTGTTGACAGTATCCCAGTTGAATCGTTATCTCAAGGCAAAATTTGAGGAGGACGAGCATTTGCGGTCTGTTTTTCTGACCGGTGAGATCTCCAATTTTACGAATCATTATAAGTCGGGACATTTGTATTTTTCCCTGAAGGATGAAACAGCCGCCATCAAAGCGGTGATGTTTGTGTCTCACGCATCTCGATTGCGGTTTTTGCCAAAGGACGGCATGAAGGTCCTTGCCCGTGGTCGGGTATCCGTTTATGAAGCTTCGGGGCAATACCAACTTTATGTGGAGGATCTACAGCCGGACGGCATCGGCGCATTGAACCTGGCCTATGAGCAAATGAAACAAAAGCTGGAAAAGGAGGGGTTATTTTCCCCGGAGCGGAAAAAGCCCATCCCAAAGTTCCCGGAACGCATCGGCGTCATCACATCGCCTACCGGCGCCGCAGTGCGGGACATCCAGCAGATCCTGGCTCGGCGGTATCCTCTGGCAAAGGTGATCCTTGCGCCGGTGCTCGTTCAGGGAGAAAATGCCGCGCCGCAGATCGTTAACGCCATTGAGCGGTTTAATGCTCTGGATTGTGCCGATGTCCTGATCGTTGGCCGGGGCGGCGGTTCCATAGAGGATCTGTGGGCCTTTAACGAAGAATCCGTTGCCAGAGCGGTAGCTGCTTCCCATATCCCTGTCATTTCTGCCGTGGGCCATGAAACAGACTTTACCATCTGCGATTTCGTGGCCGATCTGCGGGCGCCAACGCCTTCTGCCGCAGCAGAGCTGGCCGTGCCGGACCGGGATGAGCTGCTGGAAGTGATCTCTAGTCTCCAGTATACGATGGAGCAGCTTTTGCGCGCCCGGTTACTGCACTGGAAGCAGCAGCTCGATGAGCTTTCCGCCTGCCGGTATTTATCCAGCCCGGAGATATGGCTCACAGAGCATCACCGAAAGCTGGACACGATGACCACCCGATTGTCTGCTTCGCTGCGAATGCGGACAGCACAGGAGCAAGGCCGTCTGTCTGCCCTGGCGGGAAAGCTGGATGGACTGAGTCCACTGAAAGTTTTAGAACGGGGATTTGTTTACGCTACAGATTCCACGGGCAAGCTATTGACAGATGTTTCTGAGACAGCGGTGGGAGATGCTCTACGCCTGCGCCTGCGCAATGGAACCGTTGCTTGCACGGTCACTTCGGTAGAAAGGATGGAGGAACTAGATGAATCAAAACATGACGTTTGAAACAGCGATGAAAAAACTGGCGCAGATCGTTGCTAAGTTGGAAAGCGGGACCCTTTCGCTGGAGGAGTCACTAAAGCTGTTTGAGGAAGGGACCGCATTGTCCGAGCACTGCTACAAAAAATTGGCGCAGGCGGAGCAAAAAATTGAAGAAATAGATGCAATGGAGAAATCACATGAGTAATTTATCGCAACGGCAGCAAAAGCTGCTTTCGATGATCGAACAAAAGTTGGCCCAATTGCTTCCGGAAGAAAATGAGCTGTATCAGCCGCTTCTGGATTCCATGGGCTATAGCTTACTGGATGGCGGCAAACGGATCCGTCCCTTGCTGACGCTGGAATTCTGCGCCCTGTGCGGCGGTGAACCGGAGAACGCTTTGCCGTTTGGCTGTGCGCTGGAAATGATCCATACCTATTCTCTGATCCACGATGACCTGCCCTGTATGGACGACGACGATATGCGGCGGGGCAGACCCTCCAATCATAAAGCCTACGGAGAAGCTACGGCACTGCTGGCAGGCGATGCGTTACAAGCGCTGGCCTTTGCTGTGATGCTGTCCGAATCATCCGTTGAAAAGGTCGGGGCAGAACGAGCCGTCCAGGCGGCACATTGCCTGGCCACAGCCGCCGGCGCCAGCGGCATGGTAGGCGGCCAGGTCATCGATCTATCCAGTGAGGGCAAAAAGGTGTCCGTTGGGGTCTTGCGGCAGATGGATGCGTTAAAGACCGGCGCGCTGATCTCCGCTGCCTGCCAGATGGGCTGTATCCTGGGCGGCGGTACAAAAGCGCAGCTAAAAGCGGCGCAGCGCTTTGCTTCAAACATCGGCCTTGCGTTCCAGATCGTCGATGATATTCTCGATGTGACCAGCACCACCGAGGAGCTGGGCAAACAGGTGGGCAGCGACCGGGCCAACGAAAAGTCCACCTATGTTTCTGAGCTGGGACTGGAACAAGCAAAGGTGCTGTCAGCACAGTTGACCAGGGAAGCCATCGCCGCTTTGGAGATATTCCCGTCTGGAGAGGTTAAGGACGATGTTGTGGCGCTGGCGCAATATCTAGCCGTGCGGAAAAAATAAAAAAGTGGTTGACAGAAACTTTTGTTTGTGATATGATAGTAAGGCCGCATATTATGGGTCATAAGCGGATTTTCCCACCCATCGTAGCGAGATTTTAAAGAAGGTAGGACCTTTCAGTATGTTTGCAGTAATCGAAACAGGCGGCAAGCAGTACAAAGTACAGAATGGCGATGTCATTTATGTAGAGAAGCTTGCAGCAGAAGAAAACACCGAGGTCAGCTTCCAGGTCGTTGCACTTGGCGGCGAGAACGGCCTCAAAGTCGGCACACCATATGTGGACGGCGCATCCGTCACCGGTAAGGTACTCAAGACCGGCAAGGGCAAGAAGATCACAGTATTTACCTACAAGCCAAAGAAGGGCTCCAAGCGCAAGATGGGCCACAGACAGCC
This sequence comes from Oscillospiraceae bacterium, assembly GCA_029098185.1. Taxonomy (GTDB): domain Bacteria; phylum Bacillota; class Clostridia; order Oscillospirales; family Acutalibacteraceae; genus UMGS1071. Next base: position 27,342 of record JAQXNV010000038.1, read on the forward strand.
ATACACAAAGGTTGAGATTTCCGCCATCAACGCATAAATTTCAATGATTTGTGTCAGCGTTTTGACAGCGTCTTCCGGTGAGATCGTCGGCTTTTCGCTCAAAGGCCATGCCGACTACGGGGAGCAAGGCAATGACATTGTCTGCGCGGCGGTTTCTTCCGCAGCGTATCTTGTGGCCAACACCGTCACCGATGTGCTCCATATTCATGGACAGGTCCTGGTGGAGGATGACGGCAGCCTGTATTTGCGGGTGTCCGGAAAAGACGCAATTCGATGCCGCGATCTCTTCGCGGGCTTCAAGCTGCATTTGGTTGGGCTTGAAGAGCAATATCCAGAAAATATTCAAGTCAATTATTTGGAGGTGTAAGGAAATGCTGAAGATCAACATCCAGTTATTTGCTCACAAAAAAGGTATGGGTTCCACAAAGAACGGCCGTGATTCCGAGTCTAAGCGCCTTGGCGTAAAGCGTGCGGATGGTCAGTTCGTGCTGGCAGGCAACATCCTGGTTAAGCAGCGCGGTACACACATTCACCCAGGTAACAACGTCGGTATTGGTTCCGACGATACACTCTTTGCACTTGTCGATGGCAAGGTAAAGTTTGAGCGCATGGGCCGTGACCGCAAAAAGGTCAGTGTTTACGCAATTGAGCAGTAATTGCTGATCGTTATAAGTTGCATGATGATCTCGGTAAGAAAACGCCCGGGATTTTTTCATCGGAAAATCATAGGAAGAATGGCGGTATAGTATGTTTATAGATGTTGCGAAAATTAAATTAAAAGCCGGTGATGGCGGCAATGGCGCCGTATCTTTTCACCGGGAAAAATATGTAGCTTCCGGCGGTCCCGATGGCGGTGACGGCGGCAGAGGCGGCGATATTGTGTTTCAGACAGACACCAATATTTCCACACTGCAGGATTTTCGCTATAAGCGGAAATATATCGCCAAAAATGGAGAAAACGGCGGCGCCAGACGATGCAGCGGCAAAAGCGCTGAGAGCTTGGTGGTCCGTGTGCCAAAGGGTACGCTGGTCAAAGACGCGGAAACAGGCCGCTTGATTGCGGACCTCTCTACCGATGAACCCCAGGTAATTTTAAAGGGCGGCCGTGGCGGCTGGGGAAACGCACACTTTGCTACACCCACCCGGCAGACGCCTCGTTTTGCTAAGCCTGGTACGCCGGGCGAGGAGCTGGAGGTACAGTTGGAACTGAAGCTGCTGGCGGATGTGGGACTGGTAGGCTTCCCCAATGTTGGCAAATCGACGCTGATCTCTGTTGTCAGCGCCGCAAAGCCGAACATTGCCAACTATCATTTTACCACCATCACACCGGTGCTCGGCGTGGTAGATCTGGGCGAGGGCAATTCTTATGTCATTGCCGATATTCCCGGTCTCATCGAAGGCGCCGGAGAAGGCGTTGGCCTTGGCCATCAGTTCCTGCGCCATGTAGAGCGCTGTAGGATGCTGGTGCATATCGTCGATGTTTCCGGCAGCGAGGGGCGGGACCCGAAAGAGGATTTCCGCATTATCAATGAAGAACTGCACAAGTTTAATCCGGAACTATCGGAGCGCCCCATGATCGTTGCGGGCAATAAGTGTGATTTGGCGACCGATGAGCAGATCGCGGACTTTAAAGATTTTGTGGAGGAACAGGGCTATGACTTCTTCCCGATCATGGCGGCGATTCGCTATGATGTAGACCCGCTGCTGAACAAGATCCAGGAAATGCTCAGCAAGCTGCCGCCGGTTCGCCAGTATGAGCCGGAACCAGCCCCCGTAAAACCGGTGGAGGAATTCGAAAAGACAAAGGTCAATATCACCAACCACGATGGCGTTTACTTTGTGGAGGGCGATTGGTTGTTACAGCTCATCAACTCCATCAATTTCGACGACTACGAGTCTCTGCAATATTTCCAGCGGGTACTAAATAATACCGGCGTTATTGATGCGCTGCGGGAAGCCGGTGTGCAGGAAGGCGACACCGTCAGTATGTACGATCTGGAATTTGATTTCGTGAACTAGAGGTGGCGCTGTGGAACGATTATTTCAGCAACCCTGCGATCCCAAGCAGCTCAGCCCGCTGACGCTGGCCTATGTTGGCGACAGCGTCTTTGAATTATTTGTCCGGGAACGGCTCGTCTGTCACGGAAATTGCCCTGTCCATCAGCTCCATGAGCGAAGCGTCGCGCAGGTGCGGTGTGATGCCCAGGCAAAATCCATGGAAAAATTGATGGGGCTTCTCACCGAGGAAGAGCTGGCCGTCTTTAAACGGGGTCGCAACGCCAAGACTTCCGTGCCAAAGCACGCTTCCAGCGCCGACTATCACACGGCAACTGGTTTTGAAGCGCTGTTTGGTTATCTGTATCTCAGCGGGCGGATCGACCGGTTGCGGCAGTTTTTCCAGGTAATTTGTCCAGAAACCGAATAAATTTTGTCTTGTGCGCTGTAAAGAACAGCGCGCTTTTTTATGCACTATTTCTTAAGGAACCTACTTGACACATAATACTATGTAATATATAATATAGTGCAAACAGATGTATGAAAAAGCCGTCGATCAAACGGCCAATTGGAAAGGAGAACAAGCCATGCGCTATTGCACAAAATGTGGAACACAAATGACAGACGAGGATCGGTTCTGCCCGAACTGCGGGACAAAAGTCCCGCCGGAAACGACGGGGGATGATTTCGTTTCCCATGTCCGGGACCTCAACGACACCGACGACACCACCAATCAATTTTCCCCCCAGGACATCCAGCAGAATAAAGGCTTTGCTGTGCTGTCCTATATCGGGCTGCTGGTGTTGATCCCCATTTTCGGGGCGTCCCATTCCCGGTTTGCCCGTTACCATGCCAATCAGGGATTGGTCCTGCTGATCTTTTCCGCAGCGTATTCCATTGCCCGTGCCATTGTCATGGGCATCCTGCGGGCAATTCTGTGTCATGATCTATTTTGGCCGGGCAGCGTAGTGTATTCCATTATCAATGGGGCAACGGGACTGGTGCACATCCTGTTTTTGATCCTGATGATCATCGGTATCGTCAACGCAGCAAAGGGGAGAGCCAAAGAGCTGCCGGTCATCGGCCGTATCCACCTGCTCAAGTAAGATAGGCGGAGATCGCCGGAAAGGAGATAGGGGAAACCATTGGATGTGCAACTAAAAAAAGGATTGCTGGAAATCTGCGTTTTGGCGGTGCTGGAACGGGAGGACTCCTATGGGTATCAGATCATCAAGGATATTTCTCCCTACATTGAGATTTCCGAGTCGACGCTATATCCGATCTTAAAGCGGTTGGATGCCAGTGCCTGTTTGGCGACGTATTCAGTCGAGCACAATGGCAGGCTGCGGAAATACTATCGTATTACGGATCTAGGCCGAGCGCGGATCAAAGAATTTTTAGATGGATGGGATGACGTGATGCGTGTTTACCAATTCATCGCGGGAGGAAGAGACCAATGACAAAACGACAATTTTTTGACGCGTTGTCTTTGCGGTTACAGTCTTTGCCAAAGGAAGAGCTGAACCGCACAATTACTTACTATAATGAAATTTTAGAGGACTACATGGAGGACGGCATGACAGAACAGGAAGCTGTCGCCCAGGTAGAGGATGTGGATACGATCGCCCAGAGGATCTTAGAGGAAAACGCTGCGGAACAGAGCGCTGCGTCTCAAGTGGTCATCGTCCACAAGGAAAAGAAACGCACCTGGCTCATCGTGCTGTTGGCCATCATCGGTTTTCCCATCTGGTTCCCGATTTTAATGGCATTTTTGAGCGTGATCTTCTCTGTCATCTGTGTGCTGTTCAGCGTCATCATCACGCTGCTGTGTATCCCCGTGGGGCTCGCAGGCGGCGCCGTAGGCGGCATCTGTCTGTCACCGATCTTTTTCGCTACCGGCAACGTGCCAAAAGGGCTCATTCTGCTGGGCGGCGGCCTAATTTGCGCATCGCTGACCATTTTGGCGATTTTTGCGGCGGTCTATTTGACAAAATGGACCTGGCGCCTTATTTGTTGGATCTGCCGTAAACTTAAGGGATTGTTTACCAGAAAGAAGGCGGTGGCTTAGATGAAACGTTCTTTCAAAATTTTATGGATCATCATCGGCTGTCTGTTTGTTGGCGGCGTGATCACTGGTGTGGTTGGATTTGCCATGGTGGATTTCCAGCCGGAACGAATAGAAGGGGAGGAAACCAGTTTGAAAAATTATGATGTCAAAATGGATCCGGCGAAAACAAAGGAGATCATCGTGGATGTATCGTGCAAACACGTTTGCGTACAGTTTACCGAATCGAATACGTTTTCCATCGTTTATGATGAAAACCGTAAATATCCGCTGACCATACGGGAAGAAGAACCTGTTTTGGAACTGACACAGGCAAAAAAACAGAACTGGTATGATTTTTTGACACTGTGGCCCCATCACGAAACGGTCAATCTTCTGGTACCGAATACCTTTACAGGCATACTGAACATAAAAACAGAAAACGGTGGGATCCAGGTGATGGACGGAAAATCGCTGAAAAAAATGAAAAAACTGGAATGCCGCACCAAAAACGCAACCATTTCGTTGTCGGATCTACAGAATATTGAAGCCCTTGATTGCGAAACGAGCAACAGCAAAATTGAAATGCGCTATGTTGCTGTTTCTAGCGATGTACACCTGAAAACTACAAATGGTGCGCTCCATGTGGAAAACGCCAATGTCCAAGGCCTTCTGGAAGGGGAAACTTCCAATGGCAAATTATCGGTCCGATCTGTCGAAGCTAAAAATTGCAGTCTGGAAACCGCTAACGCATCCTTGACGCTGGAAGATCTAAACGTATCCCAAGCACTTACCGCCAAAACCTCCAATGGTTCGTTATCTCTCCAGCATCTTGCTGGAGAAGAGATCGTGCTGCGATCCAGCAATGGAAAGATCAGCGGAACGATTGCGGGAAAGCAGGAGGATTACCGTATTGAGAGCCACACCAGCAATGCTACTAATTCCCTGCCGGAAAATAAGGCAACCGGTACCAAATTGCTGAAAGCGGAAACCAGCAACGGCGACATTAACGTCACATTTACCGCATGATTTGTGCGATCAGGCCCCATACTAACATCATGAACCTTAGGAGGGATTCATGATGTTTTCTTTTGCAAAAAAACAAAAGCCCTGGCTGCTGGACTGTCTGCTCATCCCGCTGGGAAGCCTGCTCTTTGCCGTGTCTGTTTCGGTGTTCGCTGCCCCCAACGAGATCGCGCCCGGCGGCTTTACAGGCCTTGCTACGCTGCTCAATTATTTGCTGCAAACGCCCATCGGCTCTGTCACCATGATCTTAAATGTACCGGTGATCCTTTGGGCTATGTGCGTCATTGGCTACAAGCTGGTGATCAAAACCATTGGCGCGCTGTTTCTCGGCTCTTTTCTCATCGACCTGCTGCCGGTTTGGGTCCCGCCTTATGAAGGGGACCGGCTGTTGGCCGCTATTTTTGCCGGCGTGCTGGAAGGCCTAGGCTTAGCGCTCATCTTCCTGCGGGGCGGCACCACCGGCGGCACCGTTTTGATCGCCCGGCTGCTCAGCGGGAGATTTCCCCACGTTTCCATGGGCAAGCTGCTGTTTGTCATCGACTTTGTTGTCATTGCGATCTCCTCTGTCGTCTATCGCAGTCTGGAGAGCGGCCTTTATGCGCTGATCGTTGTGTTTGTCTCCACCAAAGTCATGGATGCCGTACTGTATGGGCTGGATGTGGGCGTGGGCAAAATGATGTTCATCATCTCCGATCACAACGAGGAGATCGCGGAGCAGATCCTCCGGACAAAGGGGAGAGGCGTTACGTTTCTCTATGCCAAAGGCGCCTATAGTAAACGGGAACGCACAGTACTGTTCTGTGCGGTGCGAAAATTTGAAATGCCCCAGATCCGCCAGTTGGTCCGAAAAATAGATGAACGGGCATTTCTGATCATTGGTGAGGCAGGGCAGATTTCCGGCGAAGGGTTCCAGCCGGAAGTGAAACAGGATAAGACCTTTCGTCAACTGCTGCAAAAACGCCGTAAATAAAAGGAACGGCAGACAGCGATGCAAGGGTTTCCTGCAATGCTGTCTGCCGTTTGCGCTTCGCAATCAGGCGTTATCTGCAATTATTGCTGTTGTTTGTGTTGTTGCTGTTGGTACTGTTGGTACCGTTGTTTGCCTTTTTGTTAGAGGACTGATTCTGGGTTTTGTTTTGAGAAGCGTTCTGAGAAGTTTTGTTTTGCGCATCATTGTTTGCTTTGTTGGTCTTGTTTGTGTTATGATAGTTGTACTCGTTCTGTGCCATTTCTTTCACCCCCTTCGCTAGGTAGTATTGCCTCTTTCGCAAAAGATATGCGCACAGGACCCATGCAAAATCCAGAGAAGGTGTTGATCTGTCTTGATAAATTTACCCCAACCGTTTTTAATGCGGATGCAGTCTCTGCTGGAGGAATCGTATCCCGCCTTTTTAGCGTGCTGTGCACAGCCGGGATTTCGCGGTATCCGATGGAATCCACTGAAGTGCGATCTAAATACACTCCGGGAAAATCTTCCATTTTCTATAGAGCCGTCGCCGTTTTCACCGCTGAGCTTTTATATTCCCCGGGAAATCCAGCGGATCGGGTCTCTGCCGCTGCATCATGCCGGCGCTTTTTATGTGCAGGAGCCGTCGGCGTCCTCTGCTGTGACGATATTGGATCCAAAGCCCGGCGACAAAGTGCTGGATCTCTGCGCAGCGCCTGGCGGAAAGTCTACCCAGATCGGCGCGCTCCTTCAGGGAGAGGGACTGCTCTGGTCCAATGAGTTTGTGAAAAATCGAGCTAGCGTACTGCTTTCCAATATGGAACGGATGGGGATCCGCAACGGCGTTGTATCTTCCTGCCATCCGGAACAGCTCTGCCAACGGTTGGCAGGCTATTTTGACAAGGTGCTGGTCGATGCGCCATGCTCCGGCGAGGGAATGTTTCTCCACGATGAGGGCGCCATCGCCGCTTGGAGCCCGGAGCACGTAAGCGCCTGTGCTGCCCGGCAAAACAGCATCCTGGATTCTGCCGCTATGGCCGTGGCCCCCGGCGGGATCCTGGTTTATTCTACCTGTACCTATGCTCAGGAGGAAAATGAACAGGTGATCTCGTCATTTTTGGCGCGCCATCCGGAATTCACCCTGCTGGACAGCGATGTGACCTTTGGTCGTCCCAGCCGGATATTGCCGCAAACACGGCGGATCTTTCCCATGGATGGCGGGGACGGGCATTTTGTGGCAAAGCTGCAAAAGATAGACGGAACGCCCTACGGCGGCAAGCTGTTCCAGCTTTCCCGGAACAATGCCGTGGAACAGCAGGGCATCGCGCTGTATCACACGCTGTGCAAGGATAAAGTACCTGGTCCTATCTTTGAAAGCGGCGGATCCCTTTATTTTCTGCCCGATGCGCTGCCATCCACAGAAGGCCTCTATTTGCTGCGGGCAGGCGTACAGTTTGCTTCTATCAAGAAAAACCGGCTCGAGCCGGCCCATCATTTTTACACTGCCTCTGCTCCAGAACATCTGAACCAGCTTTGCCGTCTTTCTGCTAAAGAGGAAACGGTCAATCGGTTCTTGCGGGGAGAGGAGATCCCATGTGATCCCGCTTTTTCCGGCTATACCGGCGTCAGCGTAGACGGCGTTATGCTGGGGTTTGGCAAGAGCAGTGGCGGCAGACTGAAAAATCATTATCCAAAAGGACTGCGAAATCATATATAACTTGAAATCCCCGCAGGATGGTGGTACAATATTCTATAGACAAAAAAGTTAAGGAAGTGTTCTGAGTGCAGGAAATCAAGGTAGAGCTTACCAAAAATCCAAAGGAAAAACCACAGGACGACAGTAATCTCTCGTTTGGTACCATTTTTACGGACCATATGTTTGTGATGAATTACGATGCCGGTGAGGGTTGGCATGATGCCAGGATCGTGCCTTATGGCCCGATCCCAATGGAGCCATCTGCCATGTGTCTCCACTACGGCCAATCTGTTTTCGAGGGCATGAAAGCCTATCGCACGCCAGACGACCGGATTTTACTGTTCCGCCCAGAGAAAAATATGGCTCGGTTGAACCGGTCCAATGATCGTCTGTGCATCCCGCAGATCGATGAAGCATTTGCCCAAAAGGCCATCGAAAAGCTGGTCTCCATCGAAAAGGACTGGATCCCAAAGACAGAAGGCGCTTCTCTGTACATCCGCCCCTTCATCATCGGTATTGATCCCCACGTTGGCGTCCATCCGGCAGAGCATCTGCTGTTCATCGTCATCTGCTGCCCCGTTGGCGCTTACTATCCAGAAGGACTGAACCCCGTTAAGATCTATGTAGAGGACAACTACGTCCGTGCGGTACGGGGCGGTATGGGCTACGTTAAAACAGCGGGCAACTATGCCGCTTCGCTGAAGGCTCAGGATGAAGCAGAAAAGCAGAATTATACCCAGGTCCTCTGGCTGGACGGCATCGAGCGCAAGTACATCGAGGAAGTCGGTACCATGAACGTGTTCTTCGTCATCGACGATGAAGTGGTCACACCATCACTGCAAGGCTCCATTTTGCCTGGCATCACGAGAATGTCCACCATTGAGATGCTGAAAGAATGGGGGGTAAAGGTTTCCGAGCGCCGGATCTCCATCCAGGAGGTGGCCGACGCCGCAAAGGACGGCCGTCTGAAGGAGGCCTTTGGTACCGGTACGGCAGCGGTCATTTCGCCGATCGGTCACCTGAAATGGGAAGATCACATCATGGTCATCAACAATGGCGAGATCGGTCCGCTGTCCCAGAAGCTGTATGATACCCTCACGGGGATCCAGTGGGGCAAGCTGGAGGATAAACTCCATTGGACGGTAGAAGTCAAATAAAATTTTCTGGCGGCAGCGATGCCGCCTGTTTTGTTATGGGCAATTGGAGAGATGGAGGAAATTTTCGTTGCGAACACTGACCTTTTTCGTGCCGGATACTTTTGATGGCGGAAAATTGAAAACCTTTCTGCGTGGTCCCTGTCAGGTATCCAGCAGTATCTTGACCCGGCTAAAATGGATCCCAAACAGCATCACCGTCAACGGAGAAAGCGTACACGTTACGCAGATCCTTTCCGCCGGCGATACGGTCTGCCTTCACCTGCCGGAAACGGAAAGTCAGGTTCAGCCGGAAAAATTACCGGTTGCTCTCCGTTATGAGGACGAGGACATCCTCTTGGTCAATAAGCCCAGTCATATGCCCGTTTATCCCACGCCGGGTCATGACCGTGACAGCTTGGCCAACGGCATCGCCTTTGAAATGGCACAGCGCGGCGAACCGTTTGCCTTTCACCCAATTTTTCGGCTGGATCGCAATACCAGCGGATTACTCGTTGTGGCAAAGCACTGCTACAGTGCGTCCCTGTTATCTTCCGGCGTAGAGAAACGGTACTATGCTATTTGCGAGGGGATCCTTTCCGGCAGCGGTGTCATCGACCAGCCCATCCGCTTAAAGCCTGGCCATACCATCCAGCGAGAAGTGGGGGAGGGCGGCCAAAGGGCTGTAACGCACTGGAAAGCACTTCGCTCGTTTTCCGATCATACATTACTAGAAATACAACTGGAAACCGGCCGGACCCATCAGATCCGTGTGCATTTCTCATCCATCGGTCATCCACTGGCCGGCGATGATCTGTACGGCGGTAGTTTAGATAAAATTGGGCGGCAAGCACTGCATTGCGGTTGGGTATCGTTGCAGCACCCTGTAACAAAGGAGCAGATGGAATGGTATCAACCCTTGCCAGACGATATGTGTGCTCTGTTGAAGGAGGAGTAAAATGTCAGCGATCCTTTGTCATTATTTCCACGGGCAGCGACTGCTGTCTCATCAAGACGTTTTGGCAGGCCAGCAGAAAAATGCTTTTGTGCTGGGCTTACAAGGCCCCGCAATTTTTGCGTACAGCTTCCTTTTTTCGAAAGAGGGAACAAAAGCGCAGAAAGCCCTGTGCGAAACGCTTGCATCTATTTCTCCGGAAATGTTAGCGCGTTTTGCGGCAGAAGCATCACAGCGCGGCAACGCAGTCACAGATGCCTATTGCCGCGGCGTATGCTGTTATTGCGTGCTGGAACAACAAACATCGCCCTTTGTGCAGTACAGCGCAGAGATGATCCATCGGATAGAGGAGAACAAAAGCGTTGCAGACAGCAAAAATCAAGTAGAATCTGCTCTGGACATCATCTTGCTCCGCTATGAAACGGCGAAGCTGCCAACAGAATTTGATCTGCGCACCACCGTTCCGCTGGATGAACCGCTTTGCAAGACCATTGCGCTGTTTTATGCGGCTATTTGCCGAGAGCTGGGACATTCGGAGTGGTCTGCTGACGAGATCGGTCCTCTATTTGAGGATGGCTGTAAAGCGATCGGAAAGCTCAATGATCGAACACTGATGAAGCGGCAGTTTCTGAAGCGTCGGGAAAAGCGGCAGGGAAAATCCGGTGGGGTATCCTCGCTGATGCGAAACATCAGTGAAGATGAAGATTATGATTATGCTAATGTCTGTGAACAAGAATGGCAGTGGCCAATGGAGAGTGGAGATATTCGAACAGACACCTATTTTGCGCTATATGAATCAGCAGTGCAAAAAGCGGAGCAGCGCCTGGCACACTGGAATCCCATCATGAACGGTTAACCATAAGCTTTTTCGAGAAATACGGGATACGTTCCGGTATGGCGGTTTTTCGCGGCATTTTTCGAGTGAAAAAAGTTAAAACAACAGCGTGAGGTGAACCTGATGAAAATAAAGAATCTTGGCACCATCTTGCTTGCGATCATAATCTTGTTATGTATCAGTGGATGCGCCGGAAAACAAGGGTATCAACCGATTGACGATGTAAGCAATCTTGAGGGACGCACTGTGGGCGTAAATTTAGTGTGGAGTGCCGACTATATGCTGTCGGACAGAGAGGATATGACGCTTGTGCGACACAATACGGTCGCAAACCTTGTGATGGCTCTGCGTTACGGACAGGTCGATGCCATTGCGATGGAACGCCCATTTGCAAACGAGGTAATGTACAGTATGAGCGGATTGCGCATTGTAGAGCCATCGACGGCCACCGACGAACTTGTTGCCTGTGTAAACATTGACAGAACCGATGTGTTGGAGGATTTCAATGCGTTTGCTTCGGATTTTTACGGAAGCGAAGATTACATAGAACTATATGACCGGCTGAACAGCGATTCCTATGAATATCACGCTGTGGAGCCGATCGGTGGTGAAAAAATCCTGCAAGTCGGTATCCCGACAGATTGCTATCCCTTTTGTTATTATGATTCGGAGAGCGGAGAATTTGCCGGAAGCGATGTTGAGGTCATTACAAGATTTGCAAACGAATACGGCTATTCCCTTGAGTTGACCGGCGGTGTTTTCAGCACCATAGAAATGGGGATCGTAAACGGTGATTTTGATCTTGCCATCGGAACATTTTTCGAAAGCTCACGAGTCGATACGGAACTGACCGGTGCGGTTTCTCTTTCCAAACCGTATATGCAGCATGAGATTGTCTTTATGGAGATCGAAGATCCGGACAATGTGAAGGTCCTAATTCCCTTTGATTATTGAAATGAGGTGACGAGATGGCAGATTTTTTTGGAGAACTGTATAATCAAATTTATGTGACCTTTATCTATGAGGACAGATGGCGCTTTTTTGTGGACGGCTTCTGGATGACGCTTCTTTTGACTTTCTCATCATTTATCCTCGGAACGCTGATCGGAATCCTGTTTTGCAAGCTGAAACTGTCGGGGATCCGCTGGGTGCGTGGGGTAACCAAAGTATTTACATCACTGCTGATCCAGATCCCCACGCTCGTGCTTCTGATGCTGTTTGTTTATTTTATTTTCGGTTCGATCGCGTTTCCCATCATTTTATCGGTTATTATCGGTTTGACGCTAAAAACCGGATGCTATATGGCGGACATCTTCCAGACGGCGGTGGAAACGGTAGCCCCGGGAGAGGTGGAGGCTGCACGAACCCTCGGCATGACCCGGTTTCAGTCGTTCCGGTACGTCATTCTGCCGCAGACCGTTAAGACTGCACTCCCGGTTTATCAGAATCAGTTTATCAGCTGTTTACAGGAAACATCCGTGGTCGGCTATCTTGCCATTATGGATCTGACCCGTGCGTCGGACATTGTGTCTGCCCGAACCTTTGATGCCATGTTTGCCCTGCTTGCAGTGACTTTGATTTATCTGATCATTGGATGGGGTGTCGGAGCACTGTTGAAGTTATTGGAACGAAAAAAGCATCTGGGAGGTGAATCGCAATGATCAAAGTGAGAGACCTTTCAAAAAGTTTTGGCGGAAATCTTGTGTTTGAACATGTGAACTTTGACATCACAAAGGGAAGCACCACCGTCATCATCGGAGGGTCGGGATGCGGCAAAAGTACATTGCTTCGCTGCATCAACCGTTTGGAGACGCCGGATGCAGGCAGTATTGAGATCGACGGAGAGAATATCCTTGCGCCCAAAGTGAACCTGGATAAGATCCGCCGGAAGCTGGGCATGGTTTATCAAAACTTCAATCTTTTTTCCCATTTGAATGTGATGGAGAATATGATTCTTGCGCCGATGAAAGTATCCGGTATGTCGCAGCCGGAAGCGATCCGCCAGGCAGAAGAATTGCTGTCCCTTGTGGGAATGGAAAACCGCCGCTATCATATGCCAAATCAACTGTCCGGCGGTCAGAAACAGCGTGTGGCCATCGCACGGGCACTTGCCATGAAGCCTGAGGTCATGTTGTTCGATGAGCCAACAAGCGCCCTTGACCCAACGATGGTGGACGAGGTAGAATCGGTCATTCGGCGGTTGGTGGATGATGGAATGACCAGCATTATCGTCACACATGAAATGAGATTTGCAAAAAACATTGCATCGAATGTGCTCTTTATGGCGGAGCAGGGGATTTATGAACACGGAACGGCAGAAGAGGTAATCGGACATCCATCGAAAGAGCTGACGCGCCGATTTATGTACCGTGCCCGGATGTTTGAGCGCAGCGTGACAAAGGACGATATTGACATCTATGCACTTTGCAGTGAGATCCGTCAATTCGCAGTGCCCTTTGGTATGACTGCACGGCAGTCAAGAGGAATCGAATATCTTTGCGAAGAGCTTCTGCTTCCGCTTTTACTATCCGATCAAAATGGCGGGCACAATGCAGTTGTACAGGTGATTGCGGGAGAAACTACGGCAGAGTATCAGGTGATCCTGCAAATCCCAACACTGAAATCCGATCCTTTGGCGTCGGAGATCATGGACGAAATGGGCAGAAAGATCGTTTCCGCCTTTACAAAGTCATTAAAGAGTGAAAAGAATGTAGATGGCTTATGGGAAGTTCATGCAGAAGTATAAACGAGATCGCGACCCATACCGCAAAAATAGATCCTGCCTACAGAAAAAATGGATTTTTTAAAAGCAGCTGGAATTTGTCAGACTTTTGTCACTGGGAATATGCTATAATCAAGCCATCAAAGAAAAACAGCCGATCAGGGAGGAAGAATCCATGAAATCATTCCAACAATTTTACAGTGAAATCATGTCTAACCCAGAGATGAAAGACAAGTTTTTCTCCTTAAAGCCGGAAGAGGCAGAAGCATTTGCCAAAGATCATGGCTGTGACGCTTCCTTGGAAGAAATGGAGGCCTATATGAACGCGCAGCAGCCATATACAGGCGAATTGTCCGATGATGCGTTGGAGCAAGTTGCAGGTGGCGTCACACAATATGTGGATGGTACATACTTTGAATTTACCGGTAATTACAGTAATCCGGATGATTACAATCGGATGTACCGCTGCCCAGAATGCGGCAGGCTCGTACACTGGGGCTCCTGGAGCCGATGGTATTGCGATCATTGCAATGCGAGTTGGTATTTTACAGATAATCTGAAGCTGAACATGGACAGCGGCATGTGGCGTGTTGTAAGTAATGCAGAAGTGCAGCAGCGGCGGAAAGGAACCACAATGGTGAAGGGATGATGTCCGATGATGAGCCGGAGAAAGCAGCCGGCGGCAGGGCAAAAGCAATTTGTGTGATGGTTGGATTGAACCATTGCGGGCAAGAAGAAATGAGGATAAAGTCGACAGAAAACAGAGACTGCTGGATTCCATCGAACGGGTAAAGACCATGGTCTGCGGCCAAATGTAATATACCTATGGGGAAAACCTACTTTTTTCGGCAGGGCTTGGGCCTTGCCGTTTTGTCGTTTTCGCATAATGCGTCCAACCGGCGGAAGAAAATCAACACTTGTGCAACAGGGATGGATTATGCTATGATGAACTTAAACCATTAAAAATGCAGGTGACAAAATGATGGTAGAAGAAGTGAAAGCAATCGAGTTTGTCAACGTGGTGTTGTACACGTTTAGCATATTGGTCGCACTGACCCTATTGTTTGGATGTATTATGGATCGCTCCCGCAGCCGGCCCTTTATGAAGTTTTTCATGGCACTGCTCTCTGTGGACATCGTCAGTATGTTTGGGGAAATGGGACTGTGGCTGTTCCATGAACCGGCGCTGGTTCCGCTGGCAAAGATCAGCGCGCTGGTAGCCTTTGGCGGCGGTACGGTGCTGAACGCACTGTATGCCTATTGTCTGGTGGCATTCATCCGTGAGCGGACGAAAATCTCATGGAAGTATGCCCACGTATTCACCGTAATTTGCGCGATCTATCTGATTCTCGTCATCATTTCGCTGTTCAATGGGATGCTGTTTGACTTTGATGAAAAAGGGTTTTACCTGGATGGCCCACTGTACTGGATCGTGCGGGTCATCGACACCGTCACATGGCTGATGTGCATCGGGCTGGTCATTTTCCATCGGAAAGTGCTGACGCTGAAGGGAATGTTTTCGCTGCTTTCTTTTAGCATTCTGCCGCTTTTGTCCATGGGCCTGTTGTTCATCTGGGACGCAACGCCCCTGAGCCTTGCCACCACACTGTCGCTGATCATCCTGTATAGTTTGTTCCACGGCGAATTGACACGGCAACTGGCGGAACAGGAAATACAACTGGCACAGCAAAAACAGCAGATCACCGAACAGCGCATCGCCACGATGATCAGTCAGATCCAGCCCCATTTCATTTATAATACGCTGGGCTCCATCTATCAGCTTTGCTTGCTCCAACCGAAGCAGGCGGCGGAGCTGACGCAGAACTTTGCACTGTATCTGCGGGGCAATTTCAGCGAGCTGGACAATAGCAAGCCGGTGCGTCTTTCTCAGGAGCTGGAGCACGTGAAGTATTATCTCAATATCGAGAAGATCCGCTTTCCCGATATGGAGGTTCAATTTGACTTGCAGTCTGACGAATTTTTCCTTCCGGCTCTGACTATACAGCCTTTGGTGGAAAATGCTATCAAGCACGGACTGATGGGGTTGGAAAGCGGCGGCACGGTCGTCATCTCCACCTATGAAACGGACGATAGTTACTGTGTGAAAGTCCAAGATAACGGCGTTGGGTTTGACGAAAGTGTCTTTCAGGACGGCAAAAAACATATCGGCATCCAGAATATTCGGGGACGGCTGGAAGCCATGTGCAACGGCACCCTAACGGTGGAAAGCCAGCCGAATCAGGGCACCACAGCCATTATTACAATCCCCAAGGAGGTTATGACATGATCGCATTGACAGTAGACGACGAACGGCTGATGCTCACCACGCTGACAGCGGCGGTAAAAGCATCGCCGGATATTTCTTCAGTGACGGAGTTCACCTCCTGCAGCAAGGCGTTGGAGTGGGCAGAGACCAACACGCCGGACATTGCCTTTTTGGACATCAGTATGCGGGGCATGGGCGGCCTGACGCTGGCGGAAAAATTATTGGCGCTGCACCCCCAGTGCAAGATTATTTTCTGTACTGGCTATTCCGAGTATGCAGTGGACGCCTTTCGCATTCATGTATCCGGCTATCTGATGAAGCCCATTACCGCCCAGCAGGTACAGCGGGAGATCGACCATATCAAGGGGCAAAAAAGCCAGGAAAAACTGCTGACCATCCAGTGTTTTGGCAATTTTGAAGTAATGTGCAAAGGACAGATGCTCCGGTTCAAGCGGACAAGATCGAAGGAAGTGCTGGCCATCATGGTAGATCGGCACGGGGCGCGCCTCAATGCGAAAACCATTTGCGCCATCATGTGGCCCGACAGCGAGGACGATACAAAAAACGCCAACTATCTTCATCAGTTGTTCATCGACCTGCGGAATGCGCTGCGGGCGGTGGGGGCAGAGGAGATTTTTCAGCAGAACGGCTACCAATATTCCCTGGATACCCAGCGGATCGACTGCGACTACTTTAACTTTCTGAAAACAGGCAAACCGCCTTTCCGGGGCGAATACATGAGCCAATACAGTTGGGCAGAAGAAACCTGCGCCCTGCTTTGGCGGGAATTAGACAAAGACGGCTGAACGGAGCCTATAGAAAAAAGTCTGTAAATAGCAAAGCATATGGAAAAGCTTTGACAGCCACAGAGAATGCGCCGGCTCTGCAACTGGGACACAATCAGGCAGAAGGCAGCGAGAAGCAGAGCAGCGTGTATCAGTTTACGCCGTCAGAAAGCGCTA
>JAQXNV010000039.1 GCA_029098185.1 Oscillospiraceae bacterium
ATGGCGGACGGCGATACGATCTCTCTGGGCGAAACGACACTGCGGGTGCTACATACACCGGGCCACACAGGGGGAAGCTGCTGTTTCTGCACAGATAACGAGCTGTTCACAGGCGACACACTGTTTCACGGCTCCATGGGCCGTACCGATTTTCCTACCGGTAACCCGTCGGATATGATGGCGTCTCTCCGGCGCCTGTCAGCGCTGGAAGGTGACTTTACCGTTTATCCCGGCCACGGCCCCAGCAGCACACTGCAGTGGGAGCGGGACAACAATCCGTATATGCGGCAGGAGATGGGAGCGTCAGGCAAGACCGATGATTTTGTATATTGATGGACACGACTATCACTATGAGATGGAGAACCTGTGCGCCATCTTTCTGCCCTATGAAAAGATAAAAGTAGTAGAAGCATTGCCGGAGGAGATCGCGCCGGAAGAGATCGTTGCTGTCACGCGATACCGGGAAGCAGAGGGCGTAGGTAAGCTGTACGCTTCGTTGCGCATAGGCGGAAAAACGCTGGAAAACAGCAGTACACTGCCGCTTTCTGACGCTGCACAGGAGCCGTTTGACAAGATCTGCGCCGTAAAGCTGGCGCTATTGCTCTACGGCCTTTTTGTCAAACTGTGTAATTACGAACCCAAGTGGGGCGTGCTCATCGGCGTGCGGCCCATTAAGCTGCTGCGCAAGCTGACAGCGGATATGGGGGAAGAGGCGGCCCTTCGGTACTTTTTAACGGAATTGAAGGTTTCGCCGGAAAAGACGGAGCTGAGCCGGCTGACCATGCAGAATGAACAGAAGATCTTATCGCTGTCTCGGCCGGAATCCTATAGCCTGTATGTGTCTATCCCCTTTTGTCCTACTCGGTGCGCTTACTGTTCCTTTGTGGCGTCGTCTATGGAAAAGACAAAGAAGCTCATACCCGGCTACGTCGATCTGCTCTGCGAGGAATTAGTCTATACAGCTAAAGTCGCCAAAGAACTGGGGCTGCGCTTGGAAACGATTTATTTTGGCGGCGGCACGCCGACTACGCTGACGGCGGAACAGTTATCCCGGCTGCTCGATACGATCCACAGCCACTTTGATCTTTCCACCTGTCGGGAGCTGACGGTAGAGGCCGGCCGTCCCGATACCATCACCGCAGAAAAATTGCTGGCGATGAAGGAGCGGGGCGTCACCCGGATCAGCATCAATCCCCAGACCATGAATGATGATGTGCTGCGCCGGATCGGCCGCCATCACACCGCTGCTCAGACAGAGGAAGCCTTTTCCCTGGCACGGCGCTGCGGTATGGACAACATCAATATGGATGTCATTGCCGGACTGCCCGGCGATACAGGGGACAGTTTTCGCTCTACCATGGATCAGCTCACCTCCCTGGATCCGGAGAGTATCACAGTGCATACGCTGGCGCTGAAGCGTTCCTCAGACATTAACCAGAACGGCAAAAAGGAGTTTCATAATGACGCGGCTTTGGCAGGGGAAATGCTGGATTACAGCCAGTCTACGCTGACAAAGCACGGATACGAGCCGTATTATCTGTACCGGCAGAGCCGTATGGTGGGCAATCTGGAAAATACCGGCTGGGCAAAACCGGGGTACGCCAATTTGTACAACGTTTATATTATGGACGAGACCCACACGATTTTAGCTTGCGGCGCAGGAGCGGTCTCCAAGATCCGGGACCCATATTCCGAACGACTGGAGCGGGTGTTCAATTTTAAATATCCCTATGAATACCGGGACCGCTTCCATGAAATGCTGGAACGGAAAGAAAAAGTCAAGGAAATCTATACAAAATTTGGCATTGTGTTTTAGGGGTTTCTACGAATGTATTGGAAAAACGCTTCTTTTTGTGAGAAAGAACGGAATATCTTCTGGAAGGTTCTTGCATTTCTGTGCGAAATGGTGGTATAATTCTAATACCAAATAACCATTGATAAGGAGCGTTGAACCATGAGTTTTTTTGATGATGTTGTCAGCAAGGCAAAAAAAGCAGCGGATACAGTAGGCAAAGGCGCCGGCAATGTGATTGATTCCGGCAAACTGAAGGTAAACGAAGCAGAGCTGAAGGGCGAAGTGAAGAAGAGCTACGAAGCACTGGGCAAGCTGGTTTACGAAGCAAAGCTGGACGGCTCCGACGCCAGTGCACAGGTAGACGAGGCTGTCAGCGCGATCAACGAGCTTAAGCAAAAGCTGGCAGACATCGAGGCGCAGCTCTTGAAGCTGGCAAAGAAGGCTGTCTGCAAGAACTGCGGTGAGATCAATCCTATCGACGCATCTTTCTGCGCAAAGTGCGGCGCAAAGATCGAGAAGGAAGTCGTAGAAGCTGCGGAAGCAGAAGTCTGCGCAGACTGCGGCTGTGGCTGCTGCGAAGAAGCACCTGCTGAGGACACAGAGGAAAAAGCAGAGTAATTTTCTCAAAAAAATCATAGATTCGAACTACTGCATACTGCAAGGAGAGGGGCAATGCCCCTCTTTTTCTTTTGGCATAGTGGGACATATTTCCCGGGAACGGTGAATATACTGTGACGAAGTTTTTACGGGAAAGGATGGGATGATATGCGCTCTGGAGCAAAGGAGCCAGATAAACAGCATTCCCGCACTCACCAGAGCTTTTTGCAGGGAGCGCTGATCTTGACGGCAGGCATCATGGCGGTAAAGGTCATTGGAGCCATGTTTAAAATTCCGCTGACGTGGATCATCACCGAGGATGGCCTGGGTTATTTTAACACAGCCTACCATTTTTACAGTCCGATCCATAGCTTGGCCACGGCAGGATTTCCCATCGCCATCTCCCGGATGGTGTCGGAGTGTGTTGCCCAAAAGCGCTATGGCGATGCCCGACGAGTCCATCGGGTGTCCATCCCCATTTTTATTACAGCCGGCCTTTGTGGTACGCTGATCATGCTGGCCGGCGCGCCTTTTTATGTGCAGGCCATCGGCAATCCGGAAGCACTGCCGTCTATGCTGGCGCTTTCTCCGGCCATTTTGTTTGGCTGTCTTATGGCCATTTACCGGGGCTATTACGAGGGCTTGCGGAACATGGTGCCAACAGCCGTATCGGAAATTTTAGAAGCTGTCTGTAAGCTGGTCATCGGGCTGACAGGCGCTTTGGGCGTGGTGTGGCTGGGTATGCGGGAGTACCACGAAAAGGGCACGGTGTTCGGTGAGCCCATGGCGTCGGAATCGTACGCGAAAAGCGCCGTATTGCCCTATGCTTCCGCCATGGCCATCGTCGGCGTGACCATCGGCTCTCTGGTGGGATTTCTCTATCTGTTCTGGAAAAGCAAACACGCCGGTTACGGCATCACCGCGTGGGAACTGCTTCAGTCGCCGCCTACAGTTTCCCGCAGCCAGACTGTGCGCCGATTGACAAGGACTGCCATTCCCATTGGGTTGGGTGCTTTGGCAGTCAATATTGCCGGGCTGGTGGATACCACCTTTTTGCAGACACGCATCGGTCAGCTCATGGAGGAAAATGGAGCGCTGCTTTTGTCCCAGTATCAGGGGATGATCCCGGAGATCAACCAAATCGAAAACACGGTGCCCAACTTTCTCTATGGCTGCTATTCTCAGGCGCTGACGCTGTTCATGGTGGTGCCTTCTGTGACGCAGGCTTTTGGCATCAGCGCTCTGCCCAGTGTCACCAGCGCTTTTGCGAAAAAAGATCAGAAAGCGTTAAGATCCAGTGTTTCCTCCGTGCTGCGGATCACCTGTCTTTTTTGTATTCCGGCCGGCCTGGGACTCAGCATTTTAGCATATCCCATCGCGCAGATGGTCTTTGGCGCCAGAGCCTCTATGACGATCACAGCCAGAGTGTTGTCCATCCTGGGCATCGCCTCCATTTTTGCTGCCCTCAGTACACCGATCAATAGTATGCTCCAGGCGGTGGGACGGGTCGATCTACCGGTCAAGCTGTTTTTGATCGGCCTGACCATGAAGGTCACGCTGAACTATTTTCTTTCCGGTGTCCCGGAGATCAACATTCAAGGCGCGGCCATCGGTACACTGTGCTGCTACCTGTTTTTGACGGTGGTTGGCCTAATGCTTCTATTGCGGGTAACAGGGATAAAAATCCCGTTGTTTTCCATCGCCGGAAAGCCTGTTATCGGCGCAGTCCTCTGCTGTGCCGGGGCATATGTCTGCCAGAGCGTGTTGTCCCAGTGGCTCCCCATCGGTATCGCTGCCGGCGCAGCCTTGGTGATTGCAGTAATAATTTATATATTTGCCCTATGGTTATTGTGTGCTTTTACCAAAACTGATTTCCTTATGTTGCCAAAAGGTAAAAAAATGATAAAAGCCCTTGAAAAAATTCATTTTTTCGGTTAGTATAATAAGCGACCTTTCTTTCTGACCGATGTTCTCTGCTGATTAGATAAGCAGAGTTTTTTAGTCGAAATTGATGGAACGATGCGGAGCGGGATCCGCGTCAGGATGCAACAACGAAGATCGCAGCATCATCAGGCAGTGAAATCACATTGGTTCCTGTTATTTGGAGCTGTCAAGGAATTAGAAAAGTGGAGGAATGATCGCAATGAACAAAACAGAGTTAATCGCAGCAGTTGCAGAAAAAGCAGGCATTTCCAAGAAGGATGCCGATGCCGCCGTGACCACCGTTCTGGACACCATCGTCGATACCGTTGCCGCCGGTGATAAGGTTCAGCTCGTTGGCTTTGGCACCTTTGAGCCACGGACCCGTAGCGCCAAGACCGGCAAAAATCCGAGAACCGGTGAGAGCATTGAGATCCCGGCTTCCAAGATCCCGGCCTTTAAGGCAGGCAAAGCGTTCAAGGATACCGTCAACAAATAAGAGCGCTTTTTTCTGGAAGGCTGCGGCGACTGGCCGCGGCTTTTTTTGTGGGAAAAGAATGGGAGGATATGTAGTATGCGACTGGACAAATATCTGAAGGTTTCCAGACTGATCAAGCGGCGCACCGTTGCCAATGAAGCCTGCGACGCAGGACGAGTTTTGGTCAACGGGAAAGCGGCCAGAGCGTCTTACGATGTAAAGGTCGGCGATCAGTTGGAGATCCAGCTTGGCAATCGGATCATCACCGTAGAAGTGTTGGCCATTGACGCCTACGCCAACCGGGAGACAGCATCGAATTTATACCGGCTGCTCTCAGAAGAAAAAGTAGCTCGCCCGCCGATGGAGGGCGAAGGGGAATAACCGCATAAAACAACCTCTTGTTTCATACCAATGGTAGTAGGAACGGAGGTTGTTTTTTATGGCTATGACAATACAGGAGGAACGGACCAATACGGGAGAGCATCGCCTCACACTGGATGGCCGCAAGCAGTTGACGGCCACCGGCGTTTCCAACGTTGACAGCTTTGACGAGGAAACGATCGTGGCGTACACATCGCTGGGGGAATTGACGATCCGGGGACAGGGCCTGAAGATCAACCGCCTCAATGTGGAGACCGGCGAGCTGACCGTAGACGGAGACATCTCTGCCATGGTGTATACCGATAATCAGCCCCGCAGTACCGGGCTGCTGAAAAAGCTGTTTCGGTGAGGAGGCGGGGGTGTGAGCGCAGTTGGATCTGAACATGGGGGTACAGCTCGGCGGCATTTGGCTGTCGTTGCTGACCGGCTTTGGATTGGCGGTGGTTTATGATAGCTTCCGGGTCCTGCGGACAGTGCTCTGGGGACGGGAGCAGACCAGCGCCGTACTGGATTTTTTCTTCATGCTGTTTTGCGGTATCATCACTTATCTGCTGGCTTTGGCGGTAGATTTTGGCCGGGTGCGTTTTTTTCTCGTGGCCTGTGAGATCATCGGCGCCTGCGTTTATTTTCTCACCATTGGCGCATTGACAAACTACCTGGCTTCGACACTGCATCGGGTGTTCGCCTGGTGCAAAGCGCAGTGGCTGCGTCTTTTTGTGCGCCCTGTCCAAAAACTACTGAAAAAAGCAGGCAGTCTGCTGATTCGCGGTGGAAAAGTAACAGGAAATTTTCTCAAAAAAAGGGCAAAAAAACGAAAAAATCCCTTGAAAAGGTGGAGCAGACTAGTGTATAATCGAGAGGTAGACGTATATGGGGGAAACGGAGTGCTGCAAGGGGCCGATGGGACCAAAGGAGAACAAAAAGATGAAGGTAATCGAAGGAAAAAAGAAAAGAAGTAAAGGCAAGATCATTTTGCGTATTGCCATCGTTGCTTTTCTGCTTTACGCGGTGATCACCTTTATCACCCAGCAGGTGCAGATCGGTCAAAAAGAGAGCGAGCTGACACAGCTTCAGCAAAGCCTTTCTGTGCAGAACTTGAAAAATGCCGAGTTGAAAGAAGCGCTGGATGCCGGGCTCACCAAGAGCAACGAATACATCGAGCGGATGGCCCGGAAAAATCTGGACTATTCCAAGCCGGGCGAGCGGATCTTTGTCAACATTTCCGGCGACTGAGCTTCAGCGGCGTCTAACTTATCAGAGAGGAAAACGACTTCTTTATGCAGCTTGAAGTAGGAGCGATTCTTGAGGGAAAAGTAACAGGAATCACAAAATTTGGTGTCTTTGTGGATTTGCCAAACGGCCAGACCGGTATGGTACACATCTCAGAGGTGGCCTCCGCCTTTGTGAAGGAGATCCGCGATTTTGTAACGGAGGGACAGACGGTAAAGGTGAAGGTGCTATCCATCAGCGACGACGGCAAGATCAGCCTTTCCATGAAAAAGGCGGTGCCGCCGCAGCCGAGAGCACCGCGGGAGCGGCCCACGACGCGGTCTGCCGGCCGTCCGGGCGATTATGAGTGGCAGAGCAAGCCGGAACCGACCAGCTTTGAGGACATGATGTCCAAATTCAAACAGACCAGTGATGAGAAGATGTCGGCGCTGAAAAAGGGGATGCAGTCCAAGCGGGGCGGAGGCTATTCCAGACATGGCGGAACAGGCTCCCAGCGGTGACGGCGATTTCACAGGCCGATTTTCATACAACAATGGATGATAAGCGGGGTGCCAACACTCCGCTTTTCCTGCTTCTATGCGGTGGGAACCAGATCCGGAAAGAGAGAAAGAAAAATGCTGCTGTATAACGGAACGATCCATCCCATGACCGGCGATCCCATTGCCAAGGGGTATGTGCGGGTGCAGGGGACCAAAATAGAATCACTAGGCGCAGGAGCGTGCGCGCCGCTGCCAGGCGAAGAAACGCTAGATCTACAGGGAGGCCATCTGTATCCCGGCTTTATCGACAGCCACACCCACCTGGGTATGTGGGAGGACGGCCTGGACTTTGAGGGCGATGACGGCAACGAGGAGACCGACCCGGTGACGCCGCAGCTTCGAGCCATCGACGCGGTGAACCCGCTGGACCGCTGTTTTCAGGAAGCTCTGGAGGGCGGCGTTACAACGGTGGTGACGGGCCCAGGCAGTGCCAATCCTATCGGCGGACAGATGGCTGCGTTAAAAACGGCGGGCCGCCGCATTGAGAAGATGATCGTCAAAGCGCCGGTAGCCATAAAAATGGCGCTGGGAGAAAATCCCAAGAGCGTGTATAACGGAAAAAACCAGACGCCCATGACCCGTATGGCCACGGCGGCGTTGATCCGGGAACAGCTATTTAAGGCCCAGGAGTATCAGGAACAACTGGAAAAAGCGGAAGCTTCCCGCAACGATCCGGACCCGGAGCGGGAAGAGCTGGACAAACCGGAGTTTGACTTAAAATGCGAGTCTTTGCTGCCAGCCCTGCGGCGGGAGATCCAGGTACATTTTCACGCTCACCGGGCCGATGATATTTTCACAGCCATCCGTCTGGGCGAGGAATTTCATTTGGATTATGTCATTGTCCACGGCACAGAAGGCCACCTCATTGCACAAGAATTGGTGGAAGCCGGCGCGAAGGTACTGTCGGGCCCGTTTCTCAGCGACCGCTCTAAGCCGGAGCTTCGCAATTTAACGGCCCAGTCTCCAGGATTGCTGTCCAAGGCGGGACTTCACCCAGCCATTGTCACAGACCATCCGGTGATCCCCGTCCAATATTTGCGGCTCTGCGCCGGGTTGGCTGTGGCCGAAGGGATGGACCGGGAAGAAGCGCTCCGAGCCATTACCATTTACCCGGCCCGTCTTTGTCGGATCGACCATCGAGTCGGTTCCATCGAACCGGGGAAGGACGCCGATCTGACCTTGTTCACAGAGGACCCGTTGGCGCTGGGCGTGAAGCCGAAGCTGGTCCTGGTCAACGGCGCTGTCGTTCACACCCGACTGGAAAGGAGAGATTGTCATGAATAAAAAATTGAAGCGCCTGCTCATCGGTGGATTGGCTGTCGGCGGCGTTGCGGCGGTCTGTGCCGCAACCCGGCGGAAGGATACCTTTTCCATCGTGTTGAAGGAGAATCTGACGGAAGGGTATCTCTGGAATTACACCATGGATACCGACGGGATCATCCGGGAGCACAGTTCCGATTATGTTCCGTTTTACGGCGGCAAGGAGGATGACGGCGGCGCCGGTCAGCACAAATGGACGTTTGCGCCGCTGGCAAAAGGGGAGACGCTGCTCCACTTTTCCTATATCCGTCCCTGGGAGACAGAGGAGTCGCCGGCAGTGACTGCCACTTATCGCGTCATTGTAGACAGCGACCGAAAAACAACGGTGACGCTGGTGGACAGTTCCCCAAATTTTCAAGAATATGCGTTGTCCCCGCAGTAAGGAGAAGCGATGAGAGAAGTACATGTTTCGGAAATTACAAAAGCCATCCGCCAGCTTTGCATCGATGCCAACCGGGTATTGCCTGCTGATCTGGAGCAGTGTATCTGTGACTGCGCAAAGCAGGAGAAGAACCCTACCGGCAAGGCGATCTTGGAGGATCTGCAAAAAAATATGGATGCTGCCAGAGCGCTGCAAATTCCCATTTGCCAGGATACCGGTATGGCGGTGATCTTTGCGGATATTGGCCAGGAGGTACACCTGACCGGCGGCAGCTTTGCAAACGCCGTAAACGAAGGCGTGCGACAGGGCTATGTGGAGGGACTGCTGCGCTGTTCCATCGTGGAGGATCCGCTGCGCCGTGTCAATACCAATGACAATACCCCGGCCGTGCTGCATACCCGCATCGTGGACGGGGATAAGATCAAGTTGACCGTGGCGCCAAAAGGCTTTGGCAGTGAAAATATGAGTCAGCTAAAGATGTTCACCCCGGCAGCCAGCCGGGAGGACCTGATTGATTATGTCGTGTCGGTGGCGCAGCAGGCAGGCAGCAATCCCTGTCCGCCTATGGTGCTGGGCGTCGGCATCGGCGGCGACTTTGAGTTGTGTGCGTTTTTGGCAAAGAAAGCGCTGTGCCGCAGTGTGTCGGAGCAAAATCCCGATCCCTTCTACCGGGAAATGGAGCAGGAGATCTTAGATCGGGTCAACCAACTGCAGATCGGGCCCCAGGGGTTTGGCGGCGATGTCACTGCCTTGAGCGTAGCCATTGAGCAGTACCCTACCCACATTGCGGGACTGCCGATCGCAGTAAACGTCGGTTGTCACGTTACCCGGCATAAAAGCATAGTTTTGTGAAGGAAGTTGTGAATTTTTTAAGAATCTTCCACAAACCGCTTTTCTCTCAGGGAAATTTATGGTACACTATAGATACAGAATCGTGTACGGCGATGCTGTAATTCTTAAAAAGTGGGAGTTGTTTTTGATGAAAGTAACAATTACCGGAAGAAAAGTAAATTTAAGAGATAATTTTAAGGAACTGGCAACCAAAAAGCTGTCCAAGTTCAATCGGATCTTTGACGAGGATGCCGATGCGCACGTGGTCGTCACCGTGGAGCACAACCGTCAGACGGTAGAGATCACCATCCGTCAGCGGGGCATGATCTATCGTGCTGAGGCAACAGACTTTGAGATGAACGATGCTTTGGATCGTGTCATCAGCGCCCTGGGCCGTCAGATCCGCAAAAATAAAACAAAGCTGGAGAAGAAGATCCATTCCGGCGCCATCGACCAGTACATCGAGGAAAATACTTACACCACCGACGTCATCGAGGAGCCGAAGGAGGAGTTCAAGGTCGTCAAGACTAAACGCTTCTTCGTCAGCCCGCTGAGCGTTGACGAGGCCATTTTGCAGATGAATCTGCTGGGCCACCAGTTCTTCATGTTCCGCAATGCGGACACCGAGGAGATCAATGTGGTGTATAAGCGCAACGACGGCAACTATGGTTTGCTGGAACCGGAAAACGACTAACGTTTTAGGAAAACATGGCCTTCTTTTGGAAGAAGGATCAGAATCAAACAAATTGCCAAAAGGGGATTGTACGGATGTGCAATCCTTTTTTGCGGCAAAAGAAAAGGGGGAACCTATGGATCAGGTGCAATTGGTATGTCCCTGCTTGCTGGGGGTAGAGGGATTGGTAGCGGACGAGCTGCGGAGAATGGATGCCCAGAATGTGATGCCGGAAAACGGACGGGTGCTGTTTACCGGCGACGAAAGCATGATCGCCCGGGCAAATTTGTGTTCTCGATATAGTGAGCGAGTGCTGGTGCTGCTGGGCACCTTTGCAGCCCGCAGCTTTGAAGAGCTGTTCCAAAACGTAAAAGGACTGCCCTGGGAACGCTGGATCGGCAAAAATGATATTTTTCCCGTGAAAGGACGCTCTCTCAGCTCCAAGCTGTCCAGCGTGCCGGACTGTCAGAAGATCATCAAAAAAGCCATTGTGGAGCGTCTGAAGCAGCACTATCACATTTCCTGGTTTCCGGAGACAGAAACGCTGTACCAGGTCCAGTTTTTGATCTTAAAGGATCGGGTCAGCGTGATGATCGACACTTCCGGCGCAGGGCTGCACAAGCGGGGGTATCGGGCCAACGCTACCGAAGCGCCCATCAAAGAAACGCTGGCAGCGGCAATGGCACACTTAGCCCGTGTCCGGAAAGATGGAACGGTCATAGATCCCTTCTGCGGTTCCGGCACCATTTTGATCGAGTCTGCACTGTATGCGATGAATATCGCACCGGGATTGCGGCGGAATTTTTCCGCGGAAAACTGGGATCAGATGGATAGTAAGATCTGGATGCGGGAAAAGGAACGAGCCATGGACTTGATTTATCGGGACGCAAAATTTGAGGGCATCGGCTATGACATCGACGGCGCCGCCGTTTCCCTAACGCTGGAAAACGCCAAAAAAGCCGGTGTCATCGCCAATATCCGGGCGCAGAAACGGGATATTCGGGACTTTACCCTAGAAGGGGACAGAGGCTATGTTATCACGAATCCCCCTTATGGCGAGCGGCTCTTGGATACTCAGCAGGCTCAGGCGATCTATCGTACCATGGGACAGGTGTTCGAGAAAAAGCCCATGTGGAGTTATTCCATCATCAGTCCCGACGAAACATTTGAGCAATGCTTCGGGCGCAAGGCAGACCGTCGCCGCAAGCTGTACAACGGGATGATCCGCTGTCAGCTTTACCTGTATTTTAAATCATGAATGCGCGTGATCTTAAGCGAATACGAGGAGGAAGAACGAATGATTGAAGAAATGCTGCGGTATAACAAAGAATTTGTGCAGAACAAGGAATACGAAAAATACGCTACAAGCAAATATCCGGACAAGAAGATCGCTATCGTGTCCTGTATGGATACCCGGCTGACAGAACTGTTGCCGGCGGCCCTGGGGATTAAAAACGGTGACGTGAAGATCATCAAGACAGCCGGCGGCGAGATCAACCACCCCTTTGGCAGTGCAGTGCGGAGCCTGCTGGTGGCCATTTATGAGCTGGGGGTCACGGAGATCATGGTCATCGGCCATACGGATTGCGGCGCTCAGTCTATGGACCCGGAAAAGCTGATGGAAAAAATGCGGGAACGAGGCGTTTCGGAGGAGCAGCTAAAGATGATGGATTTCTGCGGTATCGACTTTAAAACGTGGTTGCAAGGCTTTGAGACCGTAGAATCCAGTGTCCACGAAAGCGTGGAACTGCTGCGCAATCATCCGCTGATCCCAAAGGATGTGACGGTCAGCGGTTTTGTGATGGATTCTGTTACGGGAGAATTATATCCTCAGTGAAAAATTTTTCTTGCATCCAGGGAACTGCCGTTGTAAAATAAAGGTGTAAGCTATACGCTACTTACCGATTTGAAGGGTGGAATTCACAATGGATGAAAAGAAAAAAGCACCAGAACAGAACAATCAGGAAGAGGACGCCCTGGAGCGCGTCGAAGAGGAATTTGAGGAAATGGATGATTACCTGGAAGAACAGGGCATCTATATCCGTCAGTGATCAGCACAAGTCAATGCAGGCACGGAGCGATCCGCTGCCTGCTTTTTTCATGAAAAAAGGCCGGATCCGTAACGGACTCGGCCTTTGCTTTTTGCGGGACTGGCTACTCGACAGATTTTAGGCTTTCCACCATGTCCAGCTTTTTCAGTTTAAAGTGCAGGGCTACATTGACGACCAGCGTAAAGAGGAACGTCAGGATACCCGCAAAGAGGAAGCAATAGAGGGGGATCTCCGGGGCGAACATGGCAGAATCCACCTCTGCCGTTTGGACGACGAACCGTTCCAGGAAAATGCCGCCAAACAGGCCCAGAAGGATACCGATGACGGTGCAGATAATATTTTCCCGGTAAATGTAGGCCGATGTCTCGTGATCCCGGAAGCCCAGGATCTTGAGGGTGGCCAGTTCTCTTGTCCGCTCGGCCACATTGATGTTGACCAGATTATACAGGACGATAAAGGCCAGGGCTCCGGCGGAAATAATGATGACGATGACCACACTGTTCAGGTTCTGGATAATATCACGGAAGTTGCTGGCGCCGTCACTGTTGAAGGAGGAGCCAAGGATTCGTTCATTTTCCGTCAGTTTTGTGGAGATGCTGTCCTGATATTCTTTACCGGCTGTGTTGATGAGGATGCAGTTATAGTCCAGAGTGCCAAAAGTCTTTTGGAACAGCGTCGGCGACAGAAAAACATAATTGCCGACATAGTTTTCACTGATGGCCGTCACGGGGACGGAAACGGTCTTTTGGTCCAGCTTGATGTCGATGGTGTCACCGATCTGGATGTTGCAGACGCGGGCCAGCTTTTCGCTGACGACTACGCCGTCGTCCGTTAACGGGATCGGTGTTTTTTCGGCACGGGTGTGCAGATGGATATATTGTTCCAGATGTTCTGTAGAATCCGGTACCATTAAAATGGGATTATCCAGGGATGCTGTATCGTGCTGGACCGTAATGTTTACCATTTTCGCAAAGCTCTGATCGGTCACGCCGTCGATCTCACGGATGTCGTCGGCCACCGATTGCTTTTCTGCTTTGGTAAGGCCGTCTTTCATGGAGACAACGCCGTCGTAGACCATAATGGTGTCGTATTGCCGATCCACAATGGAGGAGATGGCGTATTGCATCCCGAAGCCGGTAAGCATCAGGGCAGTGCAACCGCCAATGCCAATGATGGTCATCGCGGCCCGCTTTTTATAGCGCAGCAGGTTCCGCAATGTCAGCTTCATGGCAAAGGGGATCTTTTTCCATAGGGAGGTCCAGCGCTCCAGCAGGATCTTTTTACCGGCAGGCGGGGCTTTTGGCCGCATGAGAGCAGCCGGCGATGACAGCAGCTCCTTGTAGCAGGCAAAGAGCGTTGCAGATACCATGCAGACAATGCCGACAGCGGTACAGAGGGCGGCCATTCCCCAGTGGAAGGGCATGACCGCATCGGGAATATTATACACGCTGCTGTAGGCCAGGAAGAGCACGGAGGGGAAGAGGACAAAGCCTACCGATAGGCCGATGGCACAGCCGAGGATAGTTGCCAGCAGGGCATACAGGACATATTTCATCATGATGGCCCCTTTGCCATAGCCCAGTGCCTTGAGGGTGCCGATCTGGGTGCGCCGTTCCTCGACCATGCGGGTCATGGTGGTCAGGCAGACCAGCACGGCGATGAGGATGAAGAACACCGGCAAAACGGTGGAAACATTGCGCAGACGGTCGGCGTCATTGCTGAAATCAGGATAGCCGACGTTATCGTCCCGTGTCCAGACATACCATTCTGGAGCTTCCAGTTCTTTTAATTTCTGCTCATTTTTGTCGATCTTTTTTTCTGCGTCAGCCAGCTTTTTGTCAGATTCTATCTTGTTTTTATCGTAGCTGGCTTGTCCTTTCTCAATTTCTTTTGCCGCATCGGATAATTTTTGTTCCGCCGCATCAAGCTGTTGTTGGCCGCTGGCGATTTGACGGTCGTAGTTGTCCCACTGAGATTGCAGTTGTGCCCGACCATTTTCCAGCGCCGCTTTTCCCTGGGCGATGGCATCTTCTGCGCTGTCCAGCTGTGCTTTGGATTGGGCTAATTCTGCCCGGCCGCTGTCCAGTTGCTGCTGCGCCTTTTGGAACTGCGCTTCTGCCGCACTGCGCTGTTCGGTGTACTTTTGCTGATTTGCCTGGTATGCTGCAAGACCAGTTTCGTATTCCGATCGCTTTTGCTTGAGCATTTCTTGCTGACTGCGCAGCGCTTCATCACTGCTGTCAAGCTGTTGCTGCTGCGCGCGGAGCTGTTCCAGAGCGGCTGCATACTGTTCTGCCGGAAGCTGGCCTTTTGCTGCTTCCAGTTCCTGCTGTTTTTGGCTCAGCGCAGCTTTTGCATCATCCAGTTGCGCCTTGCTGCTGTCAAGCTCTGCCTGTCCCTGGTCGATCTGACTTTTGGCGTCGTCCAGTTGCTTTTTGGCCGCTGCAAGCTGTTGTTCCGCCGCAATAAATTCCTGCTCTGCCGCTTGCTTTTGAGACGCAAGCTGCGCTTCGTTTTCCTGGATGGTCTGTATCGCGCTGGGGTATTCTTTCTCATATTGCGCCCGGGCAGAGTTCAGTGTTTGCTCTTTTTCCTGAAGCTGTGACGCGTTGTCGTTGAGCTTTGCCTCAGCCGCCTGTAATTGCTGAAGCCCGGATGCTTTTTGCTCTTCGAAATTGGCTTTTTGTGCCTGTAGTTCTGCTTGACCATTTTTAAGCTGCGCTTTGGCGTCCTCCAGTTTTTTTTGGGCCTTTTGCAGTTCGGTTTGCTGTTTTTTCTTGCCGTCGATGAGCTCTTGCTTTCCGTCCTCCAGTTTCTGCTGGGCTTCTGCTACAATGTCGTCATACCGTGCAGTACCACGGTTTTTTGCAAACGCTTCCAGGGAGGACTTTCGCTCGTCGATGAGATCGGGATAAGCGTCCGTAAAGGGGTCCAGCGCCGATGCGCCAACGGTGGTCAGGTACACATCGGTATAGACGTCCAGCACAAAAGCGTCCTCCGGCACCACGAGAAAGGCCAACAGCGTGCCGTTGCCAATGGTGGTGTGCCCTCTGGAATAGTTGACATACAGCGGCGTCTGCACTATGCCAACTACCGTGTAGGTATCGTAGGCCAGCGTATCCTCCAGCGGATCATCGGCAGCGCCGGAACCAATGGTGATGGTCTCGCCAATAGCGAAATTTTTCGGCACCTTGGAGGAGGTATCCACGACGCATTCGTTGGCCTTTTCCGGCATACGACCGTCCAGCAGCTTATACTGATTGAGCGTTTGACCATCGCCGCCATAAGACAGCACCTTGACCGCTGCCTCCTGTTCTGTGCCGGGGTTGGCGATGACATCCTTGGAATAGCCCGCCATCATCGTGTCGATCTGCAGCGTATCTTTTTGCTGCTCCAGGGCGTTTATATCGTCGTCGGTAATGCCATAGGTACATTGCAGATGGTAATCCATCAGGCGATAGTTGCGGTAGTAATTGGTAGCCGTCATCTTCATGTCGGTGGTGGTGACATTGATGCCGGCGAAAAATCCAGCACCCAGCGCAACGATGGCCAGAATGGAAAGGAATCGGCTTTTTGTTTTCCAAATCTCCCGGAAGAAGTCTTTGAGCATAGTTTTTTTCATCGGTCAACCTCCTTTCGTTCCCGAAGGATCACCATTCGATCTGCTCTACGGGCATGGGATGCGCATTGCGCTCGATCTTTTCCACTTTGCTGTTCTTCATGTGGATGACCCGGTCGGCCATGGGGACAATGGCCAGGTTGTGGGTGATGACGATGACGGTCATACCGGTTTCCCGGCAGGTATCCTGCAACAGCTTCAAAATCGCTTTGCCGGTGTTGGAATCGAGGGCGCCGGTAGGCTCATCGCATAGCAGCAACTTTGGATTTTTGGCCAAAGCCCGGGCGATGGAGACCCGCTGCTGTTCGCCGCCGGAAAGCTGGGAGGGAAAGTTATACATCCGATCGCCCAGACCTACTTTCCGCAGCATTTCCTCGGCGTCTACCGTATTTTTGCACAGCTCTGTGGCGATCTCCACGTTTTCTTTGGCGTTGAGGTTGGGGATCAGGTTGTAAAACTGGAAGATAAACCCGATGTCGTTGCGCCGGTAATTGGTCAGTTGTTTTTTATTGAAAGCGGCCACATTGACGCCATCGACGAGGATCGTTCCCTCGTCGCAGGTATCCATTCCACCCAGGATGTTGAGGATGGTAGTCTTGCCGGCGCCGCTGCTGCCCACCACAATGGCGAATTCTCCTTTTTCAATGTCAAAGGAGACGCCGTCTGAAGCGGTAATGATGACTTCGCCCATGTGGTATCGCTTGTAGACGTTCTGCAAAGAAATATAGGCTGCCATTTGGTTCACCTCGACAAAAATAATAAATTACACTTACTTTTTATTATAAAATTTTACAATAAGAATTGCAATCTTCTCCAAGCAAAATTCTGCACAAAAACATTGGGGAAATTTTGTAGGACAAAAGGGTTTTCCGCCTAAAATTTCTCAATAATTGGTAAGTGAGAAAATTCGGTCGATAAAAGGTTGCTGAAGAATGTCTGTTTGCTTATACTATTATCGTAGGGTCGAGGTGCAAGTAGGCCCTGCGCAGCGATGGCAGAAAATATATCTGCAGAGCTGGCCACAGGTTTACCATTCTGATGGTGAATTTTCTTTTTTTCATTCTCCCAAAACGACTGTGCTTCCCCCAATGGCGCAGTCGTTTTTTGTTGGTTTGGGATAGATTTGCCTAAAATTTCTCAATAACGGGTAAATGAGAAAATTCGGTCGATTATTGGTTGCGCAAAAGAAAGCGCTCTTCTATACTATAAGCACAGGGTTTGCCAAAACAGACCCTTCCCGGTTTTAGCAGGCGTTGTCCTGCAAGGGCAGGGACAGTTGTTCCATTTTCCATGGGACAGGATACTTTCTTTTTCATTTTCCCTTAATCCGTCGTCGTGCTGCGTTGCAGTGCGGCGATTTTTTATGTTACAGAAAATTCACGAATTTCCCTTGCGGCGCCTGACGGAAAAATGGTATAATACATACCATATGGATTTTCATTTTACTGGGAAAGAGGAGGCGGGGGATTGCCAACATCTAAGACATCACTGCACACTAAGCGGCAAATGGCAAACGCGCTGCGAAAAAAGATGGAGACCAAGCCGCTGAATAAGATCACCATCCAGGAGATCGTTGGGGAATGCGGATTAAATCGTCAGACCTTTTACTATCATTTTCAGGACATTTACGATCTTTTACACTGGATTTTTGAACAGGATGCCGAGCAGCTTCTGCAGGACCGTGTGACGGGAGAGACATGGCAGGAAGCGCTGATGCAGGTGCTCAACTACATAGAACAAAACCGAAAAATGTGTCTCTGCGTGTTGGAATCCGTCGAGCACGATTATCTCAACCGCTTTTTATACCGGGACGTAGAGCCGGTGATCTGGGGGCTGGTGGAGGAAGCGTCTGTGGGCATTGCCGCAGCGGATCTTTACAAGCAGTTTTTGACCCGGTTTTATACGCTGTCCCTTGCGTCCCTCATCGTGGATTGGCTCATATCGCCGCCGTCCAGCCAGCAGATGACAAAGGAAGAATTGGTGGAAATGGTGGCCATCACCGTAGAAGGAAACCTTCGTGTGGCACTGGAGCGCTATGCGGAGCTGCACCCGGAGGCCTAAGGCAAAATGCGTTCCTTGCAGGGGCGCTTTTTTTCTGCCGTTTTTCATTAGGAGAAACCCTTTCTGCATAGACAAAAGCGTGAAGTTGTCGAAAAACTGTACAGATCAGGAACAATGTATATCGTTTTTTCGTACTTTCTCCGATACAATAGAACAATCGTGTTGATCATCGGTGTGCTGACCATGCTGATGAGCGTCTATCTGGACAATAAACGGCGCATCAAACTGTTGTCGCCGGAGCCAGACCATCCCATCCTGCGGATGTTGGGCCTGTATGCTATCAGCGTGGGACAAGCGCTTTTGGTCGGCGTCATCGTCCAGTTCTTGTTCTTCCATCTGGACGACTTGGGCAAGATCCTCTCCATGATCCTGCTGGTATTGCAGCTCACCTCTACCGGCGGCACCTTCCCGGTCGAGATGACGCCGCCCTTCTTCCAGTTTATCCATCGGTTCGTGCCCATGACCTACGGCATCCAGTTGCAAAAGGAAGCCATCAGTGGCAGCAGTGCCAGTTATCTGTGGCACAATACCTGGATCCTGCTGGTATTTTTCGGCGTGTTTACAGCGGCAACGCTGGCGCTGGATTACGTTAAGCTGTACCGCAGGAAAAAACGGGGTGATTTGCCCAGCGGCACGTTACAGCCGTTAGGATCTTAAAGCGCCGATAAACCAAAAAGCAGTCCGATTTTTTACCGGGACTGCTTTTCTTTGTTCGTTGACGATTTTCCGCCATCGTGCTATCATCAAAGAGACAAAGACGAAAGGCGGGATGTGCAATGTATGATGTGGTAGCACTGGGCGAATTATTGGTAGATTTCGGGGAGGTCCCTGCAGCGGACGGCGTTTTGCAGTTTGCGGCCAATCCCGGCGGCGCGCCTTGTAATGTGTTGTCGCTGTTGTCCCGTCATCATCGCCGGACAGCGTTTATCGGCCGGGTAGGGGAGGATCTTCTTGGCCGCTATTTGACAGATACCATCCGGCAGCTTGGGATTGATGTCAGCGGCGTTACCGCAGACCCGGATGTGCGTACAACGCTGGCGTTTGTGGCGACAGATGCAAGCGGTGAGCGGAGCTTTTCCTTTTTCCGCAATCCCGGCGCAGACTGCTGTTTGTCGGTGGAGGATGTTCCCTTTTCCATGATAGCAGAATGCCGGATCTTTCATTTTGGAACGCTTTCCATGACCCACGAAAGCGCCAGAGCAGCAACGACGGCAGCTATCCGGGAGGCGAAAAAGGCCGGCGCACTTTTGTCCTTTGATCCCAACTATCGGGCGCCTCTGTGGCCATCGGAAGATCTGGCCCGGGCGCAGATGGCGTACGGCTGTTCAGTGTGCGATGTGCTGAAGATCGAGCGGTCAGAGCTGACGTTCCTTACGGGGATCACATCAGAAACGGAAGCGGTCAAGACGTTATTTTGCCAATATCCGGTGCGTTTCATCGCTGTGACAGCCGGGGCGGACGGCGCATCTCTCTATACCCGTTGTGTCGCCGTTCACCGCCAGGCAGTTCCCGTTTCCCCTGTCGTCGATACCACCGGCGCCGGCGATGCTTTCTGGGGCGTTTGCCTGGATCGGCTTTTGGACCATGGCCCGGAGCAGTGGACGAAAGCGTCCCTGGAAGAATTATTGACGCGGGCCTGCACGGGCGCGTCTCTCGTCATCCAGAAAAAAGGTGCCCTTAGCGTTATGCCGACAAAAGCGGAGATCGACAGCGCAATTGCAGAAGCTGGGCGTAAAATAACATAAATCACCAAAGAAAAAACGCCTGTTTCGGGAAAAGACCGAAGCGGGCGTTTTTGCTGTTTTTGTGTTATTGGGCTGTGCGTTCTGCCCGCTGCAAAATAGACGCAATAGGCAGGATCAGCGCGCCGGCTACAAAATTGCTGATGCCGTGGATGCAGTCAAAGGGGAGCCCGGCAACGATCCAGGCCAGCATAGACTGAAAGCTCATACCGTAGAGCAGTGCCTGTGCCGGCGCATACAGGGTACCAAACAGGAATCCATGGGCGGAGCAGACCAGCATATAGACAAGGGGACGAACTTTTTTGGGCATCTTTTTGGGGAGGAGCATGGTCACGCCCCAGAGGATCGTCCAAAGGTACAGATAGGGGATCCACCAACTGGCAAAGCCGGCAAACAGGCCGTTGAGCAGGACGTAGCCATAGATAGGATACAGGGCTTTTTGCCGGTAGACCAGGGTGATGGCCATGATCAGAGCGCCCAGCAAATGGATGTTGGGCAGTACCTCCATAATGGCCTTGGAGGCGTACATCACGGCGATGAGCATCCCGAAAATAGCGATTTCTTTACTGTTTAGCTTCACACGTTTTCTACCTGGAAGGAATAGACGTCGCCTGATTTGATCTCTGTGGAATCCACGCCGGCAGTAGCGTATTCGCCGTTGATGCGAAAGGCCCAGTATTTACCGTCCTTTTCAGCGTCTGCCGTGATGCCGTTGACCTTCTTCACATAAAGACCGTAGGGACCTTCCTCGCCGTCGATGAGGCCCAGCTCTTGCAGTGCTTCGCCGACGATCGTTTTGTCGGTGTGTACTGCAAACTGTGTTTCTGCGCCGGTTTCATCAATGACAGAAAACAGGAAAGTCGTCTTTCCCTGGCCGATGGCCGTCACATCGGAAGAGGTACTGCTGATGCTCTCTACAGCGGAAGATTCCGGTTCCTGCTGGGATTGGTTGCCGCAGCCAACGGCCAGCAGTGCTGTAGCTGCGATCAGTACACCGCAGAAAAGTGCGGACAACGAAGTTTTCAGTCGTGTTGCTTTCATGGGACATTCTCCTTGTTTTAAAAAATCCAATGGTGTCAGGATAAACCCTTGGATCTATCCTGCATATGCCGTTTATTATACATGGTTTATCATCATTTTTCAAGAAAGCAGGTCCGTTTGGACAAAGATTTTTTACAAAAAAATCATACAAAACATGGTAGGGGCAAAAAATTTCTTTTTGGGCGCCAAAGTTCTTTTTTCACAACATTTTCGAAAAATACATACGATAGAGCAGCGGGAAAATCCGGAGTCCCGTGATTAAATTCCCAATGCTGGGGCAATACTATGGCCAGTGAGTACTCAAAAAAATCTATTTGCATACGGAGCGTGAAACAATGCAGGTTCACAGAGGAGATATTTATTACGCCGATCTAAGCCCGGTCGTTGGTTCGGAGCAGGGCGGTGTGCGTCCTGTCCTCATCGTCCAGAACGATGTGGGCAACCGGTTCAGTCCTACAGTCATCGCTGCGGCCATCACCAGCCAGCAGACAAAGGCCAATCTGCCGACCCACATCAATCTTTCCGCATCAGATTCCGGTCTAGCGAGAGATTCCATCGTGCTGCTGGAACAGGTGCGCACCCTTGACAAGCATCGGCTGAAGGAGCGCATGGGCAAGCTGGACGCATCGTCGATGCACCAGGTCGATCATGCGTTGTCCATCAGTTTTGGATTGGATACCGATAACGCAGTGGGGCAGGCTACATAAGCCGGCCATGTATAAGCGGAAAAAGGCAGGGTATCCTAAGAGCGTAGAAAGGAAGTGGAATAGATGGCATTGACAGAAAAAGAACTTTCCGCCATTGAGGATCAACTCAGCGCGGAAAAATTACTGGTCACCAAATGCAAGGCCTACGGGCAGATGTGTGACGATCCGGAACTGAAAAAGAAGTGCGAGACCATGGCGGGTAAGCATCAGACCCACTATGAGAAGCTGTTGCAATTTTTAAACTAGGAGGAACCAGCCATGAATCAGAATGGAATGCAGGATCAGGCGATTCTGGAGGATGTGTTGTCGTCAGAGAAGGCGATGACCGGCGCCTACAGCACGTTTACCAACGAATGTTCCACGCCGCAGATCCGAAATGAATTTTTGAATCTGCTCAACGAGGAGCATCAGATGCAGGCCGATGTGTTTGACGAAATGAAGAAGCGGGGCTGGTATCCAACCCAGAACGCCCAGCAGAATAAGATCGACCAGGCACGGCAGAAGTATCAAAACCAAAAGCCGCAGGCATAACGAAAAAGCGCATAAGATAAAGAGACAAAGCATCAGGCAGAAGAGATGGCCTGGTGCTTTTCTCATGAAAAAAGCGGGAGGGACACGATACGACACGATCATCGGGGGAGAGGCGTTATAATCAGGAGCAGGGAAAGAAAGGAGGCGCTCTGCATCCAAACACAACCCGTTCTTTATTTGGACGTCCTGCTTTGTGTCAACCTGTTCATCAATTATATTCTGCTGCTGACTACCGCAAAATTCCTGGGCGTGCCTTACAGAAAGCTCCGGCTGCTGCTGGGCGCCATGCTGGGGGCGCTGTATGCCCTGGTCATTTTGCTGCCGGCACTGCCCCTGTGGGCCACGGCGCTGATGAAGATCCCCATGTCGGCGTCTATGGTGGCGCTGGCCTACCGGTGGACGACCTGGCGGTCTTTTGGAAAGCAGCTTGCCTGTCTGTATGTCGTCAGCTTTTCCTTTGCCGGAATGCTTTTTGCCATTTCCTGCTGCTTTCATCCGTCGGGCCTTGTCCTGAAAAACGCGGCGGTCTATGTGGCGGTGTCGCCCCTTGTCCTGCTGGGCGCTACAGTACTTTGTTATTTTGCCATTCAACTGTTGTATCGCATCACCGGACGCCATGCCCTGGGCTGTACACTGTGTACCGTCACCGTCTGGAAGGGCGACAGGAAAGCGACGTTTTTGGCAAAGATCGACACAGGAAACAGCCTGAAGGAGCCTTTTTCCGGCCTGCCGGTGGCTGTGGTGGAACGCTCTGCGGTAGAGGCAGTCTTGCCGGACGCATTGGCTGCTTTGACAGCAGGTGGGACGCCGTTAACACCCGGCGCTTCCATTCGAGTGGTGATGTGTCATACGGTCAGCGGGGAAGGAATGCTCATGGCATTTCAGCCGGAGCGGTGCCGTATTCGATGGAATCAGCGCACCATTGAAACAACGGCTTTTTACATTGCTGTCACCGCCCGTAAGGTGAGCAATACTTATCAAGGACTGCTGCATCCGGCGATCCTGCAAATGGGAACGGACGGCGCAGATCATCCAACAAACAAGGATACAGATTCGGAGGCGGATTTATGAAACAACACGAACAACGAACATCGCTGCGGAGCTTGTGGTTCCGCATTTTATCCAAGGTACGGGGCGTTTCTCCTGTCCACTACATCAATGGGCCGGAAACGCTGCCGCCACCCCTGACGCCGGAGGAAGAGGCCGCTGTCATGGAGCGGATCCGCAACGGGGAAGAAAATGCCCGGGAACCGCTGATCACCCACAATCTGCGGCTGGTCGTCTACATATCGAAGAAATTTGAGTCGCCGTCGGCAGGCATTGAGGATCTGATCTCTATTGGGACCATCGGCCTGATCAAAGCGGTGAATACCTTTCGTCCAGAGCGGAATATCAAGCTGGCGACGTATGCTTCCCGGTGCATTGAAAATGAAATTTTGATGTACCTGCGAAAGAGCGCTCAGCTCCGCAATGAGATCTCCATCGACGATCCGCTCAACGTCGATTGGGACGGCAACGAACTGCTTCTGTCCGATGTGCTGGGCAGCGACCAGAACACCGTCAACCAGAATTTGGAAAAGGAGGTGGAAAAACAGCTTTTGATGGAGGCGGTGTCCAATTTATCGGAGCGGGAACAGAAGATCATGTATTTGCGGTTTGGGCTCAACGAGACGAAGGAGCATACCCAAAAAGAGGTGGCCGACCGTTTAGGGATCTCTCAGTCGTATATTTCCCGGCTGGAAAAGCGCATTATGGAGCGGCTGCGAAAGGACCTGGAGCGCGTTAGCTGACCAGGGATCAAAGGGGGACGCTTTCTGGAAATTTTTGTCGAAATCTTGTCAAACGACCTGATCTTTTGTAAAATAGAGAGGGAAACGAGGTGACAGAGATGAGAATTTCCAAAGTTGAGTATTATTTGAATATTGCGCGGGCAGTGGCGCAGCGTTCCACCTGTCTGCGGCGGCAGTACGGCGCCGTCATCGTGAAAAACGACGAGATCATCAGCACCGGCTACAACGGTTCGCATCGGGGCGCCGATAACTGTTGCGATGTTGGCATCTGCTGGCGGGAGGCCCACGGGATCCCCCACGGGGAGCAGTACGAAAAATGCGTCGCGGTCCATGCCGAGCAGAACGCCATTATTTCGGCCAGCCGGTCAGACATGATCGGCTCTACCTTGTACCTGGCAGGCTTTGAGGGCGACAAGGAGATCGTCGGGGAGCCGTGTCTGATCTGTCACAAAATGATCGTCAACGCCGGCATTACCCGTGTTGTCAATCTGCGGGATTTACAGCAGGAGCGGGAAGGCGCATCACAAAAGAGATCGGAGACTGCCTGCTCTGGGTGTGGCTGCGGCTGCGGTGAAAAAAAGGAAGATCAAAAAGCATAAAAATAGCACCGGCATCTGCGGGAGGTTTTCCGTGGATGCCGGTTTTTTCGATTTTCGAAAGAAGAAAGGAAGGGGATAGAGGGGATGGAGAGCTTTCTGAAAATGATAGACGATGATTTGTGAAAGATGCTGAAAATAAAGTGAATAGATTGTTAATTCTCCGGGCAGAATAGGAAGCTTTGTTGCAATTTTCTTGGACTTTTGTTATCATGATATGTAGAGGAAGCTGTTTTTTTACGGCGATCTGTCGTAAAAATGGCAGAAATCTTGCGAAATGGAGGTTCATGCAGATGCAATGCAAAAGAATTCTGTGTTCGCTGCTGGCATCATTGATGCTTGCCAGCAGTGTTCCGTTGACGGTCTTTGCATCACAATCCCCGGAGGAGCTGTCTCAGGCAGAAAGCGCCACAGAGACTGCGCTTCCAGAAGGGTTCGATGTAGGATCGTCTGCGCCGGAATCCGCTGCATCCCCCTCGTCCAACTTGGAGGAGAGCGAGGATGAGTCCTCTGCCGTAGAAGCGGACGAGGAAAGCAGTGCAGTCCAGATTGCGCCAGAAGCAAAGGCAAAAAAGGACGAGGATGTTCCAACACCGGAAACAGCAGAAGAAGCAAATATCGGCGGAAACCTGGTCAATGGCGGTATGGCGACCGCCTATGAGGATGTT
>JAQXNV010000040.1 GCA_029098185.1 Oscillospiraceae bacterium
AGCCTCAATAAAATCTGGTACACTCGCCAGTACTACGGAACGGTGGCACATAATTCCAAGGCAGTCTATCAGAAATTCATGGGCTGGTATGATAGCAATCCTGTAAACCTCAATCCTCTCACTCCCAGCGATAGTGCGAAGAAGTGGGTTGAGTATCTCGGCGATCCTGACAAGGTGCTGCAGATGGCTAAGGCGGATTTCGACAAGGGGGAGTACCAGTGGGTTGCCGAAGTCACCAACACGATCGTTTTCGCTGACCCGACGAACACCGATGCTCGTTTGCTGTGCGCCGATGCACTGGAGCAGCTGGGCTATCAGGCAGAGTCCGGGCCATGGCGCAATGAGTACCTGACTGCTGCACAGGAACTGCGCTATGGAAATGCCAATTTTACCGATTCAACGAAGAGCACAGGGTCCATGATCAAAGCACTTTCCGCCCCCATGCTGTTTGACTATATGGCGATTGTAATGGATAAACAAGCATTGGCCAACTACGACTTCATCATGAACGTATCATTGCCCGACGTGGGCGAGCAGCACATGCTCCGAGTGAAAAACGGCGTAATACTGGTATATGCAGATACGCGATCCGATGCAGCGGATATATCCATCACATGCCCGAAGGACGCTCTTTTTGCCATTCTGACCAATAATCAGAAGACCGTTGCGCAAGCCGTCAAGGTAGAGGGAAATGCTGAACTGCTAACACTGATGATGGAGAATATGAACCAGTTCCCAATTAACGGAACAAATCCGTTCAACATCATCGAGCCGTAACATTTTCGCCCGATAAAACATAACTGCTCAATCACTTACCGTTTTGCGGTGAGCTATTGAGCAGTCTCTTTTTTCAGATATTTTGCCATCTTTGCTATAACAGAGCTTACTTTTTTCAGTTTATTCCTGGAACGGAACGATTCATAACATTGGTGATCGCTGGAACAACAACCTTTTTTCTGGAAGCACATGGTTCTATCTTGTACCAAATTCCTTCATGAACCGCCGTGTCATGAAAAGCAGCTTCAAGCACTTCGGCTGCGTCATCGTCTGAAGGGACCAAACAGGTAAATGAGACATCGTCATGGAACACATTGATCTGTGCAAATGCCATATCCATCCCTGTTGATGCAAGAACAGACGGAAACACATCCTGTATACGCTCTGCCAAATCTTTTACACTCTTTTCATCATAGGCGTTGATATTGCCAACGAAATACTTTATTCCGCCATTTTCATATTCCTTCATAAGAAAGCGATGATTCATACATATCCCGGTAAAAAGCATCCACATCCTCTATCCCTGCCAAATCACTTAGTTCCCTCAAAGCTTCTCTGTCTGCGTAGGTGGTGTTTTCAGACTGAAGATTTTTCGTATCTGAAAGAATCGCCACCATCATTACTAGCGCAGTTTGTCGATCAGGTGTGATTCCATAGTTCCGACAACGTATCCAGACAACTGTAGACGTTGCTCCAAGTGGCCTGGCATCATAAATTAGCTGTCCTGCTGTCATGACGGATCCGTCTGCGTGGTGGTCGATAATGCTGATAATATTCGCATCTTGCAATCCTTCCACGGACTGCATATATTCGCCGTGATCTACCAGAACCATATTACATCCGGCTGCGTCTTTAAGCACCTCGGGACGTTCAAGATCGGCTGCATTCAATATATATTTACTCTCGTTATTGATATTACCAAGAATAACCGGCTGTGCATCGCACCCAAGCTCATGAAGCAAATATGTATATGCAATGGAACTACCAACAGTATCAGAATCTGGACTTTTATGTCCTATGACATATATTGTTCCTGTAATCTGACCAAGACCATCCAAGTCGCCCCTGTTTAGCATTATATTTTTTCCTGCTCAGCCTTATATCTACTGAATGCGATGGCTTCCCCAGCGAAAAAACAGCCTGC
Organism: Oscillospiraceae bacterium; assembly: GCA_029098185.1. GTDB lineage: Bacteria > Bacillota > Clostridia > Oscillospirales > Acutalibacteraceae > UMGS1071. The sequence goes on from JAQXNV010000040.1 coordinate 1,922, forward strand.
TCCTATGGTAATAGCTACCAGAACAATAATCAGTACTTTACACCTTTTTTCTTTGTCATTTCTACCAGCTCCTCATATTCCCCTTTTTATCACATCATAAAACAAAATATCTGCTGAAATAAACTTGATGTTTCCAAAAAACTTCATGTACTAATTTGATGCAAAAACCTGTAATATTCTTTCTTTAATAAACACAGCAATGCGTTATCGTTATAGAGTGCACCCGTATAGGCTGTTCTCATTTATAACTCAGATTAGGCGAATTGTATATAAGAATGTAAAAACCATTGAAAATAAAGGAGATTTGGAGTACGGATAACAGCCTACTTTGCATTCATTGCGATCACTATTCTGGCCAGGAGAATGTAGCTGTAAGACGGAAAGTATGCAGAGATGTTTTACTGCAAATAAGACAGTAAGATAGCAAAAAATTTACTACTCTATTACAATTACATTATGGTGTGTAATTTCTCTTTCCTCTTTTTACCCTTCCCTAAAGGGGAGAGACGGCGCTTTTACGCCCAACATTTTCTCAGCGATGATGAGGCATGGCTGACCAGAACGGAGATTTCTGGGGGAGCCTGAAAACTGCCGGCTTGCTGACAGACCTGGGCACAGCGGACATCGCCTGATTTTTCAAACTGAACATAGGGAGCAACAGCGCCAGCCGAACAAACCGGCTGGCGTTTGCTGTGCAGAATACAAAATTCTTTTTGGATTTCTATGATATGTGTCAATGGAAACGGGCTGTGGAACTTGTTACAATAATGATAGCGTTATATTTTTGTGAGCGTGTTCCTTTTGGGAAAGAGGTGACCTGTATTGAATGTCATTACCATTGTTGATGATGACAACGGTTTGCTGTTCCATCATCGACGGCTGAGCCAGGACCGTTTGCTGCGGGACTATATCCTACACATGATCGGGGATCGTCGCCTGTGGATGAACGATTATGGGAGCAGATTGTATGGGGAACACCCCAACATCGTCGTGTCGGAATCGTATCTGACAGCGTGTCCGGCAGAGGATTACTGCCTCGTTGAGGAGGTCGATCCTGCCACCATTGTGGATCGAATTGACCGTCTGTACCTATTTCACTGGAACCGCCTCTACCCGTCGGATCTGCAATGTACCCTCTGTTTGGAGCACTGGACTTTGGAGCATACCGATGAATTAAAGGGTTCCTCGCACAAAAAAATCACACTGGAAGTCTACAAAAAGCATAGGGGGAAGCAATCATGAAACAAAAATTCCGCGTATTTTTGGCGGTGTTGTGTACGCTGGCCATTACACTAACGCCACTGTCTGTCTCTGTTTCCGCTGCGGAATCGACGGCGGCGGAAACGGTTCTGGAAAGCGATGAACTGGCACGTTGTGATGTCAAGATACCAAGCTATACCGGAAAAGCCTACACGGTGTTAAACAACAATGAGCCGTCCTTTACGGCAAAAGAGAAAACAAACACACAGGCCTTTGAGACCTACAGCCCTTTGGATGCTCTGGGCAGATGCGGCGTTGCGTATGCCAATATTTGTCCGGAGATCGAGCCGACAGACACGCGGGGAGACATCAGCGCAGTCCATCCCAGCGGGTGGCAGTCCAACATGGGCTGGGAGCGCTGTCATTTGATCGGCTATCAGTTGTCCGGCGAAAATGCCAACAAGGAGAACCTGATCACCGGCACCCACTATTTCAATGTCAGTGGGATGCTGCCTTTCGAAAATATGGTAGACGACTATGTGGATGAAACAGGCAATCATGTTCTCTATCGCGTGACACCGCATTACACCGGCAAAAATCTGATCGCAGATGGTGTTGAGATGGAGGCCTGGTCAGTAGAAGATCAGGGAGAGGGCATCTGTTTCCACGTATTTTGCCACAACGTCCAGCAGAATCGGCAGATCAATTACGCAACGGGAACGGTCAAAGTCTTAAAGCCCACCGTTTCTCTAACAGGCAAAACCGCTACCTATACAGGAAAATCCATTGCCATCGGCAGTGCTAAGCGAAAGGATACCGCAGGCGCTCTTTCTTATACTTATTATGTAAATAGTAAGTGCACCAGCAAGACGACAAAACAAAACAGCGGCGCTGCCAAAACAGGCGGCGCACCGGTCTATGCCGGGACGTACTATGTCAAAGCGACTGCGGCAAAAACAGCCCTGACCACTGCCGCCACCAGTAAGGCAGTGAAGCTGGTCGTGAAAGGAAAAACACAGACGATCAGCGGCGGCACTTATCAGAAAACCTATAAACAATCGACATTGGCAAAAAGCAGACAGTCGTTCCGGATCGGCGCGAAATCTTCCAGCGGCAACCTGACCTATCAAAAGCAGTCCGGCAGCGGAGCATTGTCCATCAGCGGCAATGGAACCGTAACGGTTGCCAAAAATACAGCGCCTGGAACGTATACCGCAAAGGTGAAGATGACGGCTAAAGGAACAAAAGCCTATGCTTCTACAAGTGCGGTTCGAACCATTACTGTCCGCGTGACCAAGACAACGACACCAAAGCCTGCCACAAGTTTTGGTACCTGTTATTGGACACCGTCCGGCTCTAAGTATCATTCCACATCCCATTGTCCCACCTTATCGAGATCAAGAACCATCTACAGCGGTGCTAATCCGCCCAGTGGATTACAGCCGTGTAAGGTCTGCCATTAAAGACACAAAGCTCCTCTACATTGCTAGTGTGTAGGGGAGCTTTTTTTAGTTTTCACATATTTTCAAGCGACTAGCTTGTCACCGCTCTCCCCTTTGGAAAATTTTCCTTGTTTCTTTTCTATATCTATAATATAATTATTTAATTATCTATTTATTTTTGTACGAGCATCTTTTATTTAAATACAATCATACCAAAAGGAGGAATCAACATGGATCTTTCCACATTATCGGTTGAAGAGATCAATAAATTATCCGCTCAGCAAGGCGCCAAAGCGCTCCAAAAGCTGCGGGAAGAAAGTCTTGATCCCATGACCATCAATGAACAGCTTTTAATGACGCTTTTGCGGGACAACGCAGATACGGAGATCGGCAGAAAGTACGACTTTGCTTCCATCCACTCCATTGCAGAATACCAAAAGCGGGTCCCGGTCAGCACTTATGACGATTACGCAGATTATGTCTATCGAATGCTCTATAACGACGAGACCAATCTGATGACCGCCTACGATGTGCAGCTCTACACCTCGACTAACGGTACCATGGGCAACCCGAAGATCGTGCCCATGACGGATAAGGCCATTGCGGTGCAGAATTTTTACAATGCCCAGGTCCACAGCGGCGTCATCAACGAGGGCGTCACAGATTACAGCGGCCATTTCTTATCACTTTTGGAGTGCCGATTCATCGAGACAAAGGGCGGCAAGAACTTCGGCCACCTTTCTTCCATCATGCTTCAGGACTCGGCGCCGATAATGCAGCACATCACCTCTACGCCGATGGAAGCGCTGTTCCCCCAGGGCGATACGAATGCCCGGTATTTACAGGCTCGGTTCGGCCTGGCCACGGCGGACATCACCTCCATTAACTGCTCTTTCCTCAGCATTGCCGTAGAGCTGCTGCGGTACATTGAAACAGAATGGGAGATGCTGGTGGATGACATCGAGCACGGCACCATCAACGAGGACATCCGGATGCCGGAGGAGGTGCGGGAAAAGCTGCTTGAGAGAATCGAGCCTATGCCGGAGCGGGCCAAAGAGCTGCGGGAGATCTTCCAGCAGGGCTTTGACGAGCCGTTTGCCCCAAAGGTGTGGAAGAAACTCCGGCTCATTTGCGGTGTTGGCACCGGCCCCTTTGAGATTTACGACAGTAAGCTGAAGGAACGGTTCGTCAACGATCAGGTCCACTTTTTCTATGCGGGTATCAGTTCAACTGAAGCGATGTTCTCTGTGCCGGTGTCCCTGGACAGCAAGGACAGCGCTCTGGTGCCAAACAGTGTCTTTTATGAGTTTCTGCCTATGGATGCTAACGGCGATTTTTCTCAAGTTGTCACGATGGACAAGGTGGAAGTGGGCAAAGAGTATGAGATCATCATGACTAGCCCTTCGGGGCTGTACCGGTATCGCATGGGTGACTGCATCCGGATCATGGGAATGTACAACAAGCTGCCGCTGATTCGGATGCAGTACCGTATTGGCAACATGGTGGAGATCATCGACGACCACACCACGGAAGATATGCTCACTGCGGCCGTTGTGGATACAGCGAAAAAGTTCCACTTTGACCTGGTGGACTTTACCGTTTACGCCGACCGGGATGCTATGCCGCCGCGGTATGTTTATCTTTTGGAGATGGGCGATCATCCCGACGGATTGAAGCTGGAGGAGATGCGCCAGTACTTAGACGAAAGGCTTTGCACCTACAGCCCCGACTTGAAGGAGTATCAGGAAAAGGGCATCGGCGGCCAGACGGGCCTGCATATTTTGCAGGAGGAGACATACCTGCTGTACAAGGACATCATGGTGATGAAGGGGCGGAGCTTTAGCCAGGTGAAACCGGTCCATATTATCCGCAATAACTTCCAGTATCGATTCTTCTTCAGCCTGATCGACAGAGCATGGGAGGAAGCGGATGACGAATAATAACGCTGTATTTGACGGGAAATTGACTGCCAATAACAAGCTGATCTCCCGTTCCTTCCGGTCTTTGATGATGACCATGATGTTTGCTGGCGTCGTGGCCATGGCTGGTTCCTTTATCGACGGCGTCGTCATCGGCAACGTTATGGGACAGCAGAGCATGGCCGCTTTCAGTTATGCTTCACCAGTCTTTTTGCTCATCGCTTCCCTGGCCGGTATTTTTGCAAACGGCGGCAAGGCGCTCTGCTCTCAGTATATCGGTGAGGAAAAATATGGAGAGGTGCGCAAAAACTTCACCATGGCAGGGATCACTGTCATCGTGCTGGGCCTTGTGATCACGGCTGTCTGCATGACGCTTTCTACGCCTATCGCCATGCTGCTGGGCGCCAGAGACGACCTTGTCCCTCTGGCAGCCGATTATATCTTTGGCCTGGGCATCGGCGCCGTGCCCATTATGCTGATGCAGCTCATCACCAGCTATCTATGTCTTGACAACGCAGAAAGGCTGTGCTTTTTTGGCGCTGTTTGCATGACTGTCGTCAATATCGGGCTGGACCTGCTCTTTTCCATGGTCTGGCAGGGAGGCCTTTTGGGCATGGGCCTGGCCACCTCTCTCAGCTATGTGGCGGCACTACTGCTGGAGCTGGTATACTTTTTCCGCAAGGACCGACTGCTGCGGTTATCCCATCCGGGCCGTTGTGGAAAGCAGCTTTTGCAGCTCACCAAAACCGGATTGCCCAGCGCTGTCAGCCGTGTCTGCTTCAGCGTGGCCAACATCCTGCTCAACTCCATGCTGTTTGCCTGTGCAGGCGCAGCGGCAGTTTCCGCTTTTTCGGTCCAGTCTACAGTCAATATGTTCGTCAGCGCCATCTTTGCCGGCGTCACCTCGGAGATCTCCGTCTTTGCCGGCATCTTCTACGGCGAGCGGAACAAGACAGCTTTAAAGGCATCGTTCCTCACGGCCTGCAAATACGGCCTGATTCTGTCGGTGATCTTAGGCGTGATCATCTTCGCTTTTGCGCCGCAGCTTGCCGGGCTGATCTTAAAATCTGACGGGCAGACGCTGGCCATTGCCGCCAACAGCCTGCGCTTTTTGAGCATCAGCCTGCCGACGGAAGTCCTCTCCATGACGCTGATCTACTACTATCTCTCTACCGATAAGGTGCGGCTCTCCCATGCGGGATGTTTGCTCCACAACTTGATCTTAGTCATTTTGCCAGCTCTGGTCTTAAAGCAGTTTATGGGCATCAACGGCATTTGGCTCAGCGCGCTGATGTCCGGATTGCTGCTGTATCCCACTATGCTGCCACTGCTGCATCGGTATGGGGGCGGCTCTCACCTGGAGCGCTGGATGGCGCTGCCAAAAGACTTTATCCCAGCAGACCAGCGTGTCTTTGAGGTATCCATTACCAATGAGATGAACCAGGTCATGGCGTCTATCGACAGTCTGCGGCAGTTTTGCCAGGACAACGGTGTGGACGAAGAAAGGACCCGGCGCATCTGCCTTTCCATGGAGGAGATCGTTGGAAATATTGTCCATCATGGCAGTAAAAAGCCGGGACAGGTGCTCATTGACATCCGTTTTACCACCGGTGGGACAGATGCGTGTCTGTCTGTGCGGGATAACGGCGTGAAGTTTAATCCGTTATCCTACCAGAATCGGAGCAGCCAATACGGATTACAGATGATCCGGGGCATCACCAAGAAGATGACCTATTGCTACACGACCGGCATGAATAACCTGAATCTTTATCTTTAAGCCTATGGCAGAAAAGGAGTGTATCTGATGTTAGAAATCAAAAAGCAAGTGGAAGGCCAGCAGGTGCAGATCGATCTGATCGGCAACCTGGATACCAACACAGCGCCGGATCTGGACGCTTTGATGAAAACGGTTTTTGAGGAAGGCGCTAGCGATATTGTGCTGGAGCTTGGCCAATTGAAATATGTGTCCAGTGCGGGCCTGCGCGTGATTTTGCGTGTGCAAAAGAAGATCAATGCCATCAAGGGTCGTTTTGTGGTGCGCCACCCCAATGCGATTGTGTCGGAGGTTTTTGCTTCTACCGGCTTTGATGAAATTTTGACCATCGAAAAATAAACAAAAAAGCACCCGGTATGGGTGCTTTTTTCTTGCCTATTTAAGCGTCGATGACAACGACAGCCTGTTTTCCCAGTTCTCTGTAGCGCTCTGCCACCAGCGATTTGTTCCAAAAGACTCGACCGTGGCTGTTGTAGGGATCGTTAAAATAATAGTTGTCCTTGTCGTAGCCGGTCAAAACGAGGCAGTGCTCCTCAGCGATCCAGCGATAATATTGGCCTGTACTAGAGACATACCAGCCGGCTGTCTTGTAGGAGGGCACCATATTCATGGTGGCCCAGAGCAGGACCGGTTGGCCGTTGTCGAGGTAGTGTTCCAACGTGGAGAGCGATTTGCCCTTCAGCGAAACAGCCTGCTTGTTTTTGGGCAGCATCTTGTTCATCGTGGCAGCAATGGTGTTGGAATAACATCCATAGCCGCTGTAGCTGCTGGGATTACCGATAAATGCCATGTCGGGGTGAGGGCCATACAGCCGTCCGCTTTGGTAATACAGGCCGCCCTTTGGCAGATTGCGGACCGTTTTTGCGATGGTAGCGTTGACCTTGTAATATTGCAGCACCATGGTCGCACTGGCGGCCTCACAGCCCGTAGGCCAGAAGGTCTGGCTCAAATAGGGCACATGGAGATAGGGGTACGTCTTGCCCTTGACCGCCTTGGAAGCGGAACTGTTGTACGCTTCTTTGGTGCCGATCGCTTTGACTTTGTAATAGTATCCTTTGCCCATGCTGCAGGTCTTATCGATGTAGCTGGTAGTTTTTTCGCCCTGCACCGTTTTGATGCGGGTATAGGAACCTGTTTTTTTGTCTCCACGATAGATGCGGTAGGATACAGCGCCTTTGCTCTTGTTCCATTGCAGGCGGATCGCCATGCGGGTTTCCGGCGTTGTCTGTACCGTAGGCGCTTTTAAGCGTACCGTGACGGTACAGCGGGCCGTTTTGCCATTTTTACTCTTGGCGGTAATGGTCGTCGTGCCCACCTTTTTGCCTGTAACCTTGCCGGAAGCAGACACAGTAGCAACGGAAGGCTTGCTGGATTTCCAGGAGACCGATTGATCGGAGGCGTTTTCCGGCGTGATATGCGCTTTCAGCGTGATAGAAGCCCCTTGTTCCATGGTGGCGGTGGTACGGCTGAGCTTAATGCCGCTGACAGGAATGGGGACGACCGTGACCGTGCAGACAGCGATTTCTGTACCGGCGGTGACAACGATGTCGGCAGTACCTTCCCGCAGGGCATAAAGGGTTCCCTGATCGTCCACATCCACAATGGAATCGTCACTGCTGTGATAGGAAACCGCCGTATTTTCCGGCTGGACTGTTACAGGAAGTGATGTGCGCTGGCCTTCTGCGAGCGTCATGGTTTCGGGAACTTGCAGATCGATTAGTTTTGGTGTCACCGTGCAAGAAGCGGTCAATGTGCCGGCCGCGGCGGTGATGGTGATAGGGGTAGGGCTGTCCGCTAAGATCGTGACTAGTCCGTCCGCTGTGACCGATACCACCGACGGATTCGAGGATGTCCAAAGGATAGGGACCTGAGGATCTTCTGGAGAGAGGGTGGCGGTCAACTGGACGCTGCTGCCGACCACGCCGGAAAGATCGGTCTGATTGAGGGACAACGTCGGGGCAGCAGCAGAGGAGCTATCCGATACAGAGGGGACTTCCTCAGCAAAAACAGGCAGGGCCGCAGTGGTGCTGACGAGGAACAGCATCGTCAGCAGTGCGGCCAAAATACGGTTTTTTCGCACAAGCAATCGCTTCTTTCGTCTAAAATCACAAATTTCTATGTTAAAGCATACCACTTTTTAGCAATTTGTTTTTTCTCTTTTGGCATTATCTGTCAGATTTTAGGGAAGAAGCGATTTTTTTCGACCATTTTAAGGGTTCCGTGGTGCAAAATCAGATATGGGGCTCCTGCATCGCTAAAAGATAGCGCAATGCTTCATCAATGGTCACAAAGACACGATCTACCTGTGCGCTGTCCACCGAGCCGATGCCTACGCCATGGCCAGCGTATTGGAACATGGGATAATCGTTGGGGCCGTCTCCAACGGCGATGGTGCGCTCTGGCGGAATAGTGAGCAGATCCCCCAGATAATGCAGTCCAGCGCCTTTATGCAGATTGGACGGCATGATGTCGAAGGAATCGGCATGGCGGTAAACGGTGATGTCGGACAGCTGATCCTGAAGCTCCCGGATGCACTGCTCGATGGTGTCAAACTCCGCTTCTGTTACAGGAAAGGGTGTTAATCCCACCAGGTTTGGCTGGTACCAGAGATGGGGCAGCCGGTCGGTGAGGTGGGTTTTCAGCAGAGCGATAGATGCTTTGGCAGCGGGAGAATAGGGGAGGATGTGAAAGGTTTCCGGCGGCAGTTGCACGCCGAACTGAAGGACAGCACCGTTTTCGCCCAGGAGGATGGGGTGCTGGAGGGATACTTGTCGCAGTAGGCCGCAGAGATAATAGGTGGGCTTGCCGGAGCAGATGGCTAAAATATCGCCCCGGGATTCCAGACGGCGCAGCAGGGCAATGGTTTCCGGCATGATAGGTTGGCCTACCGGGGCCAAGGTGTTGTCCAGATCCAGCGCAATGAGTCGTTTCATGGCGTCTCCTTTTTTGCAGTTTGATGGTTTATTTTTTTATGGGTCGCGATCAGGGTTTCTCGTCCCTGTTTAGGGGAAGGTCAGCGGGGGTCACCCCATATCCAAAAACAAAATCCCGCATCAAACGACACGGGATTCTGGATAAACAGCAGGAGCTTAAACTTCTGCTTTGATCTTCTTCAGCTTTGCGAAGCGGGGCAGACCATTTTCTTTTGGCATCTTGGTCTCGCCCTGGATCAGCGGCAGAGCGTAGTCGATGTAGCCCTGAAGGATACCGTTGCCGGCCTCGTTGATCCACTCATCGGGCACTTTCTTCTCGTAGTTGGCCACAGCGCTCAGATCGAGGAGCTTTGTCTCGCAGCGGTATGGATCCTGAGAAACACGCTCAAAGGCCACCATCTTGTCGGTGATGCCATTGATGGCGCTCTCTACAGCGACCTTACCAGCCAGGAAGGACTCGTCGATGTCGGTCTGCGAAGCGATGTGGGCGCCGCAGCGCTGCATCAGGGAGAACTCGATGCCACGGACCTTTGCGCCGGTCTTTTCCTTGACGATGTTGGCCAGAGAGGAAGCCAGACCGCCCAGTTGTGCGTGACCGAAGGAATCTCTTGCGGCAGTGGTGCCGGAAGCGGTCTCGGCGATGAGGTTGCCCTCTGCGTCGTGGATACCTTCAGAAACAGCGACGATGACCTTGCCGTTCTCTTTGTAGATGCGCTCTACGTCAGCGATGAACTGATCCATGTCAAAGACGCGCTCTGGCAGGTAGATGAGATCCGGTGCCTCGCCGGTGATGGATGCCAGGGATGCAGCGGCAGTCAGCCAGCCTGCGTGACGGCCCATGATCTCGATGATGGTGATCATGCCCTTGTCATACACACGGGCGTCGTGATAGATCTCACAGCAGGTGGTGGCGATATATTTTGCGGAGCTTGCATAGCCTGGGCAGTGATCGGTGCCAAACAGGTCATTGTCGATGGTCTTGGGCACGCCCATGATGCGGCACTCGTAGCCAACCTTCATCATATACTTGGAGATCTTATTGCAAGTATCCATGGAGTCGTTACCGCCATTGTAGAAGAAGTAACGGACATTGTACTTCTTGAAGATCTCCAGGATCCGCTTGTAGTCGGTGTCGTCCACATCGGGATCTGCGATCTTGTAGCGGCAGGAACCCAGGGCGGAGGATGGGGTATACATCATACGCTCCAGCTCTGCTGGATCCTCCTTGCTCATATCATAGAGAACATCGTTCAGTACGCCGACGATACCGTTGGCAGCGCCATAGACTGCGGTGATGCAGTCGCTGTCCAGAGCGGTACGGATGACACCGTACGCACTGGCATTGATGACGGAAGTTGGTCCGCCGGACTGGCCAATAATACATGCGCCTTTTAATTCACTCATTTTTAAAACCCTCCAAAAATGAAATCCAATTTAATGAAATATACACCTTTAGTATACCACATTGTGAAAAGTTTCGCAAACGATTTTGGGGATTTTAGCAATTCCCATTGGAGAAAAACCACTAGAAAACACTTAAAATTTATGCAAAAATTACAAAAACGCCCAACAACTGTCCGTCAGGCGTTTTTGGTCGTATGGAATTATGCGTTTTCTTGGATCAGTGCTTTCAGGCACGCTTCAGCTTCTTTGGCGTCGGCCTTGCCGCGGGAATTTTTCATGACGTAGCCCAGCAGAGACTTGAGCGCCTTTTCTTTGCCGCCCAGATAATCTGCCACGGCATTTGGGCTGTTGGCAATAGATTCGCTGCACAGCTTTTTGAGGGTTTCTTCGTCAATGCCGCCCATGTCGCTCTCGGAGATGAATGCGGTGTAGGGCTTACCTTCATCCAGCATCTTCTCCAGAGTGGACTTCATCAGATTATTCTTGATCTTGCCGCTTTCCAGCAGCAAAACCAGGTCCCGCAGATATTCCGGCGGGATGGAGATGGCAAAGGCTTCTTTCTCGGCTTCCGTCTCTACCCGGCGGAACACCTGACCGATGATGCAGTTGGCCACGGTCTTTTTGTTTTGTACGCCGTCGGAGGCTGCTTCAAAGTACTCGGCGATGCGGCGGTATTTCGTCAGCAGAGCGGCGTCCGTTTCCGATAGGCCGATCTCACTGACATACCGCTCCATTTTTGCATCCGGCAGTTCCGGCAGTTCGGCAGCTAACCGTTCTACTGTCTCCTTGTCCACGGAGATGGTCACCAGGTCCGGCTCCCGGAAATACCGGTAGTCGTTGGCGTCCTCCTTGCCCCGCATACTTTCGGTTCGGTCCTCCTCTACGATGTAGCGGAGCGTTTCCTGCTCGACTTTTTTGCCGCTGTCCAGCAGATCGCTTTGGCGCTCGATCTCATACCGCATGGCCCGCTCCATAAAGGTGTAGGAGTTCATGTTCTTGATCTCTGTCCGAGTACCATATTCCTCACTGCCCATAGGCCGCAGGGAGATGTTCACATCACTGCGGACAGAGCCTTCCTGCATCCGGCAGTCGGACACGCCAATGTACCGCATGATGCTCTGGAGTTTTTCCATGTACTCTCTGGCTTCCTCAATGCTGCGGATGTCCGGCTCCGAAACGATCTCGATGAGCGGTACGCCGCCTCGGTTGTAGTCCACATAGGTGCCGCCCTTCTGGTGGACCAGCTTGCCGGCGTCCTCCTCAATGTGGATGTGGTTGATGCGGATCTTGCGGCCGTTGTCCAGCTTGACATAGCCGTTTTTGCACAAGGGCATATCAAACTGGGAGATCTGATACGCCTTTGGCAGGTCGGGATAGCAGTAATTTTTCCGGTCCATTTTGGAGATAGGCGCGATCTCGCAGTGGGTGGCCAGGCCGGCCTTGACGGCGAATTCCACCACCTGCTTGTTGAGGATAGGCAAAGTGCCCGGCAGGCCGATGCAGACGGGACAGCAGTGGGTGTTTTGCTCGCCGCCGAATTCCGTTGTACAGCCGCAGAAAATCTTTGTTTTGGTGGAAAGCTCTACATGGGTCTCCAACCCGCAAACGATTTCATAGTTCATGGTCTTACCCCCATTTCTACCACTTTGAAGGCGTTTTCTCTCGTCATGGCTTCGTACTGATAGGCCGCGTTGAGGACGGTTGCCTCATCGAACCGCTGGCCAATGATCTGTAAGCCGATGGGCATTCCGCCCTTATCGAAGCCGCAGGGCACGGAGATGGCCGGCAGACCGGCAATGTTCACCGGTACAGTGCAGATGTCGGTAAGATAGTTTTCTGTGGCGCTTTGCTGCTTGTGGCCGCTTTCAAAGGCAGTCATGGGCACAGTCGGCGCAACGATGAAATCACAGCTGCGGAAGATCTCCTCAAAGGAGGCGACGATCTTTCCCCGGACAGACTGGGCTTTTTTGTAGAAGGCGTCGTAATATCCAGCGCTGAGCACATAGGTGCCCAAAAGGATCCGATGCTTGACCTCCTCGCCGAAGCCCTCGCTTCTGGTGCGGCAGATCATCTCGTTGATGTCGTTGTAGTGGGGCACCTTGTAGCCGTAGCGGATGCCGTCGTAGCGGCCCAGGTTAGAGGATGCCTCGGCGCAGGCCAGGATATAGTAGACCGGCAGGCCGTAGTGGATCTCCGGCATAGAGAATTCCTTCACTTCGGCGCCTAAAGATCTGTAGACCTGAATGGCCTTGTGGACTGCGTCATTGATGTCGTCGCCGATGCCCTCAAAGTATTCTTTGATTACGCCGACGGTTCTGCCCTTGAGGCTGTCGCCCAGATACGGCACCGTGGGATCGCAGCCCTGAGAGGTAGAATCGTGGGCGTCCTTTAAGGAGATGGCGTCAAAGACCATAGCGGCGTCCTCTACGGTGGTGGTGATGGGGCCGATCTGGTCAAAGCTGGAAGCAAAGGCGATCAGGCCGTACCGGGACACGCTGCCGTAGGTTGGCTTAAAGCCTACCACGCCGCAGAAGCTGGCCGGCTGACGGATAGAGCCGCCGGTATCGGAGCCCAGGGCGAAGGCCGCCAGGTTGCCGCCGACAGCAGAAGCGCCGCCGCCGGAGCTGCCACCGGCGACACAGCCGGTGTTGTGGGGATTTTTTGCCCCGCCAAAGTAAGAGGTCTCGCAGGTAGAGCCCATGGCGAATTCATCCATATTGGTCTTGCCCAGGAGCACGGCGCCCTGGTTTTGCAGCAGTTCCCAGACGGTAGCGTCGTAGATGGGCACATAGTTTTCCAGCATTTTGGAACAGCAGGTAGTCTCGATGCCCTTGGTGGAAATGTTGTCCTTCAGCGTCATGGGCACGCCGGCCAGAGGGCCCAGGGGGATCCCGGCGGCGATCTTCTCGTCGATTTTTTTGGCGGAAGAAAGGGCCAGTTCCGGCGTCACCTTCACATAGGCGTTGAGGGTGTCGTTGTGCCGGGCGATGGCGTCGAGATATTGCTGGGTCAGCTCCACGCAGGAAAGCTGCTTTGTGGAGAGAAGTTCATTGATGGTTTTGATGGTTCCTTTTATCATAAAGAGCCGCCTTTCGTTAAGAGCGTTTTTTCACAAGAAAATAGCCATCGTCCTGGCTTTCCGCATTGGAAAGGATCTCCTCCCGCGGATAGGAGGGAATGACCGTATCCTCCCGCAGGACGTTGGATAGTTGATTGATGTTGTCAAAATCACAGTTGTCGCTGGCGGCGGCATTGATGGTGTCCGCAAAGGAGATGATCTGGCTCATGGCCTCGGTCAACTCGTCCAGCTCGCTTTCGTCGATATATAGCTTAGAAAGCCGCGCCATTTGCAGCACGTCTTGATTGGTAACTTTCATGTGGGGGACTCCCTTCGCAAAAGATCAAAAATCAGTTGGTGTTCCGCACGCGGATGTGGACTTCCCGGAGTTGTTGCTCAGTGACTTCTGTAGGCGCGCCGAGCAGCAGATCCTGGGCGTTGCTGTTCATGGGGAAGGCGATGACCTCCCGGATGTTTTCCTCGTCGGTGAGGAGCATCAGCATCCGGTCCACGCCCGGCGCCATGCCGGCATGGGGCGGTGCGCCATATTTAAAGGCGTTATACAGAGCGCCGAATTTCTCGGCGATGGTCTCCTCGGTGTAGCCGGCGATCTCAAAGGCACGGACCATGATGTCCAGATCATGGTTCCGCACAGCGCCGGAGGACAGCTCGATGCCGTTGCAGACGATGTCGTATTGGTAAGCCAGCACCTCGGTGGGATCCTTGGTGTTGAGGGCTTCCAGTCCGCCCTGAGGCATGGAGAAGGGATTGTGGGTAAAGATATACTTGCCGGTCTCCTCGTCGATCTCGTACATGGGGAAGTCTACGATAAAGCACATCTTGAAGCAGTCTTTCTCGATGAGATCCAGCCGTTTTGCCACTTCCTGCCGGATCTGACCGGCCAGCTTGGCGGCGGCCATTTCCTCGTCGGCAATAAAGTACAGCACACAGCCTGGCTTCAGGTTTGCCTTTTCGGCCAGAGCGGCCTTTTGGTCTGCCGGGATGAATTTGTCGATGGGGCCCAGGTAGGTCATTTCGTCAGTGACCTTAATGTAGCCCAGACCCATCATGCCCAGTTCTTCTCTGGCGTATTTTTCCATCTTCTCAAAGAAGCCCTTGGACTGAGACGCGGCGCCCGGTACGTTGATGGCCCGGACGGTCTTGCCCTTGAAGGGCTTGAAGGTGGATTCCTCGAAGATCTCAGAAACGTCTACGATCTCCAGCGGGTTGCGCAGATCAGGCTTGTCGGTGCCGTAGCGGAGCATGGCCTCTTTGTAGGGGATGCGTGGGAACGGCGCGGGGGATACAGGCTTGTTGCCGAACTTAGTAAAGACTTCGTAGAGCACTTCCTCAGCGATCTGTAGAACATCCTCCTGGGTGGCGAAGGCCATCTCAAAGTCGAGCTGATAAAATTCGCCGGGGGAGCGGTCGGCACGGGCATCCTCGTCCCGGAAGCAGGGCGCGATCTGGAAGTAGCGGTCAAAGCCGGAGACCATGAGGAGCTGCTTAAAGATCTGGGGCGCCTGGGGCAGGGCATAGAACTTGCCGTGATGCTTCCGGCTGGGGATGAGGTAATCTCTGGCACCTTCCGGGGAGGAGGTGGAGAGGATAGGGGTCTGGATCTCTAAAAAGCCCAGCTCAGTCATCTTGTTCCGCAGGAAGGAGATGACCTGAGAGCGCAGGATGATGTTGTTGTGGACCTTGGGGTTACGCAGGTCGAGGAAGCGGTATTTGAGGCGGACATCCTCCTTGACTTCCTTGGAGGTTTCCACCTCGAAGGGCAAGCTGTTGGGGGCTTTGCCCAATACCTGGAGACGGTCGGCCATGATCTCCACGGTGCCGGTAGCCAGTTTGGGGTTGATGGTGTCCTCATCGCGGAGAACGACCTTGCCGCTGGCGGTGAGGGCGCATTCCTTATGGACGTCCTTGAGGAGGTTGTCGTCGTGGACGACGACCTGGACAACGCCGTACTGATCCCGCAGATCGAGGAAGATCACGCCGCCGTGGTCGCGGATATTCTCAACCCAGCCGGCAACGCGGACTTCTTTTCCAATGTCACTTTCACGGACCTCACCGCACAGGTGGGTCCGGTATTCATTCACACAAAGCATATTCTAAATCCTTTCTGGCTAAAGTTCAAACGGTGGTAACTGGATATACCTTGCCATTTTCATACATACAGTTAAAATTATAGCACAAAGTTCCACCAAATGCACTAGGAAAGAGATAAATTTTCAAAAAAATGCAGGCCGGTCTCCGATGCTTTGCAGCAGCTTTTCGCTCATCCTCTGCTTACCTTCCCGCATTGGGGAGCAAGAAGGTCTGCGGGGAAAGGCGTGCAAGACCCATCAGGCATATTCTTCCCCAAATTGCGGATACTAACCAAAAAAGGAGGGAGCGCTGTGGAATTTCTCAAGATCATCGGCGCGTCGCTGGGCTCGGTCACGGCCTTATTCCTGCTCACCAAGCTCATGGGCAACCGCCAGATGTCCCAGCTCAGTATGTTCGACTACATCAACGGCATCACCATCGGCTCCATTGCCGCCGAAATGGCCACCACCATCGAGGGCGACGTCTGGCAGCCGCTGGTTGCCATGAGCGTTTACGGATTGCTGGCGGTGCTCATCTCTGTGGTGACAGAAAAATCCATCGTTCTGCGCCGTATTTTGACCGGCAAGCCTCTGACGCTCTACAGCAAGGGCAAGCTGTACCAGAAAAATCTCAAGACCGCCAAGCTGGACGTCAACGAATTTCTCACCCAATGCCGTACCAGCGGCTACTTCGATCTCAGCGACCTGGAATCCGCCGTGCTGGAAACAAACGGCCGCATCAGTTTTTTACCAAAATCCGATGCCCGACCCGTGACGCCCAAGGACTTACAGCTTTCGGTCCCGTCAGATGGCCTGGTGGCCAACGTGATCATTGACGGAAAGGTGATGACGGAAAATCTCAAGAATACCGGCAACAATTTAGACTGGCTGGAAAAACAACTGAAACAGCACCATGTGACCGTTTCTGAGGTGCTGCTGGCCACCTGCGATTGTCACAATCAATGTACCATCTACAAGCGTCGCCCCACGGAAAAAAACCGGGATCTGCTCCAATAGCTTTGACAATTTTCCAAAATTCGACTATACTGGAAGAAATCTTTGGAAAAGAGGTGCCGTATGCAGCGACAATTTTATACGAAAATGGTGCGCGCCATCGCCGGCCACAAGACGTTTTCCAAATGGCTGGTGCGATTTTGCAATTTTGCGCCGTGGATCACCATGGTGATTTTTGGGATCACGCTGGCCGTTTTGCTCATCACCTGGAATTTAAAATGGATCTTCTTTGCCATTGTGCCGGCGCTGTCCTTTTTGCTGGTGACGCTCCTTCGCAACGCCCTCAATCGGCCCCGTCCTTTCGAGCGGTTTTCTTATGAGCCGCTGCTGAAACACGGTTCCGGCAAATCGTTTCCCAGCCGGCACACAGCCTGCGCTGTGGCCATCGCCATGGCCTGCTGGTATCTTCACCCGGCCTTCGGCATTCCCATGATGGTGCTGGCCGCTGGCGTCGGCGTGTCGAGAGTGCTGACAGGACTGCATCACATCGTAGATGTGCTGGCCGGTGGCGCCATCAGCGTGGCACTGGGATTGCTGGGCTATCTGATCTTCGCCCCGATGTTTGGCCTGTAAACGAAAATACGCACGAAAAAACTCCCCCGGAAAAACCGGAGGAGTTTTTTATTTGGCTATGTTGTTTACATACCAACCATTGGGCCAAAGACAGCCAGAAGGAAGCCAGCCGCAACAGCGGAACCGATAACACCGGCAACGTTTGGACCCATGGCGTGCATCAGCAGGAAGTTGGAAGGATTATCCTTCTGACCAACAGTCTGGGATACACGGGCAGCCATCGGAACGGCGGAAACACCAGCGGAACCGATGAGGGGGTTGATCTTGCCCTTGGTGAGGATGCACATGAGCTTACCGAGCAGCAGGCCGCCGACGGTAGAGAAGGAGAATGCAAACAGACCGAGGATGATAACATAGATAGTTTGCAGGGAGAGGAAGGTCGTACCAACAGCCTTGGCACCAACGCACAGGCCCAGGAAGATGGTGACGATATTCATCAGTGCGTTCTGTGCGGTATCGGACAGACGGTCGGTGACGCCGCACTCCTTGAACAGGTTACCCAGCATCAGGCAGCCCAGCAGCGGTGCAACGGATGGCAGCAGCAGGGAAACGAACAGGGTAACGATGATTGGGAAGATGATCTTCTCTGTCTTGGAAACAACACGGAGCTGTTCCATTTTGATCTGACGCTCTTTCTTGGTGGTGAACAGCTTCATCAGCGGCGGCTGAATGATTGGGATCAGCGCCATGTAAGAGTAAGCTGCCACAGCGATAGCAGGCATCAGGTGGTCGGCCAGTTTACCGGTCAGATAGATAGCGGTCGGGCCATCGGCGCCGCCGATGATACCGATAGAAGCAGCTTCTGGTCCGGTAAAGCCCAGAAGGACTGCGCCGATAAAGGCGACGTAAACACCAAACTGTGCCGCAGCGCCCAGGAACAGAGAGTTCGGGTTCGACAGCATAGGACCGAAGTCCGTCATGGCGCCGACGCCTAGGAAGATTAGACACGGGAAGATAGGTAGACCCTTTGTCAAAAAGTCTAGCAATCCGGTACCGCTGTGGTCTGGCGTGAGCAGGCCGGTCAGCGGCAGGTTTGCCAGCAGGATACCAAAGGCGATGGGGACCATCAGCAATGGCTCAAACTTTCTGAAGATGCCCAGATACAACAGCAACAGAGCAATCAGCAGCATAACCGCTTCCTGCCAGGTGATGTTGGCAAATCCGGACTGCATCCAGAGGTTATACAATGACTCAAGAATTGACATGGAAAAGATACCTCCTTTAGCTCAGAACGACGATCGGATCTCCGGTGTCGAGCTGAGCGCCCGGCTTCGCAACGATCTGCGCGACCGTGCCGTCTTTTGGAGCGAAGATTTCATTTTCCATTTTCATTGCCTCGAGGATCGCGATGAGGTCGCCGTTCTTAACAGCTTGACCCTGGGTGACGCAGATCTTGAGGATGACGCCTGGCATTGGAGATTCTACCGGATCTCCGCCGGCGATAGGAGCGGCAGCGGCCGGAGCAGCTGCGGGAGCGGCAGCAACTGGAGCGGCTGCCACGGGAGCGGCGGCTACGGGTGCCGGAGTATCCTGCACGCTGACCAGAATGGCCTCGCCTCTCTCCACTTCAACCTCGTAGTCTTTTCCCTTGAGTGAAACCAAATATTTCATAACTAGAATTCCTCCGATATTGATTACTTCGTAACTTCTTTAATGGACTTGAACCGAAGCTCGTTGAGCGGCGCATCCAGCTGGTCGGCCACAATGGCCATGATCATGGCGGCTGTAGCGTCGTCTACATCGTACAGCTTCACATCGCCGAGGGAACCATCTGCCACCTTCATGCCGGCTGGAATAGCCGGTTTGCTGTCAGCGGCAGGGGCTGCGGCAGGCGCGGCAGCAGGCGGCGCCTCCTTTTTCTTGGTACTGCCCTCGACAGCACGGACAACAGCGGAAAGAATACGAATAAAGATGTTCAGGATCAACAGGACGGCGAACACGATCGCAAAACCGATCAGGGCGTAAAGCAGCGCTTGACCGATGCTGATCTTAAAGCTGGGATCAGCCGTGTTCACCTTTCCGCCAACATCGGCGGCAGCTTGTAAAAGCGTAGGTACGAACATACAGGACCCTCCTTAGTCTTCCAGCTTGCGAATCTTGTAGCTAGCCTTGTTTTCTTCTTTTTCCTTGCGGTACTCAAAGAATTTCTCAGCGATCTGCGGGAAGGCGATGTAGGACAGAACGTCCTCATCGCATTTAGCCTTGTCGCCCAGCTCGGCCTTTGTCTTGTCAAAGATCGGCTCCAGGGTATCTGCAAAGCGGCAGGTGATCGGCTTCTCGTCACCGAGGATCTTCTTTTCCAGATCCTTGTTGACTTCGCCCGGTGCCTTGCCGTACTCGCCGCGGAAGTATGCCTTGACTTCCTTGCCGACGCTCTTATAGCGCTCGCCCAGCAGCACGTTGGTAGCGGCCTGTACGCCGACCATCTGGCTGATCGGGGTGACCAGCGGCGGATAGCCCAGATCCTTCCGGACGGCCGGGACTTCTGCCAGAACAGCGTCCAGTTTGTCGAGGGCGTTCTGTGCCTTGAGCTGTGCGATCAGGTTGGACAGCATACCGCCCGGTACCTGATAGGTCAAAGCGTCAGCGTCGGTGGTGAGGACCTTTGGCTCCAGCAGACCGTCTGCCAGGTACTCGTCGCGGATAGGCTTGAAGAAGTCGTTGACTTCCTTGAGGACCTTGGTGTCCAGAGTGACCTCGTAGCCGAGCTGCTTGAGGGCATAGGCCAGAACCTCGGTAGAGGGCTGTGCGGTACCGCCGGACAGGCAGCAGGTAGCGGTGTCGATGACATCTGCGCCGGCCTCAACAGACTTGAGGATGGTCATGTAAGCCAGACCGGTGGTGCAGTGGGTGTGGACAACGACAGGGATCTTGACGGATTCCTTCAGGGCCTTCACCAGATCGTAAGCCTCTTGTGGGCTCATAACGCCGGCCATATCCTTTACGCAGATGGAGTCCACGCCCATCTCTTCCATCTGATGAGCGGTCTTTGCGTAGTTTTCCAGGGTATGTACGGGGCTGGTGGTGTAGGACAGAGCGCCGGAAGCGTGGGCGCCGCGCTTTTTGGTCTCATCCACAGCGACTTCGATATTGCGCAGGTCGTTGAGCGCGTCGAAGATACGGACGAAGACGAGGCCGTTGCCTACAGAGTCCTGGACAAACTTGCGGACATCGTCGTCTTGGGAGTGCTTGTAGCCGAGCAGGTTTTGGCCACGCAGGAGCATTTGCAGTTTGGTGTGCGGCATAGCCTCTTTGATCTTGCGCAGGCGCTCCCAGGGATCTTCGTTCAGGTAACGCAGACAGGAATCAAAAGTTGCGCCGCCCCAGCATTCCACGGAATAGTAGCCAGCTTTATCCATGGTCTCCAGGATCGGGGCAAACTTCTCGAAGGGAAGTCTGGTCGCGATCAAAGATTGGTTCGCATCACGAAGAACCGTTTCAGTGAAATTCACTTTCATAATGGTAAGAACCCCCTAATGTAGAATCTTTTGAAAAAAACAGCGGGAAAAATTAGGCAAATCCCACACAATTCTTCCAAAAGTTACGAAAATTTAACGAAGTCTTGAAAAAATTCAAATCTTGTTCACATGTTATTTTACCATAAACACAGCGATAGTTAAAGTATTGTCAAAAAAAAAATATCACAAAAAATTCCATGTATTTTCTAAACAGAACAGATAAAATTCACAAATTTTTCATGAAATTGCGAAGATTCTCCTGCTCTATTGCAACAAATACGCAAAAACACCGCGATAGAGGTAAAAATACCCAGATTTTTTCATCAGGAAAACCGCCCCCAGCAAACGGGTTCTCCAGTCCGATCCGGCGAAAAAAAGGCTTGCAATTTCCGGGAAGCTATAGTATAATAAAAAACGTCGCAAAAAGCGCCATATGCCGGTGTGATGGAATTGGCAGACGTGACAGACTCAAAATCTGTTGGGGCGACCCGTGTCGGTTCGAGTCCGACCACCGGTACCAAACAAACCCTGGAGACCATGCGGTTTCCGGGGTTTTTCTTTTGCGCCGTGGATACGTTGGCGCCCTGCCCCAAACAGAAAGCAGACCGGATCCGGTCTGCTTTTTTGCTGGTTTTAGGCGGGTAAGATAACGGTGATCCGAAAACGCTGTGGATCGGGCGCATCGGCATGGATTTTGCCGCCATGGGCGGTGACGATAGCTTTTGCCAGAGACAGGCCGATGCCATGACCGCCCGTTTCCGAATTGCGGGAATGATCGGTACGATAAAAGCGGTCAAAGATGTGGATAAGGTCGTCTGAGGACATGGGCGTTTCGGTGCTGTTCTGCACGGTGATCCGGACAGATTTACTCTGCTTTTCCAGGGCGAAGGTGATGTTGGTACCGGTTGGGGCGTACTTGAGGGCGTTTTCCATTAAAATAGAAAAGAGCTGACCGATGGCTTTGTCGTTGCCGTTGAGGGCTACCAGCGGTTCGATGGAACAGGTCACGGTTTTATTTTGCTGCTCGGCCAGAGTTTGGAAGGGGCGGAGCGTTTCCTCGGCGACCTCCGAGAGCGGAAACTCGATCTTGGGTAAGGCATTGCCCGTTTCCTCCATCCGGGCCAGCAGCACCAGGTCGTCGGTGAGGAGCCGGAGCCGTGTCGTCTGTTGGCGGATGTCCTCAAGGGATTCGTTTTCGCCCAGATCCATCTCCAGCAGATCGACATTGGCGCTGATGATGGTCAGCGGCGTTTTGATCTCGTGGCCGGCGTCGGTGATAAAGCGCTTTTGTTTTTCATAGCTTTCAGCAATGGGCCGGATGATCCGGCCGGCAAAGAACAGAATGACGCAGAACACGGCAGCGATACCGACTAGAGACATGGCCAGACTGGCGTAAAGAAAGGTGAAGAAGCTGTCCAGTTTCCGGCCGCAGTCCAGGAAGATGATCCGGGTTCCGGCATCGTCATCTGTCCGGAGAAAGCGGAATTGATCGGCAAACCCGCTGGTGGCGCCCCGCTCCAAAACGGACCGGGCGTAGTGGATAGCTGCTTCGGAATCCACTGCGGCGATTTTGCTGGTTTCTGAAAAGATCACATTGCCGCTGTCGTTGAGCAGCACGGAAAAGTATCGGGACTCATAGGGCAGCTCCGGGGACATACCGCGGGGAAAATCGTCTTTATGCTTTTCCGGCGCGCCGCTCTGGTCCGGAAAGCGGCCCTTATTTTGGGAAAGGAGGGACAAGGTGGTGTCGGCTTCGCTGGTAAGGGCGCTGTAGCTGATGAGATTCATGCCGGCCACGATGATGGCAAGCAGGATGGTGAGCGCCGTCATGGACAGAGCGATGAGCCGGCGTTTTAATTTACGGATCATACTTCCTCCAGAGAATAGCCGGCGTTACGGTAAGCCTTGATGGCGATGTTGGCCTGTAATGCCGTCAATTTTTTGCGCAGGTAGGAGATGTACGCCCACACCACGTTGATTTCCACATCGCTGTCGTAGCCCCAGATCTTCTCCAGGAACCGCTCGGCGGACAGGATGCGATGGGGATTGGAAAGGAGCAGTTCCATCATCTGGAATTCCTTGTTGGCCAGGCGAAAGCTGCCGGTGGGGGAGGACAGGGTAAAGGTAGTCCGGTCCAGGGCAATGTTCCCAAAAGACAATCTGTTGTCCAGCTCCCCCTGGGATCGGGTGATGGCGCGGATGGCAGCCAGCAGCTCTTTTGTTTCAAAGGGCTTTGTCAGATAGTAGTTGGCGCCGCTGTCCAGGCCCAGTACTTTGTCGTCCACTTCCGATTTGGCTGTCAGCATCAGCACCGGAATAGGGTTTCCGTTAGCCCGCAGCCGTTTTAGCACGGAGATGCCGTCGAGTTTAGGCATCATGATGTCCAATATGGCGGCGTCATAATTGCCCGATTCCAGATAGGCAATGGCGTCCTCGCCGTTGTGGACAGCGTCGGCGCAGTAGTGGCTTTTCTCCAATAATTTCACGATGGCCCGCGTTAAAGGTTTTTCGTCTTCCGCAAGTAAAATTCGCATCTGTATCTTCCTTTCCGTCTTACCTGTATTTTAGCATAAGTCTTGTCCGTCTGCAAAGAGATTCTCGATCCTCTGCAGGCGGAATTTTTTTGGAAAACGGCTGGTATTTCCTTTTCCTTATTAAATAGTCTACAAAAGAGACCTTAAGCCGAATCAAAAAGTTGCTTTATTTTTTACTCCGCTTAAGCTTTGGCCCTTATCATAGCAAGTGAAAGGAGCGATCAAACAATGACGTATCAAACTGTATTTCAGCGCTATGAGCTGAAATATTTCCTGACACGACGCCAAAAGGAACGGGCCTTGCAGATCATGGCATCCCATATGGCGCCGGACCCCTTTGGGCGGACGACTGTTCGAAATCTTTATTTTGATACCGATGATTACCGGATGATCCGCCACTCTATCGATAAACCGGTCTACAAGGAAAAGCTGCGGATCCGCAGTTACGAGAAATCAGCGCCTGACAGTACCGTCTTTGTGGAACTGAAAAAGAAATATCGGGATGTGGTGTATAAACGGCGGCTGCTGCTAGCAGAACACCAGGCGATGGCGTGGACCTGCGGGGAAAGCCATAGCGGTAAGGACAGCCAGATCGCCCGGGAGATCGACTACTGCCTGGGATTTTACAAGACGCTGCACCCGGTGGTGTTTCTGTCCTATGAGCGGGAAGCCTTTTTCGGGACAGAGGAGACCGATTTCCGGGTCACCTTCGACGAGCAGATCCTCTGCCGGCAGGAGGATCTATCGCTGACATCGCCGGTCTATGGTGCGATGCTGCTGCCAGAGGATACCGTGCTCATGGAACTAAAGTGCGCCGGCGGCATTCCCCTCTGGATGGTCCGTTTTCTCACATCGGAGCACATTTGCAAAACGTCCTTTTCTAAATATGGCACGGCTTATCAAAGGATGATCTTCCCCGATCTTTTCGGGCATTACCATCAAAAGGAGGCGATCTTTCATGTTAGAAACGCTGTTTAACGGTGTCTTTGATGATAACGTTACGTCGGTCATCACCGTCGAGAAGTTTTTGCTCTGTCTCGGTATCGCCTTAGCGCTCGGCATCCTCATGGCCTTGACCTATCTATTTCGGTCCCGCTACACAAAGAGCTTTCTCGTCACGCTGGCCCTGCTGCC
Organism: Oscillospiraceae bacterium; assembly: GCA_029098185.1. Classification (GTDB taxonomy): domain Bacteria; phylum Bacillota; class Clostridia; order Oscillospirales; family Acutalibacteraceae; genus UMGS1071. The sequence continues at coordinate 26,455 of JAQXNV010000040.1, forward strand.
GGCGGTGGTCTGTATCGTCATCATGCTGGTCAACGGCAACGTGGGCACCGGCGTGGCGGTTGCCGGCGCTTTCAGTTTGGTGCGGTTTCGGTCAGTGCCCGGCTCGGCCAAGGAAATCTGTATGCTGTTCCTGGCCATGGGCGCAGGCCTCATCACCGGTATGGGCTATCTGGGTTTTGCGGTGCTGTTCACCATCATCCTGTGCGGGATGTTCCTGCTATATAACCATCTCGATTTCGGTGTGAAAAAGCGCAGACAGGTCTACCGGACGCTGACCATCACCATCCCGGAGGATCTCCATTATGGCGATGTGTTTGACGATATTTTCGCCCGGTATACCCGCTCCCACGAGCTGATCCGGGTCAAGACCCACAACATGGGCAGTATGTTCCGGCTGACATACCAGATCACCCTGCGGGATGGCGCTTTGGAAAAGGAACTGATCGACCAATTGCGCTGCCGAAACGGCAATCTGGAGATCAGTATTTCCAACCAGGAATTGGCTTCATCAGAGCTTTAATGCGTAACAGGAGGGATACACGATGAAAAGAGTTTTTGTCATTGCCTGTTTGGCAGCGCTGTTGGTCAGCGCCGTCAGCGGCTGCGGCAGCCAGGAAATTACTGATAGCACAGTGATGGAGAGCACATCGGTAAATACCGAAAGCACCGCTGCCCTCACCACCGATAACGGCGAGATGTTCACCGACCGGGACTATGAGGTCGGCTATGAAGAAAGTACCAGCGCAGCTATCCGCATGGATAAAACCGCCATTACCTCCAGCGACGACAGTGTGCAGATCGACGGTACCACAGCGACGATCACCCAGGAAGGCACTTATCTTTTGTCCGGCACGTTAACGGACGGGCGGATCATCGTCAAAGTACCCGACACAGCTAAGGTGCATCTTGTCCTGGACGGCGTGCAGATCACCAGCAAAACGTCGGCGCCGCTGACGATCCTTACCGGAGATAAAGTTTTTGTCACCCTGGCAGAGCATTCTGAAAATACCCTGGAAAACGGCGGCACTTTCGAAATAGACAGCGAGGCTAACATTGATGGTGCCGTCTTTTCCAAGCAGGACCTGACCTTTAATGGAACCGGCAGTCTGACGGTCACATCGCCATCAGGCAACGGCATCGTCTGCAAGGACGATCTCGTTTTCACCAGCGGCACATATACGATTTCCAGCGCTTCCCATGGTCTCGACGTTAACGACAGCGTCCGCATCGCAAATGCAGCGCTGACCATTACCGCCGGTAAGGACGGCATCCACGCAGAGAACACCGATGATGCTGATCTGGGCTTTTTCTACATGGCCAGCGGTAAACTGAATATCACCGCAGAAGGCGATGGCGTCAGCAGTGAAGCCTATTTGCAGCTCGAGGGCGGCACGGTACAGGTCATCGCTGGAGGCGGCAGTGAAAACGGCGATAAAGCGTCGTCGGGCAGCTACGGGCAATTTATGGGCGGCACCCCTAAGCCGCAAGCGCCGGATGCAACGACTACGGAGACGGCGAAGAACATGGCTGCGGGAGGCGCCGAGGGAGAAACCGACACAAGCACAAACGACAGCTCCAGCATGAAAGGGCTGAAGTCTACCGGAAGATTGGTGATCTCCGGCGGTGAGGTGACGGTCAACGCAGCCGATGACGCCATCCATTCCAATAGCGATATGACGATTGACGGCGGCACGTTGACGCTTTCTACCGGCGATGACGGTATCCACAGCGACGATTCTTTGACCGTCACCGACGGCACCATCGTTATTGATGAAAGCTACGAGGGGTTAGAAGCCACCGACCTGACGATTTCCGGCGGTACGCTTACGATAAAAGCCACCGACGACGGCCTAAATGCTGCCGGCGGAACAGATGAAAGCGGCGTCATCGGCGGTCGGGACGCAGCCTTTCCTGGCAAAGGTGGAATGAGCAGCGGCAACGGCAGTCTGACCATTACGGGCGGCAGCGTGGCCATTACAGCCGACGGCGACTGTATCGATGCCAACGGTTCTCTCACCATTACCGGCGGCGATGTCACTGTATCCGGCGCCAACCAGGGCGACACATCGATCCTGGATTTTGACACCACCGGCACCATCAGCGGCGGCACATTCCTGGGCACAGGCGCTTCCTCTATGACTCAGAACTTCAGCGATACCTCTACCCAGGGCGTGATCTTGCTGTCTACCGGCAACCAGGCAGCAGGGACGAAGATCACCCTCACCGATGATAGCGGCAAGACCATTATTTCCACAACGGCCCAGCGGGATTTCCCCTGCGTCATCCTCAGCGATAAAGCTATCGTCAGCGGAAAAACGTACACGTTAACGATCGGGGAAGAGGAAACATCCATCACCATGGACAGTACGGTTTATGGCGCGGGAAACACCGGGATGATGGGCGGTGGAAAAGGAATGCGCCGATAAAGGGTGTGCATAATTTTATCGGTTTTATCGATACAGCAGAAAAGATGCTCCTTGATAAGCCTTTTGCTTTTTGCGGAGAGGCCCCCTGTATATTTTGCGGCTGATAGACAAATGTTTGATCCAGCGATAATGGGCTGTAGATAGGACTTGCCAGAAGCGCTAGAATATGGTAGGATAGAAGCTAGAACAATCAGGGGAGGGCGAATTATGTCAGGCCATTCAAAATGGAATAATATTAAACGGAAAAAAGAGAAAACAGACGGCGCCAAGGCAAAGGTCTTTACAAAGATCGGCAGAGAGCTGGCCGTTGCAGTAAAGCAGGGCGGCGGTCCCGATCCGTCGTCCAACTCCACGCTGAAGGCGCTCATCGCCAAGGCAAAGGCAGCCAATATGCCCAACGACAACATCGACCGCTGCATTAAAAAGGCTGCCGGTGAGGGTGAGGGCGACAATTACGAAAGCATCGTCTATGAAGGCTATGGCCCTTGCGGCGTGGCGGTCATCGTAGAAGCCCTGACCGACAACCGCAACCGGACTGCCGGTGATGTGCGCCATTATTTTGATAAGTTTGGCGGCAACCTGGGCACCAACGGCTGCGTGTCCTTCATGTTCCAGAAGAAGGGCGTGCTGGTCGTCGAAAAGGAAGGCCGGGACGAGGATCAGGTTATGGAGGATAGTTTGGAAGCAGGCGCATCTGACTTCCAGGCCGACGAAGATGTTTTTGAGATCTACACTGAGCCGTCCGATTTTAATGGCGTGCTGGAGGATCTTACCGCCAAGGGCTACGACTTTGTTTCCGCCGAGGTGGAGATGGTACCGGATACCTATACAGCCATCACCGATGAGGAAGCGGTCGTCAAGATGCAGAAGCTGCTGGATGCCCTGGATGACAATGACGATGTGCAGAACGTGTGGCACAACTGGGAGAACGCCGACGAATAAGAGGCGTGCGCAAGCGTAGCGATAAAAAACCACCTTTCCAAAACGGGAAGGTGGTTTTTGCGTAGGCGCTTTAGGTTTCCGGAATCCTGTCGCCGGCAGTAAAGACGTAGGCGCAGGCGAAAAGGCCTATAGAAAGAACGGAGGGAAAAGAAAATGCGGGTATTACTGATCTATTATACCGGGACGTATCACACGAGGTATCTCACAGAGCAGGTAAAGGCACGGTTTGTGGCAAAGGGCTGTTTGGTGGATACTCTTGAGATCACCTGTGATGCTGCCCCTGTAAAAACAGACGGTTACGACCTCATCGGGTTTTCCTACCCCATTTATGGGTTCAATTCGCCCCGGCCCTTCAATCGTTATGTAAAAACATTGACGTTTCACAAAGGGCAGCGGTATTTTATTTACAAAAACAGCGGGGAAGTCCTCGCCATAAACAATGCCTCCAGCCGGTGGCTGATCCGCTATCTGCATCGCTTTGCCATGGAACTGCAGGGAGAGTATCATTTTGTCATGCCTTACAATATTCACTTTCCCTATGCGCGGGACTTTGTCCGACAGATCCTGCACTACGACCAAAAGCTCCTGGATATTTTATTCTATGATCTCGCGCACGGCACAGGAAAAGCCATTCCCAGCCGCTGGTATTACGATCTGGCCGCCTTTTTTGTGTCCATCCAGAAGATCGGCGGCGATCTGAATTCCTTTTTCTACCGGGTGGATGAGACAAAATGCACCCACTGCGGCAAATGCGTCCGGGACTGCCCGGAGCGGAACATCTACGAGAAAAACGACCGCCTGCGCTTTCACCATCACTGTGATATGTGTATGCGCTGTTCGTTTCACTGTCCGCAAAACGCCATCCACATCGGCTTTCTGGAACCCTGGAAAGTCAACGGCGCTTATCCTTTCCGAGAGCTGGAAGCGGATCAAAGTCCCCTGACACCGTATATCACCAAGGACAGTAAGGGCTTTTACAAATGCTTTATCGCCTATTTTGAGCAGATCGACCGGGAGCATAAACGGTTGTTTCGAGAATAGCGATCCTCTCTTTTGATAGCGGAGGGAATGAGGGAATAAAGGATCATTTCATCGCTTTTCTCCACTAAACAAAAAGCCATCCCCAGCGGGATGGCTTTTGCGCTTTTCGGTTATCTTTTTGCCCGGGCGGCAACGATGTTTGCCATTTCTCCCACGTTTTTCATGGAGGAGATCTCGCCCATCTTGAACTTCATGCCAAACTCTTTCTCTACAGCAGAGATCAGCGTGATGTGCTCCAGGCTGTCCCAATCCTCGATGTCGTCAGCCGTCGTATTTGGCGTCACACGAATGGTGTCATCGTCAAATACATCGCGGAATACCTTGTTCAGTCGCGTAAAAATTTCATTGGTTGTCATACTTGTCCACTCCTTAGTCGTTGATCTGGATATAACGGTTTTGATTTTCATAGCCGGCTACCGGCAGCTCCCACACCGTGTTGCCCGCTTCGTCCTCGCTGACTTTTGTAAAGCCAAAGGTGCCGTACAGCGTTTTCACCATGCCGTTCTTCTTTGTGGGATAATAGTAGCCCCGGATGGTCTCGATCTGTGCTTCCCGACACCGCTGCACCAGCTTGTCCAGCATGGCCTGCTCCATGTCCCGCTTCAGGACGCGGCAGCTCATGAGCCACAAATCTATGTGGAGCGTTTTGCCGTCCTTTTTGCCGATGACTACCGATACCACGCCGTTGTCGCCAAATTTGTCCACCAGCTTGCCGTACAGCCGGATGTAGTCGGGACTGTGCCATACTGCTTCCATCTCAGCCGGGGTGTACCGCCGGGTGGTGAGATTAAACTGGTTGCTCTTGTTGGTGAGCTGGGTGATGCGGGCAAGATAAACGGGGATGAAATCCTCAATGGTCGCCACCATCTGGAGGCTCTTTAAATAGTCGCCGTAGTCGGCAAAGGTGGCCTGAGCGGCACTGCGCAGAGCGTTTTCCTTATACATCTCGTTGCGCTTGAGATCATCCTCACTAAAGCTGGTCACCTCAAAGAAGCCGCTCCGGTCTAATGTGGTGATGTAGTTCTCCACACCCTCCATAGGCGGCGTCTGCACATCGGGAAGCTGGGATGACACAATGGCCCGTTCTGCTGGGTTGTCGTCTACAAAGACGATGGAATCCGGCAGGATATTCAGTTCTGCTGCGGTCTCGGCGATGTTCCGGTCCTTATTTTCCCAGTTGGCCTTGATGACGAGGAAATCATCAGGCCGCAGAACGCCCTCGGGATGATTGAGGCCGTCGATAGCGTTTTCGTGGTCGTTTTTGGAGCAGACCGTCAGCAGGATGCCCAGAGATTTCAGCTTTTTCAAATACTGCTGGAACTCGTAATAGGACTGGGACACGCCGGTCTCCTGACCGATCTCGATACCATCCACGCCGTCATCGCCGACAACGCCGCCCCACAGCGTGTTGTCCAGATCCAGGGCCAGAGCTTTCTTGTTCTTGCCGAAAATGGATTTGATGATGTTGGACAACGAAAAGGCGAAGCTGGGGATGGCGTCAAGGCACAGAGCGTACTTATACATATTCCAGAAAAGGGGATTGGACCACGCCTTGAGACCGTAGTCGGCAGAGAGATAATCGATGTCGTGAATGTGGAAGTTATCGGTTTTGGCGGCATAATCGTAGAAGCCATCGTTTAAGCGGTGGATGAAGTTGGTCACGCCACGATAGTCACAGCAGTCCCGGTTACCCATGAGCCGGTAAAAGGGCAGCTCAAAATTGTTCTGGATGATGGGACAGTGGAATTTTTCCCGCAGAGACTGCCAGATAGCTTCAAACCGGCGCAGCTCCGACTGGAGCTTTTCCTCCACCATTTCTTTGGTGTCGGTCATCTCCGGCAGGACACGGATGTTTCGGTTGGTGGTGTGCAGGAAGATCACATCGGGCTGAAATTCCAGCAGTTCCTGGGGTGGGAACATGGCGTCCTGCTCGTATTGGGCATACTCGGATTCATAAAATTCCGGCTCGATCTTCTGGTCCAGCAAAAACAGCTCCAGCACTTTCACGATGTCGCTGGTGGTAGAGCCGCCCAGCACGGCGATCTTTTTGTGGATGCGGGAACTGCCGTCGCTGAGGAGGGCTTTGCGCAAAGACTTGCGCTTTTTTAAGATGTAAGCGCTGTCAAAGGGGTAAGTCAGTTCTTTCATACTTGTTCCTTCCTTTGGATCACACCGGTCAGTCGGTGGCGTCATCGGTGATGGCTTCGCCGCTGTTCTGGGTGATTAAATTGTCGATATTTTTGGCGTTTTCGCCAACGGCGGAATAGGACGCCATGGTAAACAGTACGTCGGTGATGTCCATACGGTCGATAAAGTCTACTAAATTGCACTCAAAGTAGCGCATATCAATGACATAGATCTCTGCAAAAGAGCTGGTGTAGAAGGGAATCTCCGCATTGCCGTAGCTGTCCTTGATGACCAGCAGTTTGCGGCCGTTGTTCACATTGGTCTTGATCTTGGCGCATTGCTCGTCGCCGCCCAAAAAGCGCAGATAGGAGTTGGTCGTGTCAACCTCTACCAGCAGTTCCCCCTTTTCCTGGAAGTGGAAACCGGTGTCATAATAATAGGTGGAATAGCTGGCCTTTGGCTCGTAATAGGTGAAGGTCTCCGGGTCGTTAAGGAGCCGGGAATCACTGGAGAAGGCGTACAGCGTGCCCACAAAGCCTTCTGTTTCCTTTTTGGTGTAGTCCTTGTCCAGGTCGGCAAAGGGTACTCCGGCGGCCTCAGCGAAGGTCCGGGCGGCATAGTATGCGCCCAATGGCTGCCAGTGGTGGTCGGTGCGGCAGTAGATGTCCTCCTCGGTGTGCTTCTGCATAGCGCTGAGGCAATCGACAGAGGTGATGCCATCCTTTAACCGGCCGGCGATAGACGCAAAGCAGTCAGCCTGGCTGGAATTATACTGGGAGAAGTTGGACGGCGTGTAGAATTCGCTGGCCATCGGCGCGATCATGGAGTAGATCTTCACCTTGCTGTCCACCTTGTCCCGCAGCTTGTTGAGGGCATTGACGTAGTTGTTGCCGGTGCCGCCGCCAAACAGTTCCAGTCCACGCCAGTGGCCGTCCAGGTTGACGATGAGCATCCCGTTTTCCGGGCTGATCTCGCCGTCGGCCGTCTCCTTGGTAAAGTCGGTCTGATCCGGTTCCTGTTCGGCAATAGTTACAGAGGAAGTTTGTTCCGAAGAAACAGCGTCGCCCTCACTGGAGATAGGATCGTTGTTGACCGTCTTGACGGGCGTACCGATGATAACGGCCTGGTTGTTGGACTGGATGCCGAACAGTCCCTTGAGATTATTGCTCATATTTTTAAAGTTATCCCGATAGGGGACCGTATCGTCGTAAAACGTAGCGATGTCAGCGGTAAACTCACCGGAAAAATAGGTCTGGAACGAAAAGGCAGGGAATTTTGCCAGCTCCCGCTTTTCGATGTCCGACTTTGTGGAGCGGGGGAACACGATGAGGAAAATGGCGATGCCGAAGAACAACAGCAATAAGATGCCCACGCCGACAAGGGAGGCACGGTATTCGACAAGGCGGCGAGAGGGCCGTTTTTGGTTGGAGTTTTGGGGATGGTTGTTTGTCATAGCACAGTCCTTTCAAAAGGGGAGGTTGTCAGAACCGCCAATAGAGGAAGGGGTTGTTGGTGTTGTCCACCAGCATGACGCTGACGGCGATGAGCAGTGCGGCGCAGCAGACCACCGAGCCGATGCGGCCGATGGTGTAGATGGTGTTGGAGCGGGCTTCCAGCAGATGCTTTTTGATCCATGGCAGGATGGGGAAGCAGGCGATAACGGCGATGGCGATGAGGAAGCAGTTGTTGGTAAAGGACAGCCAGGTCAGGTTGTCCACCAGGCCGCTGCCGTTTGTCAGCATACTGATGCCGGAGATGTTGAGGAAGAATTGGCCAAGCTGCCCCAGATCCTCGAAATAGAAGATGCCAAAGCCGATGATGATGACCAGCTTACTGTAGATATGTTTCCACCAGAGGGGCCATTTTTTGATGCGTTTTTTGCCCAGCTTCTGCTCAAAGAAGATGAACAGGCCGAAGTATAATCCCCAGAAGATAAAGTTCCAGGAAGCGCCGTGCCACATACCGGTGCAGAACCAGACGAGGAATAGGCTGACGTACTTGCGGTTTTTGCCGAAGATGGGCACATATAATAGGTAATCCCGGAAGAAAGAGCCGAGAGAGATGTGCCAGCGCTGCCAGAATTCGGAGATGGTCTTGCACATAAAGGGATGGCGGAAGTTCTCGTCGAAGTGAAAGCCGAACATTCTGCCCAGACCGATAGCAATATCGGAGTAGCCGCTAAAGTCGAAATAGACGTACATGGAATAAAGGATGACCGTGTACCAGGTGCCGAGAGTAGATAGCCCGGCGATGTCCTGACCGAAGAAGGTATCGACGATGGCGTAGAGACTGTTGGCCAGCAGGACTTTTTTGGCAAGGCCCACAATGACCCGCAGGGCGCCGTCGCACAGATCCACAATAGAGACATGGCGGTTAGAGATCTCATTTGCCACCACGCTGTAGCGGACGATCGGTCCGGCAATGAGCTGGGGAAAGAGGGAGAGGTAGAGCAGGAACTTGGAAAAATCCTTTTGGGGCTCGACGGTTTCCCAGTAGCAGTCCAGCACATAGGAGATGGCCTGGAAGGTAAAGAAGCTGATACCCAGGGGCAGACGGATCTGGGGCACCGGTACCGAAAGGCCGGTGATGCCGTTAAAGGTCTCAACGAAGAAGCCGGTGTATTTAAAGGTGAGGAGCAGGGCAATATCAATACAGATGCCCAGTGCCACAAAGAGCTTTGCTTTGGATCTTCCCCGATATTGGCCGATCATCCTGCCGATGAACCAGTTAAAGGCGGCGCTGAAAACGAGCAAAAGGATCCAAAGGGGTTCGCCCCAGGCGTAGAAAATCAAAGAAAAAACAATGAGGACTTTATTTTTCGTTTCCACCTTCTTGGCGATGAAGTAAAACAGCAGACAGAGAGGGAGAAAGAAAAACAGAAAAAATAGATCGGCAAAAACCATGGGCGAAACTCCTTCACTTGATGTGGTGCCGGTTCGGGATGGTTTCCAGAAAACGGCATAATCTTTTATTAGTATAGCATATTGGTAGTTTATTTGGAAAGTGGTTTCTGGAATTTTCATTGGACGAGCCATGAGAAAAATCGGTGAAAAATGGATTGAAATCTAGTGATTTTGAACGGTTTACCAGAGTGTGGTCAGGAGAGGATCTGTTTTCCCAGCCCTTTTTGTCAGGATGTCAAAAAAACGGGGATATTGAACAGAAGAGGGTAAGTCCCTTTCCCGCAAAGCGTTCTGTTCCCCCAAAAGGGAAGCTGAGAATAGATCGGACACGACGCTTTTCCTTTATATCATCGATGGATAATCTCAAAAAGGATCTATGCGCCATAGACACGGCCTTTGGGATGGGTAGACAAATCACCCCAAATTGTGGTATACTGACACAGAAGAACGGGGGATGGCACGGCGTGGCCGCTCCCGGCCAGCATCCGTCCCCGCTCCCAACCGGTGAAAATTTAGTAATAATGGTTACAGGATTTCTTTTTGCATTTCCAGCGGGGGTATGGTACGATTACAATGTATCATCGGACCGTGACAGCGTTTTTTCTGCCATGGACAAGAGAGGAGTTCGTGCGTTTTATGCAAACGGGTCAAAATCCACAATATCCCAACGAAAACCGAAAAAAACGAAACCGCTTCAACCTGATCTTTACTGTCGTCGTCATCGCAGCGGTGGCTGTGGCGGCATCGGCTATTTTGGTCACCATGGCGCTGGTCAACCGGCCGTCGTCACAGCCTCAGTCTGCAGGAAGCCCGTCGTCATCGCTTTTGCCTGGGGATGCCGCTTCCGGGGAGACAAGCTCTCTGGTACGGCCGGAGGATTGGCTGCTTGCGTCGTCGGAAACATCCGGGACGCCGTCAGAGATCGAGCTGTCCGGCACCAACGACCCGATCCCCCAGTCCAGCGATCCGCTGCTGGTCATCGTCAACAATACGACGCCGCTGCCTTCTGGTTTTGCGCCCAATCTTGCAAAGCTGGACGACGTAAAGGTAGATAAGCGGCTGGTCAGCGCCTTTGAGGATCTTTATGAAGCCGGCGCCAAGGCAAAGCATTATTACTGGGTCACCTACGGCTACCGCACAGAAAAACAGCAGAACACCATCTACCAGAACAATATCAAGCGTCTGATGGAGGAGTCGAACATGACAAAGGCCGAGGCCACCGAGGAAGCCGATAAGACGATCCAAAAGGGTGGGGCCAGCGAATACATCACAGGCTTATCCATTGGCGTCAACACCGGAGACGACGCTTTCGGTGAGACCAGCGATTATCAGTGGCTGGTGTCCCACTGCGCCGATTACGGCTTTATCCTGCGGTATCCGGCAGACAAGGAGGACGTCACCGGCGTCAAGTTCCAGCCGTGGCGCTTCCGCTATGTGGGGAAGGCACACGCCAAGAAGATGCAGGAAATGAACCTGTGTCTGGAGGAATACGTCGTGTATCTCAACAGACAGACTGCGTCATCGGAAACCAGCGCCCAGTCTTGACCGGGCAATTCTGAAAAGATAGAGTGAGGAATGAACATGGCAACAACAGTACGAACAAGATTTGCGCCCAGTCCCACCGGCTTTATGCACGTGGGCAATCTGCGCACCGCATTATACGAATATCTTATCGCCAAATCCCAGGGCGGCCAATTTGTCCTGCGCATCGAGGACACTGACCGGGAACGACTGGTAGAGGGCGCTGTAGATGTCATCTACAATACGCTGGAACAAGTGGGCTTGCGCCACGACGAAGGCCCGGACATCGGCGGCCCCTACGGCCCTTATGTCCAGAGCGAGCGGATGGACCTTTACCGTCCCTACGCCGAGCAGCTTGTCAAAGAGGGCAAGGCTTACTATTGCTTCTGTGATAAGGAGCGGCTGGAATCCCTTCATCAGGAAGGCGAGTTCGGCGGCTATGACCGCCATTGCCGCGACTTGCCGCAGGAGGAAGTAGAGCGGCTGCTGTCGGAGGGTAAGCCCTATGTCATCCGCCAAAAGATGCCGACAGAAGGTTCCACCACCTTTGTAGACGCCGTTTACGGGGAGATCACCATTGAAAACAGCGAGCTGGAGGATCAGATTCTGCTGAAGTCCGACGGCTATCCCACCTACAACTTTGCCAACGTCATCGACGACCACCTGATGTACATCACCCATGTGGTGCGGGGCTGCGAGTATCTCACCTCCACGCCGAAATACAATCTGCTCTATGAGGCCTTTGGCTGGGAGGTGCCTACCTACATCCACCTGCCGCTGATCATGGGCAAGGACGAGGACGGCAACGTTTCTAAGCTCTCTAAGCGCCACGGCGCCACCGGCTTTGACGATCTGGTGCAGGAGGGGTATCTGCCGGAGGTCATCACCAATTACATTGCCCTGCTGGGCTGGTGCCCTAAGGACAATCGGGAGATGTTCACCCTGGAGGAGCTGTGTGAGAACTTCTCTATTGACGGCATCAGCAAGTCGCCGTCGGTCTTTGACTACGATAAGCTGACCTGGTTTAACGGCGAATATCTCCGGGCGATGACGCCGGAGGAATTTACCGCTAGAGCCATGCCTTATTACCGGGAGATCTTCGGGGAGCGGGACCCGGATTGGAACGTGCTTACCGGCGTGCTCCAGCCCCGCGTCACAAAGCTCAAGGAGATCCCGGAATTGATCGGGTTTTTCAAAGCGCTGCCGGACTATGAAACGGATCTGTTTGTGAACAAAAAGAGCAAGACTAATCTGGAAAATTCCCCGGCCATGCTGGAAGCGGCAATCACCGCCCTGGAGGGCTGCGATAGCTGGACAGTAGAGACTGTCCACGATACCTTGATGGATTTGGCCCAGAGCCTAGCGGTAAAGAACGGCACACTGCTGTGGCCGGTACGCATTGCCGCCGCCGGACAAAAGGTAACGCCGGGCGGCGCCATTGAGATTTTGGTGCTGCTGGGCAGAGAAGAGGCGCTGCGCCGTCTGCGTCTTGGTCTGCAAAAGCTGACTGCATAATGAAATCGAAAGCGAGTAAGGAACGTATGAGTGACGAAAAAAAGGTAACGGAGACCACCGAAGAGGTCTGGTCTAATTTTATCCATGATTTTATCGACGAGGACCTTGCCCCCGGCGGTCGGTTCGAGGGGAAGACAGTCCATACCCGGTTCCCGCCGGAGCCAAACGGCTATCTGCACATCGGCCATGCCAAAGCCATCTGCATCGACTTTGCCACGGCGGAAAAATATAACGGTCTGTGCAATCTGCGCATGGACGATACCAACCCGACCAAAGAGGATGTAGAATATGTAGACGCCATTCAGGAGGACATCCATTGGCTGGGCTTTGATTGGGGCGACCGGTTCCACTATGCCTCCGATTATTTCCCCCAGATGTACGATATTGCCGTTCAGCTCATCAAAGACGGCAAGGCCTACGTCTGTGAGATGAACGCCGAGGAGATGCGGGCAAACCGGGGGGACCTGACGACCCCTGCTGTCAGTCCCGACCGAGACCGCCCGGTAGAGGAGAGCCTGGATCTGTTTGCCCGGATGAAGGCTGGCGAGTTCCCCGACGGCGCCATGACGCTGCGGGCGAAGATCGATCTATCTTCCGGCAACTTTAATATGCGGGACCCGGTGCTTTACCGCATCAACCACCTGCATCACCACCGCACCGGCGATGAATGGTGCATTTATCCCATGTACGACTTTGCCCATCCTATCGAGGACGCTATTGAGGGCATTACCCATTCCCTGTGCACCCTGGAGTTTGAGGACCACCGGCCCCTGTACGATTGGGTGGTGGAGAACGCCGGCTTCCAGCAAAAGCCCCGGCAGATCGAGTTTGCCCGCTTGAACATCAATAACACCGTGATGAGTAAGCGGAAACTGCGCACATTGGTGGAAAACGGCGTTGTCAGCGGCTGGGATGACCCCAGAATGCCCACCCTCTGCGGATTGCGCCGGAGAGGGTATACGCCGGAGTCCATCCGGAACTTCTGCACCCGCATCGGTGTGGCCAAGGTCAACAGCGTGGTGGAGTACAGCTTTTTGGAGCATTGTCTGCGGGAGGATCTGAACCTGCGTGCCCAGCGTGTCATGGGCGTGCTGGACCCGGTAAAGCTGGTGCTAACCAACTATCCTGAGGGTAAGACGGAAGAATTTGCGGTGGAGAACAACCCCAACAATCCCGACGACGGTACCCGGACGGTGACGTTCTCCAGAGAGAGCTGGATCGAGCGGAGCGACTTTTTGGAGGAGCCGTTCAAGGGCTACCACCGGCTGTATCCGGGCAATGAGGTGCGGCTCAAGACGACGTATATCGTCAAATGCACCGGCTGCAAAAAGGACGAGAACGGCAACGTTGTCGAGGTTTACGCCGAGTATGATCCGGAAACGAGAGGCGGCAATACGCCCGATGGCCGGAAGGTCCGGGGCACCATCCATTGGGTAGATGTCAACAACTGCCGGGATGCCCAGGTGCGGCTGTACGAGAACCTGTTCACCGTAGCCGATCCGGAGGACGAGGAACTGCTGGAGGTCATCAACCCCAACTCGCTCCAAACGCTGACCGGCTGCAAAATGGAGGCGTCCATTGCAAAGATGCCAAAGGATACCTCCTTCCAGCTTATGCGGCAGGGTTACTTCTGCTTTGATAAGGACAGCACAGAGGATAATCTCATCCTGAATCGTTCCGTTCTCTTAAAGGACGGCTTTAAAAAGAAATAACGTTTGTGATCTGCACAAAATAAAACGCGCGCCTGTAGTTTCGACAGACGCGCGCTTTTTTGTGGAAAGATTTGCTGTGCTTTTATTTGACAAGATAATACCGGCCGGCAAAGGGGGCAAGGGTGAGCTTTGCCTGACCACCTTTCACCGATACGGTTTCCTCGGTGTGCCATTCGTTGGTGATGAGCAGCGTAAGCTGTTTGCTGTTGGGGAGTTCCAATGTGTAATCCTGCGTTTTGTCGGAGAAATTAAACACGCAGGCAATCTTTTGCTTGCCATCGGTGCGCAAAAAGGCGTAGATGCACTTTTCCTCCTGATGACAGTCCAACCAGGAAAAGCCCCGTGGGTCAAAGTCCCAGACGGACAGGGCCGGGTACTTTAAATAAATGCGGTTCAGCTTTTTGATGAAGCGGTGGAAATCATCGTGGTTGGGATAGGTGAGGATACCCCAGTCCTGTTCCCGTTTTTCATCCCATTCCCGCAGTTGGGCGATCTCGTTGCCCATAAAGTTAAGCTTTTTTCCCGGATGGCCATACATATACAGGTACAGCGCCTTGGCCTGTGGGAACTTTAAGTCGTAGTCGCCGTTCATCTTTTGCGCGATGGTGGCCTTGCCGTGGACGACTTCGTCGTGAGACAAGGGCAACAGGAACCGTTCATTGTAGAAATAGTGCATGGAGAAGGTCAGCTTGTGATAATCCCGGCTGCGGTATTCCGGTGCTGTCTGAAAGTATTCCAGCGTATCGTGCATCCATCCCAGGTCCCACTTGTAGTCAAAGCCCAACCCGCCCTTGTGGGCCGGCTTTGTCACATTGGGGTAGGCGGTGGAATCTTCAGCGGCCAGGATGGCGGTGGGGTGGCGGTGCTTTAACCCCTGATTCATGACCCGCAGAAAGTCGATGGCGTTTTTGTTTTCGCCCCGGCCCTCGTCGCCCTGCCAGTAGATGAGGTTTCGGATGGCGTCCATACGCAGCCCGTCAAAGTGGAACTCCTCCAGCCAGAAGTTGGCCGCCGACTGCAAAAAGCTGCGGACTTCGCCGCGGGAGTGCATGAAGTTCCGGGAGCCCCATTCGCTGTCGCCAACGTGGTAGTGGGGATATTCATAGAGAGCTGTGCCATCGTACATATGCAGACCGTAAGCGTCCAGCGCAAAGTGTACCGGCACAAAGTCCATGATCACGCCGATGTTGTTCTGGTGGAGCTTGTCTACAAACTGCTTTAGCTGCGTGGCTGTGCCGTAGCGGGAGGTAGGACTGAAAAATCCCGTGTTCTGATAGCCCCAGGATTCATCGCTGGGATGCTCGCTCAGGGGCATCACCTCCACATAATTGTAGCCGCAGTCTTTTACATAGTCGATAAGCTGGTCGGCGATCTCATCGTAGGTGTACCAGCCGGTCTCACTGTCGTTGTCTTTTTTGCGCCAGGAGCCCAGATGGACCTCATAAATGTTCAGCGGTCTTGTTTTGCAGTCGGAACGGCGGCGCATCCACAGGCTGTCGTGGAAGGTATATTCGCTCAGGTCCCGGATGTAGGAAGCGGAATTGGGCCGCAGCTCCATGCCAAAGCCGTAAGGGTCGCAGTGGTCGGTGTCCACGCCGTTTTTGCTGTAGATCTTGTATTTATACATCATGCCCGGCACAGCGCCGTCCACAGAAAGCTCGTAGACATTGCCGTCGGCTACCTTTTTCATGGGCAATTCCTGCCAGGAACTGAACTCGCCGATGAGGGAGATGTGGTCGGCTTCCGGGGCAAAGGTGCGAAAGGTGGTCTTGCCATTTTCGTAATGGGCGCCAAAAAATTGGTAAGCATCAAAGCATTGGCCCATGTAAAAGCTGTAAAGATCCATAGTCGTTTCTCCTTTTTCTTGACTACCGTCGTTTATTGTTCTACAATCTATTTTAAGGGGATGGCGGGAAAAAACCACCATCGATTTTCGAAAATCGTCCAATATGCAACGATTTTCCAATTTTGTCGAGGAAGTGAGTGATATGGACCTTCGCGTCAAACGGACAAAAAGCAACATCATCAACGCATTTTTAACGCTGCGGGCCAATAAGCCGCTGGAAAAGATCACCGTCAAGGAGTTGTCGGAGCTGGCTATGGTCAATAAGGCCACCTTTTATCTTCACTATAAGGACATCTATGACCTATCCGATTCTTTGGAGGCGGAGCTGGTCCAGTCGGTATTGGACAGCATCACCCATCCGGAATATTTGTTTTCTAACCTGCCGGCCTTTGTGCAGGAGCTGACCGATGCGTACTTTGCCCGGCGCACCCTGATCCAGACGTTGTTTTCCGGCAACCAGAACAACCGATTACCGGTGCGTATCGAGCAGGGCATCAAGGACATCGCCTACGAGCAGAAGCCGTCCCTGCGCAATAACGACCGGTTCAATATCCTGTTGAGCTACAGTATTTACGGCAGCTACTACGCCTATATCCAAAACGCCGACTGCGATATGCGGGTCATTACGGAGCTTATCGGCAATTTTGCCGAAGCCACCACAAAGGTCTGCGGACTGGAGCAGCCCTAAAAAGGAAACAGGCCTGGCAAAACAGCCACGCCTGTTTTTTTGCACGTTATCGATTTCTTTGGTAGCGACGGATGCTCTCGGGATCGACCCGGTCTTTTTCGCTGCGGTGCATGGAGATATTCTGCACCAGGCCAAAGCCCAGATACAGGCAGGCCGCAGAGGAGCCGCCGGCGCTGAAGAAGGGCAGGGTGACGCCCATGACCGGCAGAAGGCTCAGGCACATCCCAATGTTGAACACGGTCTGGGCAGCGATCATGCCGAAAAAGCCGAAGCAGATGTAGCAGCCCAAATTGTCGCAGGACACAAAGGCGGTGCGCAGTACCCGGAGCAGCAACAGCAGCAGCAGCCCCAAAATGGCCACACAGCCCACAAAACCCAGTTCCTCTCCGGCCACGGCGAAGATGAAGTCGCTTTCCTGGACGGGAACGGCACTGCTCTGGACCCGGGGCGCACTGAGGAGTCCCTGGCCGGTGAGCTGGCCGGAGCCGATGGAGATCTTGCCCTGGATCTGCTGCAGGCCCGTGCCCAGAGGATCCGCTTCCGGGTGGAACATATTGAGGATCCGGTTGCGCTGGTAATCTTCAAAGATGAAGTTCCACGCGATGGGAATGGCAGCAAGGATGGCCCCAAACAAAATGGCAAAGTATCTTAGCTGGACGCCGGCGGCAAAGGACATGAACAAAAACATGAAAAAGAAAATGATGGCTGCACCGTCATCGCCCTGCAAATGGACCAGCAGGATGGGCACTGCGCCGTGAAGCCCCAGCAGACAAACGTGGGGGAGCTTATAGATGGCGCCGGATTCCTTTACCAGAGACAGGTGCTTGCCATAGGTCAGGAGAAAGAAGATCTTTACCAGCTCAGCGCTCTGAAAGGTGATGCCGCCGGGGAGCATGAGCCAGGCCCGGGCG
Source organism: Oscillospiraceae bacterium (assembly GCA_029098185.1). GTDB lineage: Bacteria > Bacillota > Clostridia > Oscillospirales > Acutalibacteraceae > UMGS1071. The sequence goes on from JAQXNV010000040.1 coordinate 44,087, forward strand.
TTTACGCCATCGGAGCCGGTGACGCTCTCGCCGAAGAACAGGGTGTATAAAATGAGAGCCCCGCCGCAGACGGCCAGCCATGGCCAGAATCGGGCGATGGTGCGGTAGTCGACGAGGGTCAAAAGGATAGCGCCCAGGTATCCGGTCACGATGGCGATGAGCTGGATCTGAAAATAGCTGCGCCCCATGGCGTTGGACGGCACCGTATAGAGCAGCGTCAGACTAAAGGCGGAGATCACCAGCATGATGAGCCACAGGAGCTTATCGGAGCGTTTCCAGTAATCATTAAGGCCCTTGATGACGCGGGAGATCCATTGTGAGAGCCGTGCTTGTTTTGAGTCGGCAGTCAGATAGGCCAAAGCATCCCCTCCTTGGGACAAGTTTCAAAAGATGGTCTTATTATATAATTTTCAAGGACAAAGTGCAAGTTCCTCTTTCCTAAATGAGAAATGTATGCTATATTAGTAGGTAAGAACGACGACGTTATCATTAGAACAAAAGGAGAGAATCATCATGCTGACAGATATTGAAATTGCACAACAGGCTACCTTGCAGCCGATCACGAAGATCGCAGCGGACCTGGGCATCGAGGAGGAAGAGCTGATCCCTTATGGCCGGTATAAGGCAAAGCTGGATCCATCTCTTTTCCGTCGTCTGGAGAAAAAGCCGGACGGTAAGCTGATCCTCGTCACCGCCATCAACCCAACGCCAGCCGGTGAGGGCAAGACCACCACCACGACCGGTCTCGGTGAAGCCTTTGCAAAGATCGGCAAAAAAGCAGTCATCGCCCTGCGTGAGCCATCCCTCGGCCCCGTCTTTGGCGTAAAGGGCGGCGCAGCCGGCGGCGGCTATGCGCAGGTATTGCCAATGGAGGATCTGAACCTCCACTTTACCGGCGATATGCACGCCATCACCGCAGCCAACAACCTGCTCTGTGCCATGATCGACAACCACATCCAGCAGGGCAACCAGTGCAACATTGACCCACGGGCAATCAATGTGACCCGCTGCCTCGACATGAACGACCGTGTCCTGCGGAACATCGTAGTCGGTCTGGGCGGCAAGGCTAACGGTACGCCAAGAGAGGACGGCTTCTGCATCACTGTGGCCAGCGAAGTCATGGCGATTCTGTGCCTGGCCGACGACATCATGGATCTGAAAAAGCGCCTGGGTGACATCCTCATCGCTTACACCTATGCAGGCGGGCCGGTCTACGCCAAGGACATCGGCGCAAACGGCGCTATGGCAGCCCTGCTGAAGGATGCCATCAATCCGAACCTGGTCCAGACGCTGGAAGGCACCCCAGTCATTATGCACGGCGGCCCCTTTGCCAATATCGCTCACGGCTGTAACTCTGTCCGGGCAACAAAGATCGCGCTGAAGCTGGGCGACTACTGCATCACCGAGGCAGGCTTCGGCTCTGACCTGGGCGCAGAGAAATTCTTTGACATCAAGTGCCGTTTTGCCGGGCTGACCCCATCTGCTGTCGTCGTTGTGGCAACAGCCAGAGCGCTGAAATACAACGGCGGCCTGACAAAGGATGAGGCCTCTAAGCCCAATCTGGAAGCGCTGAAGAAGGGCATCGTCAACCTGGGCGTCCACATTGAGAATATGCGCAAGTACGGCGTGCCGGTCGTCGTGGCCATCAACCGCTTTGGCAACGATACCGACGAGGAACTGCAATTCATCGAGAATTACTGCAAGGAAAATCACGCCGAGTTTGCCCTGTCTGAGGTATTTGCAAAGGGCGGCGAAGGCGGCATCGACCTGGCCAAGAAGGTCGTGGCGGCAACGGAGCAGGAATCTCACTTTGCCCCGCTGTATGATCTTGACCTGACCATTACCGAAAAGCTGGACAAGATCGCCCGTGACATCTACGGTGCCGACGGCGTGGACTACACCGCCAAAGCGAAGAAATCCCTGGCACAGATCGAGAAGCTGGGCGGCAACAAGATGCCGGTGTGCGTGGCAAAGACCCAGTATTCTCTGTCCGATACCCCGACCCTTCTGGGCCGTCCGAAGGGCTTCCGCATCACTATCAGCGATCTGCGTCTGTCTAACGGTGCAGGCTTTGTGGTAGCTTATGCCGGCAATATCATGACGATGCCTGGCCTGCCAAAGGTGCCGGCAGCCATGAATATCGACGTGGACGAAAACGGCAAGATCTCCGGCTTGTTCTAATGGCGGAGCAATATACGACCCATTCGCCACAGGAAACGGAAGCGCTGGGCCGCCGTCTGGGAGAACAGCTAAAGGGCGGCGAGGTGCTGGCGTTGTTTGGCGGACTGGGCATGGGCAAAACGGCCTTGACCCGCGGTATTGCGTCTGGCCTTGGCATTGACGGCGGTGTTTCCAGCCCCACCTTTGCCCTGGTCCACGATTATACCGGGCGATTGACGGTCCATCATTTTGATATGTATCGGGTCGAGGGCTGGGATGATCTGTATTCCACCGGCTTTTTCGACTATCTGGAGACTGAGGATGTGCTCATCATCGAGTGGAGCGAAAATATAGAAGGCGCTCTGCCGGAGGATGCGATACGCATCACCATTGAGAAGGGAAAAGCTGATGACGAGCGGCATTTTACAATAGAAGGGATGGCACGATGAACGTTTTGGCACTGGACGCTTCTGCTGTGTCGGCCTCCGTGTGCGTGATGGAGGACGGCCATATTTTAGGCGACAGCTTTGTAAATATCAAACAGACCCACAGCCAGACCCTGATGGTCATGGTCCAGTCTCTGCTGGAGACCACCGGCGTATCCCTTTCGGACATTGACTTGTTTGGCGTGTCTGCCGGGCCGGGATCCTTTACGGGCGTGCGCATCGGTGTGGCTTGCGTCAAGGGTATGGCCATGGCGCAGGGAAAGCCCTGTGCCGGCGTTTCGACGCTGGCCGCCATGGCGGAAAATCTCCGGGACAGCGACGGTATCGTTTGCGCTGTGATGGATGCCCGGTGCCAGCAGGTGTATAACGCCCTGTTCCGCGTAAAACAAGGCGTCATCACTCGGCTGAGTGACGACCGGCCCATAGCGATTGCGTCTCTTGCAGAAGAATGCAAAGGGTTTTCTGAGCCCATTTATCTGGTGGGAGACGGCGCGGCGCTGTGTAGTCGTGCAGAGGGCTTTTCTGCATTGCCCCAGGTACGTTTGGTGTCGGAAGCACTGCGGTACCAGCGGGCCAGCGGCGTAGCATCCTGCGCTATGGCGATGGCACAGCAGGGCAAAACGGTGAGCGCGGGGGAATTATCCCCCATCTACCTGCGGCTGCCCCAGGCGGAGCGGGAATTAAAACGAAAACAAAACTTGGAGAGGAAGTAAGGAAGAACATGATAGCAATTGGAGCCGATCACGGCGGTGTGAATTTAAAACTGGCCATTCAGGCTTACTTTGATGAGAACGGCATCCGCTATAAAGATTTTGGAACCAATAAGACCGCTTCGGTGGATTATGGTCCCATTGCCGCCCAGGTGGCCCATGCGGTGGCCAACGGCGAGGCGGAAAAAGGCATTTTGTGCTGCGGCACCGGCATTGGCATCTCCATTGCCGCCAACAAGGTCAAGGGCATTCGGGCAGCGGTAGTGACCAACGCCTTCTGTGCTCAGGCCACCCGCCAGCACAATGACGCCAACATTTTGTGTCTTGGCGGCCGGGTCATCAGCGAGGTAGAAGCAGTGGAATTCACAAAGATTTTCCTGAATACCCCCTTCGAGGGCGGTCGTCACGAGCGGCGGATCCAGCAGATCGCTGCCATTGAAAACGGCGAGCTGTAATGGCGAAACCTGTCGGTGCGAAACTGCCCGGCAGGTTTTCTTTTTTACAAAGGGAAACAGCAGTCCCGCATTCTGCGGGAGAAAGGAGCAACCGATGAAAAAACAGAAAACTGCGCTGGTCACCGGCGCTACCGGCGGACTGGGGGCCCACTTTGCCAACGAGCTGGCAAAAGCAGGCTATGACCTGCTGCTGGTGGGCAGAAACGAAGAAAAATTAGAGCATTTACAGCATCTTTTTACAACGATCTATCCGGTGCAGGTCCACACGCTCCAGAAGGATCTTTCCGAGCCCGGCGCCGGCAAAGAAGTCTTTGCTTTTGCCCAGGAAAACGAGCTGACCGTAGAGGTGCTGGTCAATAACGCTGGCTTTGGCGACTTTGGCGCTTTTGCCTTCAGCGACTGGAAAAAACAGCAGGATATGGTGATGGTCAACTGCACAGCCCTTTTGGAGCTGACCCGCTGTTTCCTGCTACCCATGCTGACCCGTCGCAGCGGCAAGATCCTCAACGTGGCGTCCATGGCATCGTTCCAGCCGGGGCCGTTGATGTCGGTCTACTACGCTACCAAGGCCTTTGTGCTGTCCTTTACCGAGGCACTGTCTGTAGAACTGCGGGGCACCGGCGTTACGGTGACGGCCCTTTGTCCCGGCCCGACAAAGACTGGCTTTGAGAAAAACGCCGCTCTCGGTTCCTCCGGGTTGTTCCGCAACCTGGGCGTGGCAAAGGCAAAGGATGTGGCAAAATACGGCCTGAAAAAGCTGCGGCAGGGCAAGGTGATCGCCGTTCCCGGCTGCAAAAATCGGATGATCGTCCGGGCCTGCAAAGTGTTGCCCAGAGGCTTTGTGCGGAACATGGTCTATGAGATCCAAAAATAGCGGAGATTTTATTGCTAAAAATTTTATACTGTTTTGCATGAAAACAGATTATTGTTAAACGGAGAAAGAGGGGATTTCCCCTCTTTTTTCTTTACACTTTTCGGGAAAAGAGGGACAGAAAACAAGGGAGCTGAAAAAGAAAAAATTGTCGTTTTTTTGTAGAAACCAGTAGACAAGTGCCTTGTAATCTAGTATAATATTTTTGTCTGAAATGCGTTCTTTTTAGGAATAAAGAATAAAAATTAGGGTCAGACCAGGAGTGGGACAATTGATCACACAACAAGAGATGGATACCATCCGAAGGATCATCGACGACGAGGAACGGTCGCAGGCGGTGTTTGCGCTCATCGAGGAGTTGGAGCAGCAGCGCCGGGATCAAAACCACAAGCGTCAGGCCGACGGCATTGCGGCCGCCAGAGAACGAGGCGTGCGGTTCGGCCGGCCGAAGATGGCGTATCCCAAAAATTTTGAGGGCATCTACAATTGCTACAAGAGCAAGGCCATCACCGGCACCCATGCGGCGGAAGTCCTGGGCATCAATCGCAACTCTTTCCGGGAGCTGGTGCGGCGGTACGAGGCAGAAAAAGGGATCTCCCCGGAAAAAGCCTGACAATTGGATCCTGAGCAGGGGGTTCCTGCTTTTCACTGGAAAGTCACCTGGTGTTTGGGTGGCTTTTTTTGTAGGGAAATTTGTGCTTTACAATCGACAAGTCCTGTGCTATCATAATTTTTGACAGGTTCAGACCTTTCGTCTGATGAAAAGGGAAACAGGTGCAAATCCTGTACGAACTCGTCACTGTAAGCGGGGAGTCCGCGGCCAAAGATGTCACTGCGCAAGCGGGAAGGCGGCCGCGGATGAAGATCCGCAAGTCAGGAGACCTGCCTGTTGAAAACGGCGTGGAAGCAATTCCACCGGCCACGAGTAATTGGTCGCAAACCAGTATGCAAGCAAAATGCCCTTCCGCAAACTTAGCGGAAAGGTCTCTTTTTGCTGTACTGATTGCAGGAAACACAGCGTCCTTTTACCGATTTTTTCGTAAAAGGGCGCTTTTGTTTTCCCTTCCAATGGTCAAAAATTTCATTTCGGGAAGAACCGAGGAGGAGCAATCATGAAAAAGAACGTATGGATCGCAGTTTTGGCCGCCGCCATGGCAGGGACCTTGACCCTTGCCGGCTGTGGCAGTACCGCCGAGACTACCGCACCCGCAGCATCACAAACTTCTGCAACAGAAGGGAACACCGATCAGCAGGCAGCCGACGCAGTGGCGGAGAAGATCGACGCCATTTACGTCCAGCAGCGGACCGATCTCACCGACCAGCAGTGCGCTGACGCCAAAGCAGCATGGGACGCTTTGACCGATGCGCAAAAAGCCCTGGTAGCAGGTGAAAACGCTGACCCGGACTACTTTGGCAGAGATACCGGCGACGCTGCAAAGGATGACCCGCGCAACGGAGACAATATTGGGGAAAAGGAGATCTTGGCCGTCAGCTTCGGCACCTCTTTTAACGACAGCCGTGTTGCTGACATCAAGGGCATTGAGGACGCCCTGCAAAAAGCCAATCCGGATTGGTCTGTCCGCAGAGCCTTTACGGCCCAGATCATCATCAACCACATCCAGGCCAGGGACGGCGAGAAGATCGACAACATGGACCAGGCGCTGGAGCGGGCTGTGCAAAACGGCGTCAAGGAACTGATCGTCCAGCCGACCCATCTGATGCACGGCGCCGAGTATGACGAGCTGGTAAAGGCTGTGGAGCAGTACAAGGATAAGTTTGACAGCGTAAAGATCGCCGAGCCGCTGTTGGGTGAAGTGGGCAAAGACAATAAAACAGTCAACAGCGATAAGGAAACGGTGGCTAAGGCCATCACGAAGGAGAGCGTACAGGAAGCCGGTTACGATAGCTTAACAGCAGCAAAAGAGGACGGCGTTGCCTTTGTCTTTATGGGTCACGGCACCTCCCATACAGCGAAGGTCTCTTACAGTCAGATGCAGGCCCAGATGGATGCTCTGGGCTACGACAACGTGTATATCGGCACAGTAGAGGGCGAGCCGGAGGACACCTCCTGCGAAGCGGTCATCGACGCTGTGGCAAAAGATGGCTACAAAAAGGTGGTGCTGCGGCCTCTGATGGTGGTTGCCGGAGACCATGCCCACAACGACATGGCCGGTGACGACGAGGATTCCTGGAAGAGCTGCTTCACCGCTTGTGGCAAGTTCGATGAAGTACAGACCCAGATCGCCGGCCTCGGCCAGAGCGAAACCATTCAACAATTATACGTTGCCCATACGGCATCCGCCATGAAGGGGTGATCTTGATGAAAAAACAACTCGTTGCAATTTGCATGGCGCTGCTGTTGTCCTGCACGGCCTTTGCCGGCTGCGGCAGTGAAAGCGCACCCCCTGCGGCTGAAAGCGCCGCTTCTCTTGTTGTGTCCAGCGCGTCGACGGCGCTGCCCGACGGCGTATACACGGCCGACTTTACCACCGACAGCAGTATGTTTCACGTCAGCGAGGCTTGTGACGGCAAGGGCACGTTGACGGTCAAAGACGGCCAGATGACGCTTCACGTTTCCCTGTCGTCGAAGAAGATCTTAAACCTGTATCCCGGCCTTGCCGAGGATGCCCAAAAGGACGGCGCAGAGCTATTGGAGCCTACGGTGGACACAGTGACCTACAGCGACGGCACCACCGAGGAAGTCAACGGCTTTGATGTGCCCGTGCCGGCCCTGGATACCGAATTTGACCTGGCCCTCGTAGGGGAAAAGGGCAAATGGTACGACCATAAAGTGATGGTCTCTAACGCTGTAGAAAAGACGGGATCCACGTTGGAGGACGGCACCTATGCTATGGAGCTGACCTTCTCCGGCGGCAGCGGCAAGGCCCAGATCCAATCGCCTGCTACTGTTTCTGTAAAAGATGGCAAAGCTACCGCCACGGTGCAGTGGAACAGTCCCAACTACGATTACATGATCGTTTCTGGGGAAAAGTATCTGCCGCTGAATAAGGACGGCGATTCGGTCTTTGCGATCCCCGTCAGTCAGTTCGATCGGCCCATAGAGGTCATTGGTGACACGGTAGCCATGAGCAAGCCCCACGAGATCACCTACACCTTGACGTTCCATTCTGAGACGGCAACGGCTGTGCGATCTTAACGGAGGACGGAAGATGGGAAGAAGGCTCCTCTCTACGATCATGGGATGCTTACTTTGCATAGGACTGCTGGGGCTGAGCGGCTGCGGCAGTCCTTCTTCCGCTTCGGTAAGCGTTTCCCAGGGGGCAGGTACCAAAGCCCTTGCCGGGCTGGAATACACCGACAGCGTACCGCTTTCCTATGCGGAAAATTTCACTATCGACCACTATAAGGGCGGTTATACGCTGCTGACGACCGCTATGGACGATAAGCGCTTTCTCGTGGTGCCGGAGAAGGGAGACGTTCCGTCGGGGCTGCCGGAGGATATAGTGGTGCTGCGCCGGCCTATTCAGGATCTCTATCTGGTGGCGTCCTCGGTGATGGATCTGTTCAGCGCTCTGGACAGTGTAGATACCATCCGATTTTCCGGATTGAAGGAAGACGGTTGGTACATTGCAGACGCCAAAAACGCCATGGCCGCCGGCAAACTGCTCTATGCCGGCAAATACAGTCAGCCGGACTACGAACTGCTGTTGTCTAAAGGCTGTACGTTGGCCATTGAGAACCGGATGATCTCCCATGCGCCGGAGGTGCTGGAAAAGCTCCAGCAATTTTCCATTCCGGCCATGATCGAGTATTCCAGCTACGAGAGCCATCCTTTGGGCCGCGTGGAATGGGTGAAGTTTTTCGGTGCCCTGCTGGGAAAAGAAGCAAAAGCCCAGCAGATCTTTAACGAACAGGTCTCTTTGGTGGAGCAGTCATCTAAGGGCGAAACAACAGACAAAACCGTGGCGTTTTTCTTCATTACGTCTAATGGGTTGGTGCAGGTGCGCCAGTCCAACGACTATGTGCCAAAGATGATCTCCCTGGCCGGCGGTCGCTATGCGTTTCCCAATTTAGGCGACAGCAATACAAAGCGTTCCACCATAAATTTGCAGGTGGAGGAATTTTACCAGGGCGTAAAAGACTGCGATTATTTTATCTATAACAGTTCCATCGACGGCGGCATCGAAAGCGTTGCGTCGCTGCTCCAAAAGTGTCCTGTGCTGAAGGAATGCAAGGCGGTAAAGGAAGGCAATGTCTGGTGCACCACCAACGATCTTTATCAGCAGTCGCTGTCCACAGGCTATCTTATTTCCGATATGCACAAGATGCTGACGGGAGGAGATGAGAACACGATGCGGTATTTATTTCATTTGTCATAAGGCATAAAAAGGAGGGGTTTCATGGCAGAACGACGGAAAACGGTCCGGTGCGTCCTCGCCCTTATCGGGCTGGGTGTTTTGGTGCTTTTGCTGTTTTGTCTCAACGTCTGTATCGGCAGTGTCAATCATCCCTTGCCAGACATCGTAAAAGCCCTCATGGGACAAAATACCGGCGGAACGCTCTCCCAGATCTTGTGGGAGCTTCGTCTGCCCCGGTCCTGTGCCGGGTTGATCTTAGGCGGCGCCCTGGCCCTTTCCGGCTATCTGCTGCAGACCTTTTTCCACAATCCCATTGCCGGACCCTTTGTGCTGTGCATTTCCTCCGGCGCCAAAATGGTGGTGGCCTTGTCTATGGTCTTTCTCTTGGGCAGCGCCATCCCTGTTTCTTCCGGCATGATGATCTTATCGGCCTTTGTGGGGGCCATGCTGTCTATGGGCTTTGTACTGCTCCTTTCCCGCCGTGTCCGGGGAATGTCCATGCTGGTGGTGGGCGGCGTCATGATCGGCTACATCTGCTCGGCCATTACAGAGCTGGTCGTCACCTTTGCCGACGACGCCGACATCGTCAACCTCCACAACTGGTCCCAGGGCAGTTTTTCCGGCATGACTTGGGAAAATGTCTGGGTCATGGCCGCTGTAGTCGCCGGGACTTTTTTGGCGGTGTTTTTGCTGTCAAAGCCCCTTAGCGCCTACCAGTTGGGCGAATCCTATGCCCAAAATCTCGGCGTCAATGTGCGCTTGCTGCGGATTTTGCTGGTACTGCTGTCCAGTGTGCTGTCTGCTTGCGTGGTGGCCTTTGCCGGGCCCATTTCCTTTGTGGGCATTGCCGTGCCCCATCTCATGAAAAAACTCCTGGGCACAGCAAAACCGATCTGGATGATCCCATCCTGTTTTCTGGGCGGCAGCGTGTTCTGCCTGTTCTGTGACTTGCTGGCCAGAGTGGTCCTTGCGCCTACAGAGCTGAGCATCAGCACGGTGACGGCGATCTTTGGCGCGCCGGTGGTGCTGTGGATCATGGTCCAGAGACGAAAGGGGAACGTATCGTGAAGCGGTCGTATGTTCATGCCGAAGAATTATCGGTGGGCTATAATGGCAAAGCCCTCATCGAGCACATTGGTTTTTCTCTGGGCAAGGGAGAGATCCTCACCCTCATCGGTCCTAACGGCGCCGGTAAATCGACGATCTTAAAGACCATTGCCCGGCAATTGGAACTGCTTTTCGGTACGGTGGTGCTGGATGGCGTTTCCCTGTCGTCGCTGTCGGGCAAAGCGCTTTCAAAGAAGATGGCGGTTGTGCTCACCGAGCGGCTGCGCACAGAGCTGATGACCTGCCGGGAGGTGGTCTCCACAGGCCGATACCCCTATACGGGCCGGTTCGGGGTGCTGTCCAAAGCGGATGCGGCGGCGGTGACAGAGGCCATGGAGCTCGTCCAGGTGACGTCCATTGCCGACCGGGAGTTCACCCAGATCAGCGATGGTCAGCGACAGCGGGTCATGCTGGCAAGAGCCATTTGTCAGGAACCGGAGGTGTTGGTGCTGGACGAGCCTACATCGTTTCTTGATGTGAAATATAAGCTGGAGTTTTTGTCCGTTTTGCAATCTCTGCGGCGGGAGAAGCGATTGACGGTGCTCATGTCTCTCCACGAGCTGGAGCTGGCCCAGCGGGTGTCCGATTATCTGCTCTGCGTCAAAGGCGACCACATCGACCGCTTCGGCACGCCGGAGGAGATTTTTCAGCCGGGTTATCTGCGCACATTATTTTCCATTACCTCCGGTTCCTTTGATGAAGATACGACTACCATGGAACTGGAAAAACCATCTGGCACGCCCCGTGTTTTTGTCCTTGCGGGCAACGGCAGCGGCCGTCACGTTTACCGAAAGCTGCAGCGGCAGGGCATTCCCTTTGCCACCGGCATCCTTTTTGAAAATGATCTGGATTTCCCCGTGGCAAGAGCCCTTTCCGATTTTGTGATTTCCGCTGAGAGCTTTGCGCCGATCCCATTGTCGGCGCTGACGGCGGCAAAAGATCGCCTTGACCGCTGCGAAACGCTCCTTTGCTGCCGGAATACTTTTGGGCCATTGGAGCAGGAAAATCAGAAGCTGCTCGACTATGGGAAAAGCACGGGGAAAACGGTGCGATTTTTGACAGAACAGGAGGGAGACGGATGGCAAAAGTATTGATGATCCAGGGCACCATGTCCAATGTGGGGAAAAGCGTGCTGACCGCCGGACTGTGCCGAGTGTTTCACCAGGATGGCTATCGGGTAGCGCCGTTTAAGTCTCAGAACATGGCCCTCAATTCCTACAGCACGGCAGAGGGATTGGAGATGGGGCGGGCCCAGGTGATGCAGGCCGAGGCTGCCGGGATCGAGCCGCAGGTGTGCATGAATCCGATCTTGCTCAAGCCTACCAGCCACACCGGTTCCCAGGTCATCGTCAACGGCAAGGTGTCCAGGACCATGGGGGCAAGAGAATATTTTGCCTGTAAAAAAGCACTGCTGCCCCAGGTGCAAAAAGCCTTTTGCCAGGTGTGCCGGCAGGCGGACATCGTGGTCGTTGAAGGGGCAGGCAGTCCGGCGGAGATCAATCTGCGGGACAACGACATCGTCAATATGGGCCTTGCAGAGCGCATAGACGCGCCGGTGCTGCTGGTGGGCGACATCGACCGGGGCGGTGTGTTCGCCCAGCTTTTGGGCACGCTGCTGCTGCTGACGCCCGCAGAGCGGGAGCGGGTGAAGGGTCTTGTCATCAATCAGTTCCGCGGCGATAGATCTCTGCTGGATCCCGGTATTATCGAGCTTCAGCAGCGGGGGAAAAAGCCGGTGCTGGGTGTCGTGCCGTATCTCGATCTATCGTTAGAGGACGAGGACAGCCTCAGTGGCCGCTTTGGCAAAAAACAACGGGGCAGTCTCGATCTGGCGGTCATCCGCTATCCGAGGATCTCCAATTTCACCGACTTTAACGTCTTTGAACAGCGGGAGGATGTGTCGGTCCGGTACGTTTCCTCTGTTCGGGAACTGGGAAGGCCGGATATACTTTTTCTGCCCGGCAGTAAAAATACCATGGGAGATCTTTTGTGGATGCGCCAAAATGGTCTGGAAAAAGCGGTCAAGGCCCTTTCCCGGACAACGCCGATCTTTGGCATTTGCGGCGGCTATCAGATGCTGGGCGATACGCTTTGCGATCCGCTGGGTATAGAGGAAGGCATCACCCTTTGCGGCATGGGACTGCTGCCAGTGACAACGACGCTGGGCAAAACGAAGGACTGCCATCAATGCAAAGGACGCTTTCCTACCCTGCGCGGCCCGTTGTCCTCTCTGTCGGGCACGCCTTATGACGGCTATGTACTGCATATGGGTCAAACGGTGCAGACGGCAACGGGAGAACCGGCGCCCTTTGTGATGACGGGAGAAAATCCCAACGTTTACGGCACATATCTTCACGGCGCCTTTGACAGCGGCGAGACAGCCGGGGCGATTTTGCGGTCGCTGGCAGAGGCAAAAGGTCTCCCGGAGGGGGAAACGCCGCTGATGGATTACCGGGCGTTAAAAGAGGAGCAATACAATAAGCTGGCCGACGGTGTGCGGCAGGCGATGAACATGGAGGCAGTTTATGGAATACTCAGAGAAGCGCGTCTCAACTGGTGAGGAGGAGCGCTTACGCACCCTGCAGATCACCCCGCCGGACAAAGCGGTTTTCCAGGCGGTGCTGGACAATTGGGATCAGGTGGCAAAGCCCCTGGATGGGCTGGGCGTGTTTGAACCATTGACAGCGCAGATCGGCGCCATACAGGGTACAGCAAACGTAGATCTTTCGCAAAAAGGCGTGTTGATTTTCTGCGCCGACAACGGCATCGTAGAGGAGCGCATCAGCCAGTCGGGCCAGGAGGTGACGCTGGCGGTGCTGAAGTCCATGGCAAAGGGCCAGTCCTCCGTTTGCAAAATGGCGTCTCACCTGGGGGCGGCGACGATCCCTGTAGACATCGGCGTCAACAGTGATGAATGCGTTCCCGGCGTCGTGCAAAGAAAGATCCGCCGGGGGACCCGGAACTTTTTTCACGAGCCGGCCATGACGAAAAAAGAAACCCTTCAGGCGATCTTTACCGGCATGGCGCTAATGAGGGACTGCAAGGCGCAGGGCTATACCATTTTGGCCCTGGGCGAGATGGGCATCGGCAATACGACGACCAGCAGTGCTGTGGCCGCCGCATTGCTTTCCTGTGACAGTGCATTGGTCACCGGCCGGGGCGCCGGTCTCAACGATGAAAAACTGCATCGCAAACAGCAGGTCATCGCAGGAGCTCTTTCCCGCTATGGGCTTTTCGGCGCAGACCCGCTGGAGATCCTTTCTACTGTTGGCGGGCTGGATCTTGCTGGGCTTACCGGAGCCTGTATCGGCGGCGCGGTGTATCATGTGCCTGTGGTGCTGGACGGCGTTATCACCATGACGGCGGCCCTTTGCGCTGAGCGGCTGGTCCCCGGCGTGAAAGACTATCTTCTCCCCTCCCATAAAGGCCGGGAGCCTGCGGTAAAGCTGCTGGCCGATGCGCTGGGGCTGTTACCGGTCATCGACGGCGACATGGCCCTGGGCGAGGGCACCGGCGCTGTGATGATGCTGTCGCTTTTGGACATGGTCCTTTGCCTGTACCGGGATAAAACAGCCTTTGCCGATCTGCAAATGGACCGGTATCAGCGGTATGATAAACGATGATGACGTTGGTGTTTGGCGGCAGCGGCAGCGGTAAATCCGCTTACGCAGAGTCTCTGGCTGTCTCCCGCGGGGAGGGGATGCCCCTTTATTATCTTGCGACCATGCACCCCTTTGGCCCAGAGGGGCGGGAACGGGTCCGCCGTCACCGGGATATGCGGCAGGGCAAGGGTTTTTGCACCATCGAGCAGCCGGTAAATGTAGAAACATCCCTGGAGCAAATGCAGCCGGGCAGCAAAACGATTTTGCTGGAATGCCTCTCGAACCTCGTTGCCAATGAGCTGTTCGACGGGGAAATCACCGACACGCCGGAAGCTGTCTGTGACCAGGTCATCGCGGGGATATGTTCTCTGCAAAGGGCATCGACCCATTTGATCCTCGTTAGCTGTGATGTGTTCCGGGACGGCAAAACGTACGACGAAAGCACCACAGCGTATCTTCAGACATTGGGCAGTGTTCATCAGCAGCTCTGTACCCTTTGTGAAGAAGTCATTGAGGTAGTCGTGGGTATCCCGGTGTATGAAAAAGGAGGCGTTCAATGCACGGTTTAAAATCTTTCCTCATCGCTTTTTCGCTTTATTCCAAGATCCCTATGCCCCAATTTCCTTGGAAGGACGAGGATATGCGCTATACCCTGTGCTTTTTTCCCCTGGTGGGCGTTGTCATTGGCGGATGTGTCTTTCTATGGTGGATGCTGTGTGAAACGTTTGCTTTGCCCACGCTGTGTTGTACGGCCATCGGCGCGGCAATTCCACTGCTGGTGACCGGCGGATTTCATGTAGACGGTTTTCTCGATACGATGGACGCCTTTCGTTCCTATCAGCCCCGGGAGAAAAAGCTGGAGATTTTGCAGGATTCCCACATCGGTGCCTTTGCGGTGATCTCTTTTGCCATTTATGGCCTATTGTACCTGGGCGCTTTCTCTCTGCTGGAGCACTCCCGCCTTGTAGGGATCGTGTGCCTGTCCTTTTGTTTGGCCCGGTGTCTCAGCGGTATCGCTGTAGTATCGTTTCCCGCTGCGAAGAAAAAGGGACTGCTGTTCCTCTTTGCCAGCCGGTCCCATAGGCGTATCGTCCGCTGGTCCCTCTATTTGCAAGGGGCTGGATGTGTTGTGGGAATGGTGCTGCTGTCGCCCCTCTGCGGCGCTGCAGCGACTGTGGCGGCGTTGCTTTCTTTTCTGTACTATTATTACCGCACCAAAAAGGAACTGGGCGGCATCACCGGCGACACAGCCGGCTATTTTGTCCTGCTGTGCGAGGAGAGCGTTTTGCTGGCCACAGGGGCGATGGAACTTTTTTCACTGGGATAAAGGAGGGATCACAGATGAAACTCATCATTGGCGGCGCATTTCAGGGCAAGCGTCACTACGTCTTGACAAACTATGGTATTTCGCAGGACAGCGTGTGGACAGGACAACTGCCGCAGGAGCTGGGGGAGGGCACGATCGTTATCGACCAGCTTCACCGATGGATCTTTGATACGCTGGAAAAAGGGCTGGAGCCGGAAGCGCTGCTGCGAACATTTTTGCAGACGCACCCAGACTGTATTTTCATCAGCGATGAAGTTGGCTGCGGCATTGTGCCCATAGAACAAAAGGAACGGCAGTACCGGGAAAAAACAGGGCGGCTCCTCACATTCCTTGCCGGGGAAGCCGAAGAAGTGGTGCGTGTCACCTGCGGCATTGGTCAAATATTAAAAGGGAACTAAAAGGAGGGGCGCTATGCTATATCACACACTGGGATTTTTTGGCGGATTTCTGCTGGATCTGTTGCTGGGTGACCCGCATTGGATGCCTCATCCGGTGCGGCTCATGGGATGGCTCATCTCTTTTTTGGAGCGACGTCTGTACCCGCAAAATCGTATGCGATCTCCGCATCGATCGTTTTGCAGGGGTGTTATCCTGGTGCTGCTGGTCTTGCTGTGCACCGTTCTTTGTGCCGGGAGCATTTTGTGGCTGTGTTATGCTTTGCACCCCCTTGCGGGTATGGCGGCAGAGCTGCTGATGACATACCAGATCCTTGCGACGAAATGTCTAAAGACAGAGAGTATGCGTGTGTGCAAAAAGCTGGAGCAAAATGATCTGCCTGGCGCAAGGAAAGCAGTATCCTATATTGTAGGCCGGGACACCGATCACCTAAGTCCGTCAGGCGTTGCGAAGGCGGCCGTGGAAACAGTGGCAGAAAACACTGCTGACGGTGTTATAGCGCCTATGCTCTACACAGCCCTGGGCGGACCGGTGCTGGGCCTTTTTTATAAGGCGGTCAACACTATGGATTCCATGATGGGCTACCGAAACGACCGGTATCTTTATTTTGGCCGGGCGGCGGCAAAACTGGATGACGCGCTGAATTTTGTACCATCCCGCATCAGTGCCTGGCTGATGATCTTTTCCGCTTTTCTGGGTGGAAAGTGCTTTTCTGGCAGGAGAGCCTTTTCCATCTGGAAAAGGGACCGCTTTAATCATCTCAGTCCCAATTCAGCCCAGACGGAAGCTGTCTGCGCCGGGGCTTTGGGTGTACAGCTTGGCGGGGACAGCGTTTATTTTGGCAAGGTAGTCCATAAGCCCACCATCGGCGATGATTTACGTCCTATCGAAAGTGAAGATATTCGCCGGTCCAATCGGCTTTTGCTGCTGAGCGCCGTGCTGGGAGAAGGGCTTTGTCTGCTGGCATTAACGGCGATCACATTGATTTGTTAGTTTGTTAGGAGGGAAAATGATGCAGGCGATCCATGGCGGCGACATTTACCGCAATCAGGTGACGCTGGATGTTTCCAGCAGTATAAACCCTCTGGGTATGCCGGAAAGTGTCCGGCAGGCGCTTTTTTCCGCGGTAGAGGATAGCCTCTGTTACCCGGACCCCCTGGCAAAAGATCTGCATCGGGCAGTTGCCGGAATGCTGGACGTTCCCCCGGAAACGCTGGTCTTTGGCAACGGCGCTTCCGAACTATTTTTGGCCATAGCCAACGCCCTGCGCCCTCGAAAAGTCGTTTTGCCCGTGCCGTCTTTTCTCGGCTATGAATACGCCTTTGGGGCTGTAGGGAGCGAGCTGGTATTTGTGAAAACACGGCAGGAAAATCACTTTGTGCCGGATGAGCGTCTTTTTTCCGTTTTGACAGCGGACGTAGATCTGCTGGTGCTGGCAAATCCCAATAATCCCACCGGCATTTTGCTGCCAAAAGATTTTCTGTACCGATTGCTGTGCCACTGCCGGGAAAAGCAGATCTTTGTGGTGTTAGACGAATGCTTTATGGAGCTTTGCGACGGAGGATACTCCCTGCTGAAAGCGCATTCGGCATTTCCCCAATTACTGCTGGTTCGGGCCTTTACAAAATCCTTCGGGATCCCCGGTGTGCGTCTGGGGTATCTGCTTTGCGCCGACCCGGTTTTGCGGGAGCGTGTTTGGCATCAGTTGCCGGAATGGAACCTCTCCTGCTTTAGTCAGGCTGCCGGCTGCGCCTGCGCAAAAGAGGGGGCGTTTCTGGAAAAAAGTGTTCGTATTATTCAGCAGGAGCGGCAATTTTTATCGGCGGGACTACAGGCCCTGGGCTGTACAGTTTATCCGGGACAAGCAAACTTTCTGCTGTTTGAAAGTCCTGTGCCGCTGTATGAACCTCTGCTAGAGCGGGGAATCCTCATCCGGGACTGCGAAAATTTCCGGGGATTATCCAGAGGCTTTTACCGCACGGCTGTGCGCAAACGGAAAGAAAATCAACGGTTACTACAGGAGATAGGAGCGATCATATGGAAAAAATAGAGCAGCTTTCGCCGATGGAGATCGAAAAGCGGAGCTTTGCGCTGATTACAGAGGAGCTAAGGGAGCGGAACATCACTCTGCCCGCAGAACAAGAGGACATCACCAAGCGGGTGATCCACACCACCGCTGACTTTGATTACGCCGAAACGCTGGTATATTCTGAAAACGCCGTAGCCAAAGCGAGAGGATTGTTGTCTGATGGGGCAGTCATCGTCACCGACACCAACATGGCGCTGTCGGGGATCAGCAAGATAGCCATGGCAAAGCTGGGCGTTACAGGCCTTTGCTTTATGGCGGACCCGGACGTTGCGGAAAAAGCCAAACAGAGGGGCGTTACCCGAGCGGCTATCAGCATGGAAAAGGCAAAGGCCCTAGATAGACCTACGCTTTTTGCCATCGGCAACGCGCCTACGGCGCTGATCCGCCTTTGGGAGCTGATGGAGGAAAGCAATTGGCGTCCCGATTTTGTCATTGGCGTGCCTGTAGGCTTTGTCCATGTGGAGCAGTCAAAGGAGTTGATCTTACAGTCCCCTGTGCCATTTATCGTCAACCGGGGCAGAAAAGGCGGCAGTACCGTGGCGGCAGCCATCTGCAATGCCCTGCTGTATGGGCTCACACGGCCATGATGCGCTACGGGTTTACTACCGGAAGCTGTGCTGCCGCAGCAGCTAAGGCAGCAGCATATATGCTGTTATCCGGCAGGGAAAAGACGAGCATCACCATCGAAACACCTAAGGGCATCCCCTATACAGCGGCACTGCGGGAGATTTGCCGCAACGAGCAGTGGGTGTCCTGCGGGGTAGAAAAAGACGGCGGTGACGACCCGGATATAACGACCGGGGCGCTGATCTGCGCTAAAGTTTCCTACGGCCCATGCCGGGAAAGCGATGGGCCAGGGAAAATCCGGATCGACGGCGGCGTCGGTGTCGGCCGGGTGACAAAGCCGGGGCTCGATCAGCCGGTAGGCAATGCGGCCATTAACCGGGTGCCGCGGGAAATGATCCAAAGGGAAGTCCGAGAGGTGTGCAGTCTGCTGGATTACACCGGCGACTTGACGGTAGAGATCTTCGTGCCCACAGGGGAAGCACTGGCCGGGCAGACCTTTAATCCCCGCCTTGGCATCGTGAACGGCATTTCGATTTTGGGGACCAGCGGCATCGTAGAGCCTATGAGCCAGCAGGCCATCGTGGATACGATCCGGGTGGAGCTGAACCAGCGCCGGGCAGAGGGATTTGACGATGTGGCTGTGTCGCCGGGAAACTATGGATTGGCGTTTCTGCAAAAAATGTATGGCTACGATCTAAACCGCAGTGTCAAATGCAGTAATTTTATCGGGGAAACCATCGACCTGGCAGTGGAGCTGGGTTTTCGCCGGCTGTTGCTCACAGGCCATGTGGGTAAGCTCATCAAGGTAGCCGGCGGCATCATGAATACCCATTCCAGAGAGGCGGATTGCCGCATGGAACTGCTCTGTGCCTTTGCCCTGCGGTCGGGGGTATCGCCGGAGCTGGCCCGCCGGGTGCTGGACTGTGTGACGACAGAGGACGGTGTACAGCTTTTAAGCGAAAGCGGCAAGCTGCCGGAGATCATGGACTACGCCGTGGAGCGGATCTGCAATTATTTAGAAAGGCGGTCCGGCGGGAAACTAGAGGTAGATTGTATCATTTATACCAACGCTCTGGGCGTGCTGGGCAAAAGTAAGGGGGCAGAACAATGGTTTACTTTGTTGGCGCAGGAACAGGCGCCGTCGATCTGATCACCGTGCGGGGGATGCGTTTGCTGGAGCAGGCAGACGTCATCATTTATGCCGGATCCCTGGTGAATCCAGCGTTGCTGGAGTACGCTAAAGGGGATTGTATCCTTTATAACAGTGCCAAAATGACGCTAGAGGAAGTGCTCTTTCAGATGGAGCGGGCAGAGCGGGATGGTAAAATGACTGTCCGGCTTCACACGGGCGACCCCAGTATATACGGCGCTGTCCGGGAACAGATGGACGCGCTGGATGAGATGGGCATCCCCTATGAGAGCTGTCCCGGTGTCAGCGCCTGTTTTGGCGCAGCATCCTCCCTCAACTTAGAGTACACTCTGCCAGGGGTGTCCCAGTCCCTCATCATCACCCGGATGGAGGGGAGAACGAAGGTGCCGGAGAGAGAACGCATCGAGTCCTTTGCAGCGCATCGGGCTTCCATGGCCATCTATCTCAGTACCGGGATGCTGGATGAGCTAAGTGATCGTCTGCTTTCCGGCGGCTATGAAAAGACGACGCCATCGGCCCTGGTTTATAAGGCCACCTGGCCCGAGGAGGAAGCATACATCTGCACTGTGGAAACACTGGCGCAAACGGCAAAAGACCACAACATTACGAAAACAGCCCTGGTGCTGGTGGGAGATGTGATCGGCCAATGCCACTATGAAAAATCAAAGCTGTATGACGCTTCCTTTTCCACAGAATTTCGCAGGGCCAAAGGAGAGACAACACCATGAAGCTCTCTGTCATCAGCTTTACGGAACGGGGGATGCTGTTGTCCAAAACGGTCCGGAATGTGCTTTTGGACACTTTAGAGGACATTGCCCTGTTTACGAAATGTTCCCGCTGCCATGATGAGACAGTGCCCTTTGTTACAGAGGGCCTTTCGTCCTGGGCCGGAGGGCAGATGCAAAAGGGGAATGCCATCTTGTTCATCGGGGCTTGCGGCATCGCGGTGCGGGCCGTTGCGCCGCATCTTGTAAGTAAGCTGGAAGATAGTCCCGTTCTCGTTTTGGACGAAGGAGGACAATATGTGATCCCGCTGGTAGCGGGCCATATCGGCGGCGGCAACGCCCTTGCCCGCTTGCTGGCAGACCATCTCCGTGCTCAGCCGGTCATCACAACAGCTACCGATTTGCGGGGCGCTTTTGCCGTCGATCTCTTTGCAAAGCAAAACCATCTGTCCATCGGGGAAAAGGGCGGCATCGCAAAAGTATCGTCAAAGGTGCTCTCTGGACAGGCCATCACCATGGCCATGGAGCCGGGGCACCTGGACGAAAAACATCCCGTGCCCCGAGAAGTGCGCCTGGTGCCCTACCCGCCAAAAGGGATGGTAGACGTCCTTATTACAACGCAAACTATTCCTGTGCAGGCCAGCCTGCGATTGTACCCTAAAATTTACGTTGTGGGCATGGGCTGTAAGCGGGGCACATCGGAAGAGACACTGCGCAAATTTTATCTGCAAACGCTGAAGCAGCACAATATTGCCCGGGAATCCGTCATGTGCCTTTGTTCTATTGCGCAAAAGAAGGATGAGATGGGCCTTTGTGGGCTTTGTGCAAGAGAGCGTCTGCCCTTTGTGACGTATAGCGCCGAGACGCTCAGGAGAGTAGAAGGGGACTTTCACGGGTCTGATTTTGTGAAACAGCAGGTAGGCGTCGATAACGTCTGTGAGCGTGCAGCCAAAAAGAAAGCAGGAGACACCGGGGTGCTGGTAGTGCCAAAACAGCGGGATAACGGCATGACGATAGCCGTTGTAAAAACAGAGTGGAGGGTTCAGTTTGACACAGAATAAGCTATTTGTCGTCGGCATGGGGCCGGGGCGGGAGGACCAGATGACCGGAGAAGCGCTGCGTATTTTGGAGCAGTGCGATGTCATTGTAGGCTATACGGTCTATCTGAAACTGCTAAGCGAGCGGTTCCGGGAGAAAAAACAGTTGTCTACGCCCATGCGCCAGGAGCAGGAGCGGTGCCGCATGGCTTTGGAGGAAGCGCAAAAGGGGCAGAACGTCGCCATGATCTGCAGCGGAGACGCCGGTATTTACGGTATGGCGTCCCTATTGTACGAGATGCGCAAAGACTATCCCGACGTAGCCTTAGAGGTGATCCCCGGCGTGACGGCGGCCAGCAGTGGAGCGGCGGTGCTGGGTGCGCCGCTGAACCACGACTTTTGCGTCATCAGTCTCAGCGATCTATTAACGCCTTGGCCGCTGATCGAGCGGCGGCTGCGCATGGCCGCCCGGGGCGATTTTGCCATGGCCATCTATAATCCAGCCAGCCGCAAGCGGCCAGACCATCTCCGCCACGCCTGCGACATTTTGTTGCAGGAACTGGAAGAAAGCTGTCCCTGCGGCTATGTGGAGAAGATCGGAAGGGAAGGCACTCGGTCAAAGACCTGTACCCTGAGGGAACTGCGGGAAGAGAAGGTCAGTATGTTCACAACAGTGTTCATCGGCAATTCTCAAACAGAGATCTTAAACGGAAAACTCATTACAAAGCGAGGGTATCCAATTGAAACAACTACTGATTTTCGGCGGGACTACTGAAGGCCGGCATCTGTCGGCGCTGTTGTCCCGGTCGGGCGTTTATCATACCGTCTGCGTTGCCACAGAATATGGAGCGTCCCTTTTGGAGGAGACGCCGTTTTTAACGGTAAAAACAGGCCGTATGGAGGAGAAAGAGATGCGCCGGTTTTTTATGGCGGAGGAATTTTTGGCCGTTGTGGACGCCACCCATCCCTACGCCGATGTGGTGACAAAAAATATCCGGCTTGCCCTTTGCGGCCTTTCGATTCCGTATCTTCGTTTAGAGCGGGAAGCTTCCCACTGCGATCGGGGGCAGGTCCGCTATTTTGACAGCAATGAAGCGTGTATCGCATCGCTGGAGCAAACGACGGGAAACGTTCTTTTGACTACCGGCAGCAAGGAGCTGTCCCACTACTGCCAGTCATCATCCTTGCGGGAGCGGCTCGTTGTCCGGGTTTTGCCCCTTAAGCAGAGCCTTGCGCTTTGCCTGCAAAACGGTCTTTCCGGCAAGCAGATCATCGCCATGCAGGGACCGTTCTCCACAGAGATGAACGAAGCCCTGCTGCGCCAATATCACATTGCCTGTTTGGTGACAAAGGAGAGCGGCCCCTCTGGCGGCTACCGCCAAAAGCTGGAAGCGGCAGAGCAGGTGGGGATCCCTGTGTTTGTGGTGGGCCGGCCACCGGAGCACATGGGCCTTTCCTTTGCTGAAGTGTGCCAAAAGCTGGAATCCCTGCTGGGGTGTGCACTGTCCAGAGGGGGCGACCTGGACATCGTGCTGGTAGGTGTTGGCATGGGCAGCCCGGAAAGCCTTACCCAGGAAGCGAAAAAGGCCATTTTTTCGGCGGATTTCCTGTTGGGCGCTCAGCGGATGATCGCGCCCTACACGCCAAAAATAGAAAAACAGCCCTACTATCTCAGCCGGGATATTTTGCCCTATTTGCAAAAGCAGCAATCATCCCTTTTGCCCATGGAGCGAAAAAACGCTGTGATCCTCTTTTCCGGCGACAGTGGTTTTTACAGCGGTTGTCACAAGGTGTGGGAAGCATTGCAGCAGGCCCTTTCTGACGGCACCCTTTCCGGGACGCTTCGGATATTGCCGGGGATCTCCTCTGTGTCGTACCTTGCCGCCTGCGTGGGAGAAGCGTATGACGACAGTAAGATCTACAGTTTGCACGGTGCCGATCTGCCTGATCTAGCAGGCAAGATACAGCAACAGGAAAAAACATATCTTCTGCTCTCCGGTGTAGAAGATCTTCATCGCCTGGGGCAGACGCTTCTCGATCACAACATGGCCGACTGTGTGGTCATTGCCGGGTATCAGCTTTCCTATCCGGAGCAGGAGCTTCTCCGCTTGACGCCAAAGGATTGCCTTGCCCGGCAGGCAAGGGGTCTTTACACGTGCCTGGTGAAAAATCCCCGCCCAACGAAAAAGTGCCTCACGCCCGGTGTAAGGGATGAGCTGTTTGTCCGGGGCAAAGTGCCGATGACAAAGGAAACGGTGCGTATGGTCAGCATCTGCAAGCTGGGCCTTTTTGCAGGCGCTGTCGTTTATGACATCGGCAGCGGTACCGGCTCTGTTGCCGTGGAGATCGCCCGATTATCCGATACCATTACCGTTTACGGCGTGGAGCAAAAGCTGGAGGGCGTGTCGCTGATAAACGATAACCGGGAACGCTTTGCCCTCGACAATTTAACGGTAGTCCCCGGCACAGCGCCGGAAGCCCTTGTGCCGCTGCCCCCGGCGACCCACGCCTTTTTAGGTGGCAGCGGTGGGCAATTGCTCTCGATCCTCGATACGCTCTATGAGAAAAATCCCACCATGCGATTGGTGCTCAACGCCATCAGTTTAGAGACCATCAGCGCTTTGCCGTCGGTGCTTTCCCGCCATCCCGTAAAGGACGTTTCCGTTGTCCAGCTGCAAGCCAATCCTCTGCGGGAGCTGGGACAGTATCACTTGCCGCAATCGGAAAACCCGGTGTGGATCTGCGCCTTTCAGTTTGCGGGAGAGGGGGAATCGAAATGAAGCGGGACCGTTTGCTTTTGGCCGCGCCAAAAAGCGGCAGCGGCAAGACGACCATCACCTGCGCACTGCTCCATTGGCTGAAAGAGAACGGCTATGATGTGGTTTCCTATAAATGCGGGCCAGATTACATCGACCCCATGTTTCACAAGATGGTGCTGGGGGTGCCCTCCCGCAACCTGGATACTTTTTTCACCGGGGAAGCGGGGACCCTCCAGCTCTTTGGGCAGGGGCAAAGAGACGGCAGTATCTCCATTTTAGAGGGCGTCATGGGATTATATGACGGCCTTGGCGGCGTAGGGGAAGAAGGCTCCGCCTATCATCTTGCCAAGGTGACGAAAACGCCGATCCTGCTCATTGTCGACAGTAAAGGCATGGGCCGTTCTCTGCTGGCGCTGCTTTCTGGCTTTTTGCAGTACGATACCGACCACCTCATCAAAGGCGTGCTCCTAAACCGCATGAGCAGCACATATTACAGCACGGTAAAGCCTCTCATCGAACAGGAACTTCCGATTAAAGTCGTGGGCTATTTTCCGGAGCAGCCGTCCTTGCGCATAGGCAGCCGCCATTTGGGCTTGCAGATGCCGGGAGAGCTTCCGCATATCCGGGAGACCATTGGCCATGCCGCTGCGGTCCTCGGAAAAACCGTGTCCATCAAAGCACTGTTGGACATTGCCCGTTCTGCTCCCCAATTGCCGGAAATTTCTGCAGAACCGATAAGGCCCGCACCACCGGCAGAGCGGCCCGTCATCGCGGTAGCCAGAGACGAAGCCTTCTGCTTTTGCTATGAGGAAAATCTGGACGCTCTGCGTCAGGCCGGGGCAGAACTGCGGTTTTTTTCGCCCCTGCATGACAAAGCACTGCCAAAACAGTGCAGCGGACTGCTGCTGGTCGGCGGCTATCCGGAGCTTTATGGGAAAGCCCTCAGCGAAAACATCGAAATGAAAAAGGCCATTGCGCAAGCGGTGCAGGATGGTGTCGTCACCGTTGCAGAGTGCGGCGGGTTTCTCTATTTGCACAGTCTGCTCCAGACAGAGGGCGGCACTTATCCTATGGTGGGTGTTTTGCCGGGCAAGTGTTGGAATACTGGTAAGCTGGTGCGCTTTGGCTATATCGAAATATCGGAGCGTGTGCCCTGTTTTCTCCCGCCGGGAGAAAGGATTCGTGGCCATGCGTTTCACTATTACGACAGCGAGGAAAACGGCGACGGCTGTATCGCCACAAAGCCTACCACCGGCCGGACATATCCCTGTATCGTCACAAGTGAAACGTGCTGGCTGGGGTTCCCCCATCTGTATTACCCGTCTAATCCGGCCTTTCCTAAGCGGTTTGTAGACAAAGCAAGGGCATATGCGCATCAGAAAAATGGGCAAGACAAATCGTAAGATAAATGAACTACACGCGGTAAGCAGCCGCTGCTGTAGAAGCAAAAATCCCCCGCAACATGAACTGGACCAGTTTGTGCGGAGGATTTCTTTTTTGGAAATTGAAAAGACGAGGGGACCATGTTATACTGTAGCTAGAAAAGCCATGCGTGAAAAATAGTCTAATGGTGTGATGTCAATAGAGAAATAGAAAGAAAATTTCAAAAGGAAGTATCCGAAGCCGACCAGTACCGGCAAAAAAGCGTACACCAAATAAAGCCCTGCCTGTAGTATTTTTTCGACAGGGCCTGATGTCAC
>JAQXNV010000041.1 GCA_029098185.1 Oscillospiraceae bacterium
TCAGGTTGTCGTAGTCGATCTTTACATCCATCTGGGAAGCCGGGATACAGCCGCCGGAAGGGCCGCCGGTCTGGGCAGCCTTGAATTTGCCGCCGTTGGCCACACCGCCGCCAATGTCCTCGATAACTTCCCGCAAAGTGATGCCCATGGGAACTTCTACCAATCCGGTATGGTTGATCTTACCGCCCAGGGCGAATACCTTGGTACCGTGAGACCGCTCTGTGCCGATCTGCTTGAACCAATCAGCGCCCTTTAAAATGATCTGGGCAATATTGGCATAGGTCTCTACGTTGTTGAGGATGGTGGGCTTACCGAACAGGCCCTTTAAGGCCGGATACGGCGGACGAGGTCTCGGCTCACCGCGATGGCCTTCGATATAGGTCATCAGGGAAGTTTCCTCACCGCAGACAAAGGCGCCGGCGCCAAGGCGCAGCTCGATGTCAAAATCGAAGCCGGAATCAAACAGGTTTTTGCCCAGCAGTCCCAGCTCCCGAGCCTGACCGATAGCAATCTCCAGCCGTTTGACGGCGATCGGATACTCCGCACGGATATAAATATAGCCCTTTGTGGCGCCGATGGCATAGCCGGCGATGGCCATGGCTTCCAGCACGGCATGGGGGTCGCCTTCCAGAATAGAACGGTCCATAAACGCACCGGGGTCGCCTTCGTCAGCGTTACAGCAGACATACTTCTGATCGGCATCATTGGCAGCGGCCAGGCTCCACTTGACACCGGTGGGGAAACCGCCGCCGCCTCTGCCCCGCAGACCGGATTCCTTGATCTCGTCGATGACCTGCTGGGGCGTCATTTCTGTGACAGCCTTTGCCAATGCCGCATAGCCATCCATGGCGATATACTCCTCGATGACCTCCGGGTTGATCACGCCGCAGTTGCGCAGGGCGATGCGGACCTGTTTTTTGTAGAAGGGTGTATCCTCCAGCGAATGGACAACGTCGTTTTCAATCGTTTCTTGATACAGCAGACGCTTGACGATCCGACCTTTGAGCAGATGCTCTTCCACGATCTCCGGAATATCCTCCACGGTGACCATACTGTAAAAGGCGCCTTCCGGATAGACGATCATAATGGGGCCCAGAGCACACAGACCAAAGCAGCCTGTCTGGACAACGTTGACTTCTTTATCCAGTCCCCGGCGCTTGATCTCCTCCTTCAGCTTTTCCATGATCGCCACGCTATTGTTAGAGGAACAGCCTGTACTGCCGCAAATGAGAACGTTGGAACGGTACATACTTCACAGCCCCCTTTTATTTTGCATTGGCACCAATCGTATACTCTGTCACCACATTTCCGTTTACCAGATGATCGTTGACTACACGGATAGCCTTTTCCGGTGTCATGTTGACGTATGTAACCTTCTCCTTGCCTGGCTCCAGCACCTCGACTACTGGCTCATACTGGCAGATACCGATGCAGCCAGTCTGGGTCACGGTCACATGGGGCAGCTCCCGCTTGGTGATCTCTTCCATCAGCGCGGTCATAACAGGGCGTGCGCCGGCTGCGATACCGCAGGTGGCCATACCCACCAGAACACGGGTATTTTCTATGCTGTCTTCTCTTGCGCTCATCTGGTTACGGGCTTTATCTCTGATTGCTTGCAGTTCTGCTAATGATTTCATAATGTGGTTCCTCCCTGAATTGAATCTAAATTTTCCTGTAAATAGGCTTTTATCCATTGTGTCACATCGGGGGCGTTCAGCGGTACATCGCCGCCCAACACCTCTCGCAGTTCTCTGGTGTCCAGTGTAAAGGACTTCTCCTCCTTGCTGCGGAAGTAAACAAAATCCCGGTCGGGATTACAGGTGATCAGCAGCAAGATCGTCGATTCCATATCGCCGATGGGGATCATATCTACATGATCCGTATGAAACGTTGCTGTCACCTTGGTACCTTCCCCCACTTTGGAGCGGATCTCGAAAGTACCGCCGGTCATTTCCGCCTGCATTTTAAATAGCGGAACACCAAGGCCTACCTTTCGGGTCGTTCTCGTCGTGTAAAATGGGTCCGTCACGTGCTGGAGCTGTTCTTCCGTCATACCGTGGCCGTTATCCTGGATCTCGATCTTCAGTGATCGATCCCGTTCTGCCACGGTAATGGCGATCAGCGTTGCTTCTGCCACCACTGAGTTTTGCGCCACGTCCATTACGTTGAGTGATAATTCCTGCATGGCGTCAATCCATATACTTTGCCAGGATCCCCGGCACCTCGTCTACGGTCAATCGGCCGTAGACTTCCTCGTTGATCGTCATGACCGGCGCCAATCCGCAGGCACCGATACACCGGCATTCCGTCAAGGAAAACTTGCCGTCTGCGGTGCAATCCTCCGGCTGAAGATCGAGGATCTCGGAAATCTTGTCGATGATGTCCTGGGCGCCTTTTACATAACAGGCGGTGCCCAGACACACCGAAATATCATATTTTCCCTTTGGCGTCAGGGCAAACTGCGAGTAAAAGGTAGACACACCGAACACTTCTTCCAGCGGGACATCCAGCCGCTCTGCGATCATGGTCTGCACTTCCATGGGCAGATAGCCGTAGATCGCCTGGGCATCCTGCAAAATTGGCATGATGGCGCCTTTTTCCTCTTTGCGCCTGTCAATCATGGCGAACAGTTTTTCCTGTTGCTCGGCAGTCCCCTGAAAAGGGATCTTACTGATTCGCTTTTGCATCAAATTCCTCCCTATGCAACTGATTGATATATAATTAACAAAAACGATCAAGATATGGGTCAATTTTTCGTAAATCAATATCAAGTACATTGTAGCACAGTTTTTACCAAAAATCTATGCGCAATTAAATGGGTGTTCGGATTTCGTTAGATAAAACAAAACCGCTCCCCGACCCTTTGTGCAATAGTAGCAGTTTTTGTAGATTTTTTATGTGCAATTCCCTTGATTTTGCACGCATTACACAAAAAAGGACCCAAACCATTCTGAAAAATGGTTGGATCCTTTTGCGCGATGGATAAATGCTGTCACGCAGGTCTCTCCAGATCCCTTAGCGGACCAGATCGCTCCGGTTGCAGTAATGGGTGTGGAGCAGCTCGTGGGCTTTCTCGCCGCATGGCTCGCCCAGGAACTCCTTGTAGATCTGCTGGATCTCCGGTGTCTCGTGAGACTTCCGGATAGGCAGCTTTCGGTCCTCTTCGTAGATGGCCTTGGCACGCTCCTGGACCTTTGCCCAGGTTCTCGGTGCGTTGCCGCCGCCGGAGATGCAGCCGCCAGGGCAGGCCATGATCTCGATGAAATCATAAGGCGCTGTG
Source organism: Oscillospiraceae bacterium (assembly GCA_029098185.1). Classification (GTDB taxonomy): domain Bacteria; phylum Bacillota; class Clostridia; order Oscillospirales; family Acutalibacteraceae; genus UMGS1071. Next base: position 3,281 of record JAQXNV010000041.1, read on the forward strand.
CCGGCCTTGACCATCTCCATGACCTTCCGGGCGTTAGCCAGCGTATGGGCGATGCACACACGGATCTTGGTGCCCTTCATGTCGATGGTGGCTTCCTTAATGCCTTCCATGCCGCGGACTTCCTCGAAGTCCAGTCTCGGCAGTGTCTCGCCGGTGTAGACCTCATAAACGGTACGCAGGGCAGCTTCCATAACGCCGCCGGTGGCGCCGAAGATCAGGCCAGCGCCGGAACCGAGGCCAGTCGGGGAATCGAATGGTGTTTCTTCCAGGTCGTCGAACTGGATACCCGCTGCGCGGATCATATCTGCCAGGCCCTGAACGGTGATGGAAACATCTACGTCACGGTAGCCGCTGGCGTTCATCTCTTCCCGGGCAAGCTCAAACTTCTTCGCTGTACATGGCATGATGGATACAGAACAGATATTGGCCGGGTCAAGGCCCATCTTCTCTGCGCACCAGGTCTTGATGACCGGGCCGAACATCTGCTGCGGAGACTTACAGGTGGACAGGTGATCGGTCTGCTCTGGATAATAGGTCTCGCAGAACTTGACCCATGCCGGGCAGCAGGAGGTGATCATGGGCATTACGCCGCCGTCACGGATTCTGTGGAGCAGCTCGGTGCCTTCCTCCATGATGGTCAGGTCGGCGGCAAAGTCTGCATCCAGCACCTTGTGGAAGCCGAGACGCTTCATGGCGGTGACAATCTTACCGGTGGAAACGGTACCGGGATCAGCGCCGAGACATTCAGCCAGGTTGATCCGGACAGATGGCGCTACCTGTGCGACGATGGTCTTGCCTTCGTCCATGGCGTCGTAGACCTTCCAGCTATCGTCGTGGATGGTGATGGCGCCGGTCGGGCAGACCTGATAGCACTGGCCGCAGTTGACGCATGGGGTATCGACCAGCTTCTGGCCAAAGGGCAGCACGATGTTGGTATTGTAACCGCGGGTCTCCTTGGCGATGCAGTCGCAGGTCTGCATATCGCGGCAGGCAACGATGCAGCGGGTACAGAGGATACACTTGGTTGGGTCACGGGAGATAGACGGAGAGCTGTTGTCCTTCGGGATCTTCCGGACATCATAGTAATACCGGTTGCCGTGGCGCTGTACGCCCAACTGTGCCGCAAGATCTTGCAGCTCGCAGCGGCCGCTCTTCTGGCAGGACAGGCAGTCGTGGGGATGACGGGCAAAGATCAGTTCCAGAATATCCCGGCGATAACGGGTGATCCGGGAGGATGTGGTCTTAACGCTCATGCCCTCGGCAATAGGTGTGGAGCAGGCAGTCTGAAGCTGCTGGTTGCCGTTGATCTCAACGACGCACAGACGGCAGTTAGCCTTGGCTGGCTGATCCTCGTGATAGCACAGGGTTGGGATTTTAATATGCACTTGGCGGGCCGCTTCCAGAATCGTTGTGCCTTCCGGTGCGGAAACAGGACATCCGTCAATGGTAAGATGAATCATCTTCATGCTTTTTTACCTCCATTCAGACTGCATACCGGGCAGTAATCGCCGTCAATATGCTTCAGGAATTCTCCACGGAAATTGCTGATGCAGGTGGATACCGGCACCGTTGCCGATACGCCCAGGCCGCACAGGGATGTATTCTTCATCACTTCGCAGAGCTCCTCAATGGTATCGAGATCTGCGACGGAGCCTTGACCCTTGGCGATCTTGCTTACCAGACGATACAATTCAAAGGTGCCTTCCCGGCACGGGGTACATTGACCACAGGATTCCTCACGGAAGAAGTCCAGGTCGTTGCGGAGCACATCTACAATGCAGTTCTTGTCGCTGTAGACCATGATGGTACCGCAGGCCAGACGACCGCCGGATGCGGATACATGGTCGATGTCCAGGGCAACGTCGATCTGGTCGGCGTTGACGATAGCGCCTGATGCGCCGCCGGTCTGAACGCCCAGAAGCTGCCGGCCGTCTGCGATACCGCCGCAGAAGTCATAGATCAGTTCCTTGAGATTAGCACCCATGGGCAGCTCGAAAACGCCCTTGCGATAAATGTTGCCGGAAACCGTGAACAGCTTCGTGCCGGTGCTGCCCTCGGTACCAAAGCTGGCATACCACTCTGCGCCGTTGCGGAAGATCGGCGCCAGGTTAGCCAGTGTTTCTACGTTGTTCGAAACGGTGGGCTTACCGAACAGGCCATAGGTTGCCGGATACGGCGGACGGAAGCGAGGCTCGCCGCGCTTGCCTTCGATGGACTCAAAGAGAGCGGTTTCCTCACCGCAGACATAAGCGCCGTTGCCCATGCGCAGCTCGATGTCAAAATCAAAGCCGCTGCCGAAAATATCCTTGCCCAGGCAATTGTTGTCCCGGCAGCTCTGGATAGCGCCCTTCAGCGCATCGAACATATAGCGATACTCGGCGCGGAGGTAGATGTAGCCATAGTGGGCGCCGATAGCTTTACCGGCAATGGCCATGCCTTCAAACACAGCACAGGGATCGACGGTCAGCAGAACACGGTCCTTGTTGGTGCCGGGCTCGCCTTCGTCAGCGTTGCAGACAACGTACTTGACGCCGTCGCCGCCAACGGTGAACTGGAGCTTGCGCCAGGTCGGGAAGCCTGCGCCGCCACGGCCCCGCAGGCCCGATGCCTTCACTTCTTCAATGATCTCTTGGCTGGTCATGGAAAGTGCACGCTTGAGACCGGCAAAGCCGTCACAGGCAAGATATTGCGTAGCATCCAGCGGATTGTATGTACCCTCGTCGTACCGTTCCCGGTTCCGGAGCAGAATCAATTGTTCTTTCATTCTTCAATCTCCCCCCGAATGTAAATTTTCAGAATCTCACGGACAGATTCTGCCGTCAGGTTGCCATAGACTTTTTTGTTGATCATGATGGCCGGCGCGATGTCGCACAGACCCAGGCAGGGACAATATTCCAGCGTAAAGCGGCCGTCCTCTGTGGTCTGGCCCATCTTGATGCCCAACTGATCCTCAATGGCGTGGATGACCTCTGCTGCGCCGTTAACATGGCAGGGCGCGCTCTTGCAGATGCGGACAGTGTATTTGCCGTGGACTTTTGTGGAAAGCATTGCGTAAAAGGTGATGTAATTGTAAACCTGTGACAGGCTCAGGTCCATCTCCCGGGCGATGACTCTCGCCACGTCGTAAGACAACACCGGTACAATTTGCTTGACTTCGGTCGCCACATAGTTCAGGTGGTCCGGCTTGCCACGGAACGGTGCGGCGATCTTTGCGATCTCAACCAGCTTGGAAGCAGGTGTTCGATAATTGTAAGAACTTTCCGTCATTGAATAGTAACCTCCTTATGGATCAACGATCCAGAATATATTCGGGTAAATCGTAAATTTTGATAGCGCTGGAGTCAGAATTTTTTTCCTGCTTAGTGCCACACGGCAATCACCTTCTCGCAATCAAATTCGGCTTTTTCACCGACAGCTTCTCCCCTTTGTTATCGCTGCCGAAATTTCGCCGCTGTTTTTGTGGATTTTCCCTGAATAGACAAGGCTTTTTCTGCGATTGGCCGGAAAAGCAATATCTGTTCATCTTGATTATAGCACACTGCGTTTTTTACAACAGTGACTAAATCACTCAAGAATTTGTTAAATTTTTAGCAATATTGCTAAATTTCAAAGAAAGAAAATGGTGACGGGGTCACAGACTCCATTGTGCGTCTGTTTTTCCCTGCAAAACGGATATGAGACACTCGGCGGAAACCTCCTCCAGATCCAGCCAGGGAAGCGGGTCCCGCATATGCTCCAGATAGTGGGCGTCGGAATTTTGCAGATGCACCATAGAGGTGATCTCCGGGTTCGTTTTTTGCAGCAGCTCGATGTCGCCGTCATAGCTGATCTCCACAGCGGAAAAATTGGCCTCCTCCGGCACCACGCCCAGGCTGGCTAGGATACTGTAGGAAGAACGGTCAATGTGGGCCGGGAAAGCCGCGCCGTGATACTGGGCCGTCAGCTCCACCACAGAGTCGATGCTGATGTTGGCCGAGTTGATGAGGAGACAAGGCTCCTCCCCCAGGATCTGATCCGTTTCATTCATCAGGAACTGGTGGCCGAAAATATCCGGCTGGTTATCCATATGCAGACTGTTTTCCTGCACATATTGATGAAAGCCCATGGCGTCATCCACCGTTGGAAACAGGCAGATCACATGGGATTCCTCCATGGTGCACAGTTCCATGCCCGGCACCACCACAAGACCGGCTTCCCTGCCCGCTTTGACGGCCGATTCGCAGTTGAGACTGGAATTGTGGTCGGTCAGGGCGATCATATCGAACCCCAGATATTTTGCCATATTCACAATGTTATAAGGCGTCATATCGTTGTCGGCGCAGGGAGACAGACAGGAATGCAAATGAAAATCGTAAAATACCTTTGCCATGATTACTGCAACATCTCCGCTATTTTGATCGCTAATTCGTAGGCGTTCTGCTTTGCCCGCAGAACGACGACCTCCTGCTGGGCCGCCTTTTCCGCTGCTTCCTGGTCCAGAGCGGCGTTATCCACCAGCACGATGCAGGCGGCATCGGCCAGCACCGACACGGCAATGGCGTTGATATTGCCCATGACCGTCAGCCAAACATCGCCGCACCGCACCTTGCCCATGGCCCAGCTCAGCAGGTCACCGATATAACAGCCGGTGATCTCCCGGTCTGTCTGCTCCGGACAGGTCAGCACCTGCAGATCACACGCTTCCACCAATTGCCTAATGTTCATTTCCCTCACCCTTTCCTTCTCCGGCGGCACCCGCAGTAAACTGGCTGCCGCTCATTTCCGCCAGCGTTGCCGCCATGCGCTGCAACTCATCCCGCAGCACAAAAATACAGTCGCTCTTCTTGGCTTCGCCCTTCACAATATCCTCCGCCAAGGCGCGGCAGGTCGGCGCTCCGCAAGCGCCGCAATCCAGTCCGGGAAACTCTCCGCAAAGGTCGTCGATCTCCATCATCATGGCCATGGCCTCTGAAATATCGTCGGACAGCTTCATGACCGGCGTAAATTCCAGATCCTCGTTCCACTGCATACAATAGGGAATATTATTGACCAGGCGATTGCGGGAAATCGGCAGGTATTTGCGCAGATGCTGGAGCCGGGCTTTGGCCACATAAGCGTTCTCCACACAGGCCACACCGCCGACGCAGCCGCCGTTGCAAGCATTGAGCTCGATGAAATCCAGTCCCCGGATCCGCTCATCCTCCAGCTCCTCCAATACCCGGATGCAGTTTTCGATGCCGTCGGCCGCCAGGTATTTTTCCCGGAGCAATCCAGCCGCTTCGCCGCCGCTGGACGCCCAGCCTACGCCGATGACCCCCGATTTGGAAAGCTGTTCCGGCTGGCCGATCTTCGTCATGACGTCAGCCAGCTTCGGGAAGATCTCGCTGATGGAGACGGCCAGATCCACTTCGGAGGTCGGTGTGCCGATGGGCACCTTGATGTCCGTCACCTTGGCCGGACACGGCGTAATAAAGACGCATCCGATCTTCTCCTTCGGGATCTGAAGCCGCTCAGAAGCTTCTTCCTTAGCCAGGCAGGCCGCCGTTTCCATCGGCGCATTCAGGGGCAGGACATGGCTGCACATATCGGGAAAACGCAGCCGGATGAGCCGCACGATGGCCGGACAAGCTGAACTGATGACCGGGACCTGGACATGGCCGTTCTGCATCAGCTTGCGGGTGGCCTCCGACACCAGCTCCGCTGCCCGGGACACCTCATAAACCTCGTAAAAGCCGATACGCTTGAGGGCCGTCAGCACCAGGTCGATGTTGTCCAGATTGCTGAACTGCCCATACAGAGAGGGCGCCGGCAGCGCAATGGTGTAGTCAAATCGCTTCATTTCCTCCAGCTTATCGTACTTTGCCTTTTTGGCATGGTGCGGACACACCCGGATACACGCTCCGCAGTCGATGCACCGCTCCGGCGTGATGACCGCTTTTCCTTCCCGGATACGGATGGCTTCTGTGGGACAATGCTTGACGCAGTTGGTGCAGCCAACGCATTTGTCAGGGTCCAGTGTTACGGAATGAAAAAACCGATCCATGCGACCCCTCCTTTCTCTCCTGTTTGCTTTAGGCGCCTGCTTTGATCATCATAAACAGCGTCGTTCCTTTGCCGACTTCTGATTCCAGACGCATTTCATCGGTATATTTTTTGATGTTGGGCAAGCCCATACCGGCGCCAAATCCCAAAGACCGGACGTTGTCCGGTGCTGTGGAATAACCGGCCTGCATGGCTTTGTCGATGTCCTCGATGCCGGGGCCGTGGTCTACCAGGGAGATCTCCACACGGTCCGGATAGATCTCCACCGAGGCCACGCCGCCACCGCCGTGAATGACCATATTGATCTCGCCCTCGTACATGGCGATGGCCACCCGCCGGATGGAATCGGAATCAAAGCCCACACGCTTGAGCATATTTTTCACTTTGCTGGACGCTTCTCCCGCTCGGGTGAAATCGTCGCCCGGCACGATATATTCTAAATGTAATGGTTTCATTTTCTTTCACACGCTCCTCTGATTCCTTTGGCATACAGCCGTCCGCAGGCGGTGAACATGGTGTCACCCGTTACAGCCACGGTGATGCCCATCTGCTCGGCCAGCTTTGCTACCATAGGATCTACCTTTTTGCCCCGGACAAAAATAACGGAGCGCATATCCATCATCTCCGCTGTGCGCACCACCTGCGGGTTCATCAGGCCAGTGAGAAATACCGATTGGTCCTTCGCAAAGGCCAGCACATCGCTCATCATGTCGCTGCCGCAGGCCATCTTGATCTCTGTATCCAGATTGCCCGCGTCTACTACGACCTCCGCGTTTAACTCCGCAACGATTTCACTCAGTTTCATGAACAGTCCCCATTTCTTGCAATAAGCATAAGTTTTCTCCTGTAAATAAAGTGATATTTATTACATTATACCATACAGCACAAAAATTGGCATCCCTTCCCCATGTAGAAATTCACTCTTATTTTTTTGGCCATTCCCCTTAAATTGATATATTTTTCACAAATTGAAGGAAATTTCGCCCGCCTTCCGCAAATTCTCCCAGTGGAAATGGCCGTTGGTATTGACATCATTTTAACGAGGGCATATAATAAAAGTAATATCGCAATGCGGCCTCGTCGGCGCTTTGTGCCGCACTGCGGAACCATTATCAATCATTTTTTGGGGGTAACTTCACAATGAAACGTGTTTACAACTTTTCCGCCGGTCCATCCATTTTGCCTGAAAAGGTACTCAAGATCGCAGCAGACGAAATGCTCGACTATCAGGGCAGCGGCCAATCCGTTATGGAAATGTCTCACCGCTCTAAGGTGTACGATTCCATCATCAAGTCCTGCGAGAGCCTGCTCCGCGAAGTCATGAACATTCCGGACAACTACAAGGTCCTGTTCCTCCAGGGCGGCGCTTCCTCCCAGTTCTCCATGATCCCGATGAACCTGATGACCAAAAACGGCAAGGCCGACTTTGTCATTACCGGTCAGTGGGCCACCAAAGCGCAAAAAGAGGCTGCCCGTTACGGCGAAGCCAACATCGTTGCTTCCTCCAAGGACAAGACCTTTACATACATCCCAAAGCTGGATCCCGCTACCTTCTCCAAGGATGCGGACTACTTCCACATCTGCCTGAACAACACCATCTACGGCACAAAGTATCACACCCTGCCAGAGACCGGTGACGTTCCCCTGGTAGCAGACGTTTCCTCCTGCATCCTCAGCGAGCCCATCGACGTTTCCAAGTTTGGCCTGCTCTACGCCGGCGCACAGAAGAACATGGGCCCTGCCGGTCTGACTGTCGTCATCATCCGCGAGGACCTGATCGGCGAGCCGATGGAGAAAACACCGACCATGTTCGATTACCGCACCCATGCCGAAAACAACTCCCTCTACAACACACCGCCCTGCTATGCGATCTACATCTGCAAGCTGGTGCTGGAGTGGATCAAGAACGACATCGGCGGTCTGGAGAACATGAAGGCGATCAACGAGAAAAAGGCCAAGATCCTCTACGATTTCCTCGACAGCTCCAAGCTGTTTAAGGGTACCGTCGTACCAGAGGACCGTTCTATCATGAACGTACCATTCGTCACCGGCGACGCCGATCTGGACGCCACGTTCATCAAGGAGGCGACCGAGCATGATTTCGTCAACATCAAGGGCCACCGTACCGTTGGCGGTATGCGCGCTTCCATCTACAACGCAATGCCTATGGAAGGCGTTGAGAAGCTGGTCGAGTTCATGAAGGAATTCGAGCAGAACAACCTGTAATTATTTATAGAAAAGAATAGGTGAATCATCATGTTTCAAATCAACTGCTTAAATAAGATCTCCAAGGTCGGCACCAGCCGCTTTGGCGACAACTACAATGTCGGCACAGACATCGCTAATCCGGACGCCATCATGGTCCGCTCCGCCGCTATGCACGACATGGAGTTCAACGACAACCTGCTGGCTATCGCAAGAGCCGGCGCCGGCACCAACAATATTCCGATCGACCGCTGCAGCGAGCAGGGCATCGTTGTATTCAACACCCCAGGCGCCAACGCCAACGCGGTAAAAGAGCTGGTTCTGGCCGGCCTGCTCCTGGCTTCCCGGAAGATCGTTCCCGGCATCCAGTGGGCAAATTCCCTCAAGGGTAACGGCGCGGAAGTCAGCAAGATGGTCGAAAAAGGCAAGTCCAACTTTGTCGGCCCGGAGATCAAAGGCAAGACACTGGGCGTTGTCGGTCTGGGTGCTATCGGCGCTCTCGTTGCCAATGCCGCTCTGCGCCTTGGCATGGATGTTGTGGGCTATGATCCCTTCCTGTCCGTGCAGGCTGCGCTGAACCTGGAGCGCGGCGTAAAGACCGTTGCGACTCTCGATGAGATCTACGCTGCTGCCGACTACATCACTCTGCACGTTCCGTCTACACCGGACACCAAGAACATGGTCAACGCAGAATCCATTGCAAAGATGAAAGATTGTGTCCGCATCGTCAACTTTGCCCGCGGCGACCTGGTCAACACCGCTGACATCATCGCTGCTCTGGGCGAAGGCAAGGTCGCTTCTTATGTCACAGACTTTGCCAACGATGATCTGCTGGGCGTAGAGAACGTTGTTGCGATCCCACACCTGGGCGCTTCCACACCGGAATCTGAGGACAACTGCGCTTCTATGGCTGCAGACGAGCTGAAAGATTATCTGGAAAACGGCAACATCACCAACTCTGTCAACTTCCCGAACTGCTCCATGGCTCGTGAGGAAGGCAGCAGAATCTGCATCCTCCACAAGAACATCCCGAATATCCTCAGCCCACTGACCGCACAGTTTGCAGATAAGGGCCTCAATATTGAGAATATGCAGAGCAAGTCCAAGAAAGACCTTGCTTACGCACTGATCGATGTCAACGGCGACATCGGCGACGACATCGTTTCCGCCATCCAGGCTGTAGAGGGTGTCATCTTTGTCCGCGTCATTAAATAAGGACGAAAACCAAAAAGAAGATCAAAAATAACATTCCCGGCTTCAATCGCAATGATTGGTGCCGGGAATTTTTGTTTGTGTTCAGATTTGTTTCGCTCGTTCAGAAAATTTACTGTTGCAACGGTTTCTCCCCTGTTTTCTCTCCAAAACGCAGGGAATTACTATTGTGTTTTCCTAAAAATAGCGCTGTTTATCGTTTAGAGCCATTCTGCTGCATTTTTATCTCTAAAGGATATGTTTTCCCTTAAACCAGCATTTCTCGCCTTAAAAAGGATCTTAGCGCCACTTTTTTCTGAGCACGCCCCTAGTCCTTCCCCCTTTGCTCTTTGTTTTTGACCGTTTTTGCGAGGAAGAAACCTTATGTTGTTCCATTTTATCTCACAAATACAGAAATGAGATAAAATCGAGATAAAAATTTTGCCCTTTTTTTCGACAAGATCAGCCCTGTTTTCACGAGATCTTGATCTTGCCCTCCAGGTTTTCAAAGGACTGCTTTTTGCGATTTTCCGTGACCTCCGCATAAATGTTCATGGTCGTGCTGATGTCGCTATGGCCCATGATCACCTGGATGACTTTGATGTTCGTCTCGTTCTCGCAAAAACGAGTGCAAAAGGTGTGGCGCAGATTGTGGGCCGAAAAATGTCGAATATATTGGGGCATACGGTTCTCCCGGGCGGCCGCCTCCTGTTCTTCCCGATTGTACGCGGTGTAAATGCTTTTGATGGCCTTGTTGATCGTCACAGGGTTATGAACGTAGCCGTTGCGGTTGGTGAAAATAAAGCCATGGTAGCCGTCGATCTCCGTATCTTCCCAGCCGCCTCGCAGAAGCTGCTGCTGTTTCTCTTTGAGCAGTGCCAGACGCACTTCCTCCAGCATGGGGATCGTCCGGATGCCTGCACTGGTTTTGGGCGTTGTGACCCGCATGATACATTTGCCGTTTTCCTGCTGCCGATAGGTCATGTTGTGGTTGATGCTGATGCTCCTGTTTTTAAAATCGCAGTCCTGCCAGCGCAGACCGATCAATTCGCCCACACGACAGCCTGTCCCCAAAAATACCGTGAACAACGGCAGCCAATGCTGAAATCGAGATGAGTGGGAAATGTACTGGATAAACGCCGACTGTTCTTCCATGGTCAAGGCGTGACGTTTTGGTTTTTCCCAGCAGTGACTTTTCTTGATCTCCCCCACGACGCCGTCTGTGGGATTCGTACGGATATATCCATCCCGCATGGCCATGGTGAATACCGGGTGGAGAATGGTGTTGATCAGCTCTACGCTGTTGGGCTTCATTCCCCGATCCCGGATCAAATAGTCATAATAGGTTTTGACATCCGAATATTTGATGGACGCGATCTTCCGTTTGCCCAGTTCCTCTTCTACACAGTGGCGGTACATATAAAAATAATTGGTGCGGGTGGACTGCTTCAGTTCACATTTGCCCGCCATGTATCGCTGGAATAAGTCGTTGAGGGTCAGCTTGTTGCCGTCGGCGATGCACAACCCGTCATCCAGATCTCGCTGCACTTGTCGGATCTTTTCCCGCAAGCTGCGGTCCAACCGCTTTCCCACAGCCATCTTGTCTGTTTCCACCAGGCGCCAGCTATAGAGTGCGTGGCGTTTGCCTCGGCCGTCGGTATACTGGAATCGATAACGGCCATCCCCCATTTGACTTTCTCCAATGTTCAAAATTCTGCCTTTGTTGTCTCTGCGTTTTATTGAAGCCATTTTTTGTTTCTCCTTTGTAAAAAATATTGTTCTATTATAGCAAATGAGATACAAATGCGTTAAATTGCGGCTGTTTTTCGCAAAAAACGGCATAGATTGGGGATTTTTTTGCCGAAAGCTCTACATTGTTGTGAGAAGAACAATCCAAATCTGCCGTGTCGCAGAAATCGTTAACACAAATTAGAAAACACTAAAGGAGAATTTAAGACATGAGAAACAAATCCAAGAAATTGATTGCGATTATGGCTGCTATGATGCTGGCAACAACCTCTGTGGCTGCTACCGCTACTACGGCTTTTGCAACTTCTGGTACTATCGCAGTGGATCCAGAGGTAACCACAAAATTGGAAGTAACAAGAGTAGATGCAGATGATACAACGCCATATGGTATTGAAGGTGGAGAGGCCACTCCTTACATTTATCAAGAAGCAGTGGGCGGCAAGGTAAACTTTGTTGACCTTACTTCAACATACAATTTTGGAAATCCGGTTGAACCATTGAAGGACAAAAAACTCTATGCTGTTGTAGTTACACCTGCAAGTGG
>JAQXNV010000042.1 GCA_029098185.1 Oscillospiraceae bacterium
TTGGTGCCGAAGATACTTGGCTGGAGACGGCCCGGGAAAATAGGTAGATGCCAACTTTTTTATATTCCTCAATAGCTCAGCCGGTAGAGCATGCGGCTGTTAACCGCAGGGTCGTTGGTTCGAGTCCAACTTGGGGAGCCAAAGGAAAACCCCCAGTCGTGGTTGACGGGGGGTTTTTGCAAAGGGCCTTTAGCTCAGTTGGTTAGAGCTTCCGGCTCATAACCGGATGGTCCAGGGTTCGAGTCCCTGAGGGCCCACCAAAATGTCATCCCAGGCAGTTATCTGCTTGGGATTTTTTCTATTTACGCCTATTTTGTCACCGTATAAATCCCCACCTTTTTCCCATACTATCAAAAAAGAAAAGGTGGAATGTCTATGGAACTGAAAGGCAGTAGAACAGAAGCCAATCTGATGGCGGCTGTGGAAGGCGAAAGCATGGCTTATACCAAATACACGCTCTACGGCGCGTCGGCCAGGCAGGAGGGATATGAGCAGATCGGCGCCATTTTCGATGAAACGGCGAAAAATGAGAAGGAACACGCAGAGATCTGGCTCAGTTATCTCCATGGCGGCGACCTTTCCGGCACAAAAGGAAACTTGCAGGATGCCGCTGGCGGCGAGCACTTTGAGTGGTCCGAGATGTACAAGCAGTTTGCAGAAGAGGCCAAAGCAGAGGGCTTTCTGGAGATCGCCTCCAAGATGGAGCAGATCGCAAAGATCGAAAAAAGCCACGAGGAACGGTACAATAAGCTGATCGCCAATTTGGATCGGGGCACTGTTTTTTCCGGGACGCCGGAAACGGTTTGGGTCTGCCGCAACTGCGGCCATGTTTTTGTTGGCGCCCAGCCGCCAGCCGCCTGTCCGGTGTGCGGCGTTGCTCGGAGCTATTTTGAGCGAAAAGCCACAAACTACTAAAATTATTGCAAAAGCCGCCCAAAAGGACGGCTTTTTTTGTTAGCTTTTCTTTGTCGTTTTTGCCGGTTTCTTTTTGGAAGCAGCGATGGCTGTTTTGCAGAATTCCTTCATGCAGCAAAGGTCACATTTCGGGTTTCGCGCGTCACAAACAGCTCTGCCATGCAGCACCAGCCGGTGACAAAAGTCATTGGATTCCTCCGGGGGCAAAATGGCCCGCAGTTCCTTTTCCACGGTGACGGGTATCTTACTGTCGGTGAGTCCCAACTTATTGGTGATGCGGATGCAATGGGTGTCTGTCACCACAGCCGGCTTATGATAAATATCGCCGACGATCAGATTGGCTGTCTTTCGCCCTACGCCGGGGAGCTTCGTCAGTTCCTCTACCGTGTCGGGGATCACGCCATTATACTCCGTCTTTAATTTCTGGCACATGGCGTAAATATCCCGGGCCTTCGTTTTATACAGCCCGCAGGAACGAATCAGCTCTGCAATTTCCGCTTCACTGCCGTTGACATAATCGTCCAGCGTGGGGAACCGTGCAAACAGTGCTGGCGTTACCAGATTTACTCTGGCATCGGTACATTGGGCGGACAGCCGGGTGGCGATCAACAGCTCCAGAGGATTGCTGTAGGTCAGCGAACAGGCAGCGTCCGGATATTCTTCTTTTAATGCGTTGACGGCCGCTAAGGCCCGTTGTTTTTTTGTCATGATGATCCCTCCTGCCTTATTGTAGCATATTTTTCTCGCAATAGATAGGATTCTCCGAAAAAACCGGCTCATCGTCATGGAATTGGTGTGTTTGTCACAAAGTGAAAAAACAAATGGGAACAAACGGTTGCCATATTGGCTGGTTTTAGTGTATAATAACAGTATAATGTTTTGAAAAGTAGGGAGAGTTCAGGAATGTATCAAGATATGATGGACACCATTGGTTTTGTGACGAACTATGACCCAGATGTGGGCGCGGCCATGCACGATGAGCTGAAGCGTCAGCGCCGGAACCTGGAGCTGATCGCTTCGGAGAACACCGTTTCTCCGGCAGTGATGGCGGCCATGGGTAGCGTCCTGACCAATAAATACGCAGAAGGCTATCCGGGCAAGCGGTACTATGGCGGCTGCGAGCACGTAGACGTAGTGGAGAATATCGCCAGAGAACGTGCCTGCGAGCTGTTTGGGGCAGAGCACGCCAATGTGCAGCCCCACTCCGGCGCACAGGCCAATATGGCAGTGTACTTTGCGCTGATCAAGCCCGGCGATACCGTTATGGGCATGAATCTGGCAGAAGGCGGCCACCTGACCCATGGTTCTCCGGTAAATATGTCCGGCAGCTACTACAATTTTGTGGCTTACGGCGTAGATCCAGTGACCCACCGCATCGACTACGATAAGTTGGCCGAAACTGCCAGACAGTGCAAGCCGAAGCTGATCGTTGCCGGTGCCAGCGCTTATTCCAGAGTCATCGACTTTGCCCGTTTCCGTGAGATCGCTGACGAAGTCGGCGCATATTTCATGGTGGATATGGCCCATATCGCCGGCCTGGTCGCCGCAGGCGTTCATCCCAATCCAGTACCTTATGCAGACGTCGTGACCACCACCACCCACAAGACCCTTCGTGGTCCAAGAGGCGGTCTGATCCTCTGCAAGGAATCCCTGGCAAAGGCCATCGATAAGGCCATCTTCCCCGGTATCCAGGGCGGCCCGCTGATGCACGTTATCGCCGCAAAGGCAGTCTGCCTGGGCGAGGCGCTGAAGCCAGAGTTTAAAGAATACGGCAAGCGCGTGGTAGAAAATGCGCAGGCACTGGCCAACGGTCTGATGAATCGGGGCGTCAAGCTGGTTTCCGGCGGCACCGACAACCACCTGATGCTCATTGACCTCAGCGGCATGGAGCTGACCGGTAAGGAGCTGGAGCACCGTCTCGACGAGGTGTATATCACCGCCAACAAGAACACAGTCCCCAACGAGCAGCGCAGCCCCTTCGTGACCAGCGGCGTCCGTCTGGGCACACCGGCCGTCACTACCCGTGGATTGACTGTAGAGGACATGGACATTGTAGCCGAGTGCATTGCTTTGGCTATCAATGATTTCGACAACAGTGCCGACAAGATTCGAGCAATGGTAACAGATATTTGCAACCGTCACCCACTGTATCAATAAAAATGGATTTGGCAGGCAGGGTGTCTGCCAAATTTTGTCTCTTCTCTTTTTTCGAAAGGCGGTGATCCTATGACAGCTCCCCTGGCAGATCGGCTTCGGCCTCAAACGCTGGACGATATGGTGGGACAGCAGCATTTGCTGGCGCCGGGCAAAGCGCTGCGGCAGATCATCGAGTCCGGTGAGATCCCCAACTTGATTTTTTATGGGCCGCCCGGCGTGGGCAAAACAACGCTGGCCTCTATGATCGCCCGCCGGACGAAGAAAAAACTGTGGAAGCTCAATGGCACCACCGCTTCCACATCGGACATCCGGGAGATCTATCAAAGCCTCGATACACTGGAGGCGGTCAACGGCGTTTTGCTCTATCTGGATGAGATCCAGTATCTCAACAAAAAGCAGCAGCAAACGCTGCTGGAATTTATCGAGACGGGGCAGATCACCCTCATTGCATCCACTACGGAGAACCCCTATTTTTATGTGTATAACGCTATCCTCAGCCGGTCCACCGTCTTTGAGTTTAAACCGGTAGAGCCATCTGAGATCGAAAAAGCTGTTTTGCGGGGATTTCGCGTTCTGGGGGAGGAGCGGGGGATGCGTTACCATCTGGAGGACGGCGTGTCGTCCCTCATTGCTTCGTCCTGCGGCGGCGATGTCCGCAAGGCCATCAATGCAGTGGAACTGTGCGTGCTGGCCCTCAGCGGCAGCCGGAAGGACGACACGATTCCCCTTTCTCTTGCCCAGGAGCTGACCCAGAAAAGCGCTATGCGCTATGACCGGGACGGCGATGACCACTACGACATCGTTTCCGCTTACCAAAAATCTATGCGTGGTTCCGATCCTGACGCCGCCCTCCATTACCTGGCCCGGTTGCTGGAAGCCGGCGATCTGCCCTCGGCCTGCCGGCGGCTGCTGGTCTGTGCCTGTGAGGACGTCGGCCTTGCCTGGCCGCAGATCCTGCCCATTGTCAAGTCGGCAGTGGACATCGCCCTGCAAGTGGGACTGCCGGAAGCCCGGATCCCCCTGGCTGATGCCGTGGTACTGGTGTGCAATGCGCCAAAGTCCAACTCGGCCTACAAAGCCATCAATGCCGCCATGGCCGACGTGCAGGCAGGACGGACCGGGCCCATTCCCCGACAGCTCCAAAATAAGCACTATGACGGCGCCGATCAAGCGGTAAAGGGCCAGCATTATCAGTACGCTCACGATTTCCCCCATCATTGGGTCCAGCAGCAATATCTGCCGGATGCACTGCGGGACCGGGTATACTATGAATACGGCGATAATAAAAATGAACAATCCTTTGCAGCCTACTGGGCAACCATTAAAAAGAAATACAAGGAGATGGCACAGATGAATCCAAAAATTTTGCGCAACTTATCCTATGGTATGTACGCCATTGGCGTATCCGACGGTGAAAAAGGCTCTGCTTGTATCGTCAATACGGTATTTCAGATCACCTCTGACCCAAAGCAGATCGCACTGAGCATGAACCGAGACAATTACAGCCACGACTGCATTGAGAAAAACGGTCTGTTCACCGTTTCGGTGCTGTCGGAGGATACCCCTGGCACCGTCATCGGCGCCTTGGGCTTCAGCTCCGGCCGGGACAACGATAAGCTCCAGAATGTCCGCCACAAGATGCTGGCCGAAGGCGTGCCGGTCATCAAGGAAAACTGCTGCTGTTGGTTTTTGTGCAAGGTGGTAGACCGAATGGAAACACCGACCCATACGGTATATCTGGCAGAGGTCGTTGCCGGCAGCGAAAAGATGCAGGGTGCGCCCATGACCTACGATTATTACCACAAAGTCATCAAGGGTGCCGCGCCGAAAAATGCGCCGACCTACGAAGCGCCGGAACCACAGCCAAACGATTTTGCGGGAGAGAAATTCATCTGCACCGTCTGCGGCTATCAATATGTGGCTACGGATGTGGCCTTTGAGGATCTGCCCGATGACTGGGTCTGCCCCATCTGCGGGATGTCCAAAAAGGCATTCCGCCGTGCCTGATTTTCAGGAAAGCGCTCCGTTTGGGGCGCTTTTCTACTTTTTGGGGGACAGCGCAAAAATTGGCGGTTGCAAGTTGTGACAAGATTCGGTACAATAGAAGCAGACTATAGAGCGGAGGAATCAGATTATGCAGATTGCGCCATCAGTGCTGTCAGCGGACTTTGCGAAGCTGGGAACGGAAATTGAAGAGATCACACAAGCGGGAGCGGACTGGATCCATCTGGATGTGATGGACGGCCATTTTGTGCCCAACCTGACCTTTGGCCCGCCGGTCATCAAAATGGTGCGGGGATTTTCCAACCAGCCCTTTGACGTTCACCTGATGATCGACCGGCCCAGCCGGTACATCGAGAACTTTTTAAAGGCGGGCGCGGACATTATTTCCTTTCATGTGGAGGCTGAGCCGGACATCGACAAGACCATTGACCTGATCGCTGCCGGCGGAGCGAAACCGGCCTTGGCAGTGAAGCCGGGAACGCCCATCCAAACGGTGTACCCGTATCTGGATAAGCTGTACATGGTGCTGGTCATGACGGTTGAGCCGGGATTTGGCGGCCAGAGCTTTATGGGCGATATGCTGGAAAAAGTCCGGGCGCTGAAGGCAAAAGCGCCGGAGCTGCTGGTACAGGTAGACGGCGGCATCAATCTGGATACCATTGCAGAAGCGGCCAAAGCTGGCGTGGACTGCTGTGTGGCAGGCACCAGCGTTTTTGGCGCCGAGGACCGGGAACAGCGCATCTTTGCCTTAAAGGCCCGTGCTTTCGATGCCATTGCAAAATAAAAAATCGCCGGAGGTTTCTCCGACGACAAACTGGGGGGGGACGCCTTTTTGGGCGTTCTTTTTTTAGTTGGACAAAATCGTCAGCAGCTCCCGCAGATAGGGCAGAGGCTTGCTGTCCTTGCGCATACGCACCCGAATAAAGGATTTTGCGCCGGTGCTGAGGGAGACGCGTCCGTGCAGCGCCTTGATGAGCTTTTCCACCTGGGCCATGTCTACCTTGGCCGGGTAAAGCAGCAGCGCATCGCCCTGCTGTTTAACTTCCAAAATGTGCAGGGCGGCAGCCATGTTCCGCAGCAGCGCTACCTCGATGAGTCCTTTTACCGCTTCCGGCACCTTGCCGAACCGGTCGGTCAGCTCATCAGTCACATCCAGGGCGTCCTCCTCGCTGCGAATGTCCGCAATGCGGCGATAGATCTCCAAACGCTGGGTCAGACTACTGATGTACCACTCGGGGATGTGGGCTTCCATCTGTACGTCCACCAGGCATTCCTCGTCAGCCATCTGGACCTCCTCACCTTTTTCCGCCTGGATGGCCTCAGCCAGCAGCTTTAAATATAGATCGTAGCCCACAGATTCCATGTGGCCGTGCTGTTCGCCGCCCAGGATGTTGCCGGCGCCCCGGATCTCCAGGTCCCGCATAGCGATCTTAAAGCCAGAACCGAACTCCGTAAACTCTCGGATGGCGGTAAGCCGCTTTTGCGCGATCTCCGACAGGACCTTGCTTCGCTGGAAGGTGAGATAGGCGTAAGCCCGGCGGGAGGAACGACCTACCCGGCCCCGGATCTGGTGGAGTTGGGAAAGGCCCATGCGGTCGGCATTTTCGATGATGAGGGTGTTGGCGTTGGGAATATCCACGCCGGTCTCAATGATCGTGGTACAGACCAGCACATCGATCTCCTGTTCCAGCAGCTTGCGCCAGACTTCGGAAAGCTGGGCTTCGTTCATCTTGCCGTGGGCCACACCGATGACCGCTTCCGGAATGGCTTCCTGTAAAGCGGCGGCAGTCTGCTCGATGGTTTCCACGTTATTGTGCAGATAATACACCTGACCGCCCCGGCGCAGCTCCTTGCGGATGGCGTCGCAAAGGATGCCCTTGTCGTATTCCAGCACATAGGTCTGTACCGGATGACGGTCCTGGGGTGCTTCCTCAATGATCGACATATCCCGGATGCCGGACAAGGCCATGTTCAGCGTCCGGGGAATGGGCGTGGCGGAAAGCGTCAGCACATCGATGTTTTTGCACATGGTTTTGAGCTTTTCCTTCTGGGCCACGCCGAACCGCTGCTCCTCGTCGATGATGACCAGGCCCAGACGGCGGAATTTCACATCTTTAGATACCAGCCGGTGCGTGCCCACCACAATATCTATTTCGCCCCGCTCCAGCTTTTTGAGGATTTCCGCTTGCTGTTTTGGCGTGCGGAACCGGGATAACAGCTCGATGTTTACGGGGAAATCTTCCATCCGCTTGCACAGCGTTTGGTAATGCTGCCAAGCGAGGATGGTGGTGGGCACCAATATGGCGCACTGGAGAGAATCGCTGACGCACTTAAACGCCGCCCGCAGCGCCACCTCCGTTTTGCCGAAGCCTACGTCGCCGCAGAGCAGCCGGTCCATAGGTGCAGTAGCTTCCATGTCCCCTTTGATCTCCTGAATGCACCGCAACTGGTCGCTGGTCTCCTCGTACGGAAAGTGGGACTCAAAATCCCGCTGGTATTCGGTGTCGGGAGAAAAAGCGTGACCCTTAGCGTTCATCCGAGCGGCGTAGAGCTTGATGAGCTCCTTAGCCATGTCTTTAACGGCGGTGCGGACCCGGGCTTTTGATTTCTGCCAATCGTTGGAGCCCAATTTGTTCAGCTTAACGAGAGAGTCTTCCCGGGGACCGATGTATTTTGCCACCATGTCCAGTTGGGTAACGGGAACATAAAGGGTATCTTTTTTGGCATATTGGACTTTGATGTAATCCTTGGTGATACCCTGCATCTCGATCTTGTGGATGCCCTGAAAAATGCCGACGCCGTGGGTGGTGTGGACAACATAATCTCCCGGCGTTAGATCGGACAGACTGTAAAGGGCCTGGGTGTGTTTTGCTTTTTGGGTCTTTCGGGGAGAAGCAACATGGGGCGCATGGCGATAGGTGATGACCGACAGCTTCATTTCCGGCAGCTCGAAGCCGGCAGACAGCACCCCGCTGGTCACTGTGACGGTATTGGGTGCCAGCGTAGTGGGCGAATCGGCATAAATGGCGGGCAGCCCTTTGTTTTGCAGGTCCATGGTGAGATTGTTGGCGGCTTTTTCGTTGCCGGCCAGCAGGACGCACCGGTTATGTCCGGCCAGCATACTTTCCAGATCCTCACACAGCAGCGTCACGCTGCCGCTCCAGGGCGATAGCTGCCGGGCGTTGATGTTGACCAGCGTTTTGAGCGGCAGAGAGCTGCTGCCCCGGGCAAAGGCGTCGAGGAAAATGAGGCAGCGGCGCTGGCCCTGGGATAAGGCATAGGTCCAGTCCTCGCTAAAGGTGGTCAGTCCCCGGCAGAGCACGCCTTCCTCCAGCAGATCCTTGCAGTCCTCGCTCCATTGCCATTGGTTGTTCCGCAGCCGTTCTTTCTGTTTTTGCTCATCGGAGAAAAACACCAGCGACTGGGCGGGGAAATAATCGAAAAGCGTCGCTGTGTTGGGATAGAGCAGAGGGAGGAAAGTATCAACGCAGGACAGCCGGACATTTTGCTGCAGCTTTTCTACGCAGGACAGCAGATGCGCTTTTGCTTTTGGGGCCTGCTTGCCCCGGAGAGAAGCGGCAAGCTGTTCCAGCTTTTTGGCCAGCACTTCCGGCTCTGCGATCAACACCTCCGACGACGGCGAGATCCAAACGCTTTGGAGCGGCTCGACCCGGCGCTGTGTCGTCAGGTCAAAATCGGTCATACTATCAATGGTGTCGCCCCAAAATTCCAGCCGCACCGGCAGTTGATGGTCCGGCGGAAAGAAATCGAGGATGCCGCCCCGGACGGAAAACTGTCCCGTTCCATCGATCTGCTCGGCCCGCTCATAGCCGCAGCGCACCAGCGTTTCCACGATCTCCTCCATGGCGATCTCCTGCCCGACGGTGAGCGGGAGCGTGCGGCATTGCAACTCCTTTGGCGGGATGGTGTACTGCAAAGCGCCGTCGATACAGGCAACAACACATTGGCATTCCCCACTGAGCAGACGGGACAGCACCTGTAAGCGCTGATGCTCATACTCTCTGGAAACGCTGTCGATGTCCCGAAAATTAAAGTCTCTCGCCGGATAAAACAGGGCGGAAACACCGAAGGCATTGAGATCGTCATAAAGGCGCTGAGCCTCGGCTTCATCGCCGCAAAGGAGCAGGGCAGAGGGACAGTTCTCGTTGTGGCACAGCAGTCCGGCACAAAGCAGCGCTTTGTGGATACCGGAAAGACCGGTGGCCAGAGCTGGGGTCAGACCGGCTTTCACCGCGTGGTCCAATGTTTGAAATTGTGGCAGCGTAGGTAATTGTTGTAACAGAAAATGCATGGCGGCTCCTGTTCTCATTTAGGAATTATATTTGTTCATGGCTTCCTGATCTTTGCCCTCCAGCATTAGGGCGATGGCGCAGCAGGCATTGTCGGCAGCAGCTTCCAGGGCCTGGCCTTCCTTTTGGGTAAATTTGGACAGCACCCAGTCACCCAGATCCCAGTTGGGATTGGGTTTGGCGCCGACGCCCATCTTGATCCTTGGAAAGGTATCTTTCCCCGTGAGATAGATGATATTCTTCATGCCGTTGTGGCCGCCATCGCTGCCCTTGCGGCGGATGCGCAGCCGGCCCGGCTCCAGAGAAATATCGTCATAGACGATGAGGACCTTTTCGGGGGGGAGCTTATAAAACTGCATGGCTTCCCGGACCGATTCGCCGCTGCGGTTCATGTAGGTGGACGGCTTGAGGAGCAAAACGCCTTTGCCGTTGATGACCGTAGTGCAGGTGAGGCCCTTGAATTTGAGCCGGTCGATCTTGACATTTAACTTGTCGGCCAGTGTATCGAGGACGAAAAACCCGGCATTATGACGGGTGTCCTCGTACTGGCGGCCGGGATTGCCCAGACCGACAACAATGGCTTCCACCGGCGCAGCGGCCGGAGCTGTGTGCTTGTGAAACAAATGAAACATAGTACACCTCAAAAAGGGCGGGATAGTTGCCCATCCCGCCTGTCATTTTTCTTGTTCAATTAGCCCTCAAACATGGAGGAAACCGGCTTGTCTGTATAGATGCGGCCGATGGCTTCTGCAAAGAGCGGTGCGACCGGCAGTACGGTGATCTTGTCGATCTTCTTTTCTTCCGGCAGGGGGATGGTATCCAGCAGGACGACTTCCTTGATGGCGGAAGCGGTCAAACGCTCGATGGCCGGGCCGGACAGAACGCCGTGGGTAGCGCAGGCACGAACCTCCAGAGCGCCGCCCTTTTCCAAGATAGCGGCAGCGGAGTTGCACAGGGTGCCGGCAGTATCGATCATGTCGTCGACCAGGATGACCTTCTTGCCCCGGACGTCGCCGATGATGTTCATGACCTCAGAAACGTTGGCTTTCTGACGGCGCTTGTCGACGATGGCCAGCGGACAGCCGATCTTGGAAGCAAAGCTTCTGGCACGGGTCACAGAACCCAGGTCTGGGGAGACGACAACGTAGTCGTTGACGTTTTCGCCTGCATCCTCGATCTTCTTTTTGAAGTAAGCGGCCAGCATTGGGGCGCCCAGCAGGTGATCTACCGGAATATCAAAGAAGCCCTGGAGCTGCGGCACATGGAGGTCCATGCTCAATACACGGTCAGCGCCGGCTGTGGTGATGAGATCTGCCACCAGCTTTGCGGAGATCGGATCTCTGGCCTTAGCTTTTCTGTCCTGGCGGGCGTAGCCGAAGTATGGGATAACGGCGGTGATTCTGGCGGCGGAAGCGCGCTTAAAGGCGTCCATCATCAGGAGCAGCTCCATCAGATTGTCGTTGACCGGGGCGCAGGTGGACTGAACAATAAAGCAGTCAGAGCCGCGGACGGACTCCAGGACGGAAACAGAGATCTCGCCGTCGCTGAAGCAGGTCACATCAGACTTGCCCAGGTCGATGTTCAGACATTGAGCGATCTGCTTTGCCATGGTCTGGTTGGCATTGGCGGCGAAAATCTTAATATCCTTACCGTGAAATTGATTGTGATTACTTTGCATTTTAAAAATCCCCCTGAATTTCTCCGTAATTTTTTCCTAAATCTGAAAGTGTTCGTCCAATCACCCAGCGGTGAAGGGCGGCGGCGATGCCGCAACACGACTGTGGTCGGCACAGAAAAACCGCACCGTCACGCCGTCGGCCACCGAAACGCTGTCCAGCGATACATTGGGCCCGATGGTGCAGGCGCTGCCGATAACGGTCCTGCCCGTCAGGATGGTGGAGGGCAGGATGGTCACATGGCTGCCCACCGTCACATCCGGGCCAATGATAACGCCGTCCCGGCAGGGAATCTCTGTTCCCTCAGCCATGAGCTGGTCTAAGATGCGGCTCCGGGCAATGGCGTTGAGCTGGTTGAGCTGGAGGCAGTCGTTGGCGCCCAGCACCGTGGTGGCGTCTGTTGTCTGGAAGCCATCCACCTTTTTGCCGCTTTCCAATAATAGCTTAATCGCGTCGGGCAGATAATATTCCCCCTGAGCGTTGTCATTGGAAATTTGATGCAGGACCGACAGCAGATCGTCGATGGCGAACCAGTAGGCGCCGGAATTGACTTCTTTGATCTTCTTCGTTTCCTGGGAAGCGTCCTTTTCCTCCACAATGGAAGAGAGCAGTCCCGTCTTTGGGTCCCGAACGATGCGCCCGTAGCCGAAGGGATCCTCCAGCACCGCCGAGATGACCGTGGCGGCGTTGCCGTTTTCCCGGTGAAGAGAAAGGGCGTCCTGGATCAGCTCCGGCGACAAAAAGGGCGCGTCACCGCTGAGGATCAGCACATGGCCGCCCTGGTTCTCCTTCAGGAATTCCTCGGCCATCATCACGGCGTGACCGGTGCCTTTGCGCTCGGTTTGCAGGGCGGTAGTCAGATAAACGTCCGCAAGCTCTGTCTGGGCGCTTTGGAGATAGCTTTCCACTTCTTCATGTCGAAAGCCGGTGACGACGCATAGCTTCTGGACGCCGGCGTCACAGACGGCGTCCAGGACCCAGCGGAGCATGGGCTTGAACAGCACCTTAGAGAGGACCTTGGGATGGTTGGATTTCATCCGTTTGCCCTCGCCGGCGGCCAGGATGACCGCGCAGGTCGATGCATTCTGTTGCAGCATAGATTTTTCCTCGCTTATCACTCTGTTTTGGGGCATTCCTTCCGTGTAAAAGGTTCCCGGTTGAAATGAGAATACCTGCTTATATTATCGCAATATCCGGTGGCTTTTGCAAGTCATATTTGCAAATTTGTCGAAAAAAAGTACCAGGTGGAAAAATTGTGCGAAATTATTCGGAAAAAGTTCTGTTTTTCTTTTGGAAACCATGGAATTTGTGGTAAAAGTTTGCTATAATGAAACAATCACCGAGAGCATCGATCCAAAGCGGATGCGTCCGGCGAAAGAGGAAACAACCATTTCTTTATGAAAAGATCTAGGGAGGTAATGTCAATGGGTCACAAGTATGTTTATTTATTTTCCGAGGGCAACGGCAATATGCGGGAGCTGCTCGGCGGCAAGGGCGCGAACCTTGCTGAAATGACAAATCTGGGCATGCCAGTGCCGCAGGGCTTCACCATTTCTACAGAGGCCTGCACCCAGTATTATGAAGATGGCCGCCAGATCAATGCGGAGATCGAAGCACAGATCTATGAATATCTGGCCAAGATGGAGGAGATCTGCGGCAAAAAGTTTGGCGATGTGGAAAATCCGCTGCTGGTTTCCGTCCGTTCCGGCGCCAGAGCGTCCATGCCGGGCATGATGGATACCATCCTGAACCTGGGCCTCAACGATACCGTCGTAGAGGGATTTGCCAAGTTTACCAACAATCCCCGGTTTGCCTATGACTCTTATCGCCGGTTCATCCAGATGTTCTCCGACGTGGTCATGGAGCTGTCCAAAAAGCGCTTTGAAGAGATCATCGACGTGAAAAAGGCCGAAAAGGGCGTGGAGATGGACACTGAGCTGGATGCCGACGATATGAAGGACCTGATCGTCCGCTTTAAGGCGTTCTATAAAGAAGAAAAGGGCGAGGATTTCCCGCAGGATCCAAAGGTACAGCTCATGGAGGCGATCAAGGCCGTGTTCCGCTCCTGGGATAACCCGAGAGCCAACGTATACCGCCGCATGAACGAGATCCCCTATAGCTGGGGCACCGCAGTCAACGTCCAGTCCATGGTCTTTGGCAACAGCGGCGATAACTCCGGTACAGGCGTAGCCTTTACCCGTGACCCGTCCACCGGCGAGAAGAGACTGTACGGCGAATATCTGTTTAACGCCCAGGGCGAGGACGTTGTGGCCGGTATCCGCACGCCAATGCCTATTGCATCGCTCCACGAGACTATGCCGGAAGTTTACGACCAGTTTGTGGACATCGCTACCAAGCTGGAGAACCACTACCGGGATATGCAGGACATGGAGTTCACCATTGAAAACGGCAAGCTCTATATGCTCCAGACAAGAAACGGCAAGCGCACCGCTGCCGCTGCGTTGAAGATCGCTGTCGACCTGGTGGACGAGGGCATGATCACCAAAGAGGAAGCCATCCTCCGTGTAGACCCGAAGCAGTTGGATTCCCTGCTGCACCCACAGTTTGCAGCAGCCGCCCTCAAGCGTGCCGAGCCTATCGGCAAGGGCTTGGCAGCTTCCCCAGGCGCTGCTTGCGGCCGTGTCGTCTTTACGGCTGACGACGCCAAAAAGTGGAAGGCTAACGGCGAGAAGGTCGTCCTGGTCCGTCTGGAAACCTCTCCGGAGGACATCGAGGGCATGGATGCTGCCGAAGGCATCCTGACTGTCCGCGGCGGTATGACCTCTCACGCAGCCGTTGTAGCCAGAGGCATGGGCACCTGCTGTGTTTCCGGTTGCGGCGACATCACCGTGGACTACGAGAAGAAGCAGTTCACCCTGGCAGACATCGTCATCAAAGAGGGCGACTACATCTCCATCGACGGTTCTACCGGCAACATCTATGGCGAAGCTGTCCCCACCGTGGAAGCAACGATCTCCGGCGACTTTGGCCGCTTTATGGAGTGGGCTGACGCCGCCAGAAAGCTGAAGGTCTACACCAACGCTGACAATCCCCGTGACGCTGCCCAGGCCAAGAAGTTTGGCGCAGAGGGCATTGGTCTGTGCCGTACCGAGCATATGTTCTTCGATCCGGAGCGCATCAAGGCTGTTCGGGAGATGATCCTCTCCAAGGACGTGGAGGACCGGAAAAAGGCTCTGGCTCGTCTGCTGCCTTATCAGCAGAGCGACTTCGAGGGCATCTTTACCGTTATGGAAGGCCGTCCGGTCGTCATTCGTTTCCTCGATCCGCCGCTGCATGAGTTCCTGCCCACCAAGGAAGAGGACATCCAGGAACTGGCAGACGATATGAAGATGCCGGTCGCCGAGCTGAAAGACGTCATCGACAGCCTCCACGAGTTCAACCCAATGATGGGTCATCGTGGCTGCCGTCTGTCCGTTTCCTATCCGGAGATCGCCCAGATGCAGACTGCCGCTGTCATCCGTGCCGCCATCAATGTGAATAAGGCACATCCGGAATACAATATCGTGCCGGAGATCATGATCCCTCTGGTGGGCGATGTGAAGGAATTCAAGTATGTCAAGAACGTTGTCACCGCTGTGGCAGATGAGATCATCAAGGAAGAGGGCGTGGAGCTCAAATACATGGTCGGCACCATGATCGAGATCCCAAGAGCGGCACTCACAGCCGATCAGATCGCTACAGAAGCCGAGTTCTTCAGCTTTGGCACCAACGACCTGACCCAGATGACCTTTGGCTTCAGCCGTGACGATGCCGGCAAGTTCCTCGACTACTACTACAACAGCAAGATCTACGAATCCGATCCATTTGCCCGTCTCGACCAGAACGGCGTGGGCAAGCTGGTACAGATGGCCGCAGATCTGGGCAGAAGCACCCGTCCAGAGCTGATCCTCGGCGTCTGCGGTGAGCACGGCGGAGACCCGTCCTCCGTAGAGTTCTGCCACAAGGTAGGCCTCAACTACGTTTCTTGCTCGCCTTATCGTGTGCCGGTTGCCCGTCTGGCTGCGGCACAGGCTGCAATCAAAAATCCGTGATGACAATAGCGTGAGCTTTTCCGCTAAACGTTAGCTTTTACAGCGCACCCCTCCCCCAAAAAGGAGGCGGTGCGCTTTTTGCGCCTGTCTCTTCTCATCTCCTGCAACGCCCTCGCCGCCTGGAACAGTGTATGCAAAAGAGCTGGAGACCATGCTTTCGCCAGGAGAGAATAATTCTAAAATGGAAAAAACATAGGATTTTTGGCGCCCAGCCCCGTTAGAAAAGATGATTTTTCGTGTGTGACCATCGGTGACGATCATTTTAAATCGCGCAACATTTTAAATGACAATTTTTTGATTTCTCTTGCATCTTTTGTCTGTTCATGGTATCCTAAAAAGTAAACTTGTCCTGTCCGTCGAATTTGCGGCAAGTGGGCCGGATGGTGTCTGTTTTGGCCCACTTTTGCAAAATAGCGTAGAAAACGCTCGGGCTGTGGCGGCAATTTGGTTCTGTGACGCATCCCTTAGCCATATGCTTTTCTCATGGAGAGCAGGATCCCCTGAACGGGAGCGCCATCATCCAAAAACAACCACAGTGTCCAAGATTTTTTGCACAGGTAAGGTCATTTTACTCGGGAAAACGGTTACTTTCACCAGGTGTGAAAACGGTGCAAGGCACGGCGGTCACGCAAGGGGAAAGGCCCAGGGACCCGGGGCATTTTTTTGGAAAGAAATCGTTGACATTTTTCTATAGAAGCACTATACTAGTAGTTAGGTAGGAAAATACAAATGATTCCTAACAATTTTAGAACAAATGGGGGAATAACGAAATGGTAAACAAGTTAAGACAAAAACTCCACAAAAACGGCAAAAAGGGTTTCACCCTGGTTGAGTTGATCGTTGTTATCGTCATCATTCTCATCCTGGCCGCCGTCATGGTGCCGCTGCTGATGAACTACATCGGCCAGGCAAATGAGGCAAATGCAAAGTCCTCTGCTTCTACTCTTATGTCACAAGTACAGGCAGATTTTGCTGCGAGCCAGGCAGGCCAAGCAACTGGTGTTGATGAACCAGGAAAAGCAGGTGGCAATCGTACAACCGTTAACGGTGTAACTATTGATGCAAAAGTTGCAAGCGATGCAGATATCACACAGCCTGCTGAACAGCACTGTGCATATAAGGTTGCGAGCGGTGGAGGCACGGGAAAAGCAACATACGAAGAAATTGTTGAATTCCAGTACAATGACGGTAAATATCTTGTGACATGGAAGCAGAATCCAGGTACTGATACTACATTTACTAATGG